>NZ_JBVHJO010000001.1:0-283066 GCF_055559995.1 Streptomyces sp. NPDC023541
GCCAGTTCCAGGCCCGAATCAGCCACTACAAACGACGCGGACACACACCACCAGAAGCAGCCAACCAGTCAGCCCAAAGACCGTTGCAGTACTAGGTTCTGTCCGGCCGATCTTGGGCTGTGGGAGGATGCGGTCCATGACTTGCATTCGAAGGGGCCGTGCCTCGTAGAACACCAGCTTCACTTCGACCGCGGGAACGCGGCTGGAGTAGACCCTGGGTGCGGTATCGCGATGTTCCAAGCCTGTCGGGAGCGGCGAATGCCGCTGTCCGTGTCCTTGAACGAGAGCGAATGTCTCCGGGCATCGTGGCGGTGGCGCTGAGCGTGTGGTCCGTGCGCGTCCACGGCACGAGGCGCCGATGGAGGCGATGGGAGGCGGAGTTCACCTGCCCCTGCTGCGGCGAGGGTTGGGCCCGGGACAAGCTGCAAGATGCTCTGTTCATGCTTCCGCCAAGGGCTGCCAGCGAACTCCGTGTGCAGGTCGAGCGCCTGGACGCGGTGCTCCTCGGGCGAACGCATCACGAGCCGACGGAAGACCCGGAGTTGGCGTGGTGGCATCGCAGGTGCTGACCGTACCCATGTCACCCACTGGTTCGTTGGCTCTTACGTGACTGGCCGGGGGGATCTGACAGAGGCGGAGTGGCGAGGGCTGGTCGCCGATGGTGTCCCAGTCCAGGCGGTACGGAGCCAGACTGCGCCATCCGCACGCGCACACGGCCCGGAGGGCCTCGGCGGTGGACGGCCGGCCCGGCCGTCGTAGGCGACCAGTGCGAGGTCGACGGCACGTTCGGACCGCTCCCGACATCGAAGTACACCGGACCCGGCTCGCAGCCGCCGACCAGTACACCCGCCGCGCCCGCGTGCGCGTCCCCGAAGTCCCCCGTCCAGAAGTCGCAGTCCACCAGCACACCGCCCTCTCCCACGTCCCCGCCGGCAGGCAGGCCGGATCCCGCCTGCGACCCTGCCCTACCCGCGCACGCGCCCACCCCCGGAGGGGCCCAACAACCAGCGCCGGTTGGATACCGGCCCCGGCAACACAACGCGGCTGGAGAGCGAGCCGCGGTTGCCGTCCCGGCGGAACGGGCGCGGCTGCATGAGGGGCGGGCCGGTGTCACGCAGACCCGGCTCGCGGCCGCGTTGAAGACGCCGCAGACGGTGAAGAACCGGGAGAACGGCCGCTCCGAGCCGAAGAGCCCCGACCAGCCGGGGGTGGGCTGGCCGGGGCCAGCGGGGTGCCGGCCGGGGGCATGCGGGGCGGAGCCGCCAGGGCCGCTACTTCACAGCGGATCCCCGGCTCCAGCCGAACGATCCTCGCATGCGAACACCCGCCAGGATTACGTCAGGGGGTGGTTGGGCGGCCGGTACCACTGCCGCCAGGGCGCTCTGGTCACCGGACCTCGCCCCTCACGCCCTGTCGGCGGACTGCGCCCGGCCATAGCCGCATCGGAAGCGCAGCGTTCGGCTCTTGTGTGACATGCGCGAGCGAGGGTTGACCCCTGGCGCTGACACCGCACCACTGCCACAGGAGCCCATCCCTCTCGCATCCCCGCCAGGCAGCCGACCCGCGTGTCGCAGCGGCCGAGGATGCGGAGCTTGAGCTTGATCACGCCCACAGCGCCGACGCAAACCTGGCCCTTCTCGGATGGACGCCCCGGAGTGCACCGGCGAAACGGGCGGATTAGCTTCGCAGTGCGATCCGCGTGCCGTCCGGCCGCGGCACCTCCAGGCGGTCGAGAGGACACTCCATGGCAGTCGTGATGACCTTTTCCTGGCCCGAGATCACACCCGATGTGTACGACGCGGTGCGCCAGAAGGTGCGCTGGGAAGAGGACGCACCGGACGGGTGCGTGCTGCACGCCGCATGGTTCGTCGATGGCGGCCTCAACGTCATGGACATCTGGGAGTCGGAGGACCACTTCAACCGGTTCATCGAGGCTCGGGTCGCCCCCGTACTCAAGGGCGAACTGGGCGTGCAAAGCGATCCCGAGCCGAAGTTCCGCCCCCTGCACCGGCGCTTCGTCGCCCCCGGCGTCAGCGGCGCCAGCTCCTGACGTACGCCTTCCGCAGCAGGGGCCGCCTCGGCGATGCCTCGCCGGCCTTCGCCCGCCTAGAGGTCCACCCCGGTCGACTGCAAGACCGGACGCACGGAGGAATGTGGCAAGGGGTCGCGACCGCTTGTGCGGTAGCGGCTCACCTGTTTGTGGCCAGAAGAGCCAGGGTTCTGAGAACGCTGACGTGGGCTGGCGCAAGAACGCCAGCGTGTACCGCCTTGGTTGACCGAAAGAGAAATATGACCATCAAGGACATCGGGCCGGAACCTCAAAGCTTCGACCTCGAGAAGGCGACACTCGAGAACACGAACTATCGCGCGGTCGCCTGGTCCGGGAAGTACCTCCAGTTGACCCTGATGTCGATTCCGGCGGGTGAGGACATCGGCTTGGAGGCCCACCCGGAGACTGACCAATTCCTACGACTCGATGCGGGCCGGGGCCGCGTCCAGATGGGCCGCACGAAGGATCGACTCGACTTCGACCGGGAGGTCGAGGATGGCTGGGCGATCTTCGTGCCCGCTGGCACGTGGCACAACGTCACCAACATCGGTGACGAGACCATGAAGCTCTACGCCGTATACGCGCCGGTCCACCACGCGTCGGGCAAGATCCATGCGACATCCGCCGACGCGGAGCGCGACGAGGACTCAGACAACGACGAGCCACCGAGCTGGTCGGTCCAGCCTGCCCAGCAGCCATCGGACGAGCACGGATGACCCCGGACGCCCGACGGCAATCGCCACCACTACCGCTTCGACAACGTCGCATCGCCGGCCGCGCCACGATCCGCATCCACACCGGCAACGGCCGCGACACCCGCACCGACCTCTTCCAGGACCGACGCGCCTACGTCTGGGACAACCGCTCCGACACTGCCACCCTGCGCGACTACCGCGGCCGAACCGTCGACACCGAGACCTGGGGCCGCCGCCGCTGGGCCTGTTATGAAAGTCCTGGTCGGGTGGGGTCTGGCGTCCTTTGGAGGCATCGTTGTCAGTGCTGCTGTGCATGATCGGCGCGTGAGCTTTTCGCGGAGGGAAGTGCCATGCCGATCACAAACCAGCAGATAACGGGACGCGCGTTCTTGCGGCAGATGTATGACGACTCGTACTTCCCTGATCACGTGGTCGACCAGGGAAAGGCGATCCTGCTGCGGCTGTGCGAGCGCGTTGAGGCCGAGCGACCGACGGACCTTGAGAGTTTGTATGCGCTCACCCAGGCTGCGACGGAGGAGTTCAACCTGCTGGACAGGGAGTTCGTGGCGGCCGGAAGCGGAATCGAGACGGTGGCGCGGGAGTGGATCTGTGACGAGTTCTGCTTCGTCGCGTCGGCATACGAGTTCATGGAAGCGGATGCGGAGGAGCTGACCGCCGGCCGGGACTGGTGAACGAGGACGGGAAGGCCACCTTCGATCAAAGCCATTCGTGGAGAGCTGCAATCAGGACGGTCGCCTCGTAGCGGACGGCGAGCTTGTCGTAGCGCGTGGCGACGGCGCGGTGGCGCTTGAGGCGGTTTGATTTTGCACTCGACCGTGTGGCGCCGGCGGTAGTCGACCGGGTTGCAGTGCGGCGGCCGGCCGCCACGGGAGCCGAGCCTTCGACGGTTGCGCGCCTGGTCGGCCCTGTCCGGGATGGTGCATCGGATCCCGCGGCGGCGCGGGTAGGCGCAGTTTCTGTGGGAGGCGTACGCCTGGTCGGCCCGCACGCGGTCGGGGCGGACGCGTGGCCGTCCCGGACCGATGCGAGCCGCGGATCTTTGCCAGCACGGGTTCGAACTGGGCTGAGCCGCCGCGCTTCCTCCGTCCATGTTCACGAGAACGGGGGCAGAAAGCCACAGCGGGTCGTGCGACGCCTAAGGGCTGTCCCGTGATCCCCGGCGGGCGCACGACGACAGCCACGGCACCTCGCCGCGTTGTCGGAACGCCCGGATACGCCCAGTATCAGCACGCTCCTCCGCCTTGCGATGCACCGCGTCTGACGCCGCGCGCTGATCCGCCGGGGATTACGGGACAGCCCTTAGCGTGCAGGCGGCACGGAAGGTGTCCTCGGTGGTGACCCGCGGCGGCCGCCGATCTGCGCTCACGGGCGGCAGCAGCCGCCCGCCGCGGGAGGACATCCAAGTTCTCGTGCAACAAGGTGAAGCCGAGCGCGCGGTGCGCCATCCTCGCGTGCCAGCTACTCGACGCCACACCCGGGCCGGCCGCTGGTGGAGCGGGCAGCCCGGGTGGACCGGCCCGGCGTCAGCCGGACGCGTCGTGCGGCCCGGTGGTGCGGGGGCTGTGAGCCCGTCTCAATTGCCGATGCCGGAGCTGCCGATGCCTGAATTGCCGATGCCGTGGCTGCCGATGCCCGTGTTGGCGATGCCCGCGTTGCCCAGACCCCAGTTGGCGATCCCCGCATTGCCGATGCCGTCGTTGAAAGCGCCTGCATTGCCCACGCCTGCGTTGCCGATGCCTGCGTTGCCCACGCCTGTGTTGCCGATGCCTGCGTTGCCCACGCCGTCGGCGCTGGCCGCGCCGGCCCCGCAGATAGCCAGCACTGCCGTTGCACCCAACGCGACCGTCACACGGAGAAGAGTCGTGCGCATCGTCATATACCTCCTGCTTTGGGACTATTCTTCCCATATCTTTAGCACGCCGCCGTATCGGATACGGGCATCAATGCCCAAAGCCGCCGTGTCGCCCAGATGCCTCGAACCATGGCGTGCGGGTCCCAGGTCGGCGACCCAGAAAACCCGCCCACCGCCGAGGCAGCCGTCGTCTTCCGGAGCACTGCTGTACCGATGCTCCCCAAAGGTCGGACCAAGCTCGGGAAACGCCCAGACCGTCGGTACGACTTCCCAGCGGTGGGCCGTGCCTCCCGTCGTCATGAACAACGGCTCGGCGCGGATGGCCAGGGTGACTCCCGAACGGCTGTCGAAACGCTGCCGGAACGTTCGGCCCGTTGCGCTACGAGATCGTCTCTCTGGATGAGCAGAGCGCGGTCGTCCGCCTCACCGGAAACTGCTGCTCGCTGCGGTACACCACACAGGCTGGCATCGGGCTCATCGGCAAGGCCCTCGCCCTCTACCAGCGCCGCGCGGCCAGCCCCTGGGCCCGCGAACTGAGCTGCGGCACGCCCCTGGCGCGGCGGCGGTACGACGGCACCGCCCTGTCTGCCCACGACGAGCAGACACGCCGGCGCCCGGGACCCAAGCCGGCCCCAAGCCGGATCAGGGGCACGCTGCGGTTCAGTGGTCAGGCTTCGACGTACGCGCGGTCGTCAGACCCTCGGTCAGCGGCCCCAGAAGCGCATCGCGTCTGCCAGGCGGCCCGCAGATCGGCCTTCTCCTGCGCTGGCGCCCCGACGGGCACGGCCGAAGGAGCGGCACCCGCCGCGAAGGCGGCCGGAGCTGCTGCGCACTGGCCGTCCCGCACCGGCTGTGCGGAGGCCGGATTCGTCCAAGTGCGCGCCTCGTCTGGCAGGCACGGCCGATCAGCGTGAGCCTGAGTTCGGTGCCTGCGCCCGCGGGCACGCGTGTGTCTGGAAGGACTCACATGTCTGAACGCAACACGGTCATGCGCAGTCTGCATGACATCGGTCTGGCAGCTTGGTTCGGTGGTTCTCTCATGGGGGCCGTCGGGTTGAACGGAGCGGCGCGCAACGCCGTGAAGGAGCCGGTTCTCGCCTCGCGGATCGCCAGCGCCGGCTGGGCTGCCTGGACGCCGGTGAACGCGGCCGCGATCGGCGCCCACCTTGTGGGCGGCGCCGGCCTGCTGGGAGCCAACAGTGCACGGGTGGCCTACCAGAGCGGTGTGGGTGCCTCCACCTTCGCCAAGACGGTCCTCACCGGAGCCGCGCTCGCCGCCACGGCCTACAGCCGCGTCCTGGGCAAGAAGATCGAACTCGCCTCGTCCCCGGACTCCGAAGACCGGGCAGCGGCCGAGGACCACCCGGTGGAAATGGATCAGGCGCAGCGCCACCTCGCGCTGCTGCAGTGGGCCGTGCCCGCTCTGACGGCCGGGGTGCTCGTGCTGAACGCCCTGCACGGCGAGCAGCAGCGCCCTGAGCAGCAGAGGCAGGGGATGCTGCGCCGGGCCGCCTCACCCTTGGTCATGGCCGGGGGAACCGGTATGGCCGCCGTACGCCGCGCCTGCCACCACGGCCCGATGGCCGGCCACTGCTGAACTTGCAGGCCAGCCGGCCCCTTCGGCCCTGTGCCGGAGGCTGCCCCTGTCATCTGGTCGCCGGCCCAAGTCCAATCCGCCCACCGCAACCGACGTCATCCACGCAAGGAGACACGATATGGCCAGAGCTACCACGACCAAGGTGACGCAGCCCGTCACAGACGACAGCATCAAGGTGCGCCAACTCAGCCACTACCAGTTCAGCTGGGTGGCCGGTGAGCCCGCCGCCCCAGGCACCCTCACCCTGCAGCTCGTGCTGGACGAAGGAGCCTGGGAAGAGGTACTGACCGTCGACGCCGACGACGCCGACATCCTCCAGGATCTCCTACGCAGCACTCCGACCGTGCACTACGACGTCAGCCGCCGAACCCTGATGTTCGGCGTGACCGCCGTCGGCACGTGAACAGACACCGGCCCCCGCGCATCACCGCGGTCTTTAGGGGTGCAGGCCGACGGTGACGTACCAGGCCGGGAGCAGGCTTGCCTCGCCCAGGACGGTCAGGGCGGCGTTCCGGGCGTGGCCACATGCTTGACGGTCAGCCCGAACGTGCTTCCGGGCAGGGGCGGCGGGCGTGTTGGCGTCCTCGTTGGTGGACCAGCCGGACAGGCTCTCCTCGTCCTCGTCCTCGGCGTCGTCGGCCAGGAACAGGTGCGGGTCCTCCAGCCGGAACCGGCGCGTACCGCCGCCTCCGGCGACGACCAGGGCGACGGACGGGGCCTCCCCTGGGAACGGTGATCTTGCCGTGGCCAGGAGCCGGGCGGCGACCGCAGCCCGGTCGAACTCCGGGCTCGCCGTCGTACCGCCCGACCGGCGCCGGGTGGTCGTCATGCCGGCGGCGCCAGTTCGCCGCTGCGGCCTCCCTGAGGCTGGCGTCGCCGATGGCGACGGCGAGGGGGTCGGCGAAGTGTGTTCCCGGTATAAGGCGAGGCCTGTGACGGCCCCGATGGTGAGGGCGCGGGTCGGGCGGCGTAGAAGGATGCTTAGTCGGGTGTGCAGTCGGCAGTTGTGTGAGCCGGGTGTGGCGCTTTGGACGTCTTGCCGGGTCTTGCGTGAGCCCGGTGCGGCACGAAGGAACGCAGCCGAATGCCGTAGCCGTCCTCACTTTGGAGTGGCAAGGCTGGCAGATCTCACCGGTTCGGCCCATCTTCCGTAACGGGCCGGCGCCTCCGGCCGTTGTGGGGGACGTCGTCCGTGCCGCACTTCCCGCGGCAGAGTCAGCTCAAGGAGATCTTGATGTTCCGAATCGCCAAGGCCGTAGCCGTGACCGCCGCCGCTGGTGCCGTCCTTGCAGGCGGTGCCGGCATGGCCGCCGCCGACGCCACGGCAGAGGGCGCTGCCATCGGCTCCCCGGGTGTCCTGTCCGGCAACGTCGTCCAGGTGCCCATCCACATCCCGGTCAACCTCTGCGGCAACACCGTCAACATCGTCGGCATCCTCAACCCCGCCTTCGGCAACACCTGCATCAACAGCAGCGGCCTCGACGGCCACCACAAGGCCGACCACCACGGCGAGCACTGACAGCACCAAGTCCTGGACCCGGCGCAATCGTCGCGCCGGCACATCCAGCGCCGTGTGAACCAGCCGCAGTGTAAGGCCCCTGCATGGATCGGCCTCCCCTCATCCTCCAAGGGGAGGCCGTTCTCGTGACGGGGCCAGCTACGTGCAGCCAGCCAGCGGGTTCGGCTCCGCCCGGTCCGCCCGGTCCGCGCGCCGGACCTCTTGCCGCAGTGGGTGGTGGGGCGGCCCGGTGCTACTGCCGCCAGAGCGCACCCGGGCGCCCCGCCGGAATCGACGCACCCCGGGCAGGGGCGTGCGCCCCCAGGCCAACGAGCTCTCGCAGAACCCGTTCCCCGAGTGTGGACCGCCACGGGGTGAGGGCGTTGTCGTGCCTGCTGGGCTACTTCGGCGCCGGTGCCTTGCCGGACACCTTGACGCCTGCCTGGCGGAAGTCGTCCAGAGTGGAGGCAATGGTGTCGGGGGCGACACCGACGGTGTAGTCCAGGCGTACCCGGGTTCCGAATCCAGCCGCGGCAGCGTCCAGGGCGGTGGCGCGCACGCAGTGGTCGGTTGCGATGCCCACCACGTCGACGTTCCGCACACCGCGTGCGCGGAGCCAGTCCGCGAGGAGGGTGCCTTCGGCGTCCGCACCTTCGAAGCCGCTCTTGGACGCGCTGTGGGCGCCCTTGAAGAAGATCGCGTGAACCTTGCCGCCGGCGGCGGTGGGGGCGAAGTTCGGGTGGAATTCTCCGCCCTCGTCTCCGGCGACGCAGTGGACGGGGAAGCTGTCCTTGAAGTCCGGGTTCGAGGAGAAGTGGCCGCCCGGGTCGATGTGGTGGTCGCGGGTGGCCACGACGTACTGGTAGTCACCGTCCGCGTCCTGCTCCACCAGCTCGGCGATCGCGGTGGCGATCCGCGCGCCTCCCGCGACGGGAACACTGCCTCCTTCACAGAAGTCCTTCTGCACATCCACGACGATCAAGCCTCGGCTCATCACGAACACCCCTCAGTACGACGGAACGACCCCCGTCTTCTACCGGCCTGTCACCTCCACCGGAGACACAGCGCGCTGCGCTCACCCACACAGCCGCAGACATTCACCGCAGGAACGATTCGCACGGTCGGCAGTCAAAGGCCAAGTGCGGTGCGCAGTCGGGGCCAGGGCTGCCGTCGGGCGCCGGTAGTGGCGCCACGCCCGCGAAGAAGCCCGCGGCTGCCTCGCTCGCAGCCAGATGACGAGGGCTGCTGCCGTCGCGGTGCCGCGGAAGACACAGTGTGCCCCTGGTGAAAAGCCATGGTCATGCCGCAAACGTCGATGGTCGAGCTGTACGCCGTGATCCGGCGCGACCACCGGGGCGGCATGACGATGCCGGAGCTCGAGCGCAAGGACAACGTGTCGTGGCGGACGGTCCGCGGTGCCGTGGACTCGGTCTCGTCGGAACCGAGGAAGAAGCTGCCGCCGCGGCGACGTCATCCGAGCGGGACGCGCCCTGCAACTCGCGGACCAGCGTCCAGATGGGCAGCGATGCGCCTGATCGTCCGGGTGTTGTCCTCGAACAGATGCGCCTGCATACCCACCGCTTGTGCAGCCTCAACGTTTCCTGCGAAATCGTCGATGAAGAGACAGCTCTCCGGCCGCACCTCCAGGCTGGCGCATGCGGCCTGGAAGGCACGTGGGTCCGGCTTCTCGATGCCGATCTCGTGCGAGTACACGATCTGCTCGACCAGTTCGTCGAAGTGGTACAGCGCAGTCTCTCGGTCGCGGGCACCGACGAAGCTGTTGCTCAGGATGCCCAGCCTGCAGCTTCCCCGCAGCCCTCGCACATAAGCGATGAGTTCCTCGTTGGGCGTTCCCAGATACTCCGCCCAAAGATCCGCCATGAAGGCTTCCACCTCGGGCGCGTCGAGCCCCAAACGGGCTGCTACCTCCCAGTGCACGTCGTGTTCGCTGATGTGGCCGACGCTCCCGGCTTGCCACACGTCGCCCATCCGCTCATGCACAGTGCCCAGCGGCAGCGCCAGCCGCTCTTCCCACTGCTGCACCCACCCCGTTTCCGGCGTGATCTCCAGCACGCCACCGATATCGAGAATGACGCAGGTCACCGTCACTCGAACTCCCCCACTTCGTCCTGCCAGCCGGCGAGCGCACACCGCCCGCTCATGTGATCTCTGGGGACACTGTTGACCCTCCCTCTGGGGCACGGTCAAGCGATCTCGGAGCGTTGTGGCAGTCCTGTTGCGAGCCGCCGACACGACTCGGCTGTGTCAGCAGGTGCCTTCAAAACTCATGGCGCGGCGGCCGATCTGGCGGCCGATGCGGGCAGGGTCGACTGGCTCGCGGGGCGGGGCAGGGGCGAAGGGACGGCGGGTGGTGCGCCGGGGCGTGGTCAGCTCGGCCTTGATTCGGAGTGCGAATTCAGGAGCGCGCCGCCGCCAGAGCGTTGTACGGCGGCCCGTCGAATGGAGCCGAAGCACGGTGGCTGTCACCTTCGGGATGGGGTGAGCTGGTCGTCGGGATCGTCTGAAGCAAGCTGGTTGCCCCGATGAGGCATGCGCCTTGTCTTCAATAGCCTTTGCGCAGTCTTTCGTTTCCCGGCCAGTCTGCTGACGTCGGTCAGCCTGTCCGGGGGCCTGTGGGTGGGGGGCTATGCGAACAGGGGGAATCGGGCGGCGTCCGCACCCAAACGATCTCGGTCGGTATCGGACAACGGCGCGCGTCCGGTCGCCACGCGTGCGTACTGCGCGTCGTCCCACGGCGCTGGCACCGGGCGGCCCAGTAACCCGTCCAGCGTGCGGCGCGCTTCGCCAAGGCCTTCTGCCGAGGGGCCTGGTGCGTCAGGGAGCGACACGACGAGGTCGAGATGGTGGATCGTCGCCTCGACGGCCAGCGTGCGGATCAGATCGCCGGCCTTCAGCACGTGGCCCTGGGTGGCAACGGGCTGGTCGGGTGCGGCACTGGCCGCGGCGTTCACCACTGCGGCCGCAGTCTGCGAATACAGCTCGCACAGTTGATTGATGTGCAGGAACATACTGGCGACGACCCGAGTGAACCTCCGACCGTTGGCCGCGCCCAGGGGTTCCGGGCGCCAATCCTCCCAATAGGTGACCGCGTCACGGTCCGGCGCCCGTCCGGCAGGCGTGTGCAGCGCCACCAGGCCGCGTTGCGCGTCGCTCAGGCAGTGGAAGACAAGATCGCGCACCGCCCAGCCGGCACAGCCCGTCGACAGCCACGACCGCTCATCCGTGATGGTCGTGACGACGGCGTCGAAGGCACCGTAAGACGCGCGCAGTACGTCGGCCGGACGCGGTCCTTCCTCCTCGTAAGACATGCCCGCGAGGATAGGGCGGCTGCTTGTTCAAGCGCACCCCCTCGGCCCACCCGCCTGCGCCGGACAGGGACACAGGGCCTGTGCCCATCCTCCCGCTCCGTGCGCCTTGTACTTCGCCAGCGCGGTGGACACCAGGGTGCCAGCTGCGCGGAGGAGCTCCTTGACCTTTACCCGGTACAGGGGGCGGGCTGGCCAACACTGCAAAGCCCCGGCCTGTCCCACCAAACTTCGGTTCACCCCCAGGCGCCCTTGCGGCGCTCCGCTCCCAGCGGCTCGGCGGCCGCAACAACCACCCCCGTGTGATACCGGGCATGTCCGCCGCGCCGCCGGCGCGTGACGTCGCAAAACCCGGGCAGGTGCGGTTCATGGGCACACTGAAGGGCTGGGAGCGGGCGATCGAACAGGCTGAGCAGGCACTGGCCGAGAAGCTGTTGGGCAGGGATGCGGTGGAGGCCGAAGTGGTCGAGGCGCTGCTCCGAACATGCGACGAGCAGGCCATTGTGTGCAGCTCCCACCGCACCGTGGCACCGAACGTGTACGCCGTCGAGCTGCCTCCGGACGTGTACGCCGAGATCGGTCCGCACCTCACGGTCGTGGGGCAGGAGCTAACCGACCGTTTGGAGCGCCACGGCGAGGTCAAGGGTTACGAATGGGCCGGGCTGCTCACCGTGCGGCTCGCTATGGGCGAACACGTCCCCAACGGCCGCTACCAGGTCCGTTGTGCCCCCATGGCACACATCACTTCCACGCCGCTGAGCGCTCCGGACGCGTAACCCGGCAGCCGACCTACCGAGGGACAGCACCTCTGGGGCCGTCCCTCGGTAGGCCGGCGCCGCAACAGCGCGTACCCCGAATGCGCCGACAGCGGGCGGGCGCTGAAGGCGGACCGTGCCTTCAAGGCCGTGTCTGGACACGGGTCGGAGCGCAGTACGGCAATGGTTGGGGATGTACCGCCTCGGCTGGCGGGATCGCCCGCCCGCGCTCCCCTCCTCTCCTGAAGCAGGTCACGGCCCCCGCCCGAGGCGGGGGCCGGAGCCCTGCCACGCCGCACCTACCGCCGGACGTACTGCCACAGCACGCCGTCGCTTCCCTGCAGGTGAAATCCGCATCGCGTCAGGAGACGGTCAGCCGTTTCGCGGGGGAAGAGCCGGAAGCGGAGGCGCTGGTGAGCCACAACCAGTCCTTGGTCCTCGATGTAGTAGTCCTTGGTGTGCCGGCCTTCGGCGTCGATCGCGACGTGCTGCGTGTAGAGCAGACGTACCTCCGGGCAGGGTTCGGTCAGCGCGTCGGTGGGGCCCCTGGACGGAGAGCAGCAGGGAACCGCCGGGCCGGATGGCGGCGGCGAGGTTGGTCAGCCCCGTCTCGTTGTCCTTCTCCTCCATGAGGTGGCTGCTCAGCCAGGACTCCTCGCCGTCCTGGACGATGTACCAGACGCCGCCGACGGAGTACGCGACGTCGAAGGCCGTGGGAAGGGACATGTCCAGGACGTCTTCGCGGCGGAACCGGGCGCGGCCGCCCAGTCTGTGGCGGGCCTGGGCCAGCATGCTGTCGGTGTGGTCGATGCCGGTGAGGCGCAGGTCTTCGGGGCCCAGGGCCAGCAGCCGGTCGGCGACCAGTCCTGTGCCCATCCCCAGCTCCAGCACGTCCGCGCGGGTACCGATACGCGTCAGGAGGGCATGCGCGTAGGCGTCGTAGTCGTAGTATCCCGAGGTCATGACGAGGTCGTAGAAGCGCGACAGATCGGCATAGGAGTCAGGCATCCGCCGGACGGTAACGGCGCGGTCAGCCGAGCGGCAACGACGCCTTTTGAGCCGCTGCCGCCCCTGGCCCGGCCTGTATCCCCAGCCAGTTGTCCCCAACCAGTTGTCCCCGGACAGACGCGGCCCCGCCGGCCGAAGCCGGTGGGGCCGCGTTGCAGGGTGCTGCTTCCACGGCGACGGCATGGCGAGCCGCCGTCAGGACGCCGACTATGGCCGCCCGCCATGCAGCACGGCGCCCGGTGTTCGCGGCTACTTGTTGTTGAGGCTGCTGTGGTTCCACCAGCCTTGGCGCCCGGCGGTGAAGGTGACCTCGCGCGTCCCGATCTGGCCTTCGTAGGGCTTGCCCTTCACCAGGGGGCTCGTCTTGACGACGCCCTTCGGGTCCTTGATGGCGGGGATGGTGAGGGCGGCGGCGTGATCGAGGTCGCTCTGCTCGAAGCCGGCGGGGTTCGAGGTGGTGATGACCTCGTCCCAGTTCGGCGAGGCGGCGAGCTGGTGGGCGAGGTGGACCTCGGAACCCTCGCCGAAGGCGAGGTAGGTGAGGTGCTCGGGGTAGTCGGTGGCGTCGAGGGGCTTGTAGTGGACGACGTCCTGCTTGCGGCAGGTGGCGGTGGTCTCGTCGAGGATCTTGGTGAAAGTGCGAGCGCCGGTGCTGTCGACGGTCACCCGCTCGAGTTCCACCTGCAGCGAGGTACGGGTGCCGTCGACGATCTCCTTCAGGGGCCAGTGTCCCTCGGAGAACAGGGAGTAGTACACCTGCCGGTCCTCGTGGTTCCCGAGGTCGTTGAGGTACTTCTTCCGCAGGCTCCCGTCCAGGCCGAACTTGGTGATCATCTGGAAGGCGTGGACGGCGACGTGGTAGAGCGGGAGGTGGTAGGCGAAGATCGTGTCGGTGCCGATGAGCAGGAACCTGTGGCCGTGGCGGGGGGCTCGGGCGTCGGACGCGGAGGTGGTGTCGGTGGTGGTCATGCGGGCACTCCTGGGGTTGGGATCGTGTCGGGTCGGGTGTTCGGTCGGCCGTCGGCGGGATCCGTCGGGCCGGTGGTGTGGCGGCGGCGCCAGAAGGCGTGCCGGGGCCATCGGTGTTCGAGGCCGTAGAAGGTGCGCCGGTTGCGCAGGTGGGTGGCGGTGATCGTGTCGAGTTCGGCGGCGTAGTGGGTGAGGGCGGTGCGGTCGCCGCCGAGGTGGTCGTGGACCGCCTGGCCGGCCCGCATGCCGGTGTACAGGGCGGTGAGGATGCCCTGGGACGACAGCGGGTCGAAGGCGGCGGCGGCGTCGCCGGCGGCGACCCACCCGCCGCCGTGGACGGCGTCCAGGCGGACGGTGTGGGCGGGCGCGCGCCGTGCGGCGGCGGCCGGCCACGGGTGGGCGGACACCCGGGCGCCCGTGTGGCGGGTGCGGGCGATGTCGGTGAGCAGGTCGGTGCCGCCCTGCCGGGCGGCAAGCAAGTCTGCGTCGGTGTATCGGGCGAGCAGCCGGTGGCCGGCGGGCAGCAGCGCCGTGTACCACCAGCCGTCCGGTGCGGCCTCCACGAGGGTCGAGGCGTCGGGGGCCGGCGTGGTCGATGGGGGGAGGGTCAGGCAGAGCGCGACCAGCCGGTCGTGAACCACCCGGCGGGCGCCGGCCGCGGTGGCCGGGCCCGCTCGGCGGCCGGTGGCGTCGACCAGCCAGCGGCAGCGCACGGTGCGCCGCTCGCGGGGGCCGCGTAGTTCCACGGTCCAGGTGCCGTCCCCGGAGCGGCCGGCGGGGCGGGCCGTGGTGCGTTCGGCGACATCGGTGCCAAGGAGGCGGGCGCGCTCGCGCAGCTTCCGGTCGAAGCGGTCGCGGTCCAGGTGCCAGCCGTGGCCGTGCGGGTCGAGGATGCTGTCCTGGGCGGCGAGGTCGTCCGAGCCCCAGGCGGACAGGTTTGCGTAGCAGGGCAGGTGGTGGCGCTCGTCGAGGACGTCCTGTGCGTCGAGGTCGCGGAGAAGGACGCGGGCGGTTGCCGGGAGCGCCTCGCCGACGGGCGGCGGTCCGGTGGCGGCGTCGGCGAGCAGGACGGTGCGCCCGGCGCGGCACAGCGCCAGGGCGGCGGCGGCGCCGGCCGGGCCGCCGCCGGCGACCACCACGTCGTACGCGGGCGCGGCGGCGGCCCGGGGACCGGTGTGGTCCACCGTCACGAAGAACCCTCGTGGCGGCCGGTGCCGTTGGCGGCTTCCTCCCCGAAGGGGTCGAGTTTGTCGATGTAGCCGACGGTGATGTTCTCGGGGGCGACGCCGACGTCCTCGGCGAGGCGGGACACTTCGGCGTCCCGGGTGGTGTCGTCGGCGGTCTGCGATACGTGCAGGGTGACCAGGTTCCGGTCGTCCGAGACCCCTTCGAGGGCGAAGCCGGGCTCGGACTCGACCTGGAAGCGCGGCGGGTACTTGTTGTCGCGGACGGTGTAGCGGCGGGTCTCCACGACGCCGAAGCGGTGCCACTCCGCGGCGGCCTGCTTCAACTGGTCTTCGTACGTGCCCTTCAGGCCTCGCAGCCAGGAGGCCCGGTTGGCGAAGGCCGCCGTGCGCTCGTCCTCGGAGGGTGTCAGGCCGCCCTCCTTGTTGACAATCCGGAAGTCGCGCTCGGTCAGCACGTGGTTGGGCACTCGGGCGGGCCAGAAGGTCGGCAGATGGGGGTCGTACCGGGGGCCCAGGCCGGCGGTGGACTCGTAGCCCGAGCGGCAGCTGGCGGTGTCCGTCTGCCAGGGGACGGCCATCCACCGGGTCAGGCCGCCCGGGCCCTGCGCGTGCAGGGGACCGTCTGCGGCCAGGGCCTTCTCCGGAGTGAGCTCCTCGCCGTAGTCGGGCTCCGCCTCTCCCTCGGCGCGGTGCAGGATGCGGAACGGCTCGGCGAACATCGTCGCGTGCCGGATCGGCCAGGTCACCTCGCAACCGGGGTGGAAGGCATCGGCGAGGCAGAAGTCGAGGGCGGCGCGGTCGAGGAGCCCGGGCTGCTCGGCGAGGGGCGCGTCCTCCAGGCGGCGCGGGGAGTCGGGCCCGGATGTCTCGACGAAGTCGCCCTTGGACCACCTGAGCAGCATGTCCATCTGGAGGGCCGACAGGGTCATGTACTGTCGCGGTGACTTGGGGCGGCTGGTCATGCCGTCGCCGTAGAACCACGGCCAGGTCATCGGCGCCACTCCGTCCCGCTGGTAGTCGCGCATGGCGGTGTACACCTGGCGGCGCAGCTCGCGGTAGACGGTCCCGGGCTGGGAGAGGCGGCGCTGCAGTTCGGTGGTGGTGAAGTCCTGCGGGCCATCGCAGCCGAAGTGGGTGGCGAAGCCCTTGTTGACCCACTGCAGGTTGCTGAAGCGCTCGAGCAGGGGCGCGATGTGGTGTTTGAAGGACACCTGAGCGGGCCGGGGCAATTGGCCCTTGCTGACGAAGACGTCGAGGAGCAGGTCGTACAGGGTGCGCACGGTCTTGATGTCCGGCGCGTAGTTGGGCGGGCCCACCACGACCCAGGCGGGTCGGACCTCGATGCGGCGGCCGTCCACGCTGAGGGTGGCGGTGACCGGACCGTCGGAGATGTCGTCGTACCAGCCGTCGTTGTTTCCGTACGAGTGCAGTGGCTCGTTGTTCTTCGCGGCGGACCGGCCGGAGCCGCCGAGCACCACGAGGCGGCCGCTTTCGTCGGTGTGCATCCGGCCCAGCGGGACCGGGATGCCCTGGAACGTGCCGCCGGTGAACTCCACGCTCTGGCCGGTGCCGGCGCGCAGGGTCTTGCGGCCGGGGTCGATGACGAGGCTGCGGCGGTCGATGCCCTTGTTGCGCCTCGGCGTGCTATGGCCCTGAGTGTCGGGGATGTCGAGGGCGAGCCTGAACTCGTACCAGGCGGCTTTCTGGTTCGCGACGTGGACGCCCCACTCGATCGAGGCGTTGTCGTTCGTCAGCTCGCGTACGACGTTGCCTGCGCTGTCGTAGCCGTAGAGGCGGAAGCGGGCCGCCTGGCGCTTGAAGGCGCCGGTGTCGTCCTTGAGGGAGCCGGCCGGCATCGGGTCGGGGTCCGGTGTCTCGGGGCCGTAGTACCACCCGTCGTCGCGGGTGCTGTTGCCCACCCGGGCCACTCCGATCGCGGGGTGGATCTTCGCGTAGGCGATGTCGTCACTCATGGGGGTTGCGGGTTCCTTCCGGGATGGTGAAGGCCGCAGAGCGTCGTGCCGCACCGGCGGGCGGCCGGGTGGCCGAGCGATGGGCCGGGCGATGGGCCGGGCGATGGGCCGGGCTGGAGGCGGCAGCCGAGAGCCGCCCCTTCCCTCTGTGGGGCCCACGGGGCGCGCCGCACTCCTGTGCCGCGTCTGCTGCAGAGGATTCCCTGCCCCGGCCGCCGTGCACGTTCCCGGACGCGGTAGGCAACCCTCTTGGAGGAAAATGAATCGATCCTGCTCACACCGTTGTCGGAGCGTGCGCCGGTGCTCGTCCGGGGTGCATGAGGACGGGTGGGTGAGGCGGAGAGCCGAATGTGCGCGCGGCCGGGTACTCGGCGTCGGCGCCCGTTGCCGCCTTCCGGTTCGTCGGGCCCTCGGTCGTGCTCGCCGTACCGCAGTGTCGTCAAGGTGCGTCGGCCGCCCGAAGGGCGGGCCCCGCCGGCCCGGCGGAGTCTGACGACACGACCTGGGGCGCCACCGGATCCAGCCACCTACCGCTCGCCGGGAATGCCGGGGAGTCGGTCACTCCTCGCCCTCGCCGACCTCGTACTGATGCGGCTTCCCGCCTTGCCATGCGATGACCTCGGAGTCGCCGAGGACCAGCGCGTCGCAGTCGGGGATGTCGAGGGACTGCAGGAACTCGATCAGGTCCCGATCGCTGTGAGCGACGCCGAGGACGGTGTCGACACCGCGGATCCTGATCACGACCCGTCGGCCGCCCGACGGGGAGATCCGGTGCACGAGGATCGGCGCCTGCTCCATACCCTTAGCCTGCGCGGCCGTCCCCTGTCCAGCACGCCGAGCGGCACGGCAAGGGCAAGAAGAACGAGAAGCACCACGGCAAGAAGAACAAGGTCCGCGACGTGGAGAACATGCCGGGCTGCAAGTTCTACCAGGGCAAGGTCTACTGCGAGCACAAGACCGACAAGCCCGACCCGGTGGTCGTGGACAAGGAGAACCCCGACAAGGTCCAGGCCCCCGAGTCGAAGCCGGAGTCTGCCCCCGCCCAGGCGTCCGCCCCCGTGGAGGAAAGCGCCGCCGCTTCCGGCTGAGGCCGAGAAATCCCCGACACTGCGGCTCTGCGCACCCAGGCCTGAGCGCACCGTACGCAAGAAGACCGCAGCGGCTGCTGCCCTACCAGCTCTTCGCGGCGTTGAGCCGCACGTGGCGCGGGGCCCCACCGGCCGGTGGGGCCCCGCGCCATCGAGACACCCAGGCGTCCAACGCGTGGGGCCGGTCAGTTCTCCGAGATCGTCTGGAGCAGGTCGCCGACCTTGGCCTCCGGCAGCGCGCGGGCGACATCGGCCAGCGCGACGATGCCGACCAGCGTGTGCCCGTCGATGACGGGCAGCCGGCGGACCTGGTGCTCGCTCATGGTACGCAGGATCTCTGCGGCGTCGTCGTCGGCGCCGATGGTCACGGCCTCTCCCTGGGCGAGGTCGCCGGCCTTCACCGCGCCCGGGTCCTTGCCGGCGCCCAGTACCTTCACCACGATGTCCCGGTCGGTGAGCATGCCCTTGAGCTTCTCGTCCGTGCCGCAGATCGGCAGGGCTCCGACCTTCAACTGGGTCATCTTCTTCGCGGCCTCAAGGACCGTCTCCTGGGCGCCGATGCACGTCGCGTCCGCGGTCATGATCTCGCGAGCCGTTGTCATCCGTCGTACTCCTTCATCCTCGTCTGCACGGGTCTTGGGCCGGCCCCCTCACACGGACCGGTCACGGCACCTATGGGTGCCCCCTGCCCCCAGCCGGTAACGGCATTCGCCCCATTTCCACCCCAGGGCGCCGACCGCGCCCCTCAGCGCGCCTTGCCCGCCGCCGGGGGCGGCGACGCCAGGATGGAAACACCGCAGGCACGGCGCCTGCGGCAGCCGGAGGAATCGCCTGCACGTGCGGGGTGATGCCTTCGGCGAGGGCGAGGAGCTGTGCGCACAGGTCGGGGTGGGCGCTGGGGGCGAATGGAAGGGGGCGTGGAGGCTGCGTCGTCGTTCATGGCGATCACCCGGCGCTTCCGGGATTCACCAGAGACCTCGGAGTGTCTCGGTGGCGGGCAGGCCGCCGTGGACATGGTGGAGCTGACCTCTGGTGATCCTGCGGGTGCATGCGGGCGCCTCCTTCGGGACGTGACCCGTCTTCTTTGGAGGTGCCTCCCCGCCGACTGCCGTTCGAATATTTGTGCGAATTGAATCGCGGAGTGCCCCAGAGGGGAGCGATTTCCGCAGAAGCGAGCGGCTGCGTCGGTGGGGAGGAACCACGCTGCGTCCTGGTCCTCCGCCGGTTCAAGACCAGCCATCCGCCCAGCTCACACCCGTTCCGGCAGTAACACCGCCCCCGGCTCCACCACCGCGTCAGCGTGCCGGTGCGACACCAGTCAGCCTTGCCCTGCACACAGGTCCGCTTCGTCCAGGCGACCCCACGCAACAGGACGGACAAGCCCCAGAAGCGCCTCCTCCGCAACGACGCCACCCCCGATCCGGGACAGCCTGAACGGCACGGAACACCCCGGCCGCCGCCCCACCGCCGCCGCGTGCGGGCGGAAAAAAGAGGGCTGTCACACGCCTGTGACAGTCGGCGGACAGCCCCATGAAATGCCGCCGCCACGCTCTTAACAAGAGAACAAAACGGGACATTCGGTCGGATGTCCCACCTGCTTCCGAGGACGCGAGCAGCGATGACCGAGCCGATCCGGCGGAGGAAATCCCATGACTCTCACACTCACCACCCCCCACACCCCCGCGGCCCCCACGCCTGAGCTGGCCCCCCGCGAGCAGGAAGCACTGCGACACATCGCCGCCGGCCGCACCTACCTCCAAACCGCCCGCCACATGGGCCTCTCCAAGCACACCGTCGACGCCTACCTCCGCCGCATCCGCGCCAAACTCAACGTCAACACCACCGCCGAGATGACCCGCATCGCCATTGCACTCGGACTCTGACACCTTCACACCACAGAACGCATCCGCGCACGGGGCCAGAGACAGGACCCGCCCCACACAGGAAGACGGGCTAGTGGTCAGGTGTGCAGGCGACTGTTCGGGCCCTCCCGGTCACCAGCACTCTCATCGTTGAACCAGTAATCACCCGCCGCCAGGTATCGGAAAGAATGCGTGCGCTCACTCGGCAGTGTCAGCGTGACCGCACGCTTACCGTCCCTGCGCGGCACAAGCGTATGGACACCCGGCTGCCAGCCGTTGAAATCCCCCACCACACTCACCGGCCCCGGCGGAACGTCCGCAGGCAGCACGAACGTGACCTCCGTACCACCCCTACGCAAAACCCGCTCCAACATGACACCACTCCCGACAGACCGTACGAAGGGACACACACCAGCCCATCCTCAACCCCAGGCCGCACCACCGCACCCCAAGAGACGGGGCGGGCTGTGACTCCGCCCACCCTCTCTTGACCGGGGAAGGAAGGTTTACCTAACTTCAGGGCATGGCCCCTCACACCCCCTCCGCCCCCTCCCCTGACGACAGCGCCGGTACCGGCGGGTCCGGGCTGGTCGACTTCGCGGTCGACCTCACCTCGCAGGAGGTGCTCCGGCGTGCCCAGGTGATGGAGGCCCTCGGCCCCGACTGGGACCCGGTGGAGGTCCTCCTGGGTGAGGAGGCCGCGTACGACCTGCTGTACTCCGGGCTGGACGCGCAGCAGCAGCGCCTCTACGACGACCTTGTCGCGGCCGGTGTGCTGCCCGACCGTGGACACGGCCGTGCTGCCGCTTGACCCGCAGGCCGATCCCGGGCGCCGCGCCTGGGTGGCCTGCCCCCAGTGCCAGGACACGCGTGGCTGCGAGCCCTGCCAGGAGCGGCGGACCTGCTCCGCGCACTGGCGTTACCTGCTCACCAACACCGGCAGCCTGCTCCACCTGCAGTGCCCGGGGTGCAGCCACGTGTGGGTGCACGAGAGCGGTTTCGGTGCCACCCGTTCCCTCTGGGACCGCATCACCGGGGCCATGCCCGGCCTTTGAGCACCCCTGCCATGCGCGCGTGCGCGGTCAGGGGGCGGGGCGGAAGGCGGTGGCGCGTACGGCGGTGCCGCACAGGGCGAAGTTCCCGCCGTCGTCGGGAGCGAGCTGGAGACGTGCGCCGGCGGCGCCGATCACCATCGTGGGGGCGGCGAACGGCTCCGCGCCGGAGGCGCAGTAGCCGTCGGCCTCACCCAGGACCGGGGCGAAGGCGATACGGGTCGCCGCCGCACCGCCGACGGGCAGCTCCACCGGGCGCGCCGGTCCCTGGCGGATCACGGTGAGGCTCCTGGCGGCGGCGGGCGAGCCATGGCCGGCGAGGGCGATCGTGGGGTGGCCCCGCAGGACACACGGTGCGGGACCCTCGTTGACGACGGTGATCCGCACCGCGTTCACCCCCAGTCGCTCGGCACCCCCCGGTACGAGCTGGCCGCTACCGCACGGCGGCGCGGGCGCGGTGACGGCCCCGGTGCCGGCGCTCTGGACGTTCTGGGCGGTGCGGGCGGTGGCCGGGTGGGCGTTCGCGGCCAGCAGGGCAGCGGCCGCGGCGGCCGTTGCCAGGGCCGTGCGCAGCCGGCGGCGGACCACGGCGCCGTTCACGGTGTGGGACATGATGCTCCTCTGGGTGCCGCACTGTGCCGGTGTGCAGATGGGCCTGTTCCCAGCCTGGCACCGCCCGCCCAGGCCCGCCCGGCCACCGGATTCCAGGGGGAGGGGCGGGTCAGCTGCGGCGGATGAGGGCTTCGGGGGCGCCGGCCGACTGGGCTCCTTCCGACTCGAGGGTCAGCCGGTCGGGCTGCGTCATGGTGAGCACGTAGAGGTTGCCCCGAGGGCATTCGAAGGTGGCCGAGCGGTCGGTGGGGTGGCTGGTGACGGCCGCGAAGACGGCGGAGTCCTGGCGGATCTGCCGCAGCTCCAGGGCCTCGGTGCAGCCCAGGTTCCGCCCGGTGGAGAGTTCCTTTACGTCGCTGACCTGCCTGCCCACGAGCTCGCCCACCGCCCCGGCGTTCAGGGTGACCGTGACGGAGAACTCGCCCGCCCTGGCCCGGGTGATGCCGTCCGCGTCCGGTGTTCCGGGCCCGGTGCCCGACCAGGTCCCCACCCAGGCGGCGGGCAGGGCGGCCCGCCCCGACACCGGGCCCGAAGCCGATGCGGTCGGCGTCGGGGTCAAGGTGGCCTTGCCGCCACCCCCGTCCCGGTCGCGGTCGCCGTCCATGAGGAGCCGCAGTGGGAACGCGGCCAGCACGGCCAGCACGGCGGCCGCGCCCGCCACGGCGATCAGTCGGCCCCGGCCGGACGCCCGCCCGTCGACGCCCGCAGCGGAAGCCGTCGGAACCGGCGGCAGGGGCGGAAGAGCCGCCTGCACCGCCGGCACCGGTGCCGGCGGTGCAGGAACGGGTGGGAGAGCGGCAACGGGTGGGAGAGCGGGCGGCGGGGCGAGGAGCCGGGTCAGTTCGCTCTCGCGGCGAGCGATGTCCGCGGCCAGGATCGGCGGCACCACGGCGTGCCACTCCCCCACCCCCGATCCCTCGTCGGGAGCAGCGGCGACGTCGGTGAGGCGCCGGTGGAGTTCTTGGGCGGTGGGCCGCTGGGACGGGTCCTTGGCAAGGCAGTCCCCCACCAGCGGGACCAGGTCTTCCGGGACGCCGGCCAGGCGGGGCTCGTCGTGGACGATCCGGTACAGGAGCGCCGGGAGCTGCAGCTCCTCCCCCACGGCCAGGAACGGACCGCAGCCGGTGGCCGCGTACACGAGGACCGCCGCGAGGGAGAACACATCGGCCGCAGCCGACACGGCAGCACCGGTGGCCTGTTCCGGGGCGAGGTAGCCGGGGGTGCCGATGACCGCGCCGGTCTGCGTGTAACGGGCATCGCGGGCGGCGCGGGCTATCCCGAAATCGATGAGGAAGGGACGTTCGCGGCCCAGCAGCACGTTGGCCGGCTTGATGTCCCGGTGGACGACCCCGGCCGCCCCGACCGTCACCAGAGCCGCTGCCAGTTCCCGGGCCAGGCAGTACAGGGCGGGCCGCGGCAGCGGCCCGTGCCGGTGGATCCAGTCGGCCAGGGACGGCGCGGGAACGTACTCGGTCGCCAGCCACTGCGGCGCGGCCCCCGGCGGGCTGAAGTCGACCACCGACACGGTCCACGCCCCCCGCACACGGTCGCTGGTACGTATCTCCCGGTCGAAACGCTCCGCGAAATCCGCCTGCCGACTCAGAGCCCGGTGCACGGTCTTCAGCGCCAGCGGCCGGCCGGAAGCCGTACGGGCCAGGAACACCTCACCCATCCCGCCCTCGCCCAGGCGCGCCAGCAGGCGGTAGCCGCCCATCTCCAGCGGATCATCGGGCCGCAGAAGGTCCACCAACACCACCGACACCAACGCCTGTTGCCGTCCCGCCGGATACGGGTCGCCTGGTGAGGACACCCTAAGGGCTGTGCCGTGATCCCCGGTGGATCAGCGCGCACGCAGGCAGCCCCACGGGTTCCCGCTTCAGTGCGAGTCAGCGGGTGGTGCGGTGGTCGTAGACGGCCAGCGACAGCGCCTTCATCGCGGCATGCGCGCGCCCCGCGTCCACACCCTGGTCGACCGCCTCCAGGGCGGCGGCCGCCGACACCCGCACCGACTGCGGCAGGCCCTCGTGGGCGCACACGCGGTAGGCGACACCGCGGCGAGCATCCCGTTCCTCCTCGCTGACCCCGAAAGCGGTCAGTGGGAAGGCCGCCGCCTGGTACGTCGCGAGACTCACCAGAACCGCGTCGGCGACGCCTTCGGCATACCCGCCCACCGCATCCGAAACAGCCACCGCCACCGGAAGCGGATGCGGATCGGAAGCGGGAACCGGGGCCGGGGCCTGCGCGGAAACAGGAACGGAAACGGGGACGGAAACGGCTTCGGGGGCCGGGGCCGGGCGGAGGAAGTCGGCCACGTGCCTGCGCGAGAGGAAGGAGCCGATCCCCGCCCCCAGCGCGGCCGCCACCGCAGCCAGCACACCCGTCACCCGCCCGCCCAGCAGCCAGCCGAAACAGGCACCACCGGCCACCCCGCACATCACCAGGACGAACGTGATCATCAGATGGATGCGGGCAACCGGCGAAAGCGTCATGTCCAGCAGTATGCAATGCACACCTACCCCGCCGTCCAGGGCGGTCGATGCGGCTCGGGCTTTGCACAACGCACTTCGCACTCCCAGCCCGGTACGGGCGCGGCGTGATCAGCTCCAACCGGGGCATACCGGCCCGGTGGCCCAATTGGCCGCGGGGCGAGGGTGGGCACGGCCGGCCCGACTCGTAGGATGAGCCTTTGATCATTGCATTCGCAGATTTCTACGGGGGCTCGGATGAGCAGTACTTCCTTCGACGCGGAATGGGCCGGTCTCAAGGGAGGGACGGCCGCCGCGACGCAGATGCGCCTCGCCGGCACCGCACCCGACGGCGGCGGGGGCGGGGGCGGGGGCGGCGAGGACCTCAAATCCGACCAGGCGGTGTGGAACAAGGCCAGCAACGACGTCGGCCAGCTGGTGTCGGGGATCAAGAAGGCCAAGGCCGAGTTCGAGGCCGGGCAGAGCGGCGCGGCCGTCCCCGGCGTGGAGAGCGCAGCCGCACAGAGCGAGCTGTACCAGTCCTGGAAAACCTACCTCGACGGTCTCTCCGGCAAGTGCACCGCACTGCAGGGGCCGATGGTGCAGGCAGGCAAGGGCCAGGTCGCCAATGACGAGGCGCTGCGCGCCGACTTCGCCCGCATGAACGGCCAGTACAAGGACACCCCCGCCACCGGCGGCAGCAACTGAAACCCGCAGATGCGGCGTCCTGGATCAGGGGTTCAGGGCGCCGGAGCGGCCGGGGTCACGCAGCGCTTCCAGCCGCCGCTCCGCCAGCCGCAGATGACCGGGATCGGGAAGCGGCAGCGTCCGCAGCAGATCCACCAGGCCGGGTCCCGCCTCCAACGCGCCCGCCCGGTCCTTCACCTGCGTCCAGCAGTACAGGGCTCCGGCCGCCGCGTCACGGACCTCGGCCGCGTCCCCACCCTGCCACTCCAGCCGCGCCCGCCCCGCATGCACCCACAACCGGGTCGCCGACACGAAATCGCCGGCCATCCGCGCAAGATCAGCACGGATCTCCGCACACCGCACCGCCTCCGCCGACGCCCGTCCCCACCGCTCCACCACGCTCCGCTCCCACGCCCTCGCCAGCGCATCCGCCTCGCCGTGGCGGCCCTCCACCGCCAACGCGTGCAGACGTGCCCGCGGGTCCCCCTCCACCACCGGTCCGGGCCGGGAGGCCGGCCCGGCAACCGGCCCGGCCACCGGCTCGGGTTCCCGGCCAGGACCCGGTTCCCGGCGTAGGCGGGCGGGCGCCGGCGAACGGCGCATCTCCAGCTCGCGCGCGGACGGCACCACCAGCGTGCCCGGCGCCGGCGCGGCCGACCCCACCGCCAGCACATGTACCTCCACGTCGGACGGCCGCACCGGAGCGCGCCGGAGCTGGTCGATCCACTGCCGGGTGTACCCGCTGACGCCTCCGCCCCCGGCCGGCACATCCGGCCCGCACACCACCCCGAACACCTCTACCCCGGCAAGTTCCGCGAGCCCCGGCAGCGCCCCCGCCTCCCCCACCAGTGGCCACGCCTCCTTGTCCGCCACCAGGTCGACCACCACCGTGGTCACACCCCCCGAACGCGAACGCAACTCCCCCACCAGCCACTCCCACGGCAACGAGGTGTAGCGCACGCTGCCCGCCGTCGTCCCCGCCAACGCGACGAACAACCGCCGGCTGCGGCGATCCGCCGTCAACCGGCCGGACACGTACACGAACAGCGGACCTGTCGCCGCCACGGCCACCCGCACCCGCGCCAACACCGTGTTCGGATCACGCACCCCCTCCAGACACACCATGTCAGCCGGCACCTCGCACCCCAGCAACACGTCCGCCGGGACCATCGCCAGCGCGGCGACGTTCACACCAGGAGCCACCAGCACCCCGCCACGCCGCACCGCTGCATCGGCCGCCAACAACAGCACATGCCCCCGCGGCGCCCGCCCCCGACCACCGCCGTCGCCCACACCACCGAAACCCATGGGGCGACGCTATCCACACCACACCCCCCACCCGCACCAAACCCGGAGAACAGCACACCTGGGAAGGGAGTTCGTCCGCCTCTCCCGGACGGGCACACGGCGCCCTCCTCACCGAGGGCGTGATCAAGCCAGACTTCCGTCACCTGATCGGCTCAGCAGGATCTAGAGTGTGCGCGTGACCGAGCAGAATCCCGAATTCATCGCCGGCCGGTACCAGCTGGTCGAACGCATCGGCCAGGGCGGTATGGGCCGGGTCTGGCGTGGCGTCGACCAGCACCTCTTCGGGCGCGAGGTCGCCGTCAAGGAGATCCTCTTTCCGCCAGGTCTGGAGGACGGGGACCGCGCCGCACTGCTGCGGCGGTTCATCGGCGAGGCCCGCGCGGCGGTCACGCTCAACCACCCCGGGATCATCACCATCCATGACGTCGTGGAGCACGACGGCGCCCCCGTCATCGTCATGGAGCTGGTCCGCGGCAAGTCCCTGGCCGCCGCCATCCGCAGCCAGGGCCGACTGCCCGTCCAGCGGGTGGCCGAGATCGGCGCCGCCCTGCTCGACGCGCTGGCCGAGGCGCACGGAGCGCGGATCGTCCACCGTGACATCAAGCCGGACAACGTGCTCCTGACCAAGGACCGCGTCGTCCTCACCGACTTCGGCATCGCCCACCTCGCGGACGCCACGACCAGGCTGAGCCACAGCGGGACCGTCATCGGCACACCCCAGTACATGGCGCCGGAACAGCTGGAGGGCAAGCGCCCGACCCCTGCGAACGACCTGTGGGCGCTGGGCGCCACCCTCTACCACGCCGTCGAGGGGCGTCCGCCGTTCGATGCGGAGGGGCTGCACGCCCTCGCCGTGGCCGTGTTCACCCGGCCGCACCGGCCCCCGGTCCACGCGGGCCCGCTGACACCCCTGCTGGACGCGCTCCTCACCAAGGATCCGGCGCAGCGCGTGGAAGCCGCGGAAGCGGCCGGGATGCTCGCCTCGGTGCTGCGGTCCTCCCCGTCCCTGCCCGATGCCTCCACCGGGCAGGGGCGCGAACCGGAGCCCGGGCCCACACCCCCGCCCGACCCGAGGACCCCCTCCGTACCGGCGCAGGAGCAGGTACCCGAGCACGCAGCTGAGCCGGAGCCGGTTCCGGCGACGACGGCGTCGGTGCCGACCCCCACGGTCCTCGACCCCGGGTCCGCCGCCGGCACGCCGCCGCGCTCCGTGCCCGACCGGCCGAGCGGGCCGCCGCCCGCACCGGAGGCGCCGCCCGAGGCCCCGGCCGAAGCACCGACCGAGGCACCGGTCGTGCCCGAGACCAGGCAGGAGACGAGGCAGGGCGAGCAGACGTCCGTCCGGGGACGTACCCTCACCCGGCGCTCGGTGGTCCTGGGCGCGGCGCTGGCGACCCTCGCCACTGGCTCCGTCCTGACCTGGAGCCTCACCCACGGCGACGACGACCGCGGTGGCGGCAAGGCGGCCGGGAGCGGGGCGCCCCCTTCCTCCGTCACGGTGGTGATCGGGGTGGACGCACCGCTGAGCGGCGGGATGTCCTCGATGGGCGCCGGCATCAAGAACTCCGCCGACCTGGCGGCCAGGACCGCCAACGAAGCCGGGCACGTTCCCGGCGTGAACTTCGAGATCAAGGCCCTGGACGACGGGGCCGATCCCGCCAGGGGTGCCTCCAACGCCGCCCAGTTCGTGTCCGACGAGAAGGTGCTCGGGGTCGTCGGTCCGCTCAACTCCGGTGTCGCCAAGACGCTGGTGGCACCGCTCGCGCAAGCGAACATGGCCGTCGTGTCACCGGGCAACACCGACCCCGTCCTGACACTCGGCCCCGGCTGGGCCGCCGGCAGCACGTCGCGTCCGTACTCCACCTACTTCCGCACCGTCGCCACGGACGTGGACCAGGGGCCGTTCGCCGCTCGGTACCTGCACGGCGAGGCGAAGAAGACCAAGGCGTACGTGGTCGACGACGCGAGCGCCCACGGCACCGCTCTCAGCTCCCGTTTCACGGCCGAGTTCACGAAGCTCGGCGGGACCGTCGTCGGTACCGAGCAGGTCGACCCTGCAGAGCGCGCCTTCGAGGGCCTCGCCACGAGGGTCCGGTCGTCAGGGGCCGACGCCGTCTACTTCGGCGGCTACTACGACACCGCTGCGCCGATCTCCCAGCAGCTCAAGCAGGCCGGGGTGAACGCCCCCCTGATGGGCGGCGACGGCATCTTCGACCAGCAGTACCTCACGTCGAATCCGAAGGCCGAGGGCGACCTCGCGACCAACATCGGCGCACCCGCCGAGGAATCGCCGGCGGGGCAGGACTTCCTCGCCCGGTACCAGAAGGCGGGCTATCCGGAGGCGGCCGGCTGGTACGGCCCCTACGCGTACGACGCGACGTGGTCGCTGATCGAAGCGGTGAAGGCCGTGGTGGCGGCCAACGACGGCACCCTCCCCGACAACCTCCGGGCGAAGCTGCCGCAGGCCGTGGCGGGGCTGGCCTTCGACGGCGTCACGGGCCGGGTCGCCTTCGACGGCAGCGGTGACACGGTCAACCGCCGGCTGACGGTGTACAAGGTGAACGGCGGTACCTGGGCGACCGTACCGAGCGGATCCGCCGCCGCCCGCTGACACGGCAGGCGGCGGATCCGACCGGGCTGCTCGGCTCTCAGGGCGCCACGTTGCAGCGTCGCGCAATGACCTCGAGGCGTTCGAGCTCCCGTCGCGCTGCCGTCGGGTGGGCGAGATCGAGGGCCATCCCGGCGCGGGCCGAGATGTAGAGGATGTCCTGACGCGTGGCGGCGTCGAGGCCGGGGACGGTCAAGAGGCGGCGCCCCGTGACGCGCAGGAAGAGCGCGATGCTGTCGAGATCCTCGCGCAGCTGCACAGGAAGCACCTGCCGCAGTTCGTCCTTGGCGTAGTCGCGCGCCTGCCGGTCCGCCGTGCAGGGTCCGGGCTCCACGGGAGCCAGGTGAAGGCCAGCCTCTCGGGCGTCGCCGTACATCTCCGTCACCAAGGCGCGTGCAGAGGCGGTCTCGCCCCCCGCGGCTGCCTCGCGGGCCGACTGCAACGTGGAACACAGTCGCGCACGGGCCTGGGGATCCTCGCCAGTCCGGGCGTTCAGATAGCCGGACCACACGTCGAACGCCTTACTCAACTCGGCATCCAGCATGACCTCGTACACGTCCGGCACTCCGCCGCTCCTTCGTCGAGCCCGTCCGGGCGCGGACGGCAGCGGACAGGATAGGACGAACGCCGGACGGGATGCCTGGGCATTACCCGGTGCAGCGTGCAGGAGCCCCCGTGTCACGCTACTCAGCTGCTTGGTCTCGTCCCGCCCGCGGTCAACAGTTGCGGGACAGCCCTCAGCCGATCCGTTCGGCCAGAGCCACGATGATTCCCGCCGGGCCGCGAAGGTTGCAGAGGCGGTAGACGTTCTCGTACTGCGCCACCTCGCCGAGGAGTTCGGCGCCGTGGCGGCGCAGGCGGCTGATCGTGTCGTCGATGTCGTCGACGGCGAACATGACACGGTGCAGGCCCAGAGTGTTGGGTGGCGGGTTGTGCGGTCCGGTGGTGATCGCCGCCGGGGTGTGGAACTTCGTCAGCTCCAGTTTGCCGTGGCCGTCCGGGGTGCGCATCATCGCGATGGCGCTGCGGACCCCGTCGAGGCCGACCGTCCGGTCCGCCCAGATTCCCTCGATCTCCGCTTCGTCTTCCAGCTCCATGCCGAGCTCGGTGAAGAAGGCGATGGCGGCCTCCAGGTCGTCGACGACGACGGCCACGTTGTCCATCCGCTGGATCGCCACGCGGTGCTCCTTCTGCGTATCGCGGTTCGTTTCCGGCTATCGGTACCCCTGGGACGGAGCCGTGCCGCGTTCTCGGCACCTCTCCGGCGGTCTACCGCCCGCGATCGCCGAGATCCAGGTCGAGGAGGGCGTTGGAGACCGCCTCGGTCGGCGCGGGGTGGATCCACAGCGGGGAACGGGCGAGGTCGAGGGCCTTGATGCCGAGGCTCATGGCGGTCACCAGCGGCTGGATCAGGCTCGCGGCCTGCGGGCCCAGGATGTGGGCGCCCAGCAGAAGTCCCGTGCGGCGGTCCGCCAGTACCTTGCAGAAGCCGGTGGTGTCCTCCAGGGCCCAGCCGTAGGCGGTGTCGGCGAAGCGGCGTACGGAGACGGCGTAGTCGAGTCCCTCCTGCCGGCACTGCTGCTCGGTCCTGCCGACCTGCGCGATCTGGGGGCGGGTGAACACCCCTGCGGGGACGGCCTCGTGGGAGGTGCGGACCGGAGCGTCGGGGTGGAGCAGGTTGTGCGCGACGACGTGCGCCTCCCGGTTCGCCACGTGTTTGAGCGGGAAGGGCGTGCAGACGTCTCCGAGGGCGAACACCCCCTCCGCGCTGGTCCGCTGGAAGGCGTCCACGACGATCCGGCCGTCGTCGTGCAGGTCGATCCCGGCGCGGCCGGCGTCGATCCGGTCGCTGTTGGGGTTGCGTCCCACCGCCACGAGCAGAGTGTCCGCCTCGACGGCCGGGCCGTCGTCCAACACCAGGCGCAGCCGTCCCGGCTCGCCCTCGACGCGGGTCAGCGCCCTGCCCGTACGCACGTCGTAGCGCTCGGACGCGATGGCGGTGTAGGCGGCGGCGACCGTCTCGTCCTGGGCGGAGAGCAGTGTGTCCTCCTGTTCGATGACCGTGATGCGGCTGCCCGCCGCGTGGAAGACGTGTGCGAGTTCGGCTGCGACGTAGCCGCCGCCCAGCACCGCGAGGTGCCGCGGCGGGCGGTCCAGGCGCATCACCGTGTCGGAGGTTTCGTACGGCAGTCCGCCGTCCCGGACCGGCGGGGGTACGGCCGGGCGGCTGCCGACGGCCACGACGACCTGCTCTCCGCGTACCGTGACGGTGTCGGCGCCGGCCTCGACGGTGAGCGTCCGGTCGCCGGTGAAGCGGGCGCGGCCCTTGTGGACGTCGATGTTCGCCGAGCCGCGCCGCCCCTGCTCCCCCTCGGCGGCCTCCTGGTCCAGTCGGCCGAAGACCCGTTCGCGGACGGCGGGCCAGTCCACGCGGCCCGGCCGGGCCTCCACGCCGAACCGGCCGGCCTCGCGGATCGTGTCGGTGAGGTCCGCGACGTGCACGAGCATCTTGCTGGGGATGCATCCGCGGTTCAGGCAGGTGCCGCCGAACGGCCCCTCGTCGATGACGGCCACGTCCAGGTGCGAGAAGCGCTCGTCGACGACGGTGTTGCCGGAGCCCGCCCCGACGATCACGAGATCATGAGTTCGCATGCGGCGGAACGTACCCCCGTCCGGCGGGCATACCCGTGCACGGCACGCGGCGCGCGGCCCGCCGCGCCTGGTCACGGGGACGCCGGGGGTGCCCAGGCCGGGTCGCGGCCGCTCAGGCCGACTGCCCGGTCCAGCAGCGGGGCGTCGTCCGGTACGGGCACGACCGGGCCGAAGATGCCCCCGCCGCGGGTCTCGTCCTCGGCGGCCGCCAGCAGGAATTCGTACGCGGCGCGCAGCGCGGCCTGGTCGGGCGCGTACTCCTGGCCGGTCGCCCGGGCCAGGTCCCAGCCGTGGACGACCAGTTCGTCGACGGCCACCGCACCCGCGACGTCGCCGGGCAGGTCCACGCTGCCGGCGCGGGTCATACCGGTCCAGGCGGCCGGATCCCGCCAGGCCTCGGCCAGTTCGCCGAGGACGCGGGGCAGTTCCTCACGCCACTCGGCGGGCAGCGGGGTCGCGGCCGGGTCCGGGGCGGTGTCGGTCGTGGGGCCCAGGTCCTTGCGTGCGGCGTCGCGGAAGGCGACGGCCAGACCGGTCAGGTGGACCAGCAGGACACCGACCGTGTAGTCGGGGCAGGGCGTCGGGGCGTCCAGCCGGGCGTCCGGGACGCCTGCCGCGAGACGGGCCACGGCGTCGGTCTGTGCGCCGAGGTCCAGAATCGTCTTACCGGCCATCTGCCGCTCCTCTCCTCCTGGCGATGGGGGTGGGTCCGCGTCCGGCCGGCCGCCGACGCGTTCGGTCGTTCACTCCTCCTCCTGGCCTTCGTCCGTCTGGTCCCGTACGCGCTTGGTGACGACGGCTGCCGCCGCGACGGCGCTGGTGGCGAAGGCCAGGGCGAGCATCCACCGCTGGTCGAAGGTGTGGCCGGTGGCGTGGTCCAAGGAGTAGCGGCCGGCCCCGGCGAGGCCGATGGCGGCGGCGGTGAACCCGAGGAAGGCCGGGTACTCGAACCCGCCGCCCTGGGCGAAGAAGCCCGCGGGCGCGTGGACGGCCACGGCGCCCGCCATGGCTCCCGCGGCCGCGGCGCCCGCCGCCGGCGTGGCCAGGCCCAGGACGAGCAGCGCCCCGCCCCCGGTCTCGCCGAGTCCCGCGGCCAGGGCGCTCTGCCGGCCGGGGGTGTAGCCCATGTGCTCCATCGCGGCCGCCGTCTTGTCGAGACCGGCTCCGCCGAACCACCCGAACAGCTTCTGGGTGCCGTGTGCCATGAGCACCGCTCCGGTTCCGGCCCGCAGCGCCAGCAGGGCGAGGTCGCGTCGGTTGATCCAGCTCATCGAAGTCTCCCCGGAGGCGGCGGCGCGGTGGTGGTGCGGCGACGACATCCGTATCCCGTCAGGGCGGCGGCGACCCCGGGCCCGCGCGCAGGTCCGCCGAACGGGCGACCGCCCAGCGGAGCAGCGCACGCCCGGCCGCGGCGCCGTTCCGGCGGCGGCGCCGCGGGCCCGGTTCGGCGTTCGCCTGCGGGCGCTGTCGGTGACGCGCCCCGTTGATGGTGGGCGCGGCGGCGTTCCGGGCCGCGTACGCCGACCGGCCGGTGCGCGGCCGAGGTCGGGAGGACCGGTGCCCCGGCCCGAGCCTGGAGGTGCGGTACCTGCTGTTCGCGGCCACGGTCACGCCGGCCTGCCTGACGGCGTGCGGTCGTCCGGCGAGCCCGAGCCCGGACAGCGTGCTCCCCCTGGCCCAGGCGGGGCGGGACGGGCTCCCGGTCCGGGAGGTCGCCTCCCGGCCCAAGACCTGGACGAGCTGATTCCCGTAGGGCCGCCGGGGGCTCCGGTATCGCCCCGGAGCCATACGCAGCCGAACCGGCTGGGCCTCGTTCCAGGCCCGGGCGAGAGCGGGGGCCACGGGCGCGAACCCGGCCCCCCTGGTAGCACCGCAGAGCCCACGCGTTGTGCGGGTGCACGCGCATGAAGACCTCGCAGGAGCCCGCCCCGACGGCCCGGGCCAGGAGCCCTCACCAGGTCGCGGCCCAGCCCCTTTGGCCGAGGCCGGCCAGCCGGCCACCGCGGCTGCGGCATCAGCGGAAAAGGGAAGAAGATCCATACCCGTCGATCGGTCCGGAGGCACGACACGACCCGGCAGTCGCCTCCCCCACCGGGAGACCAGACCGCGCGGGCCGCCACCACGTGCCCCGGCCAGGCCGTCGCACCGGGATTTCCGTGCACGTTCCGTCACCGCGGCGGTACGACACCCCGCTCCGCAGGGCGCGGGAGGCCCGGCGCGTTCACACTGGCAGGACGACGAGTGCAGTGTTCAAAGTGCAGTGTGCAGTGCGCAGTGCGGCAAGGAGGCCGGATGAGCTGGGCATCGTGGACCACCTGCGGGATCTTCGCCGGTCGGGACGGAGTCAAGACCGGCGAGTCGGGCCCCGTCCTCACCGGTGAGCTCGACATCCACACCACGTGGACCGAGGTCGAAGGCCTGGCCTACGTCACGGTGCAGTACAGCGGGGCGTCCGACTGGCTCCCCCTCGCGGGAAGCCCCGTCCCCTGCCCCAGTGAGGAGGCGAGCCGCGCCCTGCACGAAGCGGTCATCGATTCCGTACGTGCCGGAGCGCGCCTTCCCCTGAGCACCGGCCTTCCCTGAGGTCCGCCCGTCAGGCCGCCGCGCCCACGGCCCGGCGGGCCGCGTAGGCCCGGCGTTCCTCCGTGGTGAGCCCGCCCCACACCCCGTAGGCCTCCCCCGTGTTCAGCGCGTGCCGCAGGCACTCGGCCCGCACCGGGCAGCGGGCGCAGATCTCCTTGGCCGCCTGGTCGCGGGCGGCGCGGTCCTCACCGCGCTCCCCCGCCGGGTGGAAGAACTTGCGCGAACCAAGGCCCCGGCAGGCCGCTTCCGCCTGCCAGGCCCAGTGGTGCTCGGCCAGGCCCGGGAGTCGCGACACGTCGGACATTGCTTGCTCCTTCCGTGGGATGGTGATGACGAAAGCTCGCCTGCTCACGATCCCGCGGATGAAACGTCAGTCGCGAGGGGCCGCCGACGGGGTCCGACGGCGGGGGCTGTCGACGGGGCCTGTCGGCGGGGTCCGCCGACCGCAGTGGGGGGGTTGCGGCCGACGGACGTCTCCAGGACCCGCCGCCCTGACCTGGCGGTGCAGCGCGGTGCTACGCGGCGCCCGTCATACGGGCGAACACGACCACGTTGCTGTCGTAGTAGTGCTTCTTGGGGTCGAAGTCTCCGCCGCAGGTCACCAGGCGCAGGCCCGCGTGGTCGAGGTTCTTGTAGACCTCCAGCGTGGGGAACTCGGCCTTCGGGTACTCGCTGACCCGGTCCACCGTGAACGTGACCGTCTTGCCGTCCTTACGGGTCACCTTGATGGTGTCACCGCCCTTCATCGTCTTGAGCTTCTCGAACACCGCTGATGCTCCGTTCCACGTGACGTGTCCTGCGATCACGGCCGGTCCCTGGGAGCCGGGCGTCGGTCCCGGCTCGTACCAGCCCGCGAGCGCGGGGTCCTTCGGGGTCTGCATGGTGCCGTCCGCGTTCTGCCGCAGCGTCTCCAGGGAGCTGGTCAGCCCCAGGGAGGGAATCGTGATCTTCTGCGGTTCCGACCGGGCGAGGGCCTGCTCGGCCCGGCCCGCACCGGCGCCCTTACCGGTGCCCGCGCCTGTGCCCGTTCCGTTCTGCGATCCGTCCGCGGATGTCGCGGCGTCGCCGCCGGCGGGCTTCCCGGCGGGGGCGGCGGCGCCCGGTGCGCCGCCCTGCCCGGCCTGCCCCGGTGGGGCGGGGGGCTTCGCCGCGTTCTGGCCTCCGCAGCCCGCGAGCAGCATGGCGGCGAGGGCAGCCGCGGCCAGGGGGCGTACGGTGCGCCGTGCGGCACGGCGGGGGCGGGGCCGCTCGGTCGACGGGGCGGTCGCGACGGGTGCGGGGGGCCGCTTCACGCGCCGCCCCCCGTGTTGTCCTGGCGGACGGGGACGGCGGAGGCCCGCTTGCGCGTGAGTGCCACCGCACCGGCCGCCACGGCGAGCACGGTGATCGCCACGCCGTCGCGCATCGTCACCTGCACCGAGGCGTTCTCGAGGGAACCACCGCCGGTCTCGATGGCTCCGACCGGGATGGATCCCACGGCCGCGCCCTTGACCTCTCCGCAGTTGGTCGGAGCCGTGGCTTCCTGGGGCAGCTTCGGGTCGAGCTCGCTCTTGCCGGCGCCCTCGAAGTCGTACTTGCCGTTCTTGTTGCGGTCGATGCCGTGCTGTACGACGTGCAGGTCCTTGATGTGGTCGACCACGTCCTGGCCGACGGTGATGGTCCGCTTGTAGGAGATCTTGCCCTTCTTGTCGGCGACGGGCATGCGGTCCACGGCGAGACCGCTGGTGGCCTTGGTGTCACCCGACGTGGTGAGGGAGATGTTGATGTCGCCGTAGTCGTGCGTGGCCTCGGTGTTGTTGAGGACTCCGTCGCGGTTGGTGTCGTCGGTCGCGTCAGGGCACTTGAAGTCGTGTCCCTTCGTCGAGCCGTGCAGGTGCTGCGCAGACGGCGATCCGGGCACCATGCCTTCGGACTCGATCTGCACGGTCAGCTGGTTTCCCTTGAGGCTGAGCATGACCGTGCCGCGGGAGCCCGATTCGTTCAGCTGCGCCAGGTCGATCTGGTACGCCTTTGCGCCCTCCGCGAGAGCTGGTCCGGAAAGACCGAGGGTCAGGAACACGGCGGTGGGTACAGCGGCGAGAACCACGTGGCGACCGGCACGCTTGACTATCACATTCGCTCCTGTTCCGTTGATCCCCGGGACGGGAATCGCAGATCGTACGGGGTCGAAACGAGCCCCCGGAGAGGGCCTCGTTCCTTCTTCGGCGCCCCAACGCCTGTGGATTGGTGTCTGTTTGAAGATTTTTTGGCGCCCACTGCGTCCGGCAGCGTTCCCCCGGTCATCCAGATGCGTGACATCGCATCGGCCAGGGCGGGGAATCGGGCGGCGTCGCAGAGCATCACCGAGAGCACGAGCATTCCGTGCGCGGTGGATTTCGGATCACGGTTCCGGTGCAGCCACATGACCGCGTCGCCCAGGGGACGGCGCCCCAGGAGGATCCCCGGACTCCGCACGCCCGCGGCCGTCTCGAGGTCGCGGCGCCGGCCGCCGAACGGCAGTTCCTGCGCTCGGCGCATGCCGGGTGGGGGGGCCGCGTCCCGCACGTGGCGGACGTAGCCTTCGGGCGGGGCCTGCCCGTTCTCGAAGGTGTTGCGGAATCCGGTGATGCGAGGGCCGGCATCGTGGTGACGGAGCTCGATGTAGAGCTCGATGAACACACCGCGAAGTTGAATGCGGAGGGGGAGATGGGTTTTCCCCTCATCCCCCGGGCCGGCCATGCTGAAAAGACCGTCAGCATCTGCCGCTCTCGACCGGATGGCCGACGTCAGGAGCCGATACTCGTCCACCGATGCGTACGCCGAGGAAAACGACACGGGTTTCAGCATGGCCGCCTGCATCAGGTGGAGGAGCCGGAAACCGGACTCCTCGTAAGTAATCTGAACGGAATCGGTTCGACCTCGCTGTACTCACGCACGCGCATCCACCGCCTTCGACATCATTCCGATCACCGACGGGTGACGTGGTCCCCATCGCCGGATTCGGTTTCGGTTCGGTCTCGACCTTTGTAGTCGTCCCGGCGGTGAACGGGCCAATAGTTGGCCTCTGTTGCTAAGAAATCTGTGCGCGATCCCGGCCGGTGGGATGTGGTCAGCGCGCCGGTCCGGCGGTGGGCGTACCGGTCGCCTGTTCGAGGACCTCCAGGACCGTGTCGCGGAACAGCGTGGTCTTGTAGCCGGTCTGCGGCAGCGGCCGGCAGCGGTCCAGTACGGTCGCGGCCGCCGCGGCGAGGGTGCCGGGGGTGGCCTCGCGGCCGATGAGCGCGGCCTCCACCTCCGGAAGCCGCAGCGGGACGCGCGCCACCCCGCCCGCGGCGACCGCGGCGTGCGTGACGGTGGCTCCGTCGAGTGCGAGCCGGGCGGTGGCCTCGACGAGGGGCCACTCGGCGTGGGCCCGGCTGGTGGCCCGGTGGCAGGCGGCGCGTTCGCCGGGCAGGGGTGCGGGGAGCCGGACCGCGGTGAGGATGCGGTCCGGCGGCAGGAGGTGGTCGGTCCGGTGGAGCCGGTCGCCGTCGCCGTACAAGTCGGCGACCGCACGCGGGGGTTCGCCGTGGATCTCGGCCCGGGCGTCGTAGGTGAGCAGGGCCATCGCCAGGGTGGACGGGTGCGGGGTGATGCAGGGGCCCCCTCCGCTGACCACGCCGAAGTGGTGGTCGCCCTCGCGCGCGGGGCAGCCGGCGCCGCCCTTCTGCAGGCAGCTGACGTGCGGGTTGCGGTAGTACCAACAGCGGTTGCGCTGCAGCAGGTTGCCGCCCAGGGTGCCCGCGGCGCGGATCTGCGGGGTGGCCGCGGTCCCGGCGGACACCGCGAGGGCCGGCCAGCCCGCGCGCACCTGCGGATCGGCGGCCAGCGCGGCGAGGGTGGTCAGGGCGCCGATCCGCAGCCCGCCGCCGGGCAGCGGCCTGGTGCCGTGCAGGTCGGCGGCGCCGTCGAGGTCGGTGAACGGCCCGGTGGAGACGCCGCTGCGCTGCCGGGCGCCGGTGTCGGTGCCACCGGCGCGCAACTCGCCGCCGGAGGCCCGCACGGCGGCCGACAGGTCGGTGAGATCGGGCTCGGTGCTCACGTACGCAGTCCTTCCAGGAGCCGGTCGGGGCGGATGGGCATGTCGTACGGGCGCCAGCCGGTCGCGTCGTGGACCGCGTTGGCCAGGCACGCCGCGGTGGGCAGGGTGGCGATCTCGCCGAGGCCCACCCCGCCGCCGGGGACGTGCTCGAAGCCCTCCTGGTGGAAGTGGACGGTGATCTCGGGGGTGTCGCCGATCCCCGGGATGCGGTAGTCCTCCAGGTTCTCGGTCAGCACCCGGCCGGTGACGGGGTCGGCGCGCCGCTCCTCGAACAGGGCGTAGCCGATGCCCTGGACGACGGCGCCCTCGCACTGGCCGCGTGCCAGCCGGTCCTCGTGGATGCGGCCGGCGGCGATGCCGCTCCACACGCTCAGCGGGCGGATCCGGCCGAGCCGCGTGTCGACCTCGACCTCGGCGACCTGGACCGATCCGGTGAAGCCGCGGCCGACGGCGATACCGCCCAGGGTGAAGGGGGTGACGAAGCCCCGGCGGTCCCGGGGGCGGCGGCCGGTCACCCGTACGCCGTGTGCCGCGTCCAGCCGGGCGGCGACATCGGATCCGCCGAGCGCGTCTCGCAGCCGGGCCGCGGCGTCCACGGCGGCGGGCACGAGGGAGGGTGTGGTGCGGCTGCCACCGGAGACGGGGCCGTGGACGGCGTCGCTGTGGCCGATCTCGGCGCGCACCCTCGCCTCCGGCAGGCCCAGCGCCTCGGCGACGGCCCGAAGCAATACGGTTCGCGAGCCCGTGCCCATGTCCTGTACGGCGCAGCGGGCGACGACGGCCCCGTCCTCGACGGTGAGTTCGACCTCGGTGACGGGATCGAGGAAGTACAGCCAGTTGGCCGCCGCGACGCCGACGCCGCGGCGGAACCGCCCGGTGCCGCCGCGACGGCCCGACCAGACCGGCAGGGCCGCGGCCCGCTCGTACAGGGCGTGCCGCTTGGGGTTGCCGTCCCAGCGGCGGCGCAGGGCGATCGGGTCCTCGCCGAGGCGGTGGGCCATCTCGTCGACGGCCTGTTCCAGGGCCCAGCACAAGGTGGGTCCGCCCGGGCCGCGGAACGGGGCGCCGGGGGGCCGGTGGGTGACCGTGTCGAAGTCCCGGAGCCGGCGGGGGGCCTTGCCGTACATGAACCGGGCCAGTGCCGCCACGGAGCCGCCCACCGAGACCCCGCCGTCGGTGTCCGCGTCGATGGCCAGCGCGCTGAGGCCGCCGGCCGCGTCGGCGGCCATCGCCAGCCGGATCCGGGTGCCGGGCCGATAGCCGCCGTCGGTGAGTTCCTCGTCCCGGTCCAGCACGACCCGTACCGGGGCTTCGTGCAGTCGGGCCAGCTCCACGGCGGCGACGACGTCGGAGGTCAGGCCCATCTTGCAGCCGAAGCCGCCGCCCACGTGCACGGCCCGCGCCACCACCCGGTCGGGGGGCACGCCGAAGCGTTCGGCGGCGAGTTCGGCCACGCGTTTCACCGACTGCGTGGACACCTGGATGTGGAGGGTGCCGTCGGCCCAGTGGGCCAGGCAGGCGTGCGGTTCCAGGGGGGTGTGGGTCTGTGAGGCGGTGGTGAACACGCCTTCCACGACCCGGTCGGGGTTCTTGGTACGGGCTTCCTGGATGCGGCGTACGGCCGCGGCGGGGCGCCTGCTCATGGCGGACGGGCCCCGCAGGTTGCCGCGCCAGCGGGCGGGCACCAGCTGGGGGGTCTCGCCGGACCCGGGCGCCCGCTTGCGCGCCGCCTTGTCCTCGTAGACCAGGGGTCCCTCGCCGGTGCGGGCCAGGCCCGCGTCCAGGGCCGCCGGGAGCACCTCGTAGTCCACCGTGACGCGCGCGGCCGCGGCTCGTGCGGCGGCCCGGTCGGGTGCCGCGACCGCGGCGACGGGCTGCCCGACGTACCGGACCACGCCGTCGGGGGGCAGCAGCGGTACGAAGGGCAGGTCGCCGGCTTCGAGGGAGCGTACGTGCGCGTGGGCGTGCGGCGAGCGGATGATCACGCCCTCCAGCAGGCCTTCGGGGTGCAGGTCCGTGGTGTAGCGGGCGGATCCGTCGGTCTTCTCGGGGGCTTCGGTGCGCGGGACGGCCCGCAGCTGCCTGCCGGTCGGTGCCGTGTCGTAGTCGCCGGCGCATGCCGCGGCGACCGCTCTGTAGATCCCCTCGTAGGCACCGCAGCGGCAGAGGTGGCCGGCCAGGGCTGCCGCGATCTGCTCGCGGCCGGGTCGGGTGGGGCCGTGCTCGGCGCGCCACCGTTCGAAGAAGGCCGCCGCCTCGACCACGAACCCGGGGGTGCAGTAGCCGCACTGGAGGGCGTCCTCGCCTGCGAAGGCGCGTGCCACGGGGTGGGCCGCCAGGCCCTCGACCGTCGTCACCCGCCGTCCGGCCAGCCGGGCGGCGGGCGTCAGGCAGGACACCCGGGGCTCGCCGTCGACCTGGATCGTGCAGGCCCCGCACACGCCGCCCGCGCAGACCAGTTTGGTGCCGGTCAGTCCCAGGCGGTCGCGCACCACCTCCACGGCGGCCGGGTCGTCGTCCACGTCGACCGTGCGGCGGGCGCCATTGACCTCGAACTCCACGAGACGTACTCCTCAGCCGTGGGGTGGTGACCGCCGGAGCCTCGCGCTCACCGTCACGCTCCTTGATATCCCGCTCCCGGGCCCGGCGCAGTCCGGCGCGTTCCCGCGCACGACCGATCGCGCACGGGACACGGCTCCCGCGGGACCGGGCCCGGGGCCCCGGACGCCGGAGGGAAGCCGTCCGGTGGTTGGTCCGTTCGCGGTGTGCCGTCATGACCTGATCGATCGGACCGGGCCGTGCGCGAGCCGGCGGGCGGCCCCCAAATCCGCTGCGGGGCACGCCGGGGCGCGAAGTAGCATCCCCGGATGCCGAACATCAAGACCCTCGCGCCCGAGGCCGGCCGGATCGACGCCGCCGGGCTGCGGGCCTGCGACGCCGACCGCCTCGCGCGCTGCGCCGTCGACCGCGCGGAGCCCTGGTGGCGCCGGACGGCCTGCGTGGAGGCGCTGACCGGCCGGGTGCCGCAGGCACGCCTGGGTGAACTGCTCGCGTGCGTCCGCGACACCGGTGACACCGGCACGGTCCGCAAGGCGCTGCTGGACGTCCTGTCGGACCGCGCCGAACTCCTGCCCTGGCTGCGGCACGAGGACCGGCGGCGCGAGGAGGCGTACGGCATGCCGGAGGCGGTCCTCCGGGCGCGCGGGGCCCTCGGTGACCTCACGGCGGCGGCCGAGTTGGCGACCCTCGCGTTCAGTCACTGGTGGACCCGGCGGGCCGTCGGTGACGCCGGGCTGGACGCGCTCGCGGAGCGGTACGGGGCGCAGGCGGTGCTCGCCGAGCTCGCGGGCGGACGGCCGGAGGACCGTGCCGCGGCCGTGCGCATGCGGGGCCGGGCCGGCGGGGACGTCGTCGACGCGCTCGCCGACCCCGACCCCGCCGTGGCCCACCTCGCGCAGTCGCTTCTGACCTGCCCGGACCGGATCCGCGCCTACCTCGCCGGGGCGCCCACCCCCGATGCCGCGCTGTGGGCGGCCTTCGCGCTGCACTGGCTGACCGGTGACGCGGCGCAGACCCGTGCCGTGTACGAGGCTCTGGGGCGCCCGCGGGTGGAGGTCGAGGGCCTGGACGAGGAGCTGCGCCGGGCGATCGTCCACGAGTACGGGCACGAGTGCGAGAAGCAGAGCGACCCGCGATGGCGGATCGAGGCCCTGTGCACAAAGCCGCCGCAGCCGCCGGACGAGGAGCGGCAACTGGCCCTGGCGGCGGCGGCGCTGACCGCGGCGGGGCTGGTTCCGCGTCCCCCGCTCTCTTGCGGGGAAGCCCACCGCCAGGGCGGCGGGACGTACCACGTGATCGGGTACGGGGAGGGCGGCCGGAGCGAGGTGTACATCAGCACGCTGGGGCCGTTCGCGGGCGACCACGAGGACGACCCCGCCGCACGCGCCGCCCTGGAGGGGGCCGGCTTCCGCTGGATCGACCGGTCCACCGGCGCCGTCCGCGTCACCGGCCTCGGCGTGTACTACTTCGGGGCGCGCGAACCGCTCGACGTCAGCACACTGCTGTTCTACTGGCAGGACTGAGGGCTGCCTGTGCCGCTGCCGTCACCGGCGCCGGGGCGGGTTCCCGCGTGCAGGGCCGCGACCGCGTGGACGGCGGCTCCGGTGGCCATGGCGTCCTCCTCGAAGACCACGCGGTTGGAGTGGATGTCGGGACCCTGCGCCGGCGGGACGCCGGGCGGGCACGCCCCGAGGAAGGCCATCGCGCCCGGCACCCGTTGCAGGACGTACGAGAAGTCCTCGGCGCCCATGATCGGTGCGGGCAGATGGTGGACCCGGCCGGGACCGAGGAGCGCGGCCGCGGCCTCGTGGAGGGCCGCCGTGCGGGCGGGGTCGTTGACGACGGGCGGGTAGCCCTCGGTCAGCGTGACGTCGGCGTGTGCTCCGTGGGCGGCGGCGACGTGTTGGGCGATACGGGTGATGCCGTCGCGCACCAGGTGCCGGGTGGCGGGGGTGAGGGTGCGGAAGGTTCCGTGGATCTCGGCGGTTTCGGGGATGACGTTGGTGGTGGTGCCGGCGTGGATCGAGGCGACGGTGACCACGGCCGGATCGAAGACGTCGAGGGTCCGCGTGACCATGGTCTGCAGGGCTTGGACGATCTCGCAGGCGACGGGGACGGGGTCGAGTGCCCGGTGCGGGGCGGAGGCGTGTCCGCCGCGGCCGCGTACGGTCACGTGCAGCCCGTCGGATGCGGCGAAGGTGGGGCCGGGCCGCAGGTGGAGGGTGCCGGCGGCGAAGCGGGTGGTGACGTGAAGGGCGAAGGCGGCCGCGACCCGGCCGCCGTCGGCGGTCTCCAGAACCCCTTCGTCGATCATGTGCCGGGCGCCGCCGCCGGATTCCTCCGCGGGCTGGAACATGAAGACGACGCTGCCGGCCAGTTGTGAGCGGCGGGCCGCGAGCAGCCGGGCGGCTCCGACGAGCATGGCGGTGTGCGTGTCGTGTCCGCAGGCGTGCATGGCGCCCGGCACCGTGGAGGAGAAGTCCAGGCCGGTGTCCTCGTCCAGGGGCAGCGCGTCCATGTCGGCGCGCAGCAGGACCGTCGGGCCGGGCCGGGCGCCTTCGAGGCGTGCGGTGACGGAACTCAGGGCCGCCCCGGTGGCCACGTCGAGCCCCAGCCCGTCCAGTGCCTCCAGGACCGCCTGTTGAGTGCGGGGCAGGTACGCGCCGGTTTCGGGGTGGCGGTGGATGCTGCGGCGCAGTGCCACCATGCCGGGCAGGGTGGCGCGCGCGTCGGCGAGCAGCTCCTCGAAGGCCGACGGCGTCATCGCAGCGTCGCCCGTGGCGGTGGTGGGCACGCGTGCGCGGGACGGATCGGACGGGTGTCCGGCTCGGCGGGGCCACCGCCGGCCGGCGAAGCGACGTACACGGCGCATCCTCCAGGGGAACGAGCATCGCGGGCACTTGCCATGGTGCCGCGCGCCCCGCCCGCCGCGCCGACGAGTCATATGCGGCGCGCCGCAGCGCTCGGCCGGCGGTGCAGCTCGGCCGGCGGGTGCAGCTCGCCCGTCGTCCGGACCGGCCGCGGGGCGTCAGTCGCGCGAGCGTCGTCGAGGGAGCGGGTCCCGCCGTCCGACAGACCCGCCCCGGCACGGATCTGCGGCAGCGCCACGTTCACGATCGAGGTGGCGAGCATCACGGGGAACCGCGCTGCGGCGAGCGCCGCGAGTGCGGGGCCCCGGTGCGGGGTGGGGCGGCCGGGGCGGCCGTACCGTCCTTCGCACGTCCAAGGTTCACGGCGCACAGCCTCACGCCGGGCGGTGTCCGCTTTCCATGCCCGGCGGAGGCGTTGACCGTCCAGTCCTGTCCGCACCTGTTCGCGGTGCCAGGGCGGGCTCAGGTCCCGCGCAGGTCCGTGGCGTACGCCGCCTCCCTGACTTCCAGGTCGGGGTGGCGGCGCAGGTCGACGACGGCGGCGCGGCAGGGGTCCGGCCAGTTCTGGCGGCACCCGAGGGCGGTGGCCAGGGCGACGGCGAGGAGTCCCTGCACGACACCGCCGTCGGCGCCCAGGGAACGGACCGCGGCGAGGGCGGCCGTGGGGTCGGCGAGCGGGTCGCCGTACCGGTGGTTGTCTTCGAGGTCCTCCGCCACCCGGCCCGCGAGGACGGGGCGGTCCCCGATCGCCGCGATCAGCTCGTGCAGCGCGATCAGCAGTTCTGGCTCGGCCGCCGCCAGGTCGACCGCCCGGACGAGGAGGGCGGTGCGGGTGGCGGTGACGGCCTGTTCCGTCGCCATCTGCCGGGCGAGGGCCGCGTAGATCCGGCGGTCGCGAATCCACGACTCGGCGAGGTGGTGCAGGCGGCGGCGTGCCGGCAGGTCCCCGCCGGGTCCGCCGCCCTCCGCTTCTCCGGCCGCGACGCGTTCCAGCAGCCGTTCCACGACGCCGTGGAGGAGGCTGCCGGGCGCCACCCCGCCGACGGGGTGCGGCAGTTCGGACTGGGCCAGCTCCAACAGCCCGCTGCGCGACCGCCATTCCGGCAGGGGTGAGGTGAAGTCGGTGTAGAGGTCCGCCAGCATCGTCCCGGCCGCAGGTGCGTACCGAGCCCAGTCGGCGAGCTCGCGCACGGCCTCGTCCACGGTGTGTTCCTCGGCGACCAGGGGCAGCCTGGCGACGAGCGCCCCGTACCGGGGCCGGTGGGCCGGGGCCAGGTCCCCCGGGCTCCAGTCCAGCAGTGCGCGCCGGGCGACGTCCGGCCCGTGGGCGACCGCCGATTCCAGCAGGGCCCACATCTCCGCATCCGGAAGCAGTGCCGGGGCCAGGCCGACGACGGTGGCGTGCACGTCCGGATGGACGCCCGGGGTACGGCCCGCGGCGGCCAGGAGCGCGGTGGCGGCGCCCGGGGCGAGGTGGCGGACGGCGAGCCGGGCCGCCGCCTTCCGGACGGTGACCTTCACTCCGCTCTCGCGGGTCAGGACGTCCCCGACCAGGGCCGCGACCCGGCTGGGCCTGGCGTGGGCCGCCGCCCGGCCGGCCGCGGACCATGCCGCTGCGGCCCCTTCGCCGCCGGCGTGGTCGAGCAGGGCGGCGAGGGCCGAGGCGGGGTCGCAGGTGTGGGCGGACGCGTCCAGGGCCGCATCCGTCAGGGCCCGCGCCCGGCCGGGCGCGGTGTCGTCGGCCGCGGCCGCGTACCGCTGGAGCAGGGCCCGTCCGTACTCGGGTACCGGGGCCACCGCCCGCAGAAGCGCGGCGCGCTCGTCGAGGCCGCGGCCGGGATCGGCGACGACGGCCGCGGCCAGCCCTACCGCGGCCTCCTGCTGCCGGGGCAGCCACCGGTCGGCGTACCGGAAGGGCGGCATGGGCCGGGGCGCGCCGGCCGCCGGGAATCGGCCGTCCGGGGGCGGGGCCTGGGGCAGCGCGCGGTCCAGCAGGTCGGTGCGCTCCGCAGCGAGTACGGCGAGCACCGGGGGCAGGAACACCGCGGAGGGCTCCAGCGCCAGCAGCTCCGTGAGGCGGTCGCCGCGGGTCGCGGGGTCGGCCAGCCAGGCCGCGGCCACCTCCGCGAAGCGGGCGTCCGGGCAGGTGTGGAGGGCCTGTTCGAGGCGGTCCTGGAGTTCCGGGATCCGGTGGGCGCGGTGTCCGCAGGCCGTGACCAGCGCGAGCAGGGGCGCCACGTCCCCGTGGGCGGCGGCTCGGTCCAGCCACGGGCGGAGGGCGTCGACGACGGCGCGTATCGCGCCGGTGCGCCGGATGCTGCCCGGTGGGCCGAGTTCCACCGTGCCGGTGTGCGCGGTCAGCGCCTCCAGCATGCGTACGGCGGTCCTCGGGGCGGCGGGGGCGGCGGTCGTGTCCGTGGCGGCGGCGAGCAGGGTCACGGCCAGGGTCCGGATGGTGTCCCGGGTCATCGGCGCGCAGTCCCGGGCCCGCAGGGCGTCCAGCGACAGCCGTTCCAGGGACTCTGACCCGCTCCGCCCGCCGACGGGCGGGGTGGCTCCGAGGGCCCGAACGAGCAGCGGTACGGGCAGGCCGGCGAAGGCGGCCAGGGCCTCCCTGCGTACGGGGTCCCGCTCGCCCGCCAGCCGCTCGGCGGCCAGCGCGAGGACCTCGGCCACCTCGTGCGGATCGCGGGTGTGGCCGGCGTTGAGGGTCAGCTGTTCCCAGACCGTCCCCCGGTCGTCGGCGTCGCCGGTGCCGAGGGCCGACAGGAGTTCGGGGCGGGCCTCGGCGGGCGGCAGGAGGGCGAGCGGGAACCACAGTTCCCAGCCCGTGCGGCGTTCGGTGCCGAGTCCCTCGATCAGGGAGCGGGCCCTTGCGTGCCGTTCGGCGGCAGGCAGCAGGGCGAGGACGCCTGCGTGCGCGCCGAGTTTCCGGCGGGAGCCGCCCTCAGCGACGACGGCGTCCAGGAAGCCGGGCCGGCGCGCCGGTGGCACCGACCGCAGCAGGACGCAGAAGGCGTTCCGGTGGAACCACCGGGCACCGAGCCCGGGCAGCGACGGCGGGTCCGCCGCCACCAGCTGCCGCAGGACCGCCGGGCCGGGGGTCCGTTCCCAGCGCGCGGCCGTCCGGGCGGGGTCGGCGAACCAGCGGGCGACGCGCTCGGCGTCCACCGCGACGAGGTGGCCCAGCCGGCCGTGCACCGGATCGGGCAGGTTGTCCGGGCCGTAACGTTCCAGCAGGTCCAGGACCCGCCCGGGAGCGGCGGGCAAGGCGGCGGCGATCGCGGTGGCGTGCCGCTTCCACCAGCGTTCGCGCAACGGCTCGGGGAGGGCGCCGAGTTCGCGCTCCGCGTGGTCGAGGACGGCGACGGGGTGGCGGGCGGCCAGCGTGCTCCAGTCCTCGAAGGCGAGCGCCCCGGCGAGTTCGGGCAGCAGCTTCGCCGTGAACTCCGGCGAGCAGCCCGGCAGGAGGCGGGCCGCGTCCTGGTCGCCGTACTCGGTGCGCGCCCGGAGGGCCAGCCGCTCGGCGAGCCGGGGCCGTCGTCCGTCGCGCAGCAGCCGTGCCAGGTCGGCCCGGACCACCGCGGGCGCGTCGTCGTACGCGGCCTCGACAGCGACGTCGGGGACGGGCAGCCGGCGGGCGCCGCGGAGCGCGTAGCGGCGTACGACGGGGTCGCTGTCGGCGAGGCGCGCGGCGAGGTGCGCGACGTCTCCGCCGGTGAGGGCGGCCAGCGCGGCGAGGCGGCGCTCGTACGGGCCGCGCGCGTCCAGGGCGGTGAGCAGGGGCCGCAGTGCGCCCTCCCGGGCTGCGAGCCGGTGGGCCGTGACGGCGGTGTACCGGAGCCGGGCGGCGTGCGGGAGGGGTTCGAGGGCGACGAGCATGTCGTCGGCGGTAGAGGTCATCGCTGGGCATTGTGCCTGCTGAGGTGGCCTCGGCCCCATCGAATATCGGGCGCCCGCCGCCCGTGGGCGGTGCGCAGCGGGTGGCGGGCGTGGCATGGCAGCGGTTACGGGACCCGCAGCGCTGCCAGCCGCTGTTCCAACGGCACCGTCACGAACCCGTCCGCCGGGTCCACGGACGTGATCGCCCCGGTCAGCGAACGGGGTGCGATCGCGGCGGCGGTGTCGACGCCGGGGGCGGCGCCCGGTCCGGGGACCGCGGCGGGCGTCGTGAAGCGTGCCAGCTCGGCGCCCGCCCGGGCGATCCGCTGCGCCAGTCCCTCCTCGCCCCAGTCCTCCGAGGCCGCGTACACGGCGGTCGGCAGGACGAGCGCGCGCAGGTGGGTGAAGAGCGGGCGCAGTGCGTGCTCGGTGACCAGGGAGTGCCGGGCCGTGCCGCCGGTCGCGCCGAGGAGTACCGGCTTACCGGTGAGGGAGTCCTTGTCGATGAGGTCGAAGAAGGACTTGAACAGGCCGCTGTACGAACCGGCGAACACCGGTGTCACGGCGATCAGGCCGTGCGCGGCGGCCACCGCGTCGAGCGCGGAGGCCAGCCGGGCGGGCGGGAAGCCGGTGACGAAGTGCTGGGCGATCTCGGTCGCCAGCTCCCTCAGCTCGATGACTTCGGTTGCGGCGTCCACGTGTTCCAGGGTGGCGGCCGCGAGGCGGTCGGCGAGCAGACGTGTGGAGGAGGGCGAGCTCAGTCCCGCCGATACGACGACGATCTTCATGCTTGCGTCTCCTCCTGAGGCGTCTGCCGGGCCGCGGTCGCGGCGGCGGCCGCGACCCGGGCGGCGTGGGTCGGCGCGTCGGGCACGCCGGCCGCGCGCAGGTTCGCGAACTCCTTGCGCAGCACCGGTACGACCTCTTCGCCGAGCAGGTCGAGCTGCTCCAGGACGGTCTTCAGGGGCAGGCCCGCGTGGTCCATCAGGAACAGCTGGCGCTGGTAGTCGCCCGCGTAGTCCCGGAAGGACAGGGTCCGCTCGATGACCTGCTGGGGCGAGCCGACGGTCAGCGGCGTCTGGGAGGTGAACTCCTCCAGCGACGGGCCGTGGCCGTAGACCGGCGCGTTGTCGAAGTACGGGCGGAACTCGCGCACCGCGTCCTGCGAGTTCCTGCGCATGAACACCTGGCCGCCGAGACCGACGATGGCCTGCTCGGGGGTGCCGTGTCCGTAGTGGGCGTAGCGCTGCCGGTAGAGGTTCACCATCTGCTCGGTGTGGGAGGCCGGCCAGAAGATGTTGTTGTGGAAGAAGCCGTCGCCGTAGTACGCGGCCTGCTCGGCGATCTCCGGTGACCGGATGGAGCCGTGCCATACGAATGGGGCGACGCCGTCGAGGGGGCGGGGGGTGGAGGTGAAGGACTGCAGCGGTGTGCGGAACTTGCCCTTCCAGGTGACGACTTCCTCGTCCCAGAGGCGGCGCAGGAGGGCGTAGTTCTCGACGGCGAGGTCGATGCCGTCGCGGATGTCCTTGCCGAACCAGGGGTAGACCGGTCCGGTGTTGCCGCGGCCCGTCATCACGTCGACGCGGCCGTCCGCGACGTGCTGGAGCATCGCGAAGTCCTCGGCGATCTTCACCGGGTCGTTCGTGGTGATCAGTGTGGTCGAGGTCGACAGGATGAGGTTCTCGGTGCGTGCGGCGATGTAGCCGAGCATGGTCGTCGGCGAGGAGGGGACGAAGGGCGGGTTGTGGTGCTCGCCGGTGGCGAAGACGTCGAGGCCGACCTCCTCGGCCTTCTGCGCGATGGCGAGCATCGCCTTGATGCGTTCGTGCTCGCTGGGCACGCGTCCGGTCGTCGGATCGGCCGTGACGTCACCGACGGTGAAGATTCCGAACTGCATGGCTCCCCTTCCCGAGGTCGTTTATGATTCAACTATATCGGGAACGAGGGGCGCGCCCGCGGTATTCCCGCAGGCGCAGGGGTGGGGGTGCCGCGGCCGGCGGAACGGTCGGGGCGGCGGTCCGGGCGCCGACGACTGGACCGAGGACGGTCAGGCGGAAGCGTTCCAGGCGGTGGTGAGCCCGTCCAGCCACGCGGGCGGCAGCTCCACGGCGTCCCACTCCTCGCGCAGCTCCCGCGGTGCGGCGGCGAGCCGCTCCAGCACGGCGATGCTCGTGGCGGAGTGCAGGAGCGAATAGCGGCCGTGCATCGTGATGGCACTGTCCGGGCCGTACCCGGCGAACATCCGCTCCAGCCGGGCCCGGTGGTCCGCGGCGAACCCCGTCAGCCGCCCGGCGTATCCGGCCCGCTGCCGGGGGCTCATGGTGCCGAGGACGGCGGCGAGGACCTCGTCCGTCACCTCCGGATCCAGCTCCGACGCCGCGGTGAACGACAGGAACAGGGGCGTGACCGCCACCCGTGCCCGCTCCACCTCCATGCGCCTGGCGCGGGGCCGCTCCCCCGCCTGGCCCTGCTCGCCTTCCACGCCGACGGCCCGTACCAGGGTCCGCTCGGCGACGGCGCCGAGCTGCTCCAGTACGTCCCGGGCGCCGGCCCCCTCCTCCCCCGGCGCCCTGCGGGCTGCGCTCAGCTCCTCGTGTGCGAGGGCCAGGGCGCCCGCTTCCAGGAGCCCGATCAGTTGCCGCGCATCATCGGACGGGACCCCCGCCCGCGCAAGGAGCTGCAGCAGTGTCGCCCTCGCGTTCTCGACGCTTACCTCGTCCGGCCACTGCCGCCCCCCGTCGGCCACGCTCATCAGATCCTCCTCATCACAGCGATCAAGGGCACCGTAGGCCCTTGATCCTTCCAGACCTCCGCCGGCGCCGCCGACCGATGTGGGGGCGGCCGGGCCGGGCCGGGGCCGGCTCCGGCCGTCAGGGCCGCAGGCCGGCTCGCCCGAGGGCGATCTCGGACAGGGCGGAGATGGCCTGCGGGTCGCCGCGGCGCCAGGCGTCCGCGAGGCCGCCGGGCGGGGCGGGGATCGCGCAGAGGTCGCCCGGGGGGCCGGTGAGGGCGCGCAGGGCGAGCAGGTCGGCGCCGCCGGGAGTGGTGAGCAGGCTCCGGATGGTGGCGCTGCGACGGATCCAGCGCAGGCGGAGGGGCAGCCACAGCAGGAGCACGCAGGCCACGGGGACGACGATCAGTGCGAGCGTGACCAGGAAGGCCACCTGGCCGACGGTGTCCTGGAGCGACTGTCCGGCGTCGGCGAGCCCGGTCCCGGCGTCGGCAGCGGACCGGAACGGCGTCTTCAGGAGGTCGCCGACGAGCGGTACCCGTGAGGCCGTCTCCCCTGCGTCGACGAGGGCGGCGGCCAGGCTGTCGCCGGCACTCTCCACCTTCCGCCCGGGCTCGGCCAACTGCATGATCGCGTCGTGGACGGCCAGGGCGAACGCCACCGCGGCGGCGATCAGGAGCACCGCGGTCAGGTCCGCGAGGATCTGGCGGTTCCGCCGCGCGGGGGTCTGGGCGTAGAGAAGCAACGGCCGCTCCTGTTCCGGTCATGGCATCGGGAAGACCGGCCCGGCCGGCGACGCGACCCGGCCGGTCACCCGACCGTACGCCGCCCCCGCCCCTCACCCGTGCGCCCACGGGCCGGGCCCACGAGACGATGCCGGATTGGCGCAGCCGACCCGCCTGCGGCGCGCACCAGCGGAGCAGGCGCTCACCAGCGGAGCAGAGCGCTCAGCAGCGGAGCGGAGCGCTCAGCAGCGGAGCGGAGCGCTCAGCTCACCACGTACGCGGCCGGGCAGTGTGTCGGCCCGCAGGCGCAGCTCGGCCGTCAGGGCGCCGCGGATCCAGCCGCCGACGTCTGCCGTGGCTCCCTCTCAGCGTTCAGGTGGACAGCCTCGCACCGCCCACCGCGTGCCCTCCCCTGCGGGGGAGGGCACGCGGTGGGCGGCCGTCAGGTCAGCCAGGGCTTCCAGACGGGCTCGTTGCGTTCCACCCACTTCTTCGCCGCCTGCTCCGGGGACAGCTTCTCCTCGGCGATCATCAGGGAGACCTCGTTCTGCTGGGCCTTCGTCCAGTGGAACTTCTTCAGGAACTCGGCCGCATCTCCGCCCGACCGGGCGAAGCTCGTGTTGAGGTACTTCTGCAGCGGTGTGTGCGGGTAGGCGCAGGCCACCTTCTCCGGGTCGTCCGCGCAGCCCTCGGTGTACTCCGGCAGCTTCACCTCGGTCATCGGGACGCGCTCGAAGAGCCACTGCGGCTCGTACCAGTACGTCAGGAACGGCTTCTTCTCCTTGGCGAACTGCTTGATCTGGGTGATCTGGGCGGCCTCGGAGCCGGCGAAGACCACTTCGTAGTCCAGGCCCAGGTTCTTCACCAGCGCCTTGTCGTTCGTGATGTAGGACGGGGAGCCGTCCATCAGCTGGCCCTTGCCGCGGCTCTCCGGTGTGCGCAGCCGGTCGGCGTACTTGTCGAGGTTCTTCCAGTCGGTGACGTCGGGATGCGCCTCGGCGAAGTACGTGGGGACGAACCAGCCGATGTGGCCCGTCACCCCCAGGTCTCCGCCGCGGGTGATGGTCTTCTTGCCCTCGACGTACCGCTTCTCCTGTTCGGGGTGTCCCCAGTCCTCCAGGATCGCGTCGACGCGCCCCTGGCTGAGGGCGTCCCACGCGGGCACCTCGTCGACCTGGACGGTGTCCACGCGGTAGCCCAGCTCGTGTTCGAGCAGATAGGAGGCGACGGCGGTGTTCGCCTGGGCGCCGACCCACGACTGGACGGAGAGGGTGACGGTCTTCGCGCCCTCGGCCGCGGCGTACGGGGAGGACTGGCGGGTCATGTCGGCGGCCCCGCAGCCGGTGAGGACGGCGAGTCCGGTGGCGGCGGCGAGGACGGCCGCGCCGCGCGGGCGGCGCAGGGTGCGCCGGTGGTTCGTGCCGCGCATGTCAGGCCTCCTTCGCGGGCTGGGTGACACGGTCGAGGAGCAGGCCGAGGCAGACGATCGCGGCGCCGGCCACCAGGCCGGTGGCGAGGTCGCCCTGCGCGAGGCCGAGGACGACGTCGTAGCCGAGTGCGCCGCCGCCGACGAGGCCGCCGATGATGACGACGGCGAGGACCAGGACCACGGCCTGGTTGACGGCCAGCAGCAGGGCGGGCCGGGCGAGCGGCAGCTGGACCTGGCGCAGCAGCTGTGCGCGGGTCGCGCCGAGCGAGCGGGCGGATTCCACGACGGCCGGGTCCACCTCGCGCAGGCCCTGGACGGTGATCCGGACGACGGCGGGCAGCGCGTACACGACCGCGGCCGCGGCGGCCGGGGCGCGGCCGACGCCGAACAGCGCGACGACGGGGATGAGGTAGACGAACTGCGGCAGGGTCTGGCAGATGTCGAGGACGGGCCTCAGCATCCGCTCGGCCCGGGCGCTGCGGGCGGCTCCCAGGGCGATCGCGAAGCCGAGTACGAGCGTGACCGCCACGGCGGCCAGGACCTGGGACAGGGTGTCCAGGGAGGCTTCCCACACTCCGAGCACCCCGACGGCGCCGAGGGCGAGGACCGCGGTGAGGGCGGTGCGCCAAGTGCCGGCGAGCAGGGCGAGCGCGCAGGCCACGAGCAGGAGCAGCCACCAGGGGGTGGCCTGGAGCCCGCCGCGCAGCGGGTCGAGGATCCAGCCGGTGAAGCGGGCGGCCCAGTCGGCGGTGCCGCCGACGACGGGTACGCCGGAGTAGAGGTGGTCGGTCATCCAGGCGACGGCGGAGTTCACCGGATCGGCCACGGAGACGGTCCAGGACTCGGGCCATACGGAGGTGCCGGCCATCCGGCCGACGACGGCGACGGCCACCGCTGCGAGGAGGGTGAGCAGGCGTCCGTACCAGCCGGAGAACACCCGCCGCAGCAGGTGCTGTTCGCCGAGGGGTACGGGGTCGGCGCCGAGCCGCCAGCCCGCGGCGTCGGCGGTGCGGTCCAGGACCACGGCCAGCAGCACGATCGGGATGCCGGCGGCGAGGGCGGCGCCGACGTCCACGGAGGCGAGGGCCTGGTAGACGCGGTCGCCCAGGCCGCCCGCGCCGATCACGGAGGCGATGACGGCCATGGACAGGCCGGTCATGATGGCCTGGTTGACGCCGAGCAGGAGCTGGCGGCGCGCGAGCGGAAGCCGGGCGGTGAGCAGCCGCTGGCGGCCGGTGGCGCCGAGCGAGGCGGCGGCTTCCATGACGCCCGCGTCGGCCTCGCGCAGGCCGAGGGCGGCGAGGCGGGCCATGGGCGGGGCGGCGTATACCACGGTGGCGAGGACGGCGGCGGGCACGCCGATGCCGAAGACCAGGACCATCGGCAGCAGGTAGGCGAAGGCAGGCAGGATCTGCATGGTGTCGAGTACGGGGCGCAGTACGCGGTCGGCGCGCGGGGACAGCCCCGCGGCGAGGCCCAGCAGGGTGCCGAGTACGACGGAGGCGGCCACGGCGACGACCATCAGCGCGAGGGTCTGCATGGTCGGCACCCACATGCCGAGCAGTCCGCAGGCCGCGAAGGCGGCCGCGCAGGTCGCGGCGAGCCGGATGCCGGCGAGGCGCCAGGCGACCAGGGCGGCCAGGGCGGTGACTCCGGTCCAGCCGGCGGCGAGGAGGAGCACGTACACGGCGCGGACGGACACCACGACGGCGTTGCTGACATGGCCGAAGAAGTAGAGGAACAGGGGGTGGCTGTCACGGTGGTCGATGATCCACTCGCCGGCGCGGCCGAGCGGGCCGGAAAGGTCCACGGCGAGTGCCGCGGGCCAGCTGCCCGCGGCCGGGAAGGCCATGGCGAGGGGGATCAACAGGGCGACGGCGACGCCCATGGGGAGGAGGAACGCGCGGCCCGCGGCCAGGCCGCGCAGGCCTCTGCGGGGGCGGTCCTGAGCAGCGGGCGCGGTGTGGGAGGGCGCCGGGCCGCCGGGCCGGTCGGTGGCCTGCGGGGCTCCCTCGGGGGCGGCGGCGCGGGAGCCCGGAACGCGGGCCGGGGTGTGCGTTGTCGTGTGGGCCGCAGTCGCGGTCATGCGGACCACCTCCGTGTGTGAGGGACGGGGACGGGGACCGCGGGACGGGCGGGACAGGTCACGCCGCCACCCCCCGTCCGGTGGGAGCCGGGAGCCCGGCGACCACGGCGAGGAGCCCGGCGTCGTCGACGACGCCCAGGCAGCGGCCGCCGTCGACGACGCGGGCCGGTCCGCCGCTGACGGCGACGGCCTGGATGGCCTCGACGACGGTGGTGGCGGGGGCCAGCGCGGGACCCTGTTCGGCCTCGCCGGCGGTGGCGGGGCGCATCGCGGTGCGGACGGTGAGCACCTGTTCGCGCGGGACGTCGCGGACGAAGTCCCGTACGTAGTCGTCGGCCGGGGACCCGACGATCTCCTCGGGCGTGCCCAGCTGGACGATGCGGCCGTCGCGCATCAGCGCGATCCGGTCCCCCAGGCGCAGGGCCTCGGCCAGGTCGTGGGTGATGAAGACCATGGTGCGGCCCTCCTCGTGGTGGAGCCTGGCGACCTCCTCCTGCATCTCGCGCCGGATGAGGGGGTCGAGCGCACTGAACGGCTCGTCGAACAGGAGCACTTCGGGGTCGGCGGCGAGGGCGCGGGCCAGGCCGACGCGCTGCTGCTGGCCGCCCGAGAGCTGGCCGGGGCGCCGGTGCTCCAGTCCGTCCAGGCCGACCTTGGCGACGAGTTCGGCGGCCTTGTCCCGGCGGTCGCCGCGGCCGACGCCCTGGATCTCCAGTCCGTACGCAACGTTGTCGAGGACGGTGCGGTGCGGGAGCAGGCCGAAGTGCTGGAAGACCATCGCGGCCCGGTGGCGGCGCAGGGCGCGCAGCCGGGTGGCGTCCATGGCCAGGACGTCCTCGCCGTCGATGGCCAGGCTTCCGGCGGTCGGCTCGATCAGCCGGGTGAGGCAGCGTACGAGGGTGGACTTGCCGGATCCCGAGAGACCCATCACGACGAAGACCTCACCCTTGCGGACGTCGAAGGTGACGTCGCGGACGGCCGCGGTGCAGCCGGTTCGCTCGCGCAGTTCCGCGGCGGACAGGTCGGCGTCGGCGGAGCCGGGGACCTTCGCGGCGGCCTTGTCGGGGCCGAAGACCTTCCAGAGGCCGTCCACGGAGAAGACGGACGTCGCGGCGGGATCGGCGGGCGCAGGGGCGGTGGCGGGGGTGGTGTTCATCGGGCACCACCGTCCCGGGTGAGGAGTTCGGCTGCCTTTTCGCCGACCATGAGCACTCCGATCATCGGGTTGACAGCGGGGATCGTCGGGAAGACGGATGCGTCGGCGATGCGTATGCCTTCGAGTCCGCGGATCTTCAGGTCCGGGCCGACGACGGCCCCGGGGTCGTCGGCGGCGCCCATCCGGCAGGTGCCGGCCGGGTGGTAGACGGTGTGCGCGACGGAACGGGCGTAGGCGCTCAGCTCCTCGTCGCCGGTGATCTCCGGGCCGGGACAGACCTCGCGCCCGAGCCAGCCGGCGAGCGGCTCGGTCGCGGCGATCTTGCGGGCGAGCTTGATTCCGTCCACCAGGGTCCGGCCGTCGTAGTCGTCCTCGTCCGTGAAGTAGCGGAAGTCCAGGGCCGGCTTGACCTCGGGGTCGGCACTGGTCAGGTAGAGGCGGCCGCGGCTGCGCGGCTTGGGGATGTTGGGGGTCATCGACACCCCGTGCGCGGGGCGTTCGTAGCCGAGGCGCTCGGGATTGTCGGTGAAGGGGACCTGGTAGAAGTGGAACATCAGGTCGGGCCCCGCGGATTCGGGGTCGCGCCGGACGAAGAGGCCCGCGTCGCTGTCCATCGCGGAGTTCTCAGGTATCGGGCCGTCGGTCTCCCAGACGATCACCGACTCGGGGTGGTCGAGCAGGTTCTCCCCGACGCCGGGCAGGTCGTGCACCGGCGGGATGCCGAGGGCTTCCAGGTCCGCGCGCGGGCCGATGCCCGAGTGCAGCAGGAGCCGCGGGGTGTCCACGGCGCCGGCGCACACGATCACCTCGCGGCGTGCGGTGAGGAGGGACTCCGTGCCGTCCGCGGCGCGTACGCGGACTCCGCGCGCCCGGGTGCCGTCGAGTTCGAGGCGGTGGGCCCATGTCTCCAGGAGGATCCGGAGGTTGGGGCGTTCGTCCATGACGGGGTGGAGGTAGGCCACCGACGCGGAGGAGCGTTTGTTGTCCTCGGGGTGGTAGGCGAGGTCGAAGAAGCCGGCGCCCTCGTGGAAGGGCTTGCGGTTGAAGCCCTCGACGCGCGGGACGCCCAGGGCGTTCTGCGCGGCGTCGACGAAGTCGCGCGCGATGGCGTTGCGGTCCTTCTCGGCCACCGGGACGATGTTGTTGAGGAGCTTGTCGAAATAGGGCTCCATGGCGGCCGCGTGCCAGCCCTCGGCCCCCGCCGCCTCCCACTCGTCCCAGTCGGAGGGCAACGGCTTGAAGGAGATCAGGGTGTTGTGCGAGGAGCAGCCGCCGAGGACGCGGGCGCGGCTGTGGCGGATGTGCGAATTGCCGCGGGGCTGCTCGGTGGTGGGGTAGTCGTAGTCGAGTTCGCCGCCGAGCAGGCCCATCCAGCGGCGCAGGGTGAGCACGTCGGGGCGGTCGACGTCGCTGGGGCCGCCCTCGATGACGGCGACGGTGACGTCCGGGTCCTCGGTCAGGCGGGAGGCGATCACCGAGCCGGCGGTGCCGCCGCCGACGACGACGTAGTCGTACCGGTACTCGTGCACGGACTCGGGCTCGTGCGCGGACTCGTCTTCGTGTACCGACTCGTGTGGGTCCGCGGGCGTGGGGATGTGCGTGGGGGTGGTCATGCTCTGCTCCTCCTTCAGCCCGCGAACCAACGCACCGGGCGCGGGGCGAGGTTCTGGTACACGTGCTTGGTCTCGCGGTACTCGGCCAGGCCCGACGGGCCGAGTTCGCGCCCGGTGCCGGACTTGCCGAAGCCGCCCCACTCCGCTTGCGGGAGGTAGGGGTGGAAGTCGTTGATCCAGACGGTGCCGTGGCGCAGCCGGCCCGCCACGCGGCGGCCGCGTCCGGCGTCGGAGGTCCACACGGCGCCGGCGAGGCCGTACTCGGTGTCGTTGGCGAGGGCGACGGCCTCGGCCTCGGTGCGGAAGGTCTCGACGGTCAGGACGGGCCCGAAGACCTCTTCCCGGACGACGCGCATCCCCCGGTGGCAGCCGTCCAGCACGGTCGGGCGGTAGAAGTAGCCGGGTCCGTCGGGCCGTTCGCCGCCGGAGCGCAGTACGGCTCCCTCGGCGAGGGCGGAGGCCACGTACTCCTCGGTGCGTTCGCGCTGCGCGGCGGACACCAGCGGCCCGCACTCCACGCCCGGGTCGGTGCCGCGACCGAGGCGGATCCGGTCCGCCCGGCGGGCGAGTTCGGCGACGAAGCGCTCGGCGGCGCTCTCCTCGACGATGAGCCGGGAGCCCGCGGAGCAGACCTGGCCGCTGTGCATGAAGGCGGCGTTGAGCGCCTGGTCGACGGCGGTGTCGAAGCCTTCCCGGGTGGCGCAGGCGTCGGCGAAGACGACGTTGGGGTTCTTGCCGCCGAGTTCGAGGGCGACCTTCTTGACGGAGTCGGCGGCCGCGCGCATCACCTTCGTACCGCTGGTGAGACCGCCGGTGAAGGAGACGAGGTCGACGTCGGGGTGGGCGGCGAGGCGCGCGCCGACGGGGTCGCCGGCACCGGTGACCAGGTTCGCCACGCCGGGCGGGAGACCGGCCTCCACCAGCAGACCGATGAGGGCGGCCGTGGACAGCGGGGTGATCTCGCTGGGCTTGATCACGAAGGTGTTGCCGGCGGCGAGGGCGGGGGCGATCTTCCAGGAGGCCTGCAGGAGCGGGTAGTTCCAGGGTGTGATCAGGGCGCAGACCCCGACCGGTTCGTGGACGACGACGCTGTGGACGTCGGGGGTGCCGGCATCGATCACGCGGCCCGCGCTCTCGCCGGAGACGAGGTCGGCGAAGTAGAGGAAGGCGTCGGCGACGCAGTCCACGTCCACGCGGCCCTCTTCCAGCGTCTTGCCCGCGTCGCGACTCTCCAGCAGCGCGAGGCGTTCGCGGTCGCGGTGCAGCAGGACGGCGGCGCGGCGCAGCAGTGCGGCCCGCTCCAGCACGGGGGTCTGCGGCCACTGCCCGCCGTCGAAGGCCGCGCGGGCGGCGCTGACGGCCGCGTCGGTGTCCGCGGTGCCGCCCTCTGCGACCACGGCGAGGACCGTGGCGTCCGCCGGGTCGAGGATCTCTCGCGTGGCTCCTGATATCGCGGAACGCCAGGTCCCGGCGATGTGGATGGTCGTCTGCTCGGACACGACGCGCTGTACCTCCGATTCGGGCACCGCGGTGTACCCGCGGTGGTGGTGCTCGGGCGCGCTTGCCCCGGTCCACGCAAGACATGTCCCATCCGTCACTGGAAGTGACGGGAGTCACTCTCCGTCGCACCGCAAGGAGTTGGGGTATATACGAACAATTCGGACATCGATGGGCGTGCCGGGCCGCCCGGGAACCGCAGGGCGGGGCGTGACGACGGGCGGGCCTCCGACTGCAGCGGCCCGCCCGGGCCGGGGGCGCGGGCCTGGGCGGAGCGGCAACGCGCGGCGGCGGAACGGCGGCGGAACGGGCGCGGAGCGCGGTCAGGACTGCGTACGTGACAGGTGTGCGGGCGGTCGTGCGGCCGCGCGACGGTGCGAGGTAGGCGCTGGCCGTGATGGAGTGGGTGCACAGCACCTTGTACGCCTCGGGGTCCGAGCGCCGTTCCGGGAGTGCGACGCGAACACCGCGGCGGGCCAGCAGGATCGCCGCGGCGCGGCCGGCGAGGCTGGCTCCGCTGATGACGACGTCGTAGGCGAGTTCACTTGCGTGGTCGTCGCCGTGTCCGTTCTCGCATCCGTGTCCGGCGCTCTCAGGCCTGGTCATGTACCGACCGCTCCCTTCGGGGCGTGGTGCCGTTCGCGGGAGTGTGGAGCGCGCCTCACTGTCAGGCACATGACGAATTATGCAGAGCGTCGAGGCCGGAGGTCGCGCCCGTGCGCATGTCGACCAGGCGGTAGCGGTACCGCTCCCCCTCTCGGCGTCGTACACGACCCACTGCCCCCGCCACACGCCGCGCCATCGCGTCCGGCCGGCGGACCCACACGGTGCGGCCGTCCAGGGCCGAGCCTCAGACCGACTCCGTCCGCAGGGAGGAGAAGACCCCGCCCAGCACGTCGCGCTGCGGTCGGGGCGCGCCTTCGGAGAATGCCGCCCGGGCGCGGTCGACGTCGTCGCGCCGGAAGGGGCGGGGCTCCTGCGGGGCCAGCCTGATGACCAGGGGACGGGCTCCCGCGCGCTCGTACGCGGCGAGCTTGTGGTGCCCGTCGAGGAGATGGCCGACGGAGCTTTCGGCGGTGGGGAACAGCGCGACCAGGGCCGGAAGGCCGCCGCCGGCACGGATGCGGTCGCCGTAGCCGCGCACCGCCCTGTGGTCGCGGGGCGGCCAAGCGTCGGTGGTCACCAGGGCGAGTTCCTCGTCGGCGTACCAGCTCTGGACCCGGCGGGCACGCGGATGGACCACTCGTAGGTGGTGCGGAGCGAGCGCGGCCGTCATCACGTACCGCCCCGGGGCGAGGAGTGACAGCAGCGGGCGCAGACATTGCGGATCCGGTGGCTCGGCGTGACCGTTCCGCGGATCGGGCACGAGGCCGGGGGCGCCGAGCCACTCGGTGAGGTACTTGACCTCCGACAGCCCGGGCCCGCCCGGGCCCGCGCGGGCCGCCAGCCAGCCCAGGCTGCCGCAGCCGTCGTTGGCCTCCAGGACCGCCGGATCGCCGGCGAGCAGGAGCAGGCTGCCGCTTTCGTCGCCGATCACCTCGATGACGCCGTGCCCGTCGGGCATGTCGAAGCACACGGAGCGGGAAGGCGGAGGCAGCCGTCTGATCATCCGCCGATCGTATGGCCGCGCGCGGTGGGGCCTTGACCGTGTACCCGTGGCCGGCCCAGGGAACGTCGTCACAGCAGCGACGCCGCCCGTGGGCCGACCGGACGGGACTGTGGCGAAACGGCTGAGTGATCCGGTTGTGGGCTCCGAGGCCGATGACCCCTCGGCCTACGCCATGCTGGCGTGGATGCGGGAGCGCGCCGGAGGCCAGGAGAGCGCAGTGCGCTTGGCCCGACTCGCGGCAGCCTCCGGATACCGAGACGCCCTGCGAGAGATGCCGGAGTCCCAGGCACGGGCCGGGACACCTGGAGGGACTGCGCGGTGAGGCCGGCCCGCTTGGCTGGGGTCGACCAGCGCGATGCCAGCCGGTCGACGCTGCTGCGGGCCTCCCCGACCACGGCGGGATCGCGGCGGGCGGCGGCGCGCGTGCGGCGCCGCGGCCCACACAGGGTGCGGCTACGGCGCGGTGACCCGCACCGGCTCCGTGTCTGCCGCGCTGTGCCGCTCGGCCCAGTTCTCCAGGGCCGTGCGGCAGGCGTGGTCGACGTGGTGCAGCCCCGAGAGGTCCAGCTCCACGGGGCGGTCCTGCGGCAGGGCCTCGAGACTGTCGAGGATCTTCGGCAGCCGCAGGAACGTCGCGTTGCCCGCCAGATACACGCGGACCGGGCCGGCGCCCTTGTCGATCACCTCCAGCTTGACGTGCGAGGCCTGCCAGGCGGTCTTGGCGACCGACAGGGCCAGACCGATCAGCACGCCCTCGAACATGTTGACGGCGACGATCGCCACGGCCGTGACCACCAGGATCAGCGCTTCACCGCGGTACGCCGTCCACAGCAGCACTACCTGCCGGAACGGAATCAGCTTCCAACCCGCGTGCACGAGGATGCCGGCGAGCGCGGGCAGCGGGATCAGCTCCAGGACGGACGGCAGGAGCGCCGCGAACAGCAGCAGCCACACGCCGTGCAGCACCCGGGAGGCCTTTGTCTTCGCGCCCGCCTGGACGTTGGCCGAGCTGCGCACGATCACGGCGGTCATCGGCAGCGCGCCGAGCAGCCCGCACACGGTGTTGCCGGCGCCCTGCGCCATGAGCTCCTTGTCATACTCGGTGCGCGGCCCGTCGTGCAGCCGGTCCACGGCTGCTGCGCTGAAGAGGCTTTCGGCGGAGGCGATCAACGTGAACGCCAGGACGGTGCCGAGGACCGCGGGCTGGGCCAGCTGGCCGAAGGCGTCGGCCCCCGGCGGCTGGATCGCGCCGAGCAGCCCCTGCACCTCCACCGTGGCGACCGGCAGCCCGAACGCCAGCGAGGCCAGCGTGGCAAGCAGCACCGCCGCGAGCGCGCCCGGCACCGCCCGGGCCCGTTTCGGCATGCGCTTCCACAGCACCATCACCGCGATGGTGGCCGCGCCCACTCCGAGCGAGGCCAGGGCCTCGGTGCTGCCGACCGCACGGACGAGGGCCTCCGGCAGCCCCGCGATCTTGTCGATGCCGGACGCCGGCGCCTTCAGGCCCGCCGCCGCGTACAGCTGGCCCGCGATGATCACGAGCCCGATGCCGGCCAGCATGCCCTCGACCACCGACACCGAGATGGCCCGGAACCAGCGGCCCAGCCGGAGCGCGCCCATGAGGAGCTGGAGGAGCCCGGCGGCCAACACGATCACACCGAGCGCGGCCAGCCCGAACTGGCGGACTGCCTCGAAGACGAGCACGGTCAGACCCGCGGCCGGCCCGGACACCTGCAGGCTGCTGCCGGGCATCAGCCCCGCGACGATGCCGCCCACGATGCCGGTGACCAGGCCGAGTTCCGCCGGGACGCCGGAGGCGACGGCCACGCCGACGCACAGCGGCAGCGCGACAAGGAAGACGACGAGGGAGGCGGCAAAGTCACGCCTGAGATGGGGAGACATGATCACAGCGTTCACGGTGCCGCTCACAGAGCCTCGAAGGTGTCGGTTCCCGCGCGGTGTTCGAGTACGGACCCGGTGTGCACCTCGTAGTACCAGCCGCGTACCCGCAAAAACCCCTCGGCCAGCCCCTTCTCCACGCAGGGGTAGGAACGCAGACGCAGAAGTTGGGCGAGAACGTGGTGCTGCACGGACTCGGCGACCGCCGGGTCGTCCGGGTCGGCCGACACCGGCCGGCTCGCGGCGTACGCGAGCCAGTCCCGCACGGCCGGGACCGGGTCGAGGTCGTCGCCGCGGACCAGCGCGCCGACGGCCCCGCAGTGCGAGTGGCCGCAGACGACGATGTCCTGGACGCCGAGCACTTCCACGGCGTACTCGATGGTGGCGGCCTCGGAGGTGGGCCGCTCGGAGGCGTACGGCGGGACGATGTTGCCCGCGGTACGCAGCTCGAAGAGCTGACCGGGGGCAGCGCCGGTGATCAGGGCCGGTACGACCCGGGAGTCGGAACAGGTGATGAACAGGACCTCTGGTGACTGGCCTTCGGCGAGCTTGGCGAACTCCTCAGGGCGCTGTCCGAATGTGCGGGCGTTGTCGATGAGGGGCTGCATGCGTGGTCATTCCTCCTGGCGCGCCATGGCAGCGCGTCGGACGGGCAGGACAGAGGCAGGCGCTGCTTCGCTGTCAGCAGCGGAAGACCTGGAGCGCCGCCGGGACGTGGCGGGTCTGCGCGAGGGCCTGACGGCCCGTCGAGGCAGCGGTTCGCCGTGACCGGTGAGGGCGCGCGGCACCTACCCCGATGACTGGATTCCGGACTGGGCTCCGGCGGTGGCACATCGGGATCCGTGCGCGTGTGCGAACACCGCGACACCTGTCGGCACCAGGCGGCGAGCAGGGCGGCGGCGGGGACCGCGACCGCAGTCCCGGCTGTCGCACCTCGCAACATCGACCCCTCCAGCTGAAAAAGACATCTGTTGCACTCACCAAGAACCAGTCAACGGTTGGTCAAGAAACACGTTAACGCGGCAAAGTTGTTTGCGCGGTTAACGCAACGTGTCGGACGGAAGAGAGCCCGAAAGTGCGAGGTTCGTTGGCTCGAATCTGTCTGTCCCGGCTCGCAGCAGGTGGGCATCCGCTGTCTTGGGCGGCAGGGGAACGCTGCCTGGCCCACCGCGAAGACCAGCGGACGGGCAACCCGCATGTGATGGTCAGCCGGCAGACGAAGTCCAGCCGTGGGCCGGCGTCCACGGCCTGTGTCAGTCACGCCCTCGACGCCTGCGGCTTCCCACCCATGATCCGCGGCACTCGACTGCTCTACCTGGTCAACACCATGGACCCCAAGCTCGTCGCCGCCGCCTGCGGCATGGACCCGCAGGCCGCGCTGATCTATCTCGCCGACCGCGTCGATGGGGTCCGTCTGCCGGATCGGTGGAAGAGTCGTCGTGTGATCATCGACGGCATTTTCTTCCGGCAACGGACGGGCATCCCCTGGCGGGATTCGCCTGAGTGTTTCGGGAGTTGGAAGACCGTGCACGACAGGCACCGCCGCTGGTCGGCGGACGGCACGTGGGACGGGATACTGCAGGCCGTCTTGACCGTTGCTGATGCCGATGGCCGCATCGACTGGTCCATGGTGGGCGTGGATTCGACGGTGTGCCGTGCACATCAGCACGCGGCGGGCGCCCGCAAGGGGCCTCCACGGGTTCCGGGCAGACGGGCCCGCCCTGCCCATCATCGGGGAGACGAGGGGCTGGGCCGTTCCCGAGGAGGGCTGACCACGAAGATCCACTTGGCGGGCGAAGGCGGTCGGCGTCCGCTGGCCATCTTGGTCACACCCGGTCAGGCTGGCGACGGGCCCCAATTGATCCCTGTACTGGAGCGCATTCGCGTACCGCGCCCGGCCGGCGGCCATCCTCGCACTCGGCCCGACTACCTGAGCGGCGACAAGGCGTATGGCTCCCGCCGCAACCGACGTTACCTGCGTCGCCGACAGATCAAGCACACCATTCCCGAGCGCCGGGATCAGCGAGACCATCGACAGAAGCGTGGCAGCAAGGGCGGGAGACCTGCCGGGTTCGACCGGGCCAGTTACGCCCGCAGGAACGAGGTAGAACGAACGATTAATGACCTCAAGGGATCACGCGCCGTGACGACACGCTTCGACAAGCGCGTCTACGTCTTCCACGGCACGGTCACTGCCGCAACGATTCGGCTCTGGCTCCATTGACGAGGCTCAGTCGAGAAGGCGCATCACATGCCCGGAGCCAGCAGCCCGTCCGCGGTGCCGAAAAGCAAAGGACTGCCCTTCCTCCAGGGCAACAGGCCGTTCGAGCGTGATCGTCACGTCACCCCGGTGGAGCGGATGCAAGACATCCAATCCCCGGGTAAGCATCACGTCACCCGCTACAGCGGCAGTGCCGAAGTAGAAGCGGAGTCGCTCACCAGTGCGCACCTCAGCAGCAACGTGTTCCTCGGACAAGAGCGTGATGTCCGCAGCAAAACGGACGTGTCCACTGATTGAGCCAGGTGCCGCCAGCACCTGCCCCCGCTCCACCTCGCCGGCCGCCGTCCCACGTATCAACAGGCCCACGCTCATGCCTGCACTCGCCTCGTCGACATACCGACGAAAAGCTTCGATCTGTTCGACGCCGACGAGCGCGGTCCCACCGAAACCGACGATCTCCACCGCGTCGCCCTTACGAACCCGCCCGCGCTCGATCAGGCCGGTCAGTATGACCACCCCGCCCTGGTTCTGCCAGAAGATATCTCCGATATGCATCAGGAACGGCTTACCCGGTGCTTCCATCTGGGCTCCCTTCCCAACGACCAGCCATTAACGGACTGCCGAGGCTAACAGCGAACAGCGGCCACCCTGTGCCCGATCGGTGCTGCGTCCCATCGGACAGGCCCTAGTGATGGTTCGCGAACTTGAACGGCGTTGCCTGGAGCGCGGCGTGTTCTGTTCCCTCGACGACCTCAAGGCCGCCCTTGAGAACTGGATCAAGGTCTGGAACGACGAGGCCCGGCCCTTCGAAGGGACCCAGACCGCCGACCAGACCCTCGACCGCATCTGCCGCTACCGCTCACGCATCTCCGAACCAGATCACTGGGTGTGGGCCAACAGGAGGTGGCGCTCGTCCGGGGTGAGGCCGCCGCGCACACCGTGCAGGACCCGGTCGGCGAGGGCGTGGCGGCGGCACGGGAGGCGGACCGGGCAGCGTTGGCAGACGGCCTTGGCGGCCTCTTCGCGCTCCCGGGCGGCCTCGGCCCGCTCGTTCGCGCCCCGCTCGAAGACCTCCCGTTCCCCGGAGCGGCACGGTCCGTCGAGCGGCGCATCGTGTCGGGGGTCGAGGAGTACGTCCGTACGGGAGTTGTCGGTCACGCCCGGCTTCCTTCCGGCAGGGGCGGCCCTTCGTGACCGCCTGTTCCGCTCGTATCACCGGAACCCGCGGGTCCATGCGTGGTCGGGCCGATGCCGGCGGAATGCGCCGGGCCGACGCCAAGGGTGTCGACACCACCGGCGAACAGCCGCACGCCCCGTGAGGAGGCGGCACGCAGGTGTCGATACCAGGCCCGCAGGCCGGGGACCTGCGGTTTCTTTGTCGGTTGATGAGCGGCAGCCGGGTCTCACAGCCGCCAGTACGTCCCCGCCCGGGAATCGACGTGCACCACGTGCCGGCCGACGCGCACCACGTGGTGGTCGGGACCGGACCAGGAGCCGGTGACACCGTCCGCCCCGGGCAGCGGGGTCCAGATCTCCAGGAAGGTGCTGCCGTCGGGGTTGGTGCCCCGCTCGACGAGGTTCGCGCCGTCCCGGCGCAGTGTGCCGGTGTCGTCGCCCGGCTCGCCGGTGAGGTGGTGGAAGCGCACCTGGAAGCCGTCGAATGAGGTCGTACCGGCGAAGCCGCGGCTGTCGGCGTAGTACGACCCCGCCTGCAGCCACACCACTTGGGTGTCCCGGTCCTCGACGACCGGTCCGCCGTTGCGGCTGATGCCGCGCCGCAACCAGGCGCCGCGCTGGGGTGCCGGGACGCCCCGGACCTCGCCCGCCGGCTCCGGCTCAGGCACGGTCGTCGGTGGCCGGGTCGTCCACGGCCAGGAGCGTCAGCGGTACGTTGCCCCGTACCGCCTGCGAGTACGGGCAGACCGCGTCCGCCCGGTGCAGCAGCGGCTGGAGGTCCGCCGCCGGCCACCCCGGCAGGCTGACGGTGAGGACCACCGCGAGGCCGTAGCCCGCGGGTGTGTCCGTCGTACCGAGCTCCACTTCGCAGGCCACCCGCGCGGCGGAGGCGTCCGCCCCGAACTCGGCGGCGACTTCCGCGAACGCGGAGGTGAAGCAGGCCGCGAAGCCGGCCGCGAACAGCTGCTCGGGGTTGGTGGTGCCGGGCACCTTCTTGCGGGGCGGCGCGAGACGGACCTCCAGGCGCCCGTCGTCCGTGCGGACGGATCCGGTGCGTCCCCCGACGGCGTGCGCGGTCGTCCGGTACAGGCTGCGTGTGAGTGGCACGGTCATGGCGTTCGGCCTATCTTGCTCGACGAGGACGCTGCCCGGGAGCGGACAGCGGGCGGTGCCGCTCGTGCGGCACCTCGCGCGTCGTCGTGCGTAACCGGGTACGGCGCATCTCGTCCGGGGCCAGGATCCGGCCGCCGGACAATCTAGCACCGGACCCGGTCGGCCGGGGATACGCCGGAGGTGGGGTGCCTCACCCGCTCCCCCGCCCGTTCCCGCTCCCTCAGCCGGTCCCGTCGCAGGCCTGGGATGCGGGCCGGTACCGGCTGCGGTACGCGCCCGGCGGCATGCCCTCCCACCGGGTGAAGGCACGGACCAGGGCCGTGGCCCCGCTCAGGCCGACGAGCGGGGCGATCCGGTCCAGGGGCAGGGCCGTGGTCTCCAGCAGCCGCCTGGCCCGGCCGTGTCGGGCGGTGTCGAGGAGCGCGCGCCACGAGGTGCCCTCCGCGTGCAGGGCCCTGCGCAGGGTACGGACGCTGAGGTTGAGCTGCCGGGCGAGGCCTTCGGGGCCGGCGTCCTCGAGCGCCGCTTGCTCCAGCCACTGCCGGACGCGTTCGGCCACGGTCGGGGCCGCTGCGGACAGCTGGTGCAGGAGGCGGTCGGCGTAGGCCCGGTGCAGGCCGTTGAGCGCCGGGTCGTAGAGGGGGCGGCGCCTGTCGAGGTCCTCGCCGGCTACCGTGATCGCGTTCTCCGGGGCGTCGAAGGCGACGGGGCAGCCGAAGACGCGGGCGTACGGCTCCGCAGAGCCCGCACGGGGGTGGGTGAAGGACACGGCCAGGGGCGTCCAGTCGTCGCCCGCGATCCAGCGGGCCGCCCGCACCATGCTGCTGACGACCGCTTCCACCTGCTGGGGGTGCATGGCGGGCGGGCCGACGGTCGGCCGGTAGCAGATGCGGCCGGCGCCGCCCAGGCGGCGCAGGGTCACCGTGCCCGCCTGGCTCACCAGGGGGTGGTAGCGCTCGGCCGCCCGTGCGGCGTCCGCGAGGCTGGCGCAGGTGAGGATCAGGTGGCCGAGGATGTGCAGGCCGTCGGGCCGCATGCGGTCGCCCACGAGGAGTCCGGTGTGCGGGCCGGCGCTCCGGGCTGCCAGCACCTCGTCCCACAGGGCGCGCATCTCGCCGTACTCCAGCCGGTCCGTGGGCATGGCCCGGGAGTCGGCTCCGCCGGTGCCCGCCTCGGCCGTCGCGCTCAGGACCGCGAGGGCGTACGAGGCGTTGACGGAGGGTCCTGTGACGGAGGGGGACTCGACGGTGGACACGGCCGTCAGTCAATGCGGGCGCGCCACCCCCGTCAATAGCGTCCGCCGGACTGCCGCACGCGGGGAGGGGGCGGCGGCGGGGTGCGGGTCGGGTCGGGGTCGGGGTCGGGGTCGGGGTCGGGGTCGGGGTCGGGGTCGGGAGAGTCAACGCCTTGGCCGTCGGAGTCAATGACGGGGCCACGCGCCGCTCCTAGGGTCGTCCTTCGGACACCGAGGAGATCGGGGGTCGGGCCCCTGGGCCGCGGAAGCGACGTGCTGCCCTGATCACTCCGCTCAGAGGAGTACGCCGTGATTCTCTTCCTGCTCCCGGCAGGCGACTACGACCCCACCGAGGCGGCGGTGCCCTGGGCCGCGCTGCGGGACGCCGGCTTCGAGGTGCGGTTCGCCACTCCGGACGGGAAGGTCGCGCTCGCCGATCCCCGGCTCACGGACCTCGGCTTCTCTTGGCTGTCGCCCTGGCTGATGACCCGTCGCGCCGAGCTGGCCGCCTACCGGCGCCTCACCGAGGACCCTTCCTTCCTCGCTCCCCTCTCGTACGCGGACGCCGACGCGCTGGTCGGTCCGGCCGACATCACCGGCCTCTTCGTACCGGGCGGCCACGCCCCCCGCATGCGGACGCTGCTCGAAGACGCCACCGCCCAGCGGCTTTTCGCCCGGGTCTTCACCCGGGGGCTGCCGGTGGGCGCCGTCTGCCACGGGGTGCTGCTCGCCGCCCGGGCCCAGGATCCCGCCACCGGCCGCTCGGTCCTCCACGGCCGGCGGACCACGGCTCTGACCTCCCTGCTGGAGCTGACGGGGTGGAACCTCACCCGGCTGTGGCTGGGTCGCTACTACCGCACCTACCCCACCACCGTGCAGGAGGAGGTCACGGCGGCGCTCGCCGATCCGCGCCACTTCCTCACCGGCCCGCCGCTGCCCGTACGGGACACCGCCGCCCGGCCCGGACGCGGCTTCACCGTCACGGACGGCAACTACGTCTCGGCGCGGTGGCCCGGTGACTGCCACCGCCTCGCGGCGGACTACCTGGCCCTGGTCCGTGCGCGTTCGGCGGGAGCCGTGGACCGCCCGGTCTGACCTCCGCGACCGCGCACGCGGTGCCGTCCGGGGCCGAGGAAGACCATCTCCGCAGTGTCGTGAACGCTTCGTGAAAGGGATGGGGATGAATCGACGAAGAGCCTTGGGACGGAGCCGGTACCTGCTGATCGGCCTGGTCCTCGCGTTGGTGACGCTGGCCCTCGGCCCCGCGGCCGCCGGCGCGCCGACCGGGCCGCCGTGGTGGGAGCCCGTGGCGCGCCCGGCCCCGGACTCGCAGGTCAACGTCACCGGGGAGCCGTTCACCGGGACCGACGCCCAGGGCCGCGTGCGCGGATACGTGGACGCGCACGTCCACCTGATGTCCGACGAGGGCTTCGGAGGGCGGCTGGTCTGCGGAAAGGTCTTCTCCACCGCCGGTGTGGCCGACGCGCTGAAGGACTGTCCCGAGCACTACCCGAACGGCGTCCTCGCCCTCTTCGACATGATCACCAAGGGAGGCGACGGCCGCCACGACCCGAACGGCTGGCCGACGTTCCGCGACTGGCCGGCCCATGACTCCGCCACCCACCAGCAGGCGTACTACGCCTGGGTGGAGCGGGCCTGGCGGGGCGGGCAGCGGATCCTGGTGAACGACATGGTCACCAACGGGGTGATCTGCTCGCTGTACTTCTTCAAGGACCGCGGCTGTGACGAGATGACCGCGATCCGGCTCCAGATCCAGAAGACCTACGAGCTCCAGGCCTACGTGGACGCCATGTACGGCGGCGGCGGCAAGGGCTGGTTCCGGGTCGTCACCGACCCCGACCAGGCGCGCAGGGTCATCCAGGAGGGCAAGCTGGCCGTCGTCCTCGGGGTGGAGACCTCCGAACCGTTCGGCTGCAAGCAGGTGCTGGACAGCGCCCGCTGCACCATCGAGGACATCGACCGCGGTCTGGACGAACTGCACCGCCTGGGCGTGCGCAGCATGTTCCTGTGCCACAAGTTCGACAACGCCCTGTGCGGCATACGGTTCGACTCGGGCACCCAGGGGATGGCCATCAACGCCGGCCAGTTCCTGTCGACGGGCACCTTCTGGAGCACGGAGCCGTGCCCCGGGCCCGAGCACGACAACCCGATCGGCTTCGGGCTGGCGGCGGGATCCGCCGAGCACGCAGGGCTCACCGGTGACACCGCGAACTCCGGAACACCGCAGACCGAGGCCGAGGCGGCGGCCCGTATCCGGGCAGCCCTGCCCGAAGGCGTCGAACTCCCGGAGTACGGCGGCGCCTCCCTGCAGGCGGCACAGTGCAACCGCCGGGGCCTGACCGCGCTGGGCGAGTACGCGGTGCTGGGCATGATGAAGCGCGGCATGATGCTGGAGATCGACCACATGAGCGTCAAGGCGGCGAACCAGGCGCTGCGCGTGCTGGAAGCCGAGCGCTACTCCGGTGTCCTGTCCACGCACGGCTGGATGGACGAGAACTGGACCGAGCGGGTCTACCGCCTGGGCGGATTCATCACGGGCCACATGTTCGAAGCCCCCGCGTTCGCCGCCGAGGCACGCGAACACGCCGCCCTGCGCGCCCGGTACGGCGCCGGGTACGGCATCGGCACCGACATGAACGGCTTCGCCTGGCTGCCCGGTCCCCGGGCCGCGGCAGGCGATCAGGTCCGCTATCCCTTCCGCAGCCCGGACGGCGGCTCGCTCCTCGACCGGCAGGTCACCGGCTCGCGCGTGTGGGACGTCAACACGGACGGCGGCGGCACCCACTACGGTCTCGTACCGGACTGGATCGAGGACATCCGGGTCACCGGCGGCCAGGACGTGGTGGACGAGCTCATGCGGGGCGCCGAGGGCTACCTGCGCACGTGGGGCCGGGCCCACGGCCACACCACCCCGTACGCGCCCCTGGTGCGCGGCTACCGCCCGCACGCCGGGCACCTGGCGTCCTCTCGGCCGCTGCCCGCCGGCTTCACCCACGAGGCGGTCTGGAAAGTGCTGCGGGACCCCGCGCCCGGCACGGTCCGGCTCTACGAGTGCAAGGCGGCGAACCACTCGCTGCTGACCCCGGATCCCGGTTGCGAGGGCCTGCAGCCCCTCGGCGCGGTGGGGTACGTGTACACGAAGGCGGTGCCGGGCTCGGTACCCCTCTACCGGTGCTACATACCGTCCGTCTTCGACCACTTCGTCTCCCACCGCGCCGACTGCGAGGGGCCGTACTCGCGGGAGGGCCTGCTCGGTCACGTCATGCCGGTGGCGGCGGCGCCGTAGGGGCGGGCGGACCGAGGTGCCCCCGGCGCGTGCGGCCCGGGGGCACCTCGCCGGCGTCGGCCGCGGGGGCGGCGTGCCGCCTGCGGGGGTGAGCCTGCGGGGCCGTCCGGAGGCGGCCGTCCGGGGGATCCGAGGACCTCACGTGCCCTTCCCCGGCCGACCGCGGGCACCTCTTCCCCACAACGAAAGAGGTGCACGATGCCGCTCTACCTGTCGAGGTTCAGCTACACCCCGGACACATGGGCACGGCTGATGAGCCACCCCGAAGACCGTACGACGGCCGCCAGGTCCTACATCGAGTCCGTCGGCGGGAAGCTGCACGGCTTCTGGTACGCCTTCGGCACCCACGACGGATACAACCTGTGGGAGGCCCCCGACAACGTCTCCATGGCCTCGGTCGCGCTGGCGATCAGCGGGGGCGGGGCGCTCAGCTCGTTCGAGACGACCGTGCTGCTCACCATCGACGAAACGCTGGACGCCCTGCGCAATGCCGAGCAGATCCGCTACCGGGCTCCCGGCCGGCAGCAGTGAGGACTACCCGCCCTCGCCGCCGAGGACGTTGTCGACGTAGGCCGCGAGCGAGCCGCGCAGGCCTTCGGGGGACATCTTCTGTTCGTCGATCAGGTGTGCGACGAGGTCGGCCCGGATGGCGGCCAGCAGTGCGTGGGCGGTGAAGTCCGGGTCGTGGACGCCGGGCACCTGGTCGAGCGCCGCCCGCAGCGTTTCGTGCCACCAGTCGTAGTGCTGGGCCCGGTACGGGCTGCTGAGCCCGGCGTCCTCGGCGGCCGCCATGAGGTTCCGGTTTTCGATCTTGAAGGTCAGCGAGGTGTCGAGGAGGGCCAGCACCCGCTGCCGCGGTTTGGTACCGGTCGCCTCCTGCACCTCGCGCACCGTGCGCTGCAGCGGTTCGAGGCGGGAGGTGATCACGGCGGCGATGAGGCCGGCGCGGTCGCCGAAGCGTCGGAAGAGGGTGCCCTTGCCCACGCCCGCCGCCGCGGCGATGTCGTCCATCGACACGCCGTGGGGGCTGCTGCTGGCGGCGAACAGGGCGTCGGCGGCTGCCAGGACGGCTTCCCGGTTGCGCTGGGCGTCGGCGCGCTCCGTGCGCTCCGTGCGCTCCGTACGTCGGGCCACGGGTCCTCCTTCGTCTACGGCCTCTTCGGCCCCGGGGAATGATATTCGGCCGGCTGGTGTGAGCGGGTCGCGCCCAGCTCCCGTTCGACGAAGGCCCGCAGGCTCCCCGGGGGGCGGCCGGTGAGGCGCTCCACGGTGTCCGTGGTGCGGTCCTCGGCGCCGCCGGCGATGGCACGGTCCATCTGCGCCAGCATGGTGGCGAACTCCAGCGGTATCCCGGCCGCCCAGCGGTCGCGCAGTTCCTCGAAGGTCAGCTGCCGGTGCACGACGGGCCGGCCGGTGACCTCGGTGATGATCGCGGCGGCGTCGGCGTAGCTCAGCGCCTGCGGCCCGGTGAGGATCAGGTCGGTGTCGGGGGCCCGCCCGTCGGTCAGGGCGCGTACGGCGACGGCGGCGATGTCCTCGGCGTCGACGAATCCGACGCGGCCGTCTCCCGCGGCCGTGAGGATGGCGCCGTCCTCGCGGATGGTACGTGCGTGGGGGGCGGAGCCGGCGAAGTTCTGCATGAACCAGGAGGGCCGCAGCACCGCCCACTCCTCGAACAGACCGGGCAGTTGTTCGTGGACCCGGCCCACCGCAGGGCCGCCCGCGGGGATCGCCGAGGAGCTGAGCAGCACCGCGCGGCGTACGCCTGACGCGCGGGCCTTGTGGAGGAAGGGCAGCATGACGGCGGCCGGATCCGGTGAGCCGATGGGTGGGATCAGGTAGGCGCGGTCGACGCCGTCCAGGGCTTCGGCCCAGGTCGCGGGCTCGTTCCAGTCGAATCGGACGGCCTCGGCGCCCGGGTGCGGGATGCGCGGGGTGGCGGTCCGGCCGGCCGCCTTGACGCTCCGGCCCTCGGCGGTCAGCCGGGCGGTGACGCGGCGGCCGGTCGTCCCGGTGGCCCCGATGACCAGGGTGGCGGGGGCGGGGGCGGTCGTCGTCATCGGCCGGCTCCCGTGAAGTCGGCGCCGGGCTGGGATGCGGCGAGCGGGTTCCAGTAGTCCCGGTAGGAGGTGATGAGGCCGTCCTGGACCGTGACCACGGCGATGTAGGTCATGTCGTAGGGGGTGCCGGTCTTCACCAGGCGGCCGACTCCGCGCATCTCGACCACGATGGTTTCGGGGACGGCGGTCTGATGGATCTTCACCTCGGGGAAGTCGTGCAGGTCGACGTGGTCGGGGTAGTGGCGCATGTACTCGCCGACCGCGGCCTTGCCCTCGAGGCACGGGGGCCATCCTTCGGGGGCGAAGGGGAATTCGAGGACACCGCCGGTGTCCCACAGGTCGACCCAGGCGGGGATGTCCTTCTCCAACAGCAGTTCCAGGCCGTGGCGGTACAGCTCCGCGGCCGTCATGGGGATGGTCATGGTTCAGGCTTCCGATCTGCTCGCAGCGGGAACGGGCGCACGCGTGGGCACATAAACGGACCGTCGGTCCGTATGATCTCGAGCCTACGGACCGCCGGTCCGTTTAGCAAGCAGCGCCCGGCGCCCGACTGGCAACCGCCGCGGGGAGATGACGCCCCTGAAGCCCTCGGCCTGCACGGCGGTCCGGGCACCGGCCGAGGGGCGAAGCGCTGATGATCGCGCTGGAGTGACGACGAAAGCGGCGAAGCCGCAGCCGACCCGCGAGGGGGTCTGCTGCGGCTTCGACTTCGGCTTCGACTTCGGCTTCGGCTTCGGCTTCGACTTCGACGAGGTCAGGAAGTGCGCTTGAGCGTCCAGGTGTTGGGGTTGAAGCTCGGGACGGCGGAGTAGCGACAGCCGCTCGAGTAGTAGGTGCTCGTGATGGTCCAGCCGGCAGGCGGCCACGTGGACGCGCAGGCGTTGACCTGCGTGCCCACGGGGTAGCCCCTGAGGTCCTTGATCTGCTTCATGTTGGGCGTGAAGCCGGAGCCGCACCCGCCGCTGTTCCACCACTGGACGTCGACCCAGCCCTCCGGGGTGAGCGCACTGGCGCACATGTTGACCGTGTCTCCGGGGGCCGCCGAGGCGGGACTCGCGGTGACGGCCAGGGCGGTAACGGCCATGGTGGCCAGCGTGACGGCGAAACGGGTGCGAAGCACGAGACGTTCCTTCCTCGGCGCACCGGGTTCGCCGCCGACCGTCGGCGGGCCGTGCCAGGCGCCGCACCATTGCTATCCGACCGACCCAAACTCCGGAAAGTCACCTTTTGGGCATAACTCTGCGATCATTTAGAGCCGTTCGCGGCGGTCAGCCGATCGGCCGACGGGCCTCGGGGCTCACTCCGACCGAGGCGCGGCCTTGAACCGGCCGCACACGCCCGAGATGACGAGGGCGCCCGTTCCCCGGCGGGGACTCGGAGGTGTACCGGTCGACGACCGGCTCCGGGTCGCGAATCTCGAGTCGTAGCCGCCCTGGGAACGGCGGGGCGGCGGGGCGGTGGGGCGGTGGGTGGTGGCCTCGGGGGAGCCGCCGGACGGCCGCGACGATCCCGATCGCCACGCCCGTCCGGCTCCTGCGCCGCTTCTGGACGCCGGGCTTCCGGGGCTCCGCACCGCTCCCCCGCCCACACCCCGAACGGGTCAGGCGGCGCGGCAGAGTTCGGCGGGCCTCGCGTGGGCCGAGGGCCGGGCCACGGTGGCGGGAAGGGTGCAAGCGGCACGAAGGGGACCCGCGGCCTGCGAGCGGGTCCGCGCGAACACGTAGAGGCGGAGCACCGCGAACCGCGCGACACCGGCGAGCGCGGAGGCCGACAGGTAGACGACCTGCTCCAGCATCGGATCGGGCGCCGCCACCAGCTGCCGCAGGGTCAGCACTGCCACACAGGTCACCGCGTACGCGGCCACCGCGGACCCGGCCGACTGCGCGTGCTGGCGCCGGCTCGCGCGCCCGCCCGCACCGAAGGTGAAGCGGGCGTGGAGCTCGGTGGCGAGGAGCGTGGAGACCACGGTGATCAGGGCGTTGGCCAGGACCCAGGGAATCCAGGAGGCGAGGGCGCCCACGGCGAAGCTGGAGGCGAGCCCCACTCCGCCGCCGCAGAGTACGAAGCGGGCGAAGGCGGCGATGGCGCCGGGCCGCGTCGCCCGCTGCCCGCTCTGCACTGTCTCCATGATCCCCACCCCTTCGACGGCCCACCCGCGAACGCGCCCACCGGTCGGTGAAGGACCCGGGCGCGCCACTCATGACGCCATTATGGCGCAGCAATGGCACCACGTCGAGCCATAATTGACGCCACGTCCGCGAGCAACCGTTGAATGCGCAGGTCAGGAGCAGTGCCAATGCGGCCAAGCCTTTACCAACACGACCGCTCTTGGGTCCGGGTGGAATGGGTGTGGGCGTGGGGTTCAGGGACGGTCACCCCTCGCCCTCAACCAGGCTGAAGAGGATCCGCCTGTTCTTGTCGGCGAAGGCGGGGTCGGCCCGTTGGAGCTTGACCCGGACGCTCGCGCCGAGCTCGAGCTCGGCGGCGGCAGAGGTGACGCTGCCCAGCACGGCGGGCTCCGCCAGCTGCACCTCCCCCTCCCGCGGGTTCGGTCGGGACCCTTCCGCGTCGGTGTCGATGACCACGGCGTCGAAGGTGGCTCCCACCCGGTCCATGAGCAGCGCCGCCTCCACCAGGTCCACGGACTGCCGGTCCGCCGCACTCCCCTTCGCCCTCGCCATCGTGCCCGGCAGGTCGTCCAGGGCTGCCAGTACCCACTCCGGCGCGTCCCGGTCCGCGCCGGCGGCCACGCACACTTCGCCCGCGTACCGGTCGACCAGGCGCCTCAGCGGCGCCGTGCAGTGCGTGTACGGTGCCGCGATCGCCGCGTGGACCGTCTGCGCGGGGATGTCGTCGCGGTCGCGGAAAGACCGGTAGACCGATTTCAGCAACAGGGCGCCGGCCGCCTCGTGGAGGAACGCCGCGTGTTTGTGGTCGTGCGGATTCAGCGAGCGGATCAGCTCGGCGTACGACACGTGGTGCGGCCAGTCGATGCCGAGGCCCTGGGCGATGCGGCGCAGACGCGCGACCTCGTGCGTCGGAGCCTGCTCCTGGGTCCGCAGGATGCCGGGACCGCCGGCCAGCATCATCGTGGCCGCGGCCATGCCGGTCATGAGGGAGATCTGCTCGTTCCAGCCGTCCACGGGCAGCGCGGCCCGGTAGCTCAGCCGGAACGATCCGTCCTCGAAGGTGACCTCCTGGTCCGGCAGGCTGAGCGAGATGCCGCCGCGCTCGGCCTCGACGGCCTCGCGGAGGGTGCCGATGTCGCGCAGCAGTGCCAGGGGCTCCTCGGCGGTGCCGGAGTCGATGGCCTGTTGGACGCCCGCGTAGTCGAGTTTGGCCTTGCTGCGGACGAGGGCACGGCTCACGGACGACCTGGTCACCTCGCCGTGGGCGTCGAGGTCGTGCTCCCACAGCAGGGCGGGGACCTTCTGGTTCGGCAGCAGACTGGCCGCGCCCTCGGACAGGACGGGCGGGTGCAGCGGCACCTTGCCGTCGGGGAAGTACAGGGTCACGATCCGCTTGTGGGCTTCGGCGTCCAGCGCGTCGCCGGCGGTGACGAAGGCGGCCACGTCGGCGATGGCGTAGTGCACGCGGAACCCGCCGCCGGGCCGCCGCTCGAGGTACATGGCCTGGTCGAGGTCCTTCGATCCGGGCGGGTCGATCGTGAAGAGCGGCAGGTCGGTGGCGTCCTTGTCGGGCAGCCGTGGGGCGCGGGCGGCGGCCTCGGCCGCCGCGAGCACCGGATCGGGGAAGACCGAGCGGGCCTGCAGATCGGTCCGGAGCTTCTTCAAGGCGGTGGCCAGAGCGGCCTCGGCCGCTTCGGACAGGCGCATCGGGCGGCGTGGCATGCCCCGAGCGTAGGGCGGCGCGCATGTCCCGGCACGGCGGGCGACCCGTCCGGGGGCCGGGCCGGCGCGCCGCCGCCGGTCGCCGCGGGGCGGCCCGCCCGGCCCGTGGTGAGCCGGTCAGCCGCCCACGCCGAGGACGGTACGGATCAGTGTGCGCTGGGCGTCGGACAGACAGGGGTCCTGGAGGTCGAGCACTTCGTCGTCGACGGTGATCCGGTAGCGGTAGCCGTCGGCGACGGGTGTGACGGCCCGCTTGGCGAGCTCTTCGAGGTCCGCGGCGTCCGTGCGGCCGGACGTGTCGAGTGCGCTGAGCTTCTCCCCGCCGGCGAAGCCTCCGGAGCGGGTGACCGTTATCAGCATGGCCGTTCCTTCCTGGTCGCTGGTGTGGCACACGGTCTGCGCGTCGCAGCCACTGGCGCGCATGCCCCGAACCGCGGCCCGCTGTCACCCGGCGGGGCCCGTTCCCCCCGAACGTCCGGAAACCGCCGCTGCACGGCGGCGACCGGGATGGCATGCCGCTCAGGATCGCCGTCTCCGCCCCTTCGATCACTTCTGTCAGGAGGGGCCAGCGTGGGCCCGGGTACGCGGGCGCGTGGCCGGGCGTCAGCGTCCAGCGTTCGCCGATGCGCCCGGGCGCCGCCTCGCCGACGAGCGCCGCGGCCGGTTCCCCGCGGCGTCAGTACCCCGCCCGCGGCGCTCCGCGCGTCGGCCCGGCCTGCTCGCGGAGCCGGGCACGGGGTACCGGTTCGGGGGCTATCCGAGCCAGACGATGTTCAGGACCGTCAGGCGGCGCAGGGGCCGGTTCACCCAGTAGGTGAGGGAGAGCCGACCGACGGACGCGTAGCGCACGTCCTCACCCTCGGGGTCCTCGGCGTTCCACTGGCCAAAGCCCCACGGGTCTGCGGCCGCGGCGTCCAGGACGTCCCACACGGTGCCTTCGGCGTGCTCGGGCAGGGTGTCGAGGACCTTCGCGGCCGGTGCGGAAAGGCGGACCGCGTACGGCTGCTGTGCGGTCACCGGCGCCTTCCTCGCAGCTCCGCCATGTCGATGGCCTCGCTGTCGTCGTAGCCGGAGGCGGCGAACGTGTCGACCGCCGGGGCGTGGGCGAGGCGGCCCTGCCAGTCCTGGACGACCTCGTACAGCCCGGCGAGGGAGAAGGTTCGGCGGGACTCCTCCAGCGCGGCCGCCCAATCCCGCTCGAAGGCCGACACCCACTGTGCGGCGCGCGGGTCGGCGCGCAGCTGGGCGAGCAGGTCGGCCGGCGCCCCGGGTGCGGGGGCGTGCGGGGTGACAGGGTTGTGGTCGGGCTGGGCGCTCATCGACGGTTCCTCCCGGCGGCGGGTCGTACCGCAACGGTACGCGCGCCGGATCGCCGCGGGTGCGGTCATGGGCGGATCCCTCCTGCGGGGTGAGCGGCGGCACGAGGGCCCGGGCCCGAGCAGTTGCCGATGTCGGTTCCCGGCCCGTGGTGTGCCGACCGGGCCAGGCGGCGGGGCTGAGGGCCAGGGTGTAGTGGCGGCCGGTGGCCAGGTGGATCGTGAGGGTGTCGCCGTCGGCGGTGATGGCTTCGAAGGCGGGGTGGGCCAGGAGCGCGGGGACGACGACGTCGCGCAGCACGTCGGCAGTGGGGCCGTCTGCCGGGGCCGGGGCACCGGTCGTGTCCCGAAACACGTTGCCGTCGGCGCCGGCCTGGAAGTCGAGCACCCACGTACCCCCGGCCGCGGTGAAGACGATGTCGCCGCGGGTGCCGGAGTCGGTGACGTCGCTGGAGTCCGGGGTCGCTGGTGTCCGGGTGGGCCTCCAGGACGTCGGCCAGGCGCACTGCCCCTTCGTCCACGGCGGTCAGCGGCCTCCTGTCACGGTCGTCCGCAACGTGCTTGGGCGGGGCCTTCCGGTCGCCCTTGTGACCGCCCACTCCCCCGGCGTCCGATCACGCCGGATCGCACGGTGCAGCGTCGGAATCGACGGCGCTAGAACACCCTCGCCCCCGGCCCGCGAGCGGTCAACCCACGATGGACAGCGGCCACGTTCCCCTTCCACAGCCCCAGCAGAGCCCGCACCTCCGCATCCGCACTGACCGTGAACCGGCCCCTGATACCGGTCCCGCTCCCCCGGCGCCCCAGCCGCGGCCGCATCCTCCCGCGGATTCCCCGGCGCCGCAGACGGCCCCGATGGCACGTGAGGAGCAGGCGCGGTCGGCCAGAACAGCGTTGGGCCTGGTTCGGGGCCTGGTCTCAGCGACAACGGGGTTTTCCGCGCCCGGCGGGAGTCGGGCGCCGTCCATGTGCGTCCGGGTGCATCCGGAGAGATCCGGACGGACGCTGGGAGAGGGCTCGGGAGCGGGCGCCCGAGCCGTCGGTCAGCGAGCACGTCATGGGAAGTGATCGGCATGACTCACCGTTCTCGAACACAGCGCCTTGTGATGCTTTCGGCCTCGGTAGTCCTGATCGCAGGGGGTGTGCCGGCTTCCACCACAGCGTTCGCCGCCCCCTCCGCCCCTGCGTCGCTGCACGTCACGGCCATGACCGGTACGCCCACCGTGGACTGGGTGGAGACCGCCGATCCGCCCAGTGGCATCACCGCCGAGCTTCCCGGGAAGGCCACCGTCCGGAAGGCGACCGTTTCCATCGAAGGCAAGGCCGTCGACGCACGCGTGTACGGCCTGGATACCCCGGACGGAGCGGTCGGCTTCGCCGTCCACGACATGCCGGGCGACCAGTACCCGCTCGAGGACAATCTCCAGCGCGTTCTCGAGTCATACATGATCAACACGGCCGAGCCTCTGACCAGCAGCAACGCTCGCAAGATGACGTTCGACGGCCGTCCTGCTCTCGACGCGCGTCTGACCTCCGAGACAGACGGTGAGCCCCTGACCGGCTCTATTCGCCTCATAGCCGACGACAAGCACCTCGTGCAGGCGCTGGTCCTCGGTCCCGAGGCGAACGAGAAGGCACTGAAGGCAATGCAAGAGCGGCTCCTCGCCAGCCTCCGCATCCCCTGACCTCGGCCCCGCGGCGCCCGCCCGCTGCTCCTCACGAGGACTTTCAGGGGCATCGGCCTGCTGGAGCCCGTCGAGCTGTCGGGCCATCGCCGGCCAGTCCGCTCCCTACATCAACTCCCGACGGCAAACGACGTCCTCAGGCCTTGATGTATCGGGCAAGGTTGAGGTCGTCGCCCTGCTCCTCGGGTACGCCCTCGCCCCACAGCACGGTCTGGGACCCTCCGACTTGACCAGCCCAGGATTCACGCCAAGCTTCCAGCCGCCGGGCAGCGCCTTGCCGTCACGAAGGTCGATCGGTACGCCCGGCGCTCTTGCGGACTGGGTACCCGCCAACGGCCGCGGGGCCGGCTCAAGCGCAGCAGCGGCCGAGGGCGCTGTCCCGCGGACGGTCAAGCCCCGAGATGCAGGGTCATGCTCCGCTCGGCAGGGTGGGGCTTACTGGAACCAGGCGCCGCAGGGCGATTGAAACGATCGTAGGAGCTGAGACGGACCGGCACGCACATCAGGAGTCAGCCGTGGCGATGGTAGGACTGTTCTGGATCACCGAGGACTCGGTTTACGTAGGTTCCCCGCCGGACGCGGAGGGGCACTGCGTCCGTATCACCTCCGAAGGGGTACAGGCGCGGGGCCCGGACGGCATCCGGGCGTGGCCGTGGTCGATCGTGCGCTCTGCAGGCGTGAACGCCGCGCCCGTGGAGGGCAACGCAAGGGGCGGAGGCCGATTCCTGGCGGCGGTGCTGGAAGCGGTGGCCACACTGGGATCCAGCTACGGCGGAGAGGAGCCGCCACAGATGTACCTGGTCCTGGAGACGCAGGACGGTGCGGAGGAGGTGCGAGTGCCGGCGGCGACCAGGGGCTACACCTCCCGGGAGATCACCTTGTCCCAGCGCCTCCTGGCCCGCTTCCGGGAGGGCACGGCCGACCCCCGGACCCTCACAACCTGGAGCCGGGACCACAGCGTTGGCACGCCGAAGCCGCCCGAGCGCGAAGCCCTCCTGCGGGAGTGGACACACGCGTGAGCCCGGCGGGCGGACGGCGCACATCCGCGCAGCACCGCCGCCTTGCTCAGGACGCCGCGGCCCGGCTGCGGCAGCACCACAGCACCGCTCGCGGGGCCCGCGGGCTCGGCCGGGCCCAGGTATCGGCCCGTGGCGGCGTCGAACGCCTCGATCCGGCAGTCGTGATGCGGCATGAACCGGACCCGGACCCGCTCGCCGCCCAGACCCGTCGTCGACGCCGCCACGTAGTCGCGGTTCCGGAAACAACCTTCCGGACGCGCACGGCCGCCTCCGGTCGGACAAAGAACTCATCGACCTCGCCATAGAGAGGGCCATCGCCTCAGGCCGATGCTCTCCACCCCAACCCGCTGGCACCAGTGGCTCAACCACTAACCGCCTCGACTGCTCCCCTCAACAGGCACGTCAACGCCGAACTCAAGCTCAAGCAGTTCCTCTGAAGGCTGGAAGCCGGACCGTTGATAGAGCGGGCGGCTGCGCTCTGATGGCCAGACGATCAGGCCTTCGAGACCGGCGCTGCGTGAGTGCTGCTTCAACACCTCAAGGAGCGCCGAGCCAGCTCCTTTGTTCCGTTGTGACGGTAGGACGAATAAGTTCGTTACATAGCCGACCGGGTTGTTGTCCTCGTAGGGCTCCGGAATCCGCTCCACCTGACAGAGGAAGACGTGACCGGTGATTTCGCCTTCGGTCTCCGTGACCCATGCCAACCAGTGGCCGGCGCTGAGCCGGTCGCGGATCCAGTGCTCGGCCTCTTCCAGGTGCCGAACAGGAGCTGGCGGTTGCCCTGCGTGGTCCTCCTGCTTGAACGTCCAACGCAGTTCGGCCAAGGTCCGGGCATCGGCGGGCCGGGCAGGACGCACGATGAAATCTGCGGTCATGGCGGCGAGCATTGCTCGTGCAGCACCCTGAGGCAAACCGATTTCTGCGCCGATCACAGCCATGGCGGGGTCACCCGTCGGCGCTGTTCAATACCTTGCTGGCGGTCGTACCGAGCGGACGTCTGCGCCCATGGGACTTTCCGCCCCTGGAGCCATTGGCGTCTCGTGGCCGCGAGTTCACGCTGCGCAGAATTCGCCCGCAGCACAAAGCGACCGGCTGCTCCTCCGGCGCCCCTTAGCGTCGCGCCATGGAACTTACTCAGATCACCCCTGTCGTCTGGCAGATACCCTTCCCCGTCGGACACGTGCACATCGTGCGTCTGCCGGACGGGTACGCCCTGATCGATACCGGTGTGCCAGGGTCCGCCCCGGCGATCCTGGAGGCCCTCGACCAGCTCGGTGGCCGTCCTCAAGACGTGCGGCAGATCGTTCTTACCCACTCCCACGGCGATCACATGGGCTCGGCTGCGGATCTCGTCGCGGCAACGGGCGCCCGAGTTCTGGCCGGTGCGCTGGATGCCCCGTTCATCCGCGGCACCGCCCCCGAAGCCGAGCCCGTATTCACTGCCTCAGAACGTGCCCTTCACGAGCAGGTCATGGCGGGACTCGCCGACGCGGGCGTGCCTCCTACGGAGCATGTTCCAGTGGACGTTGAGCTCCGCGACGGCGACACCCTCGACGGCTGGGCCGAGCCCGTCCACGTCCTGCATGTTCCAGGCCACACCCCGGGGAGCATCGCCCTCCATCTCATGTCCAGCGGCGTGCTGTTCACAGGCGACATCGTTGCCACCACAGAGGGCCGGGCCATCCTTGGTCCGTTCAACGTGGACAGGGAGGAGGCCATCGCTTCCTTCCGGCGGTTGGCCGCGCTAGAGGTCGAGACCGTGTGCGTGCCCCACGGCGAGCCCTTGATGAAGAACGGGGGCGCTGCGCTCCGGGCAGCTGCTCCAGAGGGTGACTGGATGTAAGGAGGCCCGTTGCTGATGTCGGATCAGTCCTGCGGGTGAGGTGAGGTCGCCGCCGTGCTCCTCGTGTACGCCTTCGCCATGCAGCACGGTCTGGGGCCTTCGTGCTTGACCAGGCCCGAGTTCAAGACCCGCCGGGGAGCGGCTTGCCCTCGCGAGAGGGCGGACCAGCGGGCTCGTCCCGTCGGACAACCCGGCCGGAGAGGACCGCGACCGGGTACTGCCCGGTGAGGTGCATGGGATCGACGTCGGCCGGTACCCCGCGTTCTTGGCAGGCGCGGACTGTTGCCGGGGCAGGTACCGCGGCTTCGGCCGGTGCTGGCTGACCGGGGGCTGCCGCGGTGAGGGAGCTGGGGCGGGAGCGGGCCCGCTGCCGAGGAGACCTACAGCCGGGAGGCGGGCGCGGGCAGGAGCCGACGGCGGCGGATGTTCGCGCGCCAGAGCCGACGGCGACATGCACGAAGACTCCGTCACCGCCACCGCCAAGCACCCTTCTCTCGGCACCCTCGCCGCGTACGACGAAGCCGCGGCCCGGCCGCGCTGAAGTCGACGCCGCAGACGGTGAAGAACTCAGCGTCACGAGCGACAGCAGCGGCAACTCCGCCGACAGGCCGTTCACCGTCGCCGTGCTCTGACCGCACCCCACGCGGCGAGGCCCGTGTCACGCCGGCTTCAACCTTTCCGTTCGGGGAACGGTCACGGGGACCGTGTTGAGAAAGGGCTCTGAGGGCGATGGCGTATGACAGCAGGCCCGGCACGCCCACCGTCGGCCAGGGCAGCCCGGTGCACGTGACGCTCCCCGGCGCGAGCCCGAACCCGCCCCCGGCTGTCCGGAGTGCGCGGGCGCTGCGGTACGGCGGGCCGCGTGCCGGCGGGCCGGGGACATGCCCGGGGTGTCCGACTGCAATGTCGTCGTCCGCCGCCACTCGCACGCCCGAGACGGGGGTGCCCGGTGATCCACCGGACGGACATCGGGGAGCGGTAGCAGCGTTCGCAATGCGGCCTGTGTCCCTTGCGCCCGGTCCGACCCGCGCCGGCCGCTGGGCCCCCGGCTGCGGCCGGTGTCCCGCCGACCAGCTGGCCTCGCGCGTGCCGACTGGTGGTGGCGTCAGGTGGTCCGCGGCCTTCTCAAGGGGGCTCCCGCCGCGTGGAGACTGGCGAGGGTCTGCCGGTAGGAGTCGACCAGGCTGGTCTCCAGGTAGCTGACCCCGAGTTCCTGGCAATACCCGCGGACGATGGTCTGAGCCCTGCGCAGGTGCGGGCTGGGCATGCTCGGGAAGAGGTGGTGCTCGATCTGGTAGTTGAGGCCGCCGAGAAGGATGTCGGTCAACCGGCCTCCGCGGACGTTGCGGGAGGTCAGGACCTGGCGCCTCAGGAAGTCGGGCCGCTCGGCGCCCGTCAGGATCGGCATGCCCTTGTGGTTCGGGGCGAAGATCGAGCCGAGGTAGACGCCGAAGAGGCACTGGTGGACGAGGAGGAACACGACCGCCTTGCCGGGCGGCAGCACCAGGAACAACGCGCCGAGGTAGGCGGCGAGGTGCGCCGTGAGCAGGGCCCCTTCCCACATGCGGTGCTTGAGCGAGCGGTCGAACAGCGACCGCACCCCGGATACGTGCAGGTTGAACCCTTCCAGCGTGAGCAGCGGGAAGAACAGGAGCGCCTGCGAGCGGCCGAGCAGGCGCGGCAGCCCCCTGGCCGCGCGGGCCTGGTCCTGCGTCCAGACGAAGATGTCCGGGTCGAGGTCGGGATCGAGGTCCTCGTGGTTGGGGTTGGCGTGATGACGGGTGTGCTTGTCCTGCCACCAGCCGTACCCCATGCCGATGCCGAGGTTCCCGGCGACGCGCCCGGACACCTCGCTGCCCTTGCGCAGCCGGAAGACCTGCCGGTGGGCGACATCGTGCGCGAGCAGCGCCACCTGCCCGAACACGAAGGCCAGAAAAGCGGCCACCAGCAGCGTCCACCAGCTGTCGCCGATCAGAACGAAGGCCGTCCATCCGGCGGCGTACAGGGCCGTCACGGCCGCGATGCGCAGTGCGTAATACCCGGGGCGTCGGGCCATGAGTCCGGCCTCCTGGATCTTCCGGGAGAGCCGGGCGAAGTCGCTCCCCGCATCCGCCCGCATGAGAGGGGGACGCACCGTCTCGGAGGAATTCATGATCAGAAGCCACTTTCCGTTCCGTCGGACAGAGGAGGGGGCCAGGGCGCCCTACCCGGGGCTGCGCCCGGCACGCGGGTGGCCCTCCCCATACCGCGCATACCCGGGATAAAGGAATCGACGTACGCCTCGGTTCGCCCCTTCCGTTCCCACTCCCGGCGACTGGACGCCGGCCGCGGCCTGCCCGGCGTTGCCGCTGAGGCGGGCTGCTCCACGCCGTCCTCGCCGTGGGCTCCCTCCGGCGGCAGGCACCGGATGGACGCCGACGACGTGGTCTCCGCGGACCGGGAGGGCGCGTACTGCCTCAGGCCGCGGCCGTCGGGTTCGCCGCTTCGGCAGTGCGGCTGTATGCGGCGTTGATGCGCTGGGCTTCTTCGAGCTGGTCTTCAAGGATGACGATGCGGCAGGCGGCCTCGATGGGCGTGCCCTGGTCGACGAGTGCCCGGGCACGGGCGGCGATGCGCAGCTGGTGGCGGGAGTAGCGGCGGTGTCCGCCGGCGGAGCGGAGCGGGGTGATCAGGCGGGTCTCTTCGATGGCGCGGAGGAAGCCCTGGGTGGTGCCGAGCATGTCGGCGGCCCGGCCCATGGTGTAGGCGGGGTAGCCGTCGTCGTCGAGACGGCTGATCGGGTCGTCTGCTGTCATCGCACCTCACTGCGAAACAGGTGGGGGAAAGGGGTCAGAACGCGGGGAGGGGCCCTGGTGCGTACGACACCAGGGCCCCGAAGGAACTGCTACACCATCTGCCGGCCCTCAGTACTGCGCCGGCCTTCTGTGTCCGCATGCCCGACCGAGATGCCGTCGGGGTGCGGGGATCGCGGATGCGTGACCGGAGACCACCTCACTATCGATGTCCTGCGGTACCCGGGCTCGACTTCCGCCCGGGCGATCCTGATGGCGCCCAATTCCTCCGTTCTTCCCTCGGTCCTACCAAACGGGAACTTGTACTGCTGGTACTGCGTACTTCCGGTACTGCTGTATTGCGAACCGCTCGTACTGCTCGTGGCCTCACCCAAGCGCCACGCTTCGGCAGCCAGCCCCGTCGCCCATCCTGCATCTGCTCTGGCTTAGAACCCCACTGCCGAACTTCCCGGCGCGCGCGCCCGCAGCCGACGCCTTCACCGAGGTACCGCTCACTGACCTCACTGCTGGGTACTGCACTTACGGGTACTGCCACTGCATCAACTGCGGTACTGCTCCTGCTCACGGCAGCCCCTGATCACTGCGGGCCACCCGGTCCGGTCGCCAGTCCCGTCGCCGTCCTGCAAACGCTCTGGCTTCGAAACTCCACCACCGCACCGTCCTACGCACTGCAACTACGGGAACTGCGGTACTGCGAGTACTACTGCCCGGCAGTTCATCTCTGCCAGGCCCTGCGGTCTCTCTGCGTTACGAGAGAAACCATAACCACACCACCACCCAATGTCTACTCCGGCCGACATAGATTTTCGCGTGTCGACAGCGAGGTAATCGGGCTCGAACAGCGACACGGGCAGGGCGCGAGGCGGTCACCGCCGGGTTAACCGCCACGGGCCCGGCCACAAGCACCAGGCAGACAGCAGGGGGCGACCGGTCGCCCCGGGTGGTGGCGGCGTGTTGGCGCTGCCGGGCGAGGAGGGCGCTTACGGTCTTGCCTCCGGTCGCCTGATGCAATGACACCCAGTCACAGCCGTTACCCCCGCCATGGCACCAAGCAGCGCACCCGACCAGCGCAGTCCGCCGCTTCCAGATAGGTGGAAGATCATGGCATCCGGGTGAACTCTGCTCGGACAGTGCACGCGCCCGTACTCGCGCGACGTGACACTCGCCGACAGGGCCCCGTTGATCATCGCTGCGCGGCGAAGTCGTTCGCCCGGGTCCCGGCTGCGGCAATGCCCGTGGCCGGCAGTCAGTCCCGAGCCGGAGGTAGACCGCCCGTGGCGGTGAACGGAAACCCCACCGTCAGACGACGCAGGCTGGGCGCGGAACTGCGCCGGCTCCGCCTGGCCCGTGGTCTGACCAGTACGCAGGTGGCTGCACGCCTGTTGATCTCCCAGCCCAAGCTCAGCCACCTGGAGAACGGCCGGCGTGCCATCAAGCCCCGCGATGTGCGGGACCTGTGCGGGCTCTACGGAGTCACCGACCCGCAGGTCGTCGACGCGTTGATGCAGATGGCCACGGAAGCGGACCGGCAGGGCTGGTGGGTCGCCTGCGGCGAGGTCCCGTACGCCGCCTACATCGGCCTGGAGACGGAAGCCTCCTCCCTCCGCTCCTACGAGCCCCTGGTGATCCCCGGCCTGCTCCAAACACCCGCCTACGCCCGGGCCGTCATCGAGGAAACGATCCCTCTCGCCACCCCTGAGCAGATCGCCGTACGCCATGAGGTCCGACTGCGCCGCCAGTCCCGGGCCCACCACCCGGCCCGCCCTTTCCGCTTATGGGTCGTGCTGGACGAATCCGCCCTGCGCCGCCTCGTCGGCAGCCGGCAGGTCATGCGTGAACAGCTCCAGCACCTGAACCGTCTCGGCGCGCAGCCACACATCACCGTGCAGGTTCTCCCGCACGACGCGGGAGCCCATCCGGGCATCTCGGGACAGTTCTCCATCCTCGACTTCCCAGGCGCCGCCACGGGGACGGTGTATCTGGAGCGGTTCACCAGCGACCTCTACCTGGAGAAACGATCCGACGTGCAGCACTACAGAGTCATGTACGACCATCTCCAGGCCCAGGCCCTGAGCCCGGAGCACACCCGCCACTTCATCACCCGCGCCGCCGACGAGCTGCCGATCGCCGCATCGCTGCCCGGCCGGCCGTGACCACCGCAGCCGCAGGTCACTGCGTCGCGTACAGGCGCTCGCGCAGGTACAGCAGGGCGGCGGTGTCCGCGGTGGCGGCCAGGTCGGCCAGGTCGGCCAGCAGGGTGCGGATGGCCGCGTCGTCGCCGCCGCGGACCGCCTGAAGGATCTGCTCCCCGGTGGGACGCGGGAGAGGGATCCGCGGGGCGGGTTCTCATGGAAGGGGCGGTGTCAGCGCCGGGCGTCAACGCCGACCCCCGCATTCACACGGGATGCCGAACGCTGTGGTTGTGCTGCGGGGTGCTGGCCGCCCGCGGCTATGGTCGGGCACAGTCCGCGCCGATAGGGCGTGCGCGGGCGAGGCCCGGTGACCAGAGCGCTCTGGCGGCAGTAGCACCGGGCCGCCCCACCACCCACCGCGACCGAGGTCCGGCGCGCGGACCGGGCGGAGCGCAACCCGCTCCCCGTGGCCTGGCTCGGCTGGTCAGCCGACTGCACGAGCTGGCCCCGTCAGGAGAACGGCCGGAGGCGCCCGCCCGTACGGACGATGGGCCGAACCGGTGAGCTCGAGAAACGTCCGCTCAGCCTGACCCAGGCCGCGACCGCCCGAGCCGGCATCCGCGCCGCCATCGCCTTGCGGGCCTGGCTGCGCGGGCAGCTGAAGTCCACGCGACCGTGACCGCGCGCTTGCCCTCCTTGCGGGCCTCAAGGGTGTGGGCACCGGGCTGCGAGGAGCGACTTTTCGCCAAGACGGCACCTTCGACGCCCCCGCCCCATCACCTTGACCAAACCCATAGGGGCACCCCCGTCGAACGCACGCACATCTATGTCGGCCGGAGCCGGACGAGCGCAAGCGGCGGCGCGGCAGGCGACTGCTGGGCGGTAAGATTGTTCGTTTGCGGCCTGGTCCAGGCGGGCGCCAGGCGTGGGCGCGGGGCCCGGTTCATGTGTCGACGGGAAGGAGCGTGAGGCAGTGGTGATCACACAGGACGGCAGGGAGCGGCCGGTCCAGGAGCTGGGGCATGGTGATCATGTGTGCCTGGCGTTCGCCGACGACGCCGAGCAGCGCCGGGTCCTCACGGCATACCTGCATGAAGGGCTTGCCCGCGGGGAGCGGGTGCTGTATTTCGCCGAGCAGCAGGATCCTGCCGTGGTGCTCGAATGGCTGCGGCCGGCTGGCGCGGAGGTGGACACCGCTGTAGCGCGGGGTCAGTTGCGGGTGACCACTGCCGACGACAGCTATCTGGCGGCGGGCCGGTTCGACGCCGAAACCATGGTCGCCACCTTGCGGCAGGAGGTGACCGACAGTCTCAAGGCAGGTTATACGGGGCTGCGTGTCAGCGGGGAGATGAGCTGGGGCCTGCGCGACGTCCCCGGAGTCGACCAGCTCGCCGAGTACGAGGCGAAGGTCAACGCGGTGTTCGCGGGCCAGCGCGCGTCGGCGGTCTGCCAGTACGACGCCCGCCTGTTCGCTCCGGATCAGCTGGACGCATTCGACCGGTGCCACCCCGGCACGGTGGAGGCAGAGCCTCTCCACAGCGACGGTGTGCTGCACATCCTGCCTGCGTTCGAGGAAGGTGAACGCGTGCTGCGCATGGCTGGCACCGTGGACTATCGCACCACCGGTGCGCTGGCCACGGCTCTGGAGACGGTTCTGGGATGGTCAGGGGATGTGCGCGTGGACTTGGGCGCGCTGGAGTTCATCGACCTGGCGGGTTTGCGGGCCCTGGCGCACACCGCCGGGCAGCTGACACGGGGCCGGCGTCTGCGGGTGACGGGGCTGGCGCCGATGCTGTGCCACGTGATCAGCGTGGCAGGTTTCGACCAGCAGGACACCTTGGTCGTCATCCCCTCGGAGGTCCGGGCGTGAACACTGGGATCGACATGCACGGCAAGCAGCCCGGCCAGGCTCCGCACCTGGTGCACCAAGGCCTGGTCTACGGATCGGATGAGGCCTTCCTCACCGCGACCGTCCCGTTCTGCCTGGACGGTCTGGAACAGGACGAGGCGGTCCTGGCCGTCACCACACCGGCCAACATCGACCTGCTGCGCCAGCAGCTGGGCAGCGCCGCCAAGAGTGTGGAGTTCATCGGGGCCGACGACTGGTACCAGGCACCGGGACGGACCCTGGCCGCCTATTACCGCTACGTCGACGAGCGGACCGCGACCGGCCGTCACCGGCAGGTGCGGGTGATCGGTGAACCGGTCTGGCACGGCCGGGACGTGCTGGAGACCGATGAGTGGACCCGGTACGAGTCGGTCATCAATGTCGCGTTCGCCGACTGCCCGGCCTGGATCGTGTGCCCCTACGACACCCGTGCCCTGCCCGAGGCCGTGGTGGCCGACGCCCGGCGCACCCATCCGCAGCTGGTGACCGGCCCCGCCGCCGAGTCCAGCAGTCACTACGCCGATCCTCTGGGCGGTACCTGGGGTCGGGAGCTGTCACCGGCTCCCGCGGACGGTAAGGCTGTCCTGCGCTTCGACGCCGACCTGACCGCTGTGCGGTCCTTCGTGAACGGCACGGCCCTGTCGCTGGGGATGTCCCGGGACGCGGCGGACCGTCTGGTCTTCGCCGCCAACGAGGTGGCCACCAATGCCATTCAGCACGGCGGCGGCGCCGGGGAGATCACCGTGTGGCGTACCAGCCACAGGGTCATCTGCGACGTCAAGGATCTCGGCAGTGCCGGTGGTCCTGCCGAGGCCGGCTGGGTCCTGGGCTACCTGCCACCGGACCCCAAGCGGCCGCACGGCCACGGTCTGTGGACCGTCCGGCAGCTGTGCGACCTGGCGGAGGTACACACCGGCGACCGGGGCACCACCGTCCGCCTGCACCTGAACCTCGTCTGAACCCTCTCTCCCGCCCGGGGCCGGGCTCGTGGCGAAAGCCCGGCCCTCCGCCGGCACCGGTGCCCCGCGGAGCCGGCCCGCCGCCCGAAGATTTGGATCGGCCGCCCGTAGGCCGACTGCGCGTTGACGTCTTGGCTGTCGCCGCAGCGGGCACGCCGAACCGATCCGGCGGGGGCCGGTGGTGTGCAAGCGGCGACCACATCAACCCCAACGAGGCCGGGCTACCAGCGCATGGCCCGTGCCATCCCCCTCAGCAGACTCTGACAAGCAACACCGGCCCCGGTTGCAGCCATGAGCAGACTGCACCATCAGGGGTGCGGTGATCCGGCGCCGCAGGTGGACAAGCTGGCCCCGAAGGTCTCCGAGGCGTTGGAGGAACCGCAGCCGGGCCCCGCGGGACCTCATTCTCTACCCCTGCTTCACCACGCCGCATTCAGCAGCCAGAAACGGGTAATGCACAGATTGTCGGGGTTTTTGTACGCCTTCACCGGTGTCCGGATTGCCGGGGTTTTAATGCACGTGCAATGTACGGAACGGATTGCCGGGGTTTTTCGGCGGTATCAGCCGCCTTTCCGACCTGGGGTGCGGAATTGGGTGGCGCACCAGCCTGCTGCGTCGGGCTCTTCAGGCCACGGCTCGCGGAACGATGTCACCGCCGACGACGAGGCGCTTGGCTGTGGCCGTCTCCGCGGCCTTCCCTTGATGATCAGTCGGTGGTTGTGGTGGCCACGGGGGGGGAGGTGACCCGGCGGACCGCAGGCCGAGGATCGGTGCGGTTCCGTGGGGCTACGGGGCCGTCCGCTAGGCGGAAAGCGGAGTCAACGGAGCCGGCGATGGGGGCTCAACCTGAGGGGCAGAGAGGGATGACGGCTTGCGGCAAGAGCCGGCGAAATGCGGAGACGATCCCGCCGCGCATGAGCCGCCGCCGCGGGTGCGCGGCACGCAGCAGGGCCGTCGCATCGGAACATGCGCGTGGCTGCCAGGCCGGCGCGGGACGGGGTGAAGGGTCCGTCGCGCTGCGTGTGTGGCCCGCAGCTCATCGCCTCCCGAGTCGCGGGCATGGCGGCGCCGAATGGGGCGCGGCTACTGCCCTCCTGGTTGGCATGGAAAACTGATTGGCCGGCGTCAACGCCTATTCGTCGACCACCATCACCCGGATGGCACACACCCAGACCGACACGGGGAGCGTTTATGGAATATGGCAACAGCAAAGCTCCCCGTCTTCCTCCGCAGGACTGCGCTGGAAGACGGACAGGGAGGCAGATTTCACTCCGAGGCCACCCGGATCGGGAAGTGGATGTTCACTCCGCCCTCCACCGGCTGGGGCGAGACCCGGAACGCCACGCTGAGACACGAGGATCTGGAAATCGATCTTCGGTACTCCTCCCCGATCCTTGAGGACTTCCTCCACACGATGAGCATGATCCAGGTCGAGTTCGGCAGGCGCATGGAGAACACGTTGGCGTCCGCGACGGCTGTCGGCGAGTGCTGGGGTGGCAGCTCACGTGTATGAGTCGTACGGGTACCCGGACATCCACGGTGTCCACCCCCAGCCGGAGACCTCCGCGTTCTGGGACCGGCCGGAGAACGTACAGCACGCCTCCACCGGGCAACCGCTCGGCGTGCCCGGTGAGGTGCATCCGCCGTGGGACCCGGTGGAGGAACTCGCCATCCTTCTCCAGGAGAGCGCTGCGCCCGGGCAACCGGAGCCCTTCACCCGAGTCGGCGTCGACGTCGACGACACCGGGGTCACCGGGGTCACCGGTGACACGGTCAGCACGCTCGGCCTCGTTGCGGGGCTGAAGCACACCCCTACCGGGCGCCTGCCCACACAAGCCTCCGGCGGACACCGCCGGAACCCGTCGAAGCCACCGGCAGTGACCCTGCTGCAAACGGGCAGTGTGTTCACCGCCGTGCTGGTCGGTGCCATCGCCGCTGTGGTCAGCGTCCTCAGCGGGCTCGCCGTCTGCGACGCCCTGCGCCACAGCGCCGAACCCCACACGGACCGCGAGGTGGCCACCTGGTGGCCCCTGCTGATCTACGGCCCCTGGGTGGTCGCCTCCCTGTCCGTCCTCAGATCCGCTCTGCACCAGCGCCGCGCGCTTCATTCCTGGTCCATCGTTTTGTTGTTCTCCACCCTGGCCACGCTTCTGTGCGTAGCCCAGGCACCCAGAACGATCGCCGCCGTGGCGGGGGCTGCTCTTCCTGCTGTCGCGGCGCTGGCCTGCTTCCAACAGCTGGTCCGCCAGATCACACTCACGCGACCGCCGCGCCAAGCCGCTCCGCGACATCGAACCCCGAGGCTTTCTGCGTCCGTTCCGCTGGGGAAGACGGCCGCAGTCAGACGCAGGCCGGTCAGTTTCCCTCCCGGCTACCCCGCGGCAGACACCACAGCTGTCCGCTCTCCGTCTCACGGTCACAGATTCGGATAAGACGCATAACGGTCGTACGCGTGGAGCAGTGCCACTCGTGCAAGTCAATGTCACGGTCCCAGGCTCGGGCCATGGGTTTGGGTTACTCGAGTCCGCACTGTCAGCGGAGTCTGACTGGCCGACAGTCTTGCCGTCGGCGAGATCGGTCCGCCGTCCACGCGCGGGAAGTGGGAATGCTGGGCGAGCGTCCCACCGGAAACGGCACTGTCGGACCACGACGCAAGAGGGTCGAGCATCCCATGGGCGGCGACCGCGAAGCACAAAGGCGGTAGCAGCCGCTGACTCCCTGGCCACCCGAGTCCTTCCCACACATCAAAGGGGCGCTCGCCTGCACCTTTGAAACGAAGATCGAAACCGATAGTCACGGGCCGTGCACAGACTCAACCCGACGGTCTACCCACCCGTGCCCCATCGGAGCCTGGGGCTATCCACCGCGATGCGCCTCGGACCGCACCTCCGGCACCCCAGACGTCCGGTCAATGCGGCACATCCGAGCGGCGTGCCGTGGGGAACGGTCCTGCCCGGGCGAGGCGGGCCCCCACGGCGACCGACTACACAACGCGCTCCGGCGCCTCATCCCCCACGTTTACCACAAGAGGTCAGCAACATGGTGTACGAGTTGTCCCACGCTGAACGAATGCAGTACAAGCGGCGCCAGGACGCCGCCTACCGGGCCGGCGAAGAGGCTGTCAGCAACCTCCAGGCGGCGCTCGCGCTCGCAGACCTGACCCTTCCCTCCCTGAGCAACGACGGGCCAGTGGCCGGCCACGGCTTCGTCCGGCTCGGAGGATGCAACGCGGACTTCGCCAACCGGCTCGCCGTAATCATCGCCGCAGGTGCCGACGCTCTGCAGCATCAACGGTGAATCGGCAGGGCACCGGGTCCTTCTCAGCCGGGGCTGAAGCCGCGCGCGGGCGATGCCATCCTGTTCGGCGGTGATGGATGTGCTCGTTGTGCCGGCAGGCCACCGCGTCACGGACAGCCCTCGACGCGGCAGTGTCGTGCTCGGCGCCGCCCTCCAGCGCCGTCCACCCCGATGTGCCATCGGGCCCCGGGACTTCCACGAGGCGGTGATCCATACGTGCCGTGATCATGCCCCGGCCTCGGACCACCCCGCCGCACAAGGATCCGTAGCGTTCGGGGCAGCGGTGTCGGGCGGGCGCAAGAATCGTTTTGAGGATCGTGACCGCTGATCAGCGACAGTTCTTGCCTCATGTCCTGGGGCAGGCCCGGCTCATGCCCGGTTCCCTCATTCCCACGCAGATCCGGCCGTACGCTGCCGGATCCGGTCGGCATGCCCGCCGCGGCGGCCCCGAAGACGTCGCAGACCAATCCGCGCCCCTGTATGCGCGGCTCGCAGCGGAGTGGACTGCCCGCGGCGCCGCGGTGCCCGGTATGCCCGACCCCCTCTGGGAGCGCCTGATCTCCGTGGAGCACTTCGCGCGGGAAACCGAATCCACCCTGCGCCGGCTCCACCTCGCTGCGGACCCGACCCCACCCTTGTGCCTGCCGGACCCGGATGTCGGCGAATCACGTGAACCACCCACCCGGCACCAGTGAGCCTGCAACCACCCGCGGGCGTTCCAGCACACAGCCCGACCCACGGGTCCGTTAAGCGAAAGGAACGGTGCAGTTCAGGCGGTGTCCTTTGCCAGGGGCGAACCCTGGCCAAAACGCTCGCCCTCACCTATGAAGTCTGGCCTGCCTCGGCCGGCTGCACCGCACTGGACCCGTCCGGTTGCACTGGTTCGCGGCCTTCTTCGACCCTGGGTTGTCCCGGCCCAGGTTCAGACGGAGCCACTGAGGAGCCCGCCTGACTTCCAGGACGGCCCTTTTCAGTGGCTCGTACACGACACGGGAGCCACAGGACATCTCCGACCTCACCATGTGGTCCAGGGGCACCATCAGCGAGGCAGCGTGACGAGCCCCATTTCATAGGCGGTGATCACGAGCTGGACCCGGTCCCGGGCGCCCAGTTTGGTGAGCAGCCGTGACACGTGCGACTTGGCGGTGGCCACCGTGATGAAGAGGTCCTCCGCGATCTCGGTGTTCGACCGTCCGCGTCCGACCAGAGTCAGCACTTCCCGTTCCCGTTCGGTGATGCCCTCGACCGGCCGCAGGGAGCGTTGCGGGACAACTTCGGGGCGCCCGACGAAGTCGGCGATCAGACGGCGCGTCACACCCGGCGCGATCAGTGCGTCGCCGGCGGCGACCACGCGGACCGCCGCGAGGATGTCGTCCAGCGCCATGTCCTTGACCATGAAGCCGCTCGCGCCGGCCCGGAGCGCGCCGTAGACGTAGTCGTCCTCGTCGAATGTGGTCAGGACGAGGACGCGGGTCGTCGCCGGACCAGCCATGATCAGGCGGGTGGCCTCGATCCCGTCCATGCCGGGCATCCGGATGTCCATCACCACGACGTCGGGGCTGACATTCCTGACCAGCTGGACCGCCTCAGCACCGGTGCAGGCCTCACCGACGACCTCCAGGTCGGGGTGATCGGCCATGAGTACGCGCAGACCGGAACGCACCAGCGGCTGGTCATCGGCGAGCACCACCCGAACGGTCATCGGGCCTCCACCGGAACTCCGACGCGTGCGGGAAGCGGTAGCCTGGCCGCCACCCGGAAGCCGCCCCCGGTCCGCGGCCCGGCGCTGAGGTCACCGCCCAGCAGGGCGACCCGCTCCCGCATTCCGATGATGCCGAAGCCGCGGGCCGAGCTGTCCCCGGTGGCGCCGCGCCCATCGTCGATGACCTCCACGGACAGCTCCTCCGCCCTGTAGTCGATGGCCACCCGGCAACGCTTGGTGCCCGCGTGACGGACCACGTTGGTCAGCGCCTCCTGCACGATCCGATAGGCGGACAGATCGATGTCGGCCGGCAAAGGACGCTGCTCCCCGCTGCGGCGCACGTCGACGCGTATCCCAGCATCCGCGGTCGCTGCCGCCAGCCGTTCGACGTCCGCCAGCCCCGGCGAAGGTGCGAGCGGTGACTGCTGCGATACGGTCGCGCCCAGGTCGGCCTGACGGAGCGACACCAGCGTGCGCCGAAGACCCGACAGGGTCTCCCTGCTGGTGGCCTCGATGGCCCGCAGGGCCTCGCGGGCCTCCGCGGGCTGGGTCTGGATGACCCGGCTCCCCACACCGGCCTGGATGGCAATGATGCCGATGCTGTGCGCGACCAGGTCGTGCAGCTCCCGTGCGATCCGCAGCCTTTCGGCGGTCACGGCCTCGGCCACCTCCTGCGCACGCAGCGCCACCGCGTGCTCCCGGCGCTCGCGGCTCAGCAGGCCGACCGTGCAGGATGCGGCCATCGCCAAGAGGGCGATCACGACGTTGACGGTCAGGTTGTCCCCGTGCGCGAAGACGCCGATGACCAAAAGCTGCACGACGAAAGACACGGCCACGGCGGCGAGCGAGGCTCGCCGACTGCAGGTGGCGACGATGAAGCCCAGGACGAGATCCACCGCCACAAACGACAGGAACTGGCCCTGATACCCCACCGACAGGCCCGCATGGACGGAGCTTGGAGTGCCCACCACCACGGCGGTGGATCCGAAGAGCGCCATTGCCAGAGCCAGCAGCGGCATCCGTCGTACCACGCCGATGAGCAGGCTCACGGCCATCAGCGACCCGACACCGTGGACCGTGCCCGACGCCCGCGGCGCGCCCCCCACCAGCAGACCCACCACGAGAAGGTGGGAGGCAGCCCCCGCCCAGGCCACGGCCTTCGTTCTCGTCATCGGCGGCGTGCCCCCCACTCGGGAACAAGGCCACGGTGCGCAACACGCACAGGCAACGGGGTGATCGTTATGAGGTCCACGCCGCGAGACTAACCGGCCACCGCCCGCGCAGCATTAGGCCCGGGACGTACGCCCACGGGCTAACCCGGCCGCGCGATTGCCGCCCACGGCCCCATGTCCGGACGGGGGGTCTCTCGGCACTGTGGGTGCCGTGATCGAAGTCAACGAACTCACCAAACGCTACGGCGGCCAGACCGCCGTCGACCATCTGTCCTTCACCGTGCGGCCAGGCCAGGTCACCGGATTCCTCGGCCCCAACGGAGCCGGCAAGTCCACCACCCTGCGGATGATCCTCGGCCTGGACGTGCCCACCACCGGCAGCGCCACCGTCAGCGGCGTCCCCTTCCACCACCACCCGCGCGGACTGCGGCACGTCGGCGCCCTCCTCGACGCCGCACAGGTCCACGGCGGGCGCAGCGCCGCCGCCCACCTGTCCGCCCTCGCCCGCAGCAACGCCATCCCGCGACGCCGGGTGGACGAGGTGCTCCAGGCAGTGGGACTGGCCGAGGTGGCGAACCGCCGCATCGGCGGGTTCTCCCTCGGCATGAAGCAGCGGCTGGGTATCGCCACCGCCCTGCTGGGCGACCCGCCCGTACTCGTGTTCGACGAGCCGATCAACGGCATGGACCCGGAGGGCGTGCTCTGGGTGCGCCGACTCTTCCGGCGCCTGGCCGCCGAGGGACGCACGGTCTTCCTATCCAGCCACCTGATGTCGGAGATGGAGAACACCGCCGACCAGCTGGTCGTCATCGGCCGGGGCCGGCTCATCGCCGCCGAGTCGGTACGGGAGTTCGCGGCCCGCGGCACCCACCTCAGCGTCGTGGTCGGGACACCACAGGCCGCCGAGCTGGCAGCGGTGCTGACCGCGGCGGGCGCCACGGTCGAGCCGGAGGGCTCGGCGGGCGCCGAGAAGCTCGCCGTGACCGGGCTCCCGGCGGACCGGATCGGAGCGCTCGCCTTCGAAAACCGCATCCGTGTGGACGAGCTGACCACCCGCACCGCCTCACTGGAGGCGGCTTTCATGGAACTCACCGCCGGCAGCGTCGAATACCAGGCAGGACAGCCCCGATGACCACGCCCGCCCCCGTCCCCCCGACCACCGCCGTCACCGGGCCACCCGTCCGCTTCCGTGACCTGCTTGCCTCCGAGTGGATCAAGCTGCGGTCTCTGCGCTCCAGCCCGTGGACGATCGCACTCACCGTCCTGTTCGTCATCGGGTCCTCTGCCGTAGCCACGCTCGCGGACAGCACCGCCCGCTCCGGCCCCGCTGAATTCCTCCCCTTCGACGCCTATCCGCCGGCCGGCTACTGGACGCTGGTACTCGTCGCCGGCAGCGTCGGCGCCCTTACCGTCGTGAGCGAGTACAGCAGCGGCCTGATCCGCACCACCACTGTGGCCGTCCCCGCCCGCGGCTCGGTGGTGCTGGCCAAGGCGGCCGTCACCGCCGCGCTGTGGACCGCGGTCGGCACGGTCATCTCCACCGGTTCCTTCCTCGTCTCCCAGGCCATCCTCAGCGAGCGGCACGCCGGGGTCCCCCTCACCCACCCCGGGGTGCTCCGGGCACTGGTGGCATCCGCGCTGCTGGCACCTGTCTGCGCACTGATCGGTCTGGGCCTCGGCGGCCTGCTCCGCCACAGCGCCGCGACCCTGGTCACCACCGTCTTCACCCTGCTGATGCTGCCCCCCATGTTCTCGGAGAGCGCTCGCTGGTCGGCGGACATCAACCATGCAATGGTGTCAGCCGCCTGGAAGCGCCTGGTCCAGACCTGGGAGCCGGATCCCGGATCCCTGGGCTACACCGCCACGGTCCCCGGCTCCTGGATCGTTTACGCGCTCTGGCCACTGATCACGGTCGCACTCGCCGTGCTCGTCATCAGGCGCCGCGACGTCTGAGCGTGCCTCCAGGACGCGCACATCGCGCTATGCACGCTCCGGGGGCAAGGCCCATCATGGGATCGGCGTGCCTCTTTCCTGTCCATGCGGCCGCGTTGGGCCGACCGGGCCGAGCCGGGGCGTTCGGAGCACGGTTCCCGCAGACCTGACCGGACCGTCGACCCTGACGGGGAGGTGGGCTGACGGGGATGGGTGGCGGGCTGCGGAAGTCGGTCCTCGGGACAGCGGCTCGGGTCGCGTTCGAGTCGGTGCTTCCCGTCCGGCGTTTCTGCTGTTCTCGGTGGACATCAAGACCGCAGGCAGCCTCTCCTGCTGCTGTCGCTACCGACCTTGCGGGTGGCCTTCGCCCGCTACAGCGGCAGCGCGAGGGTTCACCGGGTGGTGGTGTGCGTGTCCAGCAGCTACGGCCATGAGCACCATCAGCGGCGCCTGCACCTTGTGGAGGGTGGAACTACGCATGCGCACCGCCCAGGACGCGCCGATGTCGGCGTACACGTGAACGTACACCACCCCGTGCGGATACCAGTTCGACCGCCGGTACTCGCAGCAGGCCGGCGGCGGAAGGAGCGGATTGGCGCCGGCAGCCCGCCGAGGTAGCCCCGATTGGCGGCAGCATCGGCGGTACGCTCATTCCCGCACGATGGGAGGGGACCCTGGTGATGCAGCCGCTGGAGGCCGGTGATCCGGAGCGGATCGGCACGTACGAACTGGTGGGCCGCCTTGGCAGCGGCGGCATGGGGGAGGTGTTCCTCGGCCGTTCCGCCGACCAGCGGCTCGCCGCGGTCAAGGCCGCCCATGCCGAGTATGCACACGACGCCGAGTTCCGGCGTCGCTTCGCCCGCGAGGTCGAGGCCTCCCGACGTGTCGACGGCCGCTTCACGGCCGCGGTCCTCGACGCCGACCCCAGCGCCCCGCGGCCCTGGCTGGCGACCGAGTACATCCCAGGTGTCTCCGTCACCGAGGCTGTCGTCTCCGTCGGTCCGCTGCCGGAAGCCTCGCTGCGGGTGCTCGCCGCCGGCATCGTCGCCGCCCTGGAGGCGATTCATAGCACCGGCCTCACCCATCGCGACCTCAAACCCTCCAATGTCCTGCTGGCCGACGACGGCCCGCGCGTCATCGACTTCGGCATCGCCCGGGCCGGCGACCACACCCAGATCACCACGACCGCCATGACACCGGGAACCCCCGGTTACATGGCGCCCGAACAGCTCCGCGGTGGTGACGTGGGTCCGGCCGCAGATGTCTACGCGCTCGGCGCCACCCTGGTCTACGCAGCCACCGGCCAAAGGAGTCGGAGCGGACCTCCCGCGCGTGGAACAGGCGGACGACGGCGGCGCGGATCGCTTCGGACGCGGCATCGCTCATGGTGTGGTCCGGGTCGGCCATGAGTACGTCGGCTTGCTTGCACGCGGCGTTGAAGGCATCGACGGCGGTGGCGTCAGGGACTGGCCGGTGGGGCACGGAGTGGGCAGCGGCTGCATGAGGGCGTCGTCCGAGGTGAGGCGGGAAGGCTGTGGTGTTGACGCCGATCGTGCCCTTACCGGTGCGGCGGCGTTGGTGGGGGTGAGGCGTGTGCGGGTCGTAGAAGGCGCTTCATGGACGTGTGCAGGTCGGCGGCCCCGGTACCTTGCCCGGCACCCGGGGCCGCACCATGTTACGACCCTTCCGGGTCTTGCGCAGGTGGCGGCGCGGCCCTGGCCGGCTCGGCCCTGGCGGTGGACCGCCGGGCCGGGTCGGCATGATGAGGTCCGTAGGGCGTGTCCTTGCCGTCATCTGCCGGCGAGGTCATGGACGTGGGCACGGAACAATGGAGTACTGCGATGGTGACGGCAACGACCAGTGACATCGAGCGGGCGGCCGAGGTGCTGCGCGCCGGCGGTCTGGTGGCCTTTCCGACCGAGACCGTCTACGGTCTGGGCGCGAACGCCGAGGATCCTGCCGCCGTCGCGCGTATCTTCCAGGTGAAAGGGCGTCCGCCTTCCCACCCGCTGATCGTCCACATCGCCGCCGCGGAGCATCTGGACGACTGGGTCGAGACCGTGCCCGCGACCGCGCGTCTGCTGGCCGAACACTTCTGGCCGGGACCGCTGACCCTGGTCCTGCGGCGCGGCCACCGGGTGCCGTTGGAAGCGACGGGTGGGATGGAGACGGTGGCCGTGCGCGTGCCCGACCACCCTGCCGCCCTCGCGGTGCTGGCGGCCTTCGGTGGCGGCGTCACGGCCCCGTCCGCCAACCGCTTCGGCTCGGTCAGCCCCACGACGGCCGAACATGTCCGTACGGAGCTTGGTGATGCCGTCGACTTCGTGCTCGACGGCGGCTCCTGCGAGGTCGGCGTCGAGTCGACCATCGTCGATGTCACGGGCGAGATCCCGAGCATCCTGCGGCCCGGCGGGGTGACGCGCGAGGACCTCGAAGCGGTACTGGAGCGCTCGATCGCGGTGCCTTCGACGAGTCATGTCCGGGTACCGGGCCAGCACCCGTCGCACTACGCGCCGCGTGCGCGGGTCGTCCTGGTCGAGCCGGAGAAGGTCGTTGCCGAGGCCGAGCTCGCGCAAGGGCTGGGGCACAAGGTCGGCGTCTTTGTGCCTGGCTCCTTCGCCGACGCCCCGGTGAAGGCGCACGCGGTGGTGACGGTCCCCGGTTCGATGGACGCCTACGCGCACGGCTTGTATGGATTCTTGCGCGAGCTCGACCAGCAAGGGTGCGACCTCATCATCGCCTCCCTGCCGCTGGAGGACGGGCTGGGGCTGGCGATCGCCAACCGGCTTCGCCGGGCTGCGGGGCCCCGGCCCTCCCGGTGAGCGGCCGCAACTGGGACGGTCAGGACGCGGTGGGGACCGCCGCATCGATGCCGCGGGCGGCGACGGGGTGTGCGGTGCCGTCGGCCAGCCGGTAGGACAGCCCCACCACTGCGAGGCGGCCGTCGGCGACCCGTTCGGCCAGTACGCGGGAGCGTTCGAGCAGCAGGTCCACGGTCTGCTCGATGTGCTCGTCCAGGATCTCCTCGGCCGTCCCGCGTCCGGCGGCGCGGGCTGCCAGCACGCTCGGGGTCACACGTTCGACGACGTCCCGGACGAAGCCGCCTGGCGTCTGTCCGTCTTCCAGGGCGGAGCAGGCCGCGGCGACGGCCCCGCACGAATCGTGGCCGAGGACGACGACCAGGGGCGCGTTGAGGACGCTCACGCCGAATTCGATGCTGCCGAGCACTTCTGTACCGGCGACATGCCCGGCGGTGCGGACCACGAACAGGTCGCCCAGGCCGCGGTCGAAGATGATCTCGGCGGCCAGCCGGGAGTCGGAGCACCCGAACAGCACGGCGAAGGGCTGCTGGGACGGTGCGGTCTGGGTGCGGCGGGTGGCGTCCTGGTTCGGGTGCTCAGGCGTGCCGGAGACGAAGCGCTGGTTGCCGGCCATGAGCAGCTCGAAGGCGTCGCGGGGCGTCTGGGTCTCAGTCATGGCCGCAGCTTACGAGGCGGAACCGGCCGGCGCTGGGACCGGTCCCGCCGGAAGGCGCCGGGTCGGGCGACGTCGCCCGGCCCCCGCATGGACCCCAGGCGCCGGGCGAGGGCGCCCTTGAGGCAGAACCTCAGCGCGCGGCTCGGCTGCCCGGCCCCGTACGGGTCCCCAGCTCTGCGTACGTCCTGCACAACCGCTGAACGAGCCAGGCGCTGCTCGCGCTGTCGGCCGAACGGGCCGTCACGTCCTGAGTGCGTAACGGGTCCCCTGGGACGCACATTTCGGGCACTGCGCGGGGCAGAACCGGGGCGTCGACCGCACCATTCAAGCCATGTGAAGGCACACGGGGACCACCATGCGCACTGCCCGCAAGAGTTGGAAGACCTACAGCCTCGGGGCCGCGGCCATCGCCGACAACGACCTGTCGATCGACACGTCGGGATGGCGGCAGGACTCGGGTCAACACCTTCTCATCACGGCCACCAACTTCACCGACAAGGCCTGCACCCTCTACCACTACCCGTACGTCCGCTTCGGCACGGACATCGGCGATCCGGTCGCCCCGACGGAGTCCAAGCCGCGGGCCGCCGCCACGATCGGGCCGAAGGAGAAGGCGTACGCCGGCGTGTTCGTCTTCCGGGCCGGCCAGCAGACGAGGACCGTCACCTCGTTCTCCCTCGGCTACCAGGACCGCGCCCCCGACAGCAACCGGGAGGTGGCGCCGCTCGACATCAGGCTGTCGGCCGAGGTGGGCACCCTCACCGTCGGTCCCAACCCCCGTGTCACGTACTGGAACACCGATCTGCGCGTGGTCGAGCACTTCCTGTTCAGGTCATCCGGCAACGGCTAGCCGGCGCTCTGATGCGCGCCTTGAGGCGGCGCCTTGCCCACGGTCCTCCCAGAACGTCTGGTTTTCGATCTCCCATGGGGAACACCGCGCGTCGTTCCGGCAGTTCAACGGGTGGAACCGGGGGCGGGCCCGCACGACTCGTCCCCGACCGGCACACCATGGGCAAGGAGAAGCCGTGCGCATACTCTTCACCGGCCCGGCCTCGGCCGGGCACCTCTTTCCGATGGTCCCGACGGCGCAGGCCTTACGCGCCGCCGGCCACGACGTGTTGTTCGCCGGCTCGCAGCCGCTGCACCAGCTGCGCCAGGCGGGTTTTCCGCTCGTCGAGATAGGCGACGGCCGCAGCATCCGGGACGTGTTCGAACAGTCCACGGGCGAGGAGGTGCGTTACGTCGCGCCCGACATGACCTCTGACCAGATACTCGACCGGGCGGCACACGGCTTCGCGCTCATCTCCCGTTCCACCGTGGACGGTCTGCTCGAAGCCGCCGAAAGCTGGCGCGCCGACCTGCTGGTCTACGACTCCTTCCAGGCCTCGGCACCTCTGGTCGCGGCCAAGCTCAAGATCCCTTCGGTGATCCAGAACTTCGGCGTCACCTCCGGCCATGACATGGTCGGCCGGCTCGCCGCCAACTTCACCGAGGCGTACGAGACGTACGGGGTGGACGGACCCGCCGAGTCCACCGCGCTGAACATCGTCCCCGCCTCCCTCGGCGGCGACCCGGGCGGCCTGCGGATGCGCTACCTCCCGTACAACGGCGGCGGCACCGTCCCCCTCGAACTGCTCCGCCGCGGTACCCGCCCGCGCGTCGCCGTCACCCTGGGTACGGTGCTCACCGAGCTGGACGGCGTCCGCGCCATCGTCGGCCTGATCGAGGCCGCGGCGTCGGTGGACGCGGAGTTCCTGCTCGCCGTCGGCGACACCGACCTCGCGCCGCTGGGCACTCTCCCGGACAACGTCCGCCCCTTGCCGTGGGTCCCGCTGGCCGAGCTGCTGACCGCCTCCGACGCGCTGATCCACCACGGCGGCTCCGGCACCCTGCTCACCGCCCTCCAGGCCGGTCTGCCCCAGCTCCTGCTCCCTCAGGGCGCCGACCACTTCACCAATACCGAGGCCCTCACCGCGACGGGCGCCGCCCTGCGCTCCGCCTCCGACGAGGTGGACGCCGCGCTCCTGACGCGGCTCATCGCCGACCCGGCCCTGCGCGAGGCCGCCGAACGCCTCCGCGCGGAGAACGCCGCTCTGCCGAGCCCGGCCGAGACGGTCCCCGCCCTGGAGGCCCTGGCCGCCGCCTGAGCCTCCTCCACGCGATCGCCGAGGCCCGCAGGAGCCCGGACGGGGAACGACCCCTGTCCGGGCGACGCGGGAGCCCGGCATGATCGGCAAGCAGGACACCCCCTGCCGAAGGGCGGCCGCGAGGGTCCCTGCCGGCCCACCCGGGTCCGGCGGACGGCCCCGGACTGAGGACCCTTCACCGGCCCCGGCGCGGCGGCGCGGTCACCGTGGGCGCACTCCTCACCCGGCTGCGCTGCGTCAGGAACCGGTCGTCGGCACCGTGAGCGCGGCGAGCTCCCCGAGGACCCGGGCCGCCGGCGCCGGGTCGACCAGCCACTTCAGGTGGCTGCTTGCCAGGGTGCGGACGTCGTACGGGTTGTCCGGCGTGAGGGCGTTGCCCTCGCGGATCAGCCGGTCCTGCAGGGCGAGCGGCAGACTCGCGTCGTCGGCCAGGCGTACGAAGGTCTTGGGGATCGTGCCCCAGGTCGCCGCCTGCGCCCGGTCTGCCGAGGTGCCGGTGTCGAGGTTCTCGTCGGGCTGGAAGGTGTTCAGGAAGGTCAGGAACTCCTCGTCGGTGCCGTCGGCGAGGAAGGCCGCCTTGAACGCGGTGAGGGCGGCGGGGTCAGCCGTGCGGAAGTTGACGCGCAGCAGGCCGAGTTCCGCGGGGTTGCCGGCCAGCGCCAGGCTGAGGGAGGCCGCGTCGACCGTGGCCATCTCCGGTTCGGCGTAGTAGGCGCCGACCTCCAGGTCGACCGGGGCCCAGGCGGCGACGTAGACGATGCGGTCGATCAGGTCCGGCCGTGCGTTGGCGGCGGCGGTGGCCGTGATTCCGCCGCGGCTGTGCGAGACGAGGACCACCGGCCCGTTCTGCTTGGCCCGTTCCAGGACGCCGATCAGGTGCTTGGCGTTGTCGGCGAGCGTGACGCCCCGGATCGAGCCGGGCGCCGCGGCGAGCCCTTCGAGGTCCTGCGGTGCCTGGTAGGAGCGCTGGTAACCGGCCTCGAAGCCGTGACCGGGCAGGTCGACGGCTACGGAGCGGTGCCCGAGGAGGCCGAGTTCGGCCTGGAGCGGCGCGAAGGAGAAGGAGTTCGCGAAGGCGCCGTGAACGAGGACGAAGGTGGGGGTCGGCTGCATCTGTCTGATCGCTCACTCTCTCCGTCGGTCACGAGGAATCGGTGGGACACCGGTGGCACCGGGTGGCGGCGAGCTCCTGCCGGGTTCCCCTCAGGACAGTACGCAGAGAATGATCATCAAATCAATCGGTACGGGTTCCTCCGCTTGGCGCCCGGCCTCCCGCGCGCCGTCGACCGTCGGCGGAGAGGGTGGTGACGGTCCGGGGCCGGGTCAGGGCATCTCGTCGGGGTCGCAACTGGCCCGGCGGAGCCCGATCGTGCGCAGGGCCCGCATCAGGGCCTCAAAGTCCCCTTCGCGCACGACATGGACGGCTCCCTCGGCCACGAGGCCCGACACCGCACGGGGCACGCGCGCGGAGGGCGTCCGCAGCACCACCCCGCTGGGCGGGTCCAGCCCCCGCACTCCGCGGAACACGCGGAGGACCGCCGGGTCCGAGTCGATGCTGTCGATCCCGGCGGGCAGGGACAGGACCGTGATGTCGGGCAGCAGGACCCGGGCGTGCGCGAGGGCGACGGCGGGGTCGTCGGCATGCGACACGACCTGGAAGTGCGGGTTGCGCTGGATGCCCGAACGGAGCAGTTCCAGCTGCTCGCCCTCGGGCACACCGACCACCAATACCGTCATCACCCTCCCATCGTGCTTTCCGGCGCAGCGCGGGGCGACCCGGGAGAGATGGGGAGGGGCTGGCCGTACCGGGCTTGGACTGGACCGGGCGCGCGCCTCAGACCGCCGCCGCCCGCGCCTCGTCGGCCGGCCTCGCGCGCCGGGCATCCAGGTGCGGGGCGGCCTCGGCGGCGGTGTACGAGGAGGCGAAGGTGAACGCTCGCGGCGACGGCCCGTGCGCCCGCAGGTCGCTCAGCCGCTCCAGCGCCTCGCCGACGGTCGGCCGGTGGCCGGCGGGAATCCACCAGAGCACCATGTGTGCCTCGACGTGCCGCTCGAACCATTCACGGCGCCGCCGCATCACCTCCAGGTGCCCGCTGCGGTAGGCGAAGTCCCACAGGGCTTCCTGGTTCTCCCACACCGACAGGTTGACGATGACGTCCTCGCCCGCCGGGCGCAGTCCGGTGGCGTCGGCCTCCCCCTCCTCCACGAGCCGCCACACGAAGCCGGGCGCCGCGTCGGCGGCGGAGTTGACCGGATCGAGCAGTTCGACGAACGGCGCGATGCGCGGGTCGTCCAAGGGGTGCAGGAGCGTGGCGACGTTGAGTTGGGCGAGGTGGAAGGCGTGCGCGGGTTCGGTCATGGCCTCATCCCAGCACGTAGTCCACTTCTATGTCAATGCTCATTGTCTTTAGAAGCTTCGACGACGACGCAGCACTCCCCCGGCCGGGCGTCCATGCGCGCACGGACGGGGCCGTTGGCGCCGAGCAGCCCTTCCAGCAGTGCGAGGTTCATGCCGCAGACGAGCGGCGGAAAGCGTTCGGCGACGGCATGGAACGGGCAGTTGCGCATACGGACGACGCGCTCCCGGCCTCCCTCACCTCCTTCGCCGTCGTGGCCGCTGTCGCCGTCGCCGCCTTCCAGGTGCGGCTCGTAGCCGCGCGCGACCAGCAGCTTCATGGCCTCTTCGAGCCCGCCGCAGGGCGCCGCCGCGCCGCGCAGGGACTCCCCCCGGCGGCGCGCCGCCGCGCACAGCCCGGCGTCCAGCCCGGCCTCCTCGGCGGCCTCGGCGAGCAGCTCGGCGGCGGTGCGGTAGTCGCGGGCGGGCAGCGAAACGGACCGCTCCACGCGCGCCCGGGTGTACACCTTGGCGGGACGGCCGGCGCCCGGCCCCGAGCGTCCCGTCAGGCGGCGGCTACCGCTCTCCAGCAGCCCCGCCTCGGCCAGCCGGTCCAAATGGTGCGCGGCGAGCGTCCGCGCCACCCCGGCCGCCTCGGCCGCCTCGTTGCGCCCGACCTCGCGCCCCTGGGCGGCCACGTACTCGTACAGTCGGCGCCGCACCGGATCCTGCAGCACCGCGATCACATCGATGTCCTCCACCCTGCCATTCTAGAAACAACACAGGTGGGATATAGAAGGCGACCACCTCCGCGTGCTCGCCGTGCTGGACGCATGGTGGGGCGGCCTCAGAGGAGGGGCGGGAGCGGCGGAACGTGCGTTGCTGCTACCCCGGCTGTACCGGCGCACCTTCTACCGGGCCCTCTTCGCTACCGGGCCCTCTTCGAATTCGCCCGATCGCATGGGCGCCGCCGGGTGCGCTGCATCACCAGCCCGGAGAACGCGGCATCGCAGGCGTTCCCCACCCGGTTGGCTTTCACGGCCCCGGGGGGGGTGAAGCAGGACTACGACGGCCCCGGACTGGACCGAGTCGCGTTCACCGTCGAAGTGCCCGCGCTCTCGAACCCCTCCGTCCCCGGCCCCGTCCACCCCTGAGACCGCCCCATCGCCGACCCTGGCTCAACCCCCAGGGCCCCTGGGGGTGTTGTCGGGGCGATCACCCATGTCCCGCAGCACGGGCGGGCGGCAGGGTGAGGCCATGACACCGAACGCGCCGGCACGTCTCGCCGGTATCTCCTTCGTCGCCGCCCCCGTCCTCCTCATCGCCTACGGCTCCGTCCGCCTCCTGGCGGAGGGATCAAAAGAACCCGGCGCAGCCTGGACCGTCGGCCACCTCGCGTTCCTGCTCGGGGTGCTGTTCTTCGGGGCGGTATGCACGGGGGTGAACCGCATGGCGACGGCCGGCGCGGGGCCGGTACGGCGACGGCTGGCCAAGGCCGGGCTCGTGGCCGGGCTGCTGGGGGTGGCGGCGGCCGCCACGCAGGCGCTGATCGACCTGTATGTGGGGTTTCGGGCGGCGGACAAGCCGGAGATGCGGGAGCTGTTCGGCCGGGTCCAGGACGTCCCGGGCGTGATGCCGGCCGTTTACACCGTTGGACCGCTCTTCCTCTACCTGGGAATGATCATCCTGCTCGCCACCCTCAAGGGGCGTGCCGCCATCCGGGCGCAGGCACTCTTCGTACTGGGCACGGCCGCGAACGCGATCGACCTGGACCTGCTGCCCCTCGGAGGACTCTGCTACCTCCTCGCTTTCGCCCCCCTGGGCCGACGGACATCCACCACCGACACCCTCCCCGCCCGCCCCGCGTAGTCGACCCGGCCATTCGACCGGCCCGTACGCCCCGCCCCTCGACGGATCTGGCCGGTGCCGTCGCCCCCTGCGGGGGCGCCGGCCGGGTCGTCGACGTGCCACCCACACCGGGCCGGCGGCCCCCGGTCTACGGGGCGGGCGGCGCCTGTTCGTGCGGGGCCTGCGGGCGGCAGGCGGTGCCGGTGTCGTCTTCCTCCGCGCGCGGCCAGTGCCGTCCTTCGAGGGCCTCGGCGCTGCGGTTGAGCCGGACCAGCACGTCCTCCAGCTCCTGCACCTCCTCTGGGGACCAGTCGGCGACCACCCGGGCCAGGCAGGACCGGTTGACCTCACGGTCTCCTTCGAGCCGGCGGCCGCCCTCGGCGGTGATGCGCAGCTTGCGGGCCATGCCGCCGTCCGGATCCGCGACACGCTCGGCCAGTCCGCAGCGCAGCAGTGCGGCCGTCTGGCGGTTCACGGTGGAGGTGTCGAGGCCGAAGGCCTCCGCCAACTGTCCGATAGACATGGGCCCTTGGGTGTCGATCCGGCTGAGCAGCAGGTACGCCGACCGCTCCAGGCGTTCGGCGTCGCGCTCGCGCCGAGCCAGCACCTGGTGTCGCGAGAGAAGCATCAGCTCCCGCTCCAGTTTTTCCAGCACTCCGCCTCCCGCTCCTTTCCGGCGCTCCATTATCGCGGACCGGCGGACCGGCGGACCGGCGGACCGGCAGACCGGCGGACCTCTGCGGCGGGGCCCCGCAGCAATATGCATGATACATAGCGTGTGTACTATGCACTTCTCGTTGTCACCCCGACGAGCCACAGCCTCACACCGGAGGACCCTCATGTCCGTCACCCCGTCCACCGCCTTCCGCGCGGCCGAGATCCTCTCCCGGCCCGTCACGCTGAACGGCCTGACCGTCCCCAACCGCATCGCGATGGCGCCGATGACGCGGATGTTCTCCCCCGGCGGCGTGCCCGGCGAGGACGTGCAGGCGTACTACGCCAGCCGGGCCGCCGCGGGTGTGGGCCTGATCGTCACCGAGGGGACCTACGTCGGTCACGAATCCGCCGGGCAGAGCGACCGGGTGCCGCGGTTCCACGGCGAGGACCAGCTGGCGGGATGGGCGAAGGTCGCCGCAGCCGTGCACGAGGCCGGCGGCACGATCGTTCCGCAGCTGTGGCACATAGGCATGGTGCGCAAGCAGGGTGAGGCACCGTACGCGGACGCGCCCGCCGTCGGCCCCTCGGGCATCCGCGTCGACGGCACCGAGGGAACCGGCAGGGCGATGACCCGTGCCGACCTGGACGACGTCATCGGCGCGTTCGCCGACGCAGCCGCGGAGGCCGAGCGGATCGGCTTCGACGGCATCGAACTGCACGGCGCCCACGGCTACCTGCTCGACCAGTTCCTGTGGGAGCGGACCAACCGCCGCACCGACGCGTACGGCGGCGACGCGGTGGCCCGTACGAAGTTCGCGGCGGAGATCGTGGCGGCGGTCCGCGAACGCGTCTCGGCCGACTTCCCGGTGATCTTCCGCTACTCGCAGTGGAAGCAGGAGGCCTACGACGCCCGGCTCGCCCAGACCCCGCAGGAGCTGGAGGCTATCCTGGCCCCGCTGGCGGCGGCCGGCGTCGACGCCTTCCACGCCTCCACCCGGCGCTACTGGCTCCCCGAGTTCGAGGGCTCGGACCTGAACCTGGCGGGCTGGACCAAGAAGCTCACCGGTCGGCCGACCATCACCGTCGGCTCGGTGGGCCTCGACGGCGACTTCATCCGCGCCTTCGCCGGCGAGGGTGCGGCGCTGGGCGACATCGACAACCTCCTGGACCGCATGGACCGCGACGAGTTCGACATGGTCGCCGTCGGACGCGCGCTGCTCCAGGACCCGCAGTGGGCGGCGAAGGTCCTCGGCAACCGCTTCGATGAGCTGCAGCCGTACGACGCGGCGGCCCTCAAGTCGCTCAGCCGCTAGCGGCACCCGCCTGTCTGCGATTGCCCCGGGAGTCCGGTCCACCGGCCTCCCGGAGCAATGGCCGCTTGTGCCCCTTCGAGGCGGTGACCGTGTGACAAGATCGGCAGCATGAACGAATCCTCGGCACGGAAGGGCGACCCCCGCCCCGGCTCGTGAAGTGGCTGGACGCAGCGGTGGCCGACGGGACCGCTGCCCGCCCGCATCGCACTCTTCGAGGCCGTACGCGCCGACCGCACCGGGCCGGTCCCCATCCGGCTCCTCGGCCTCGCCCGCACCGCAGAGCCGTTCGCACGGCGCGAGGCGATGGACCTGCTCTGCGGCCTGACCGGCGCAAGTCCTGGCCGAGGCCGTCGAAGCGGGTCGCCGACCCGGCTCGGCGACCCCCGACGAGGTACGGCGCAGGGCCGCCCACCTCGTCGGGCGCCACGGGCAACCGGACCTCGTCCTTGCCGCTCTCGGCGATCTCACCGACCCCGCGGTGCGCACCGTCCTGGCCGGGGACTGGGCACTCCTCACCGATGTCCACGAGGCTGCAGTCCACCTGGCGGACATCGGGCGGCACTGGGGTCGCGTCCTCTCAGCACTGGGGCGCGAGCGGCACGCCCACGCCCTCGTGGCGCGACTCCTCGCGACACCTGACGAGCAGCGGCAGCAGTGTGACCGCGGCCGCCCGCCAGTTGGGGCACGCCTCGCGGGCGAGCCCGGCGCCGATGTCACGGGTGGCGGGAAACCACCCCTGGTCTCGGGGACGCACTCAGGACCGCCTTGATCTCCGAGGAGGCACGGCAGGTGCACGGGGCCCTCATCGCAGGACTGCCCTTCACGCCGTCCGCGAGGCCCCGCCGGTGCTCCTTCGGGGATCGCCGACGTACGGCAGCCCTCCGCCGCCGCCCTCCTCGCCACCAAGCCCGTGGGCATCGTCCGCCTCGGGCACGCCACCGCGATCTTCACCACCGCCGCGCACTTGCCGGGGACGGGGTGAACAGCCAGTGCAAGGCCCCTGCCGTTCCTCCTCCGGTAGCCCGGTAGCCCGGCATCCCGTATGCGTGTTCGGTTAGGCTAACCTCGTTTGACGTGCAGGCGTACCGGACAGGGGTCTGGTGCCGCAGGCGGCAACCAGGCGGAACGCGCAGAGGCAGGGCGCAGGTGAGAGGTGGTGACCGGGCTTGTGCGCGTCGTGCGCCCGCCGGGGCGGGCCGAGCATGCGGATGACGGGCATGCCGGGGTGCGGCCCGGAGATCGGGGCGATGCCTCGTGGATAAGATCGCGCTCACGGCCGGAGCCCTGTACGTCATCGTCCTGCTCCGCGCCGGAGGGACGTTCGCCGTCGGGTGGCTCGCCGGCGCCGGGGCCCGGCGCACCAGGCTCGCCGGGCGCATCTCCACGACGAGGTTCCAGCGCGCCGAGCGGGCGATCCAGCGGTGGGGCGCGCCGGTGGTGGCCGTCTCCTTCCTGACTGTCGGTTTCCAGACCGCCGCCAACTTCCTCGCGGGCAGCATGCGCATGCCCTTGCCCCGCTACCTCCCCGCCCTGTTCGTCGGCGGAGCGGCCTGGGCGCTGATCTACGCGACAGCGGGGCTCGGCGTGCTCGAGGTGCTGGGGAGGCTCTTCGCCCTGCGGCCGGCCCTCGCGGTCTCCGCCGTGGCCGTCCTCCTCCTCGCGGTGTGCGGGGCGGTGGTGTACCGCAGACGCAGGGCGGCCCCGTCCTGCGGTGACACCGCGGCCGACGAATCGTAGGCCGGCCCATGGGCGCCACGGTGCCGCGGCTTCGGCCCGGGCCGGCTTCCGGGAGCCGTGGCGGCCGATGTCGTGGAGACCTGAACCGGATGCGGGCGCAGCCGGGCACCGGAACGAGGCGCCGCACGCAGCCGGTTCTCCGGTGCCCTTCCCCGAGGCCCGGATGCACCAACCCCGTGCCGAACGACACCGTCGCGCGAGCGGTCCGGCGGATGGTGGGGCGGCCCGGTGCTACTGCCGCCAGAGCGCTCTGGTCACCGGGCCTCGCCCGCGCACGCCCTATCGGCGCGGACTGCGCCCGACCATAGCCGGGGCCGGCCATCGCCCCGCCACAGAAGCGCAGGGTTCCGCATCCTGTGTGACGCGGGCCGGCGAGGGTTGACCCCCGGCGCTGACACCGCCGTTCACGCCGGGGCCCTCTCATCGCCGTTCACGCCGGAGCCCTCTCCTCGCACCTCCCCGCACTGCACGCCGGGCGGCGACGCGGCCGGTCTCGGGCGGGGCGCAGCACCCGCGCACGACACCGGACGTGCGGAGAGCCGTCGGGCTCCGCCCTTCCAGCTGCTCGATCACCCTGTCCGGGACGGCGGGGTGACGGGAGGCCGGCGAGCGGCCACGTCGTTTCGCCGGGCGTATCGAGCGGCTTCCGACCGGTGCGCCCTGCCAGTTTGCGCAGCACAACGGCGACGTGGTGCTCTACGGTGCGTCGTCGCACGACGTCCCGCAACAAATGGATTTCTGGTAGCCCATGGGCGCCGCGGTGCGGCCTGCCACGCAGCAAGCTGGACCCCCTGCTGCGGGAGATCGCCGCTGCGACACCGGGTGTGGATCTCATGCTGGGACACCGCGTGGTCGGCCTCCTCCAGGACCATGCCGGTGGCGTCCGGGGTGTGGGCACCGCGAACGGCGAGGCCGCGAACACCGAGTGCCGCGCCCGCCCGCGCAGACCGGGCAGGGGCCGGCCCTCACCACCGGGACGACTGAGCGGCGGCCGGGTGTCTGTGAGCGTCGCCGGGGGCCCGTCCTGCCGCCTGCGGCAATCCGTCCCGTCCGACGATCCCGGCTTCCCAGGCGAGGACCGCGGCCTGGATCCGATGCTCCAGTCCAAGTCGTTGGACCAGGCGCGAGACGTGTGTCCTCACAGTGGTGATGGACAGACGGCACTCATCGGCGATCCGCTGGTTGGTGTGCCCGCCGCCGATGAGGGCCAGCATCTGCCGCTCCGTGTCCGTGAGGCTGCCGATCCTCTGCAGCAGATCATGGGCGCCCGCGGAAGGACGGCCTCGGGTCAGCGTCTGCATGATCTTCGGATCGAGGACGTTGCCGCCGACAGCCACGATCCGCACCGCGTGAGCCAGCTCGTCAGGACCGCAGTCCTGCACGACGAAGCCCGAGGCTCCGGCACGGAGCACGTCAAGGAGCCTCCCGCCCGGGCTGGAGGTGATCATCGCGAGAATCCTCGGAGGGAAGCCCAGCCCCAACAACTGGCGGGTGGCCTCGACCGCACCTTGGCCGGCAAGGGACACATCCATGATCACGACATCGGGCTGATACTCCTTGGCGGCTTTGACGGCCTGCACAGCATCAGCCGCTTCACCCACAACCACCATCGCCTCGATGGCCTCCAGTACCGGCCGCAGGCCGGACCGGTCATGACTTTCGACGATCAAGACGCGACTCACGCGCTTTCCTTTCCTCCCGGCGTTGCGACGCCGCTGCGAGTTGGCGCCGTGACCAGTACCCCCCGCGGCACCCGGCATACCCGGCCCGGACCGACTACAACGCCCCCGGCCCAATCCACTCGCTCAGCCCAGCGACCGGGTGTGACACCCGCACCAGCGGCCCGCACCCGCCGGGCGCGGCCGGCACGGAGCTGACCGGACTGCACCATGTGGTGCTGAAGACGTGGAGCAGGCCGTTCGAGTCCAGCGTGGGCAAGGAACTGATCAGGTGCGACCACCAGTGCCGTGACGTGGTGTCCGCCCGTGGCGGATCTGCCGGGGGCAGAGGAACGGCGTCCGGGGGGTTCCCGGGGTCAAGAGTGGAGTCGACGGCATCCGCCTCGAAAAGGAGAAGAGATGACTCCCCTCACCATGCTCGCGCCCCGCGCGGAGGAGGCCGACACACCGCCCGGCCACTTCGACGACCACCTCGCGGCAAGGCTGCTCGACCAGCGGATCGTCCTCCTCGGCACCCAGGTCGACGAGGTGTCGGCCAACCGGGTGTGCGCGCTGCTGCTGCTGCTGTCGGCGCAGGACCCGCGCTCCGACATCAGCCTGTACGTCAACAGCCCCGGCGGGTCGGTCACCGCGGGTCTCGCCATTTACGACACGATGCGGCTCATCCCGAACGACGTCTCGACGCTGGCGATGGGCTTCGCCGCCAGCATGGGCCAGTTCCTGCTCACCGTGGGGACGCCCGGAAAGCGTTTCGCGCTGCCGAACGCGCGGATCATGATGCACCAGCCCTCGGCGGGCATCGGCGGCACCGCCGCGGACATCGAGATCCAGGCGGAGAACCTCCAGTTCACCAAGAAGGCCGTCGAGCGGATCACCGCCCAGCACACCGGGCAGAGCGAGGAGACGATCGCGCGGGACGGCGACCGGGACCGCTGGTTCACGGCCGAACAGGCCAGGGAGTACGGGATGGTGGACCGGGTGGTGGAGTCGCTCGCCGACATCCGCCCGGCCACGCCGCGCCGACGGACGGGGCTGTGACATGGGGTCGTACACGGTTCCCTACGTGATCGAGCGGACCGCGCAGGGCGAGCGGTCCTACGACGTCTTCAGCCGGCTGCTGAACGAGCGGATCATCTTCCTCGGCACCGAGATCGACGACGGGGTCGCCAACGTGGTCATCGCGCAGCTCCTGCACCTGGAGTCGGCGAGCCCGGAGCAGGAGATCTCGATCTATCTCAACTCGCCCGGAGGTTCCTTCACTTCGCTGATGGCGATCTACGACACCATGACGTTCGTGCAGGCGCCGATCTCCACCTTCTGCGTCGGTCAGGCGGCGTCGACGGCGGCGGTGCTGCTGGCGGGCGGAGATCCCGGGCGACGGTTCGTGCTCCGGCACGCGCGGGTGCTGCTCGGCCAGCCGGCCAGCGGCGGCCGGCAGGGGACGGTCTCCGACCTCAGCCTCGCGGCCAAGGAGATGGTCCGCGTCCGCTCGCAGGTGGAGGAGGTCCTGTCCCGGCACACGCACCACGACGTGGCGACGCTGCGCGCGGACATGGACCGGGAGAAGGTGTTCACCGCCGAGGAGGCCGTGGCCTACGGCCTCGCCGACGAGGTACTGAGCCGACGGTTCGCGTTCGTCTGAGCCCGAACCCGGCCGTGGCCGAGGGCCGGCGGGCGGCCGGTACGGCGGGGGCGCGCCCCCGCCGTACCGGCCGTCGGCCCACGGTCCGGTCAGGCGGCGAGGCAGAAGCCGTCGTACTGCGCCGTGGGCGACGTGGGCGACGTGGGCGATGTGCGGCTCCGGACCACCCGGCTCCGGGCGTGCCGGGCCAGCTGGTCACCGGCGAGAAGGAGCAGGTCGGCGAGGCCGAGCCCGAGGGCCTGGGCGGCGGCCGCGAGCACCTCGGAGGATGCCTCCTTGCGTCCGCGCTCCACCTCCGACAGGTACGGCATCGAGATCCGGGCCGCCTCCGAGACGTCCTTGAGCGTGCGCTCCTGTGCGAGCCGCTCGCGCCGCAGCACGTCGCCGACGAGGTCACGCCACAGGGGCTCCCTCGGCGGGCGTGGTTGTGGAGCCCCCACGGGTCGCCTCGGGGCGCCGGCCGCCCCGCCGGAACCGGGCGACGGAGCCTGCGGGCGCAGGGAGTTGACTCGGGACTCGTTCGGCGCATGAGTGCTCACCCCCTCACCCTAGGGCTCCGGGGCGCTGGGGGAAGGGAGTGGCCTTCTGCCCTGGGTGAAGCCGCGCCGGTGCCCGGGGCGACGCGGGTCCGGCGCTGAACGTGGTGCGGCGGCTCGGTCCGGACATGGCGGGCCAGACCCTGATCGTCGTGACGGGGAGCGCCTTCGCTCCGGCTGGGCGTACTGCAGGAGGTCCTGCGCGAGCGAGTTTCCGGCCTCCTGGCCGAACCGCTGCGCCTGACCGTCAGCGGTGCACCCCAGAACGATTTCGCCGGGAGGAACCGTGCCGCCGGGCAGCAGTACGGTACGGGCGCTACCCCGTGTACTCACCGGGGTCACCGTCCCGCCGAACCGCGGCCCTCACCCGGCGCCAGGCGCGCACACCGATGAACGCGGCGGACGGCCTCGGCGCAGGCCCGGTCGCCGCGTGCCGTTCGGCCCGCGAGGTCGCACCGTCACCGACAGCACGTGGTAGGCGTCCTGCGGGTAGAGGGATTGGTCGAGGCGGCCGAAAGGCCAGGTTTGGGCGATTCGACCACCGCACGGCCCCTGTGCCGTCTTGGCCTTTCGCCCTCTCGCGCCCGTGTGCACCCTTGCCCCCGGTGTTCGCGGAACAGTTCACCCCTCGTCGCGGCGGGCACCGGGCCGAGCCGATCCCGGTATCAGGGTGTGTGGACGGTTGTGTTCGTCGCTGTGCCGTCGTCGTCCTGGACCTCCGGCGCAGCAGGCTGTTGAGGCGCGGGTGGGGTGCGGATCAGCAACGCAACCAGCACGGCCAGGACGCCGAGCGCGGCGCCGACGCCGAATCCCCATTGGATGCCCGTGGCAAGGGCGCCGGCGGCGTCGACGCCCTCGGCTGCCGCTGTGGCTGCCTGTCCTGACATGACGCTGATGACCAGGGCCGTGCCGGCGGCGGCCGCGACCTGTTGGAGCGAACCCAGAATGGCGGAGCCATGGGGGTAGAGGTGCGGCGGCAGTACGGACAGGCCGGAGGTGAAGACGGGGGTGAAGACGAACGCCATGCCCGCACTCAGGGCCACGTGAAGGGCGAGCACCAGCCACGGGGAGGTCTGTTCGCCCGTGAGTGCGAACAGTGCGAGGCACAGCGCTGTGAGTACGGCGCCGGGTACGACCAGGCGTGGTGCGCCGAGTCGGTCGTAGAGCTTGCCGACCTGTGGTCCGAGCAGGCCCATGGCCAGGCCGCCGGGAATGAGGAGCAGCCCGGTCTGCAGGGAGGTCAGGCCGCACACCTCCTGCAGGTAGATCGGCAGCAGGATGAACGCACCCATGAGGGCCATGAACGAAAGACACATCAGGCCCAAGGCCACGGAGAAATGACGAAACGCCAGGGCGCGCAGGTCCAGTAGCGGGGTGGAGGAGCGCTGCAGTGCCAGTTGTCGCCATACGAACAGCCCTACGAGCACGGCGCCGGCCAGGGTGGTGGCCTCCGGGGGCACGAGGGCCTGGGCGGCGTTCTCAGCACCGAGTCCGCTCAGGCCGTAGACCAGGGCGCCGAAGCCCGCTGCCGCCAGGGGGACGGACATCCAGTCCATGGGGGCGGCCTGCGGCTCGCCGATGTTGATCAGGTTGCGCCGGCCGAACACGGCCATGGCTCCGGCGATGGGAAGGACGGCCAGGAACAGCAGGCGCCACGAGCCCAGCTGCAGCAGCACACCGGAGACGGCGGGGCCGAGGGCGGGTGCGACGGAGATGACGAGGGTGATGTTGCCCATGACGCGGCCTCGGTCATGCGGGGGTACAAGGGTCATCAGCGTCGTCATGAGCAGCGGCATCATGACGGCGGTGCCGCCGGCCTGGATGACGCGGGCGGCCAGCAGCACGGGGAAGGCGGGGGCGACCGCGGCCAGAGCGGTGCCGGCGAGGAACAGCGCCATCGCGAGACCGAAGGCGGTTCGGGTGGTCACGCGCTGGAGGAACCACCCCGTCACCGGGATGACGACGGCCATGGTGAGCATGAAAGCCGTGGACAGCCACCCTGCGGCCGCTGCGGTGACCTCGAAGTCGCGCATGAGCCGCGGGATCGCGTTCACCATGATCGTCTCGTTGAGGAGGACGACGAACGTGGACAGCACGAGGATGCGCAGCACGGCGGTAACGCGGGCGGGCGAGAGGGTGGGCGTTGCGTGTGGTGCGGGCATGATGCCTTCCGTCATGTGAGTGTCCTCCGTACCTGGCAGGTCACACTGACAGACTGCGACGCCGGGAAGAACTCATCGGTCGCCTCCGATCCTGTCGGTGCCGCCGTCCAAGCTCAAACCATTTCCGACCCGGAACAGGGTCCTGCTCGGCCTCACCCGGGTCGTCCTCGGTCGTCGGCCGCCGAGCGACGAGCAGTGCGTCCGAGTCGGCCGGCTGCCGGCTGCCGGCTGTTCGGGCCGCTGGGCGCCGCCCTCCAAGCGACATGACCGGCTGCACCACCTTGACTTCCGCCCCTACGACCAGGTGGCGGAGGTAGCCGCCTGCTGGCGCAGGCCCTTGCGCACGGCTTGGGTGACCGCGGCCGGGGCCCGCTCGGAGGCGGCGCCGGCGCGGCGGTCGCGTCCGCCGAGGCCGAAGGCGCGGGCGAGTTCGCCGATCAGGAATCACCGAGGTTCGGCTGTCGAGGGTGCGTTGGCCGCGGATGAGGGCCTACAGAGCGTCGAGCCGGCGCCGGGCGAGGGCGGGGGGATCGCCGGCTGGTGAGTCCCGGAAGGCCGGCAAGGCTTCTGAAACGCACGCGTCGCTCGCACAGGAAATCGAACATGTGTTGCAATGTAGGGGTGACGGCTTCATTCCGGTTCCCTGATGACCTGGTCGCGCTGCAGGCGGCGTGGCTGCGCTCCTATGCCGAGCTCGCGCAGGTGCCCGCCGGGGGTGGGACGACCCTGCTGCGTCGGCGGCTCATCGCGCTGTCCGGCCGCCTGTGCACCCACCCGCACTGGGCCGCTCCCGCCGGTTGGCGGGACGGGGGCGTCGAGCTGCGGCGCGTCGCCCGCGAGAGCCCCCACCACTCCGTTCGGGGGAAAGATCCAGGGAACCCCTGCCCCTCGGGCCCGAAGCGGGCCATGGTCTGTTCCGAGACGGCGGACTCGGCTGACTCGGCGGACCCCACGAAGGGCATGGAACGTTGCATCTGAGGCGCATTGGAATGATCTTGGCCGCGGCCGCACTGGCCGTACTGGCGGCCCCGGCCACCGCGGACGCCGCAGCCGTCGCCTGCGGCGGCGGGACGTCGACCGGCCGGGTGGCCGTCAACGGGTGCATCAGCGCCCAGCGCGGATCCGCCGGCAGGTTCCCCACGCGCGAGATCACGGCGTACATCAAGGCGCGCAACACCGGGAGCAAGGGAGTCAACGTCGCCTACGAGGCCTTCTTCCGCGTCGTCGACGGCGGTCACTGGGAGAAGCTGGGCAGTGGCCGCACCTACGTGCGCGCCGGCGAGTCCGTCGGTCCTCTCGAAGTGGGAAGCAGCACCCGGGTGTGCGGCCCCGTGAAGGTCGAGATCCGCGTTCACGCCCGGGCCGACGGCGCCGCCTGGAGCGGCTGGTCCCCCGCTGCGACGAAGCAGTGCCAGACCTGAGCGTCAGCCGGGGCTCCGGTCGTCCGCGTGGGCCGGGTCGCGCCACATCGGCCACGAGGTCGGGCCGCCGTCCGGAAGCCTGATCTCACCGGTGACGCGGAAGCCCAACCCTTCGTGGAAGGGGATGTTGGTGATGTTGCCGGACTCCAGGACTCGGAGGGCCGGGCGGGCCGGATGCCGTACCCGGGCCGACGGCACTGCGGGACGTCTGCTCATGGGAGCACGGTAGGCAGCCGGAGCCGGCCCTCCCCGCCGCACGGCGGTGGACACGCCGTAGACCCCGTACACGCCGTACGCGCCACCCGCTCACCGGTCGGCCGCGGCGAACCGTTCAGCGGGGTGTCCCGCTCGGCACACGGACCGGCGGACAGCGCAGCACCTGGCCGGCGGCGGTGCCGACGACGACCGCTCCGTCGGGTGCCGCGTGCAGGGAGAGCGGCCCGTGCGGGGGCAGTCGACGCGTGGCGACGAGCGCGCCGTCGGCCGTGTCGACGGAGACGAGGGTGCCGTCGGCGCACAGGGCGTGCAGCACTCCCGCGTGCGTGTCGAGGCCGATGACCTCGGATTCCAGCGGCCTGCTCCACTGGACCCCGCCGGACGGGAAGGCCCTGCGGACGAGCTCCGTCCGCCCGTGGTACAGCGCGGCGCCGGTGCCGTCGTCCGCGTGCACGGCGCGGCCCAGCGGGGCGTCGGCGCTGAAGAGCACCGTCTCCGGGGCCCCGTTGGGGGCAAGCGCGACCACGTCGCGGCGCCCGCGCACGAACAGGAGCTCGGGGCAGCGGCGGGCGTCGAGCGGGACGAGGTCGTAGCGGTCCGCGACGTGGAGCGAGCCCAGCGGGCGTCCGTCGGCGGCGAAGATCCGGGTGTTGGGCGGGGCCGGCGGCTCCGCCCCGAGGCAGCGGTCGTAGGTGTCCCGGATCGCCCAAACCCCGTCGGTACGGACGCACATCGCGGCCGAGAACGGCACCGAGCGGCGGTCGAGGACCCTGCCGTCGGCGGTGTCGACGAGCAGGAAATCGGTCCGGGTGCGGCTGTCGGGACCGGGGGCGGCCACGCGTACGGTCCGCTCGTCGGCGGCCGGCTCGATCCGGGTGCCGCCGTACGAGGACGGCGCGGGCACGCTCCACAGGACCGAACCGTCAGCGCCCCGGCACTCCACCGCCACGTCCCGGCGGGTGGCGAGCACCCGGCCGTCGCCGAGTCCCGCCACGGCCCGGACCGCGCCCTGCTCCTCGTAGCCGCGTCCCGCCCGCTCGGCGAGCGTGCGCAGCGTCTGCAGCGGGGGCGGCGCGTCGTCGTACGTCCCCGGTTCCCCCGGGTCCCCCGGGTCCTGCGCCGTCCGGTCGAGACCGGTCAGATCGAGGGCGTCGGGGCGGAGACCGCGCCAGTCCTCGCGTACGACGGTCGCCCGCGCCACGCGGCTGTCGATGCCGTCGTCCATGGCGAAGAAGGTGAGTTGAAGCGTGCGGTCGTCCAGCCAGCGGAGGGGATCGATGCCCCATGCGGGGTCGGTGAAGTCGACGCGGTGTCCGGTGTCGGCTTCGAGGAGGGTGAGTCCGCCCGCACGGGAGTACTCGTCGCCGTTGTCGAGGCCCACGGCGAGCAGCGGAAGTGCGGGGTGGAAGGCGATGGATTCGGCTTCCATCGTGAAGGTCAGCAGGTGTGCGCAGGACAGGTCGTCCGTGCGGTAGACGGCGATCCGGCTGTACCGGTGCATCACCGAACTGACCGCGAGCCACTGTCCGTCGCTGCTGACCACCGCCTGGCAGGCGAGTCCCAGCAGTTCGGGGAACGGCTGGTCGTTGAGGGTGGTGTGCGGTTCGAGCTGGTCAGCCATGGTGCTCCGTCATGTGGGCGGACGACGCCCGGGCAGGGGTGTCGATGTTCTCCTGTGTCACGGCGGCGGGAGGGTCCGGAACGGCCGGGCGGGGGTGCCGGACCGCGCGCCGAGCGGACATGCGGGCGCCGGACCCGCCGAACGGCCGGGCGGAGGTGGCGGACCCGCGCGCCGAGCGGCGTGGCCCGTCCTACTCCCCCGTGCTCGTCCACGCCCATCAAACCGCCCCGCGATGAGCGCCGTCGCGGCGGGGGGCCGGTCGCGCGAGTCGGCGCCACGGCCGGTCGGGGAGAGTCCGGTCGCCGCTCGGTGTGTCTGCGCGACCGGTGCGGCCGGGCTCCCTTGAATGGGCAGCCTCCTACGGAAACGGGCACCGTATGACCCTCCGCGCACCGCACCACCAGCCGGCACCCGCTGCGGGCCGGTACTCCCGCCGGTCAGTCCTCACGGGTGCGTTCGCCCTGGCCACCGCGGCGGCACTGCCCGTCGCCGCGGCCGGACGCGCGTACTCGGCCGCGGGCCCGGACATCATCGCCTGCGCCACCTGGGGTGCGCGGGCCGCCTCCGAACCCGTCGTGGTCCTCGCCAACCGCCCGGAGCGGATCGTCGTCCACCACACGGCGACTGCGAACGTGACGGACTACACGAAGCAGCGCGCCTTCGCGCTGGCCCGGGCGATCCAGACGTACCACATGGACGCGCAGGGCTGGATCGACACCGGTCAGCACTTCACCGTCAGCCGCGGGGCGTTCGTGATGGAGGGCCGCCACAACAGCCTCGCGGAGCTGCGCACCGGCACCCGCCAGGTGCGCGCGGCGCACTGCGTCGGGCAGAACACCGTGTCGATCGGCATCGAGAACGAGGGGACCTACACCTCGCAGACCCCGCCCGCGGCGCAGTACGCGGCGCTGGCCGACCTGTGCGCCCACATCTGCGACCAGTACGGCCTGCCCGCGTCGGAGATCTACGGGCACCGGGACTTCAACGCCACGTCCTGCCCGGGTGACCGGCTGTACGCCCTGCTGCCGAAGCTCCGCCAGGACGTCGCCGCCCGCCTCGGCAGGCCCCTGTCGGACCCGGAGGGGGAGGACCCGCTGTGGGACCTGGTACGCCAGGCCGCCGGACGGCCGGCCGCGACGATCGGGGAGCACCTGCCGGCGGGCCTCCTGTCCTGACGGAGCACCGGGCGCCCCCACGCATCCGACGAGGCGTCAGCCGCAGCCTTCGCGCAGGGCGTCCCCACGGCGTGGGCTCGATTGCGCAGGTGCAGGCGGGTGGTGAGCCCGTGCGTCACGGTCCCACTTGACCAGCACGTACCGCCGGCTCGGCAGCCGGCGGCGCGCGGAACCGGCCGCCGCGTTGAACACCGGCGCAAGCCGCCGGGTCACCGCATCAGGGGCCGCGCCCTGACCGCCAGTCCATCAAACGAACACCTGCAGGTTTTCGTCTGAGGGGCTGTACGCGCCCGCCCGCCCGGATAGCGTCGGGGCGGGGCGACCGCTGCCGAGGTCCGCCCCGCCCCCGGAGGCAGGACACCGAAGGCAGGACCGAGATGAACCCCCTGGCCGCCCGCGGTCCGCACAGTGTCACGCTCGCCACCCGCGCCGACCGCAGCGTCATCACCCTCACCGGCGACATGGACCTCGACCACGTCGGCCCCCTGCGCTCGGCGCTCCAGGAGGCGTGCACCGCTCCCACCGCTCCGGAGCGGGTGGTCGTCGACCTCTCGCGGCTCGACTTCTGCGACTCCACCGGACTCAACGCCCTGCTCCACGCACGGTCCCTGTGCGAGCAGAGCGGGCGGACCCTGACCCTCGCCGATCCCGGCCCGCAGTTCCACCGTCTGCTGCGCATCACCGGCACCGACGCCCTGTTCGACCTCTCCTAGGAGGTGTCGGGCGGGTTCGCCCGACGCGGCGTGCTGACCGCGGCCGCTCAGTCCGATCTCAGCGTGACGGAGGGCGGCACGCCGTATTCCTGCCGGTAGGCGGCGGCGAAGCGGCCCTGGTGGGCGAAGCCCCACCGGCCGGCGACGCCGGCGACGGTCGTGGCGCCCGCCGGGTCGGCGGACAGCAGCTCGGAGTGGGCCCGGGTCAGCCGGACCCGGCGGAGGTAGCCGAGCGGCGTCGTGTCGGCGTGGCGGGTGAAGGCGTACTGCACCGCGCGCGGAGTGACCGGGATCGAGGCGGCGATGTCGGTGAGCGTGATGTCGCGGTGGGCGTTGGCCTCGATGAAGGCGACGGCGCGGCGCAGGGTGTCGCTGTGCGCGTCGCGCGTCTCCCGTGGGGTGGCCGCGTCACCGCGGGCGGTGTTCGGCAGGGTCCCCAGTACCAAGGCCGCCAGGTGCTGGGCGGCGGTCGAGACGAGCAGCCCGTCGGGGTCGGCGGCCGCGGCGCTGTCGTCGAGGACGTGGTCCCGGAGGTAGGCGACGGCCGCGCCGAGCCGCCGGTTCTCGGCGGGGCCGGCGGGCCGGGCACCGGTGATGCGGACGTCCTTCCCCCTGGGAACGCCGGCGACCCGGCCCAGCAGACCGGGGTCGAACATCGTGATCGTGTACCGGGCTTCGCGCACCTGCCCTTCGTACGGCCGGTCGTGAGGGGCCAGGAGGAAGGTCTCGCCGGGGCCGTAGACCTCCTCGCGGCCGCCCGTGGTGTCCACGATGGTTCCGCTGTGCATCGTCACCAGACACACCTTGCCCAGGCACCCCGCGTCGTAGGCCATCGTGTAGCCGAAGGACAGACGGTCCACGCTCAGCCCGCCGACCTCGGTACGGGAGATCCGCGCCCGGGTGTCCGCGGGGCGCCCGCCGATCTGCATGGGGGTGTAGGCGGCGGAAAGGAACGCCTCCGTGGCTTCCAGGTTCCCGCTCTCGAAGAAGAGGTTGGTCATCGGGCTCTCCCTCGCCGACGCTCGGCACGACCTGCTGGCCGCCGGAGCCTCCAGTATGCCGTGGACGGCAGGCTAACTACCGGCGCTGAAGGTCACCGGAAGGCTCAGGGGGCCGCGCAGTCCGCCCGGGCGCCAGCGGATCTCGTCGGGCGGCACGGCGAGGGCGAGCCCGGGGAGTCGGCGCAGCGCGGTGCCGATCGCGATGTGCCCCTCCAGCCGGGCCAACGGGGCGCCCAGGCAGTAGTGGACGCCGTGGCCGAACGCGAGGTGGGCGTTGTCCTGCCGGGTGATGTCGAGGCGGTCGGGGTCCGGGAAGCGTGCCGGGTCGCGGTCGGCGATGGCCGAGGCGATCAGGACGGTGGCGCCGCGCGGGACGGTCACACCGGCGATCTCGACGTCCTCGCGGGCGAAGCGGGCGATGCCGGGGCTCACGGGGCCGTCGTAGCGGAGGAACTCCTCGACGGCGCTCGCCAGGAGGTCGGGGTCGGAGCGCAGGAGGTCGAGCTGGCCGGGGTGGGCGAGCAGCATCGCGATGCCGCCGCTGATCAGGTTGACGGTGGTGATGTAGCCGGCGGCCAGCAGCAGGAACACCATGGCGATGAGCTCGTCCTCGCTCAGCCGCTGTTCCTCGTCCCGCGCCGTGATCAGGCCGCTGAGCAGGTCGTCGCCGGGGTGGGCCCGTTTGGCCCGGATGAGGTCGGTGACGTAGGCGCGCATGTGCTGCCATGCCTCGTTCACGACGGCGGGGTCCGGCGGCTCCGCTCCCCGCATGATCATGCGGTCGGTCCAGTGCTGGAAGTCGTGTTGGTCGTCGACCGGCACGCCGAGCAGTTCGCCGATGACCGTGACGGGGAGCGGGAGGGCGTAGTCCGCGACGAGGTCTGCGCGGCCGGCCGGCACGATCTCGTCGAGCAGGCGGTCGGTGATGGCCTGGATCCGGGGCCGCATCTGCGCGACCCGGCGGGCGGTGAACGCCTGGGAGACCAGGCGGCGCAGGCGGGTGTGGTCGGGCGGGTCGCTGCGGAGCATGTTGCTGAGCATCGACTCGCGCTCGGTTTCGGGCAGCTGGGCCAGGAGCCGGGGATCCGAGGCGTCGCGGACGTCGCTGCTGAGGCGGGGGTCGGACAGGGCCGCGAGCCCGTCCTCGTACCGGGTGACGAGCCAGGCATCCAGGCCGCCCGCGACGACGACACGGCGTACGGGGCCGTCCTCGCGCAGTTTCCCGTAGAGCGGGAAGGGGTCTGCGAGGAAGTCCTGGTCGGCGTAGGGAAGTAGGACCGGCTGCTCACTCATCGTGCCTCCCGGAATAGGTCACCCTCTCCATGGGAAGTGAGGATATGCGCCCGAGTCTCCATGAATGCTGCTTTTCGGTCATGGCGGAGGAGCCGTCGCGGACCGTCACGACGGCCCGTCGACTGTCCGCTTTGACGACAACCTGACGGCCGGCCGGTTTCCGATGGACGCGCGATCTGGGCCAACGCCCACTGCGGAAAGTATGATCAAGAAATGGCTGACATGACCGAAACGACGCCCGGCTGGCTGACCAGTGACGAGCTGGACATGGCCAGGGCCCAGATGCCGATCCTGTACGTCGAGGCCGTTCCCGTGCGCGTGAACGCCACCGGCGAAGTCACCAGTGTCGGACTGCTCCTGCGGATCGGCGCGGAGGGAACGATCAGCCGGACGCTGGTGTCCGGCCGGGTCATGCACCACGAGCGGATCCGTGACGCGCTGCTGCGCCACTTGGAGAAGGACCTGGGTCCTGTGGCCCTGCCCCTGGTGCCGGCCTCCCTCCAGCCCTTCACCGTGGCCGAGTACTTCCCCACGGCCGGCATCACCCCGTTCCACGACCCCCGCCAGCACGCGGTGTCCCTGGCCTACGTCGTGCCGGTGACGGGGGATTGCCGTCCCCGGCAGGACGCCCTTGACCTGGTCTGGTTCAGCCCGCAGGAAGCGGCCTCGCAGGCCGTGCAGGGCGAGATGCCGGGCGGCCACGCGGTGCTGCTGAAGCAGGCCCTCGCGCACGTGGGACTTGCGTACTGAGCCGCGCCGCACCGCGGCACGACACCGCCTGAGGGCTGTCCCGTAGTCCCCGGTGGATCGGCGCGCGGCGCCGGATGCGGTGCACCGCAAGGCGCAGGAGCGTCCTGATACCGGGCTGGGCGTATCCGGGCGTTCCGACAACGCGGCGGGGCGCCGTAGCGGTCGCCGTGCGCCCGCCGGGGATGGCGGGACAGCCCTCAAGCGGTGTGCGCCGGGGTGAAGTTCGTGAGGATCAGCAGCGTGTCGACCAGGTCCTCGGCGGGCGCTCCGGTGGCCAGGCGGCGCAGCTGCTGCCCGAACACCAGGGCCACGGCCGCGCCGGCCAGGCGTTCGGGGTCCGGCACGCCCAGCTGGGTCAGGATCCGCGTGGCCAGCAGGTCATAGGCCGCGAAGCACTCGGCCGCGGCGGCACGCAGCCGTTCGTCCCGGCCCGCCTGCACGTACAGCTCGAAGGGCGCGATGTGGCGGCTGTCGAAGGCGTTGCCGCCCGCGACCTGCGCCACCACCTCGGCCGCCCGGCCGATGTCGAAGTGCTCGTCGGAGCATTCGTCGGCGAGCGCGGTGAAGTGCCGGGTCTCCTCGGCCACGAAGTGCAGCAGGCTCTCGCGCAGCAGCTCGTGCTGGGTGGCGAAGTGGTAGGTGACGGAGCCCAGGGAGACCGCTGCCTCCTTGGCGATCCGCCGGTTGGTGACGGCCGCGATGCCGTCCTGCCCGATGATCCGCAGTACGGCGTCGATGATGCTCTGGCGGGTGGCGGAAGCGTGGGGCATGTCCGCATTCTGCCCCATCGGACGACGCGATCGCCGTGCGGGGCCGGGGAGTTGGGGACGGGTGGGGTGTGGACAACCAGCGGTGCGGTCCCTACTGTTCGTTCGAACGAACAGTGGAAGAACGCCGTAACGCCGTACGGGAGTCGTCGTGGAGATGTCCGGATCGAACGTTCTGCTCACCGGGGCCACCGGAGGCATCGGCGCCGCCCTGGCCGCACGCCTGACCGCGCAGGGAGCCCGCCTCACGGTCACCGGCCGGCAGGAGGCCGCCCTGAAGGCCGCCGCGGACGCCTGCGGGGCCCGGACCGTGCTCGCCGATCTCGCCGTCCGGTCGGACGTCATGCGCCTCGCCGAGGCCTGCGCCGACTCGGACGTCCTCGTCGCAAACGCCGCCCTGCCCGCCAGCGGCGACCTCCTCGACTACACCGAGGAGCAGCTCGACCGCGCCCTCGACGTCAACCTGCGGGCTCCCGTCCTGTTGTCCCGGCTGCTCGCGGAACACATGGTGGCCCGCGGCCGCGGACACATCGTGCTGGTCGGTTCCATCTCGGGCAAGGCGGCGACCAAGTCGACCTCCCTGTACAACGCGACGAAGTTCGGGCTGCGGGGTTTCGCCCTCGCCCTGCGCCAGGAGCTCAGGGGCACGGGGGTGGGGGTGTCCCTGGTCCAGCCCGGCTTCGTCCGGGACGCGGGGATGTTCGCGGCCACCGGCGCAGCCACCCCGAACGGCATCCGGACCGTCACGCCGGGCCAGGTGGCCGACGGCGTCGAACGGGCCGTCCGCCGGGACCTGTGCGAGGTCAACGTCGCGCCGCTGGAGCTGCGGCTGCTCAGCGCCATAGCCGGGCAGTTCCCCGGCTTCGCGGAGCGGATCCAGGCCCGTACGGACGTCGACGGCTCCGTGCGACAGATCGTCGACGCCCAGCGCGCACGCCGCTAGGTCGTGTCGGCCCCGCCGGCCTGGCGGGGCTTTGACCACCCGACCTGGGCCGCGCCTCCCGCGTCTCTGCTCCTCTGCTCCTCTGCTCCTCGCGTCGTTCGTTCGTCCTCGCACCTGCACGCCTTCCATGCCACCCCATGTGAACGGAGAGCACGGCTGTGCCAAGTGGACACCTCCCGAGTGACGGGCCCGGGGCCGGCCCGCAGGTCGAGCGCAGGTCCCTGCTGCGATTAGGGGCACTGCTGGCCGCGGGCGGGACCGCCGCGCTGGCGCCGGCACCGGTCGCGCACGCCGCGACGAGGGGCCGGGGCACCGATACGGTGACCACCACCTACACGGGCCGCTCCCCCTACGGCAACGACCAATGGGCGTACGTCGCCTTCGACGTCGACGCCGGAGTGCAGCGAATCTCCGTATCGACCGCTCACGACGGCTCCGCCGGCATCCTGGACCTCGGGATCTTCGGCCCGACCGGCTTCCGCGGCTGGTCGGGCGGCGCACGGTCCGGCTTCACCCTCGCCGCGTCGGACGCCACCCCCGGCTATGTGCCCGGCCCGGTGGAGCCCGGCCGCTGGTCCGTCATCCTGGGCCCCATGGTCGGCAGCCCCGACGGCATGGCCTGGCAGGTCGACGTCACCCTCCACCAAGGGGCTCCGCTGCCCGGAACCCCGTACGACATCCTGCCCGCCGCGGTGCCCGGACGCGGCCCCGGCTGGTACCGGGGCGATCTGCACCTGCACAGCGTGCACTCCGACGGCCAGCGCACGGTGGACGAGATCGTGGCGGCCGCACGCCAGGAGGGGCTGCACTTCATCGCCACCTCCGACCACAACACCAGCTCGACCGGCGTCACGTGGAAGGGGAACGTACCGGCCGACCTGCTGGTGATCAACGCCGAGGAGGTCACCACCCGGCACGGCCACTGGCTGGCCGTCGGCCTGCCGCAGGGCGAATGGGTGGACTGGCGCTACGGACCCGCGAACCAGGGCGAGTTCGAGGGACACGCACGGCGCGTGCACAGTCTGGGCGGACTGACGATCGCCGCCCATCCGCTCACCCCGGCACCCGGATCCTTCTGGGAGTTCGGCCTCGACCGCGTGGACGCGCTGGAAGTGTGGAACGGACCGTGGACCCTGGACGACGCGGCCAACATCGCCGCCTGGCACGTCATGCTCTGCCTCGGCAAGCGGGTCGCGGCCGTCGGCAACAGCGACGCCCACAGCCCCGCGGACGCCGTCGGCCGGCCGCACAACGTAGTGCGCGCCGACAGCCTGTCAACTCCGGCGGTCCTGGACGCGCTGCGCACGGGGCGCTCGTACGCCGTCGAATCCGCGGCCGTGACCGTGGACTTCACGGCCCGCGCCGGCGCGGCGGTGGCGGGGCCCGGCGAGGAGCTGCCCCTGTCGTTCTTCGACGCCGTCGACGTGACCCTGAACGTGACGGGCGCCCCGGAGAGCATCGCCGCGCTGTACACCGAGTGGGGCATCATGGCCGCCACCTGCATCGACGCCGGCGGCCGCGGTCAGCTGAGGTGGCGCGGCTGGGGCAAGGCGTCCCTGTTCGCCCGGGCGGAGGTGCGCCGCCCCAAGCCCGCGTCCACCACGCTGGACCAACTGGTGGCCATCACCAACCCGGTGTGGTTCTACTCCGCCCGACTGCCCCCGTACGACGTCGAGCGGCGCGTGCTCTTCCACACCGAGCGTCGTCCCGACGGATCGTGGAGCGGCATGCGTCCGCTGCCGGGTGCCGGCGGCTCCGCCTCGTTCGCCGGGGTGCAGAGCGCCGTGGCGGGCATGGCGGACGGCTCGGTGACGGTGCTGGGCATCGCACCCGACAACGGCCTGTGGCTGACCTCCGTGCGTGGTGCGGCCACGCTCCGGCCCTGGAAACGTGTCGCGGGGCCGGACGGATCGACCGATTTCACCGTCAGGGAGGCGGACATCACGGCCTTCCCCGACGGCACCTGCCAGATCGTGGCGACGGCCATGGACGGCACCACGTACCACCAGATGCGGCGGGCCGACGGCGGGCTGCCCGGGTTCCGGGCCGTGCCCGGTCCCACCGCGACGAGCCGTTGGGGTGCGACGAAGGTGGCGATCACCGCCATGCCCGACGGGTCCGCCCAGTTGCTCAGCTACGGCACGGACGGTGCCATGTACCACTGCGTCCGCGGGCGTACGGGTACGTGGACGCCGTGGGGACGGTTGGCCGGCTACAACGGTGCGGTGACGTTCTCCGGCCCCGCCCTGGCGATCACGGGTTTGCCCGACGGGTCGTCGCAGGTCCTGGCGATCGGGATCGACGGGATCGTCTACCACCAACTGCGGCGGCCGGACGGCTCCTGGAGCGGCTTCCGGGCCCCGAGGGGCGCCACCACCGCCACCATGGGGGCCAGCGCCATCGGCATCGCGGGAACGCCGGACGGCTCGGCCCAGGTCGTGGCGGTCGGGCTCGACGGACGGGTCTGGCACAACGTCAGGAGGCCGGACGGCTCCTGGACCCCGTTCGGTCGGATACCGGGCCCCAACGGCAGGGACCCCTTCCCCGCGGGGCAGGTCCGCATCGCCGCCCTCCGCGACGGCACCACCCACGTGGCGGCCATCAGCGCGGGCTAAGGGGCCTTTGCGGGGCGGGACCAGGGTGCGTCGGCGTCGTCGCCCCGTTCCGGGCGCAGGCCCAGCTCGTCGAGTTCGTCGAGTTCGGCGAGTTCGTCGAGCGCCATCATCGCGGTGAACACCGGGTTGGGCTCGGCGCCGCCCACTCCCCCGTCGGCGAGGGCCTGCGCGTAGCGGGTGGTGTACGTACTCGGCCGTACCTGCCCGTTCGCGCCGGTCAGCCCCAGTGCCGCCGTCCGGAGGACGGTGGCCTGCACCGGCAGCCCGTCCAGGTGGGACACCGCCGCGGCAGCCCGGTGCAGCGCGAAGGCGTGCCCGTCGGTGAGGATCGCGGCTTCCCCTGCTCGAAGAGGCCGGCGACGGCGCCGCGCACGGTCTGGATCTTGAGCTGGTCGGCGTCGTACTTCGCACCGCAAGCCCCGTTCCCCTCGTCGAACAGGTGGAGGACGCCGCAGTCCCTCAGGTGCGCGATCACATGCCCGGCGCAGTGGCCCTGACTGCGCAGCACCCGGACCGCCCCGTCGGCGAAGGTCCAGCCGGTGAACCGCAGCGAGCCGATCCGGATCAGCTCCAGGCGCCGCTCCTCGTAGGTCCGGGTCGTCGCTCGTCGCGGACAACGGCTCGGCCTGGTTCATCTCCGGTGAGGAGAACTCCGGCTGGGACAACTCCCAGCTCGCCGGGCTCAAGGCCTTCAAGGGGTCCGACTTCGAGGCGGTCGACGCGTCCGGACTGCAGCAGTCGCCGGACTCGGGAGCCGTCGCGCCGAAGTGAACGCGCCGCGTCGGCAACCTCGTCCGCGTCGTCGTCGTCATTCCTGTCGCAGGGTCGTGACCAGGCCGCGCGGCAGACCATGGGTGTCGTGGAGGTAGTGGAAGTCCTCCTCGGTCAGCAGTCCGTGGAACCGGGGGCGGGCGAGCACCCGGCGGCCGCGCTCCAGGAGCCCGCGGAAGCGGTGCTCCTCCTCACGGAGCAGCCGGAGCACGTCGCCCGGCGGCATGTCCTGCCGGAAGTGGTCCAGGGTGTGCCAGACCAGTTCCTCCGGCAGGTCCCCGATGCCGTGGGAGGGGTCGTCGCGCCACAGCACCGTGAGCACCCGTCGCACCAGCCGCCGCAGCACGTATCCGCGTCCGGTGTGGGCCGGGCGCACGCCGTCGCCGAGCACCACGACGGCCGAGCGGAGGTGGTCGCAGACCACGCGCAGGGACGTTTCGTCGAGGTGCCACAGGTGCGGTACGAGGCGGCGCCAGGGGTCGAAGACGTCGCACTCGAACACCGAGGACCTGCCCTGGAGCAGTGAGGCCAGCCGTTCCAGACCGAGCCCGGTGTCGACGTTGCGCTGGGGCAGGGGCACAAGGGAGCCGTCGTCGAGTCGGCGGTGGCTCATCGTGACGTGGTTCCACACCTCCACCCAGCGGTCGTCGCGGGTGGGAGTGGACCGGGGCGGGCCGTCGCCGCTCCACAGGAAGATCTCCGAGTCGGGGCCGCAGGGGCCGACCGGGCCGTTGGACCACCAGTTGTCTTCGGCGGTGAGTTCGACGGGGACGCCCCGCTCCTGCCACAGGCGGAGGGAGGCGGTGTCCGGCCCGGTCCGGTCGTCGCCGGCGTGGACGGTGGCGTACAGCAGGCGGGGATCCACGCCGAGTCCCTCGGTGAGCAGACCGTATCCCCAGTCGAGGCTGAGCGGTCCGCCGTAGTCGCCCAGCGACCAGGTGCCGAGCATCTCGAAGACCGTCAGGTGCGTGTCGTCGCCGACCTCCTCCAGGTCCGTGGTGCGCAGGCAGCGCTGTACGTTGACCAGTCGCCTGCCCTGCGGATGGGGGCGGCCTTCCAGGTACGGGGTGAGCGGGTGCATGCCGGAGGTGGTGAAGAGCACGGGGTCGCCGGGTGGTGGCAGGAGCGTCGAGCCGATGATCCGGCGGTGCTCGCGCTCCTCGAAGTACTCGACGAACGTGTCGACCAGCTGTTCGGTGTTCATGGGGTGGCTCCTTGGCATCGCAGCGGGAGGGCACCGGAGAACGGGACCGAGGGTCTCCGGCCGGGGCGGGGACGCCACGGCATGGCCGACGGACCGTTTCCGGTCGCCGGGGGGAGGGGAAGGTCAGGCGGCGGCAACCGGCGAGCTGGTCGCTCGCGCGGTCGCGGTGGTGCTGGGGCCGTTGACGTTCATGCGGGCAACGGTAGCGCGGTGGTGCCTGCCGGGCACGCGGTTTTTCGCCCGCCCGGACGTCGCGGAGACGCTCACCCCGGTTCGTCGCCGAGCCGGTCCTGCGCCCGCATCAGGAGGTGGCCCCGGCGGAAGCGCTCCTGCGGACCGGGCTCTCGCAGCATCCGCCCGACCTCGCCGAACCCGGCCTCGCGGGCCATCTCCGCGAGGTCGTCGATCGGCCACCGGTAGGCGGTCGTCACCTTGTGGTCGAACGCCGCCACTGGACCGCCCTCGGCCTCGAAGAAGGCGAGCAGGAGGGGCCCGCCCGGAGCCAGAGCGCGGCGGAACTCGGCGAGGTACGAAGGGAGTTCCCGCGGCGGGGCATGGATCACCGAGTACCAGGACACGATGCCGCCCAGCTCGCCGTCGGTCAGCCCCAGGGCGTCCATCGAACCGACGTCGAACCGCAGGTCGGGGTGGGCCTCGCGGGCGAAGTCAATCATGGCGGGTGAGAGGTCGACGCCGAAGACGTCCAGTCCCAGACCGCGCAGATGAGCCGTCACATATCCCGGACCGCAGCCCAGTTCGGCCACCGGCCCGGCGTCGGCGGTCAGCGCGAGCTCGGCGAACGCGGCGAGGACCGAGCGGTCCAGCGGAACGCCGTCGAGCCAGTCGCGGGCGAGATCCGCGTAGCGGACGACGACGGAGTCGTAGGCGTCGGACGTCTCACGGAGGTACGCGGGGAGTTCGGGGAGTCGGGGAGTTCGGCCACAGGGGACGACCTTAGGGCATGCGCGGCCGGGGCGCCCTTGTCCGCCGGCGCGGGGTGGTCTCCCGCACCCAGGCCAGGTAGCCCTACGAGGTCCTGGCCGCCGGGAGCGCGAGGCCCTGTCCGTGGCCGGCGTGGACGAGACCCGGTAGCCCCGTTCGTGCCGCAGGGCCTCCTTGCTCCAGTGGAAGGGGGTCGTCCGTGCCTCGACGTCGGCGGCTGCCACGGTCGCCTGCGCGGCCGGATCAGCCGGCCAGGGCGACCAGCCTTCGGTAGGCCAGTTGGTCCGCGCGCCTGGCGGTGAGGTGGACGTGGACATCGGCGAGGTATTCCTTCAGTGCGGAGTACCCCGCCGTGTAAATCTCCTCCTGTTCACCGGCCGCCGGCGGCATCCAGAAGATCAGCAGCAGCTCGTTGCGCCGCGTGCCCTCCGGGCTGGCGAAGGACAGCTCGTGGAGGACCAGCCGGGGCTCGTCCGACGGCAGGCCCTGCACCAGCTCGTCGTGGGTCAGGTTGGCCTCCAGCTCCGGGGCAAGGCCGTCCGGGGGGTCCGCGTAGCGGAGGACCACGGTGTTGATCTCCCGCAGCTCCCTCAGGTGCTGAACGGCAGCAACGCAGCCTTCCGACAGACCGATCGGGCTGCTCACTGGGTCTCACCTCGGTGCTGGTCAGTGCGGGCGGCGTGGGGCGGCAGGGGGACGGGAGCGGCTGCCGTCAGGTGTGGATGCGGCCGTTGGTGCCGTCGTGGGCGTCGGCGTGTTCGTCGTCGAACCAGTAGTCGCCGGCGGCGAGGTAGCGGAAGGAGTGGGCGCTGTGGGCGGGCAGCGCGACAGTCGCGGCGCGGGTGCCGTCGCCGCGGGGCTCCAGGGGGTGGGCGGCGGGATTCCAGTGGTTGAAGTCCCCGACCACGCTGACCGGCCCGTCCGGAGTTTCCGCGGGGAGGACGAAGGTGACCTGCGTACGGCCCTTGAGCTTCTTGCGTTCGAGCACTGGGACACTCCAGCGGTGGAGGGACGGGGGAACCGGCCCGTGCATCCTCACGCCAGCGTGCGTGCGCCGCGGTGGCACCGGGCCGGGGTACGGGCAGAAGTCACCCGGCTGGCCGCGCCTGCCGGCCTCCGGCGGCACCGGCGGCAGCTCTGGGACAGGAGGGGCGGCCGAACGCATGTGCTCCGTGCGGAAGGTGGGTAGGAGCTGTCTGCCGCGACGCACCGAACGTGCGGCACCAGGCGTACGGTTCGGGGAGGGACTGTGGCACTGCTCGATCAACTACCGGCGCTCATCGGCGTCGTGGTCGGTTCGCTCGGCTCCTACGCCGTGCAGACACTGACCGAGCGCCGGCGGTGGACGCGGCAGCGGGAGGAGCGGTGGGACGAGAAGCGCTTCGAGACGTACGGCCGTTACGCCAACGCCCTCAAGGCGCAGCTCCGCCTCACCCAGCGCATCGGCGCCTCACTCGGATACTCGGACGTGGTCGATCCGCTGGCACCGGCCGACGGCCTGCCCCTGCTCGCCGACGCCGAATCCCACCGTGCGACGGAATGGGAGGCCGTCCTCCTGGTGGGGGACGCCGCGACGGTCGCGGCCGCACGGCGCTGGCACGAGACGATCTGGACCATACAGCTGCTGATACGGGAGGACTCGGTCGACGGCGAACTCTGGACCAAGGCGCACCGGCTGGCGAGCGCGGCACGGGACGCCTTCTACGAGAGTGCGCGGCGGGACCTGGGCATCGCAGGCGCTCCCCCGCCGCCGGGGCAGTGGCCGCGGCAGTGGCGGGCCGAGCTGTCGGGGTGAGCGTCGCCCGCACCGTCGCCCGGCACCGCCCCTCGCACCGCCGCTCGCGCCGCCGCCCGCTCGCCGCCCCGCACCGCCGCACGACCGTCCGGGCCGCCGGCCCTATTGGGCGCGGTGCGGTTTGTGCGGGGTGACCCTCATCCGCGCTTCGGCGGGCAGCCGGGCGCGGCCGGTGGACCGGCGGGCGCGGGTCAGGGGGCCGTCGCACAGCGTCCGCAGGACGGGGCCGGGTTCGCTGTCCTGGGTGAGGGTGAGGTCGAGTTGTGCCTTCGGACGGCGTGGCGGGCCGATCATGCGCGCCTGCGCGCGGGTGACACCCGGTTGCCGGCCGGCATCGGCGGCCAGCGCGTCGCTGAGGGCGTGCTCGCGCAGTTCCACCCCGTCCGCGGGGGGCTCGCCCAGCCGTATGTGGCCGGGGTGGGTCCGGTGCAGCTGCGCCACCAGCCACCACAGGGCGAGCAGGAACACGACGGCCAGGGCGGCGATGACGGCGGGCCACCACCATGCCTCGTCCGTCCACCGCGTACGGTCCGCGTCCTCCAGCACCACAGCGTCGGGAGCGGTCCACGGCATCCCGTCGGGAGACGAGAGGGACCAGCGCCGGTAGACGTCGAAGCCGCCCGCCAGCATCAGGACGCCGAAGCCGAGCATGACGATGCCCGTCAGGGCCAACAGGATCCGGTTGATCGCGGATTTCCTCATGAGATCCGTCCTGTCTCGTGTCGCGGACGAAGGGCGTCCACGACGCGTCACGTGCGGCGGGAGCGGGTCCGGACGGCGAGCCCGGGCGGGTCGGCGAGGGCCAGCCGGTCGATCTGCTCCCGCAGGGCGGCCTCCAGATCGGCCCGGACATCGGCCGGGGAGCGGAACCGTACGTCCGCGCGTGCCGCGACCCGGTGACGGCGCATGCGGATCCTCGCACCGCTGACGCCGGGAACGCGCAGGGCGGCGTCCCGCAGCAGCATGACCGCCGCATCGCGGTCCAGCACGGCCCGTACGTGCGCGTCCGGGGACTTCAAGGGGTACTGGTGACGCAGGCCGGGCGTGAGTGCCAGCACGATCAGCCAGAGACCGAGCAGGGCGAGGACGACGGCGCCGACCCGGATCCAGACGTCGTCCAGCGGGCGCGTGGCCAGCTCCGGGGCGAGGCTCGTACGCCAGGCGGCGGCGTTCCCGCCCGCGCGGACCCGGACGATGTCGAACAGGAGGGCTCCGGTGGCGGCTGCGACGACCAGGGCCGTCAGTGCGGCGGGGATCCGGCGCTCGGACCAGGGTCGGCGGCGCGCGGGAGGTACGTCTCGCGCGGGCGCTTGGTCGGGATCCGTTTTCATTCCGGCGCTCCTTCCGGGAGGGGTCGTCACGAACCCGGGCTCATTGCACGCGCCCGCGTTCCGGGCCCGCACCGCCGAAGGGGACCAGGTGCTCGATGGCCAGGGTGACCTCGGTGACCTTGATCCCGGTCAGCTGGCTCACCCGATCGCTGACGTACTGCTGCAGTCGACGGGAGACGTCGGCGAGGTCGAGGGGGTACGGCAGGTCCAGGGAGAGGCCCAGGCGCGCCGTGCCGCCACCGACCGTGACCGAGGCGCGTGGGGCGGCCAGATCCGTGCGGGCCGGTGAGGTGTCGTCCCGTGCGGCCAGAGCCTCCCGTGCGGCGCGGACCGCGATGCGGGCCACCACCTTGTCCCGTACCACCGTGGCGCCGCGCTCGGCCGCCGGCAGCGCCGGCAAGGCCGGAGCGGCCCCTGCGTCGGGCGTGGCTGCGGGCGGCCGCGAGGTCACCGCGGGCCGCCGGAACGCTTGAAGTCGGACGTCGTGAGATCGCCCTGAACCATGAGGCCGATCATGAGGCCCACCGCGCCCAGGACGGCCACGAGCAGGAACGCCCAGAAGCCTCCGAAGAATGCGGCGAAGCCGAGGGCCATGCCGGCCAGCAGGCCCACCTTTGCTGCGCTCATCTCACTCACCTGAATCCTCACGTCGACGTGTGTCCTGCGTCGTGCGCCGTGCGCGGTCGCCCACAGGGCGAGGAGGGCGCGACAGGGTCACTGCACACGGCCCTCGCCCGCCTCCTCGTCCTCCTCGTCGGGCAGGTGAACGTCGTCGACGGTGATGTTCACCTCGACGACCTCCAGGCCGGTCATGCTCTCCACCGCCGAGATGACATGGGTGCGGGCGGCGCCGGCCATGTCCACGATGGCCACGCCGTACTCGACGACCACATCGAGATCGATGGCGGCCTGCCGTTCGCCCACCTCGACCTTCACCCCGCGGCTCACGCTGGGACGGCCGCCCGGAACCATGTCCTTCACGGCCCCGAGCGTGCGGGTCACGCCGGCGCCGAGGCTGTGGATGCCCGGCACCTCACGGGCGGCCATGCCCGCGATCTTCTCCACCACACTGTCGGATATGGACGTCCGGCCTCGTGTCTCGGGCGCCGCCCCGGCGCCACTGCGGCCCTTCAGGGTCTTGCCCGCCGAGCCCGCGCCGGGCTCGCTCCCACCCGCTGTGGGGCTGATGGTGTCCGACATGAGGGACCTCCCGAGGGTCGTACGGGTGCCGGTGTGGCGCCCTCGACTGTTTGGACACGCCCCGGACGCATTCGTCACCCTTGTCGCACGATCCGTTCCACCTACCCTTGAAGTGCGTACGCGACTGCGAGGACCGTTCCCGACGAAAGTGGGCGGCGATGCGCAACCGGCCCGGGCCCCCACCCCCCTACGAGGCGGAGTTCCTGCCTGCGCCGCAGCCGGCCACCGGCTCCGCCGCCGGGCGGGGGGACCCCGGCGCCGCCGGCTGTCCCGACGCTCCCGGCGCTCCTGACGACCTGAACGACGGCATGCTGGCCGTCCGGGCTTCGGAGGGGGACGACGACGCGTTCGCCGTCCTCGTCCGGCGGCACAGCGGTCGGCTGCTCGCCCTGGCACAGCATCTGCTGGGAGACCGGGCGGACGCCGAGGACGCCGTACAGGAGGCGTTCCTCAGTGCCTGGCGACGCCTGCCGGACTTCCACCACACGGCGTCCTTCGGCACCTGGATGTACCGCATCGTGACGAACCGCTGCCTGAACGTCCTGCGCCGGCGTCCCCGCCCCCTCCCCCTGGACGCCCTCCCCGAGCCCGCCGCCGCGGACGCCGGCAGCTCCCCGCCGCGGGTGTGCGAGGGGGACGCCGCGACCGCCGCCCTCAAGCGGGCGCTGCTGGAACTCGCCCCGGACCTGCGCGCGTGCTGGGTCCTGCGGGAGCTGCACGAACTGCACTACGAGGAGATCGCCCACGTCCTGGGGACCAGCGAACAGACAGTGCGCGGGAGGCTCTTCCGCGCACGACGCGCACTGACGGAGGCGATGCGCCCATGGCGCTAGACGACCCGCACCGACCCTCGGGCGACCGCCCCGAGCCCGTGGACGCCGTGGAGGCACCGCCCCCGGCGCTCCACGAGGCCGAGGTGCGGGCCGGCGCCGAGCTGCTGCCCTGCGGGCGCCCCGTCGGCCGTGCCTGGGAACAGGCGCGCAGGCCCGCCGGCGTCGCCGCTGCGGACCCGCACACCAGTACGTGCACGTGGTGCCGGCAGGCTGTCGAGGGGCTGACGGCCCTGGACCGGGCCGCCCGTGCCCTGCGCGCCGAGGAACAGCCCGACGGCCGTACTCTCGCGCAGCGCGTCGTCGGCGTGGTCCGTGCCGAGACGCGCCTGGGCGCCATGCTCCTGCTGGACGACCCGGGTCAGGATCTGCACATCGCCGAGAGCGCCGCCGCGAAGGTGCTGCGCCGCGCCGTCGACACCGTGCCGGGCGCCCGTGCCATCAGCTGCCGCCTCATGCTCGTCCAGGGGAGACGGGCCGTGCACACCGTCGCCCTCACCATCGCGGCCGCACTCGATCAGCCGCTGCCGCAGCGGGCCGAGGAGGTGCGCCGAGCCGTCCTGCACGCGGCTCACCGCGGCTTGGGCCTGCAGGTCACGGCGGTCGACCTGACGATCAACGCCGTGCTGGACGTTCCCCGCGCCACGGCCGACGGGCGGTCGGCGGGTGGCGGCCGATCGACGGATGGCGACCGATCGACGGGTGGCGACCGATGACCGCCGCCGCACGCGAGGACGTCCACCGGGCTGCGGCCCGCGCCGCCCTCGGGGTATCCGGGGTGGAAGGTCTTCAGCCCGCCCTCGGTGACCTTCTCTCCCGCGTCGCCTCCCGGACGAGGCATGCCCTCGCGGGCGACACGGCCGCCGGGCGTCCCCTCTCCGGCATCCGCTGCCGGCACACGCCGGAAGACGGCTGGCAGGTGGAAGTGCGGTGCGTGCTGCGCTCGGACCGGCGCGTGGTCGACGTAGCCCGAGACGTCCGCGAGCGGGTACGGGCGGCGGTGACGGCCCATCTCGCGCAGCACGGCAGCCCCGGACCGGTCACCGTCCTGGTGGTGGTCACCCGCACCGAGTAGCTCGTCGTCCGGACGCGCCGGCACTTCGCCCCGTGTGTCCGCTCGATGTACGCCACCCGGGGTGACACGTGGGGCCCGGTGCGGGGGTGCGCCGGCTGCGGAGCCCGGGACTGTTAGAGAGGCCGTGCGGCCTGCGCGATGCCGTAGGCCGGAGGCCGGCCAACGGGCTCTGCCCGCACGAGGAACGAGGGGCGCATGCGCGACATCTCCACGCCCGGCCGACACCGCCACCCCGGCACCCCGCTGCGGGGAAGGGTCGCGGTCGTGACCGGCGCCGCACGCGGAATCGGGGCGGCACTGGCACGGGACCTGTCCGGGGCGGGGATGTCCGTGGCGCTGTTGGGCCGCGAGGAGGCGTCCCTGCGCGCGACGGCGAGCAACCTGCCGAACCGGAGCGTCTGCGTCGAGGCCGACGTCACCGACAACGCGGCACTGCAGGCCGCCGCCCGGCACGTGGAAGAGGTGCTGGGACCGGCCAGCGTGGTCGCCGCCAATGCAGGGATCGCCGTCGGCGGGCCCTTCGACCGTACGGCCGTCGACCTGTGGCAGCGCGTCATCGACGTCAACCTCACCGGCTCCGCCAACACCGCCCGGGCATTCCTGCCCCAGCTGACCCGCACGCGTGGCTACTTCCTCCAGGTAGCCTCCACCGCCGCGCTGGGCTCCTCCCCCATGATGAGCGCCTACTGCGCCTCCAAGGCCGGAGTCGAGTCCTTCGCCCTGGCGTTGCGCAGCGAGGTGGAGCCCGACGGTGTCGCCGTCGGGATCGCCTACGTCCACTGGACCGGCACCGACATGATCAGCGGCCTCGACGAGCTCCCCGTACTACGGGCCCTGCGCCGCCACCAACCCCGGTTCGCCCGTCGGGTCCGCACTCCCGAGCAGGTCGCTGGCTGGCTCGCGGAGGGGATCACGCGCCGCTCCCACTCCGTCTACGCGCCGCCCTGGCTGCGCTGGTGCCAGCCACTGCGGCCGCTCTTCCCGCCGATCGTCGCCCGCATCGCCCGACGTGAGCTGCGTACCCCCGCGCGCGGCGAGCTGACGGCCGAGGCCGGCGTCCTGGGCGCCGGAGGCCTCGCCGACTGGCACGCCTTCAACCCGCCCCGGGACTCTTGAGCCGCCGCAGAGGCGGTGCCGCGCGGGGACGGCCACTGTGGCGCCGTCGTGGGGAAGGCGTCGAGCGGCGACCCGGGCGGGCCCCGCCGAGGCCGGGACCCGGGAAGTTTGGCCGCCGGGGGCACGGGCACGCGCGAACCGACGGCCGACCGTTGTCCGCCACCTCTGCCACCCTGGAGGCACGAGATCCATGACGACCTTCGGATACTTCCTCTCCTGCGAGGAGTTCACCCCTGCCCAGCTCCTGGACCAGGCCCGCAAGGCCGCCGACGCGGGATTCACCCGTCTGGCGATCTCCGACCACTTCCACCCGTGGAACGACGCGCAGGGCAACAGCCCGCTGGTCTGGTCGATGATCGGGGCCCTGTCGCAGACGGTGGACCTGCCCGTGACCACCTTGGTCACCTGCCCCACCGTGCGCCTGCACCCGGCGGTGACCGCCCAGGCGGCGGCCACCTCCAGCCGGCTGCTGGACGGCCGGTTCGCTCTGGGGGTGGGAACCGGCGAAGCGCTGAACGAGCACATCCTCGGGGACCGATGGCCCTCGTTCGACGAACGCGCCGACATGCTGGAGGAAGCGGTCGAAGTGATGCGGGCCCTCTTCACGGGCCGCCTGGTCAGCCATCGCGGCAGGCACTACACGGTGGACAACGCCCGTCTCTACACCGCCCCGCACGGGCGGCTGCCGGTGCACGTCTCCGGTTTCGGTCCCAAGGCGGCGGAGCTCGCCGGCCGTATCGGCGACGGCTTCGTCACCATGGGCCCGGACGAGGAGGCCATCTGTCGTTTCCGGGACGCGGGCGGCGGCGGGAAGCCGGTGATCGGAGGCCTGAAGGTGTGCTGGGGCGCGGATCGGGACGCGGCGGTCGACACCGCGCACCGGCTGTGGCCCAGCGAGCACCTTCCCGGTGAACTGGCCCAGATCCTCCCCACTCCTGCCCACTTCGAGCAGGCGAGCCGGCTCGTCACCCGTGAAGAGGTGTCCGCCAACGTGCCGTGTGGCGACGACGTCGAGGAGCACCTGGAAGCCGTCCGCGGCTACGTCGACGCCGGCTTCGACGAGGTGTACGTCGGGCAGATCGGACCGGACCAGGATTCGTTCTTCGCCGCCGCCCGCGACAAACTGCTGCCCGCCCTCGTCAGCTAGGCGGGCGTTGAGACGCCCCGGCGAGGTGGGGGGCCGAGTGAAAGCGTTGATTCCGGATGATCGCGTAACGGTCGGTCCCTACCGCGTCGTCGCGCGGCTCGGCAGCGGGGGCATGGGACGGGTCTATCCGGCCCTGCAGGCGGCGGGCGCAGCGTGGCCGTGCAGGTGGTGCATCCCGGGCCGGCGCGGGATCCGGATTCAGACGGCGCTTCCCCTCGCCCGCGGAGTCGGCGGCCCCCGAGGAGCCGGCGCTCGCGGCGTGCACGCGGCCGGGCGGGTGCACCGGACCTGAAGCCGTCGAACGTGCTGCTGGGCCCCGACGGCCCAGGTGATCGACTTCGCCATCCCATCGCGTCGGCCCGGCCGGCGCCGGGCCCCAAGGCCGGTGCCCATGTCTGGCCCGAGGCCGATGTGCCGGCCGTCGCGGCCGGGGCGACGGTGATCGCGGACGGTGCCCTGCCCGGGCACCGGGCCGATCGTCCGGCACGGCGGAAGGGCCGGACGTCCCCTCCTGCGTGGGCAGGAGGAGGACGACGCCCAACGCCGAACGCCGAAGGGTCCGTGCCCGCATCGAGCACACCTTCGCCCGCATCGAGAGGGTAGATCCTTCGTGACCGCCGCCAGAGGTGGACGGCTTCCACCCCGCCGTCCAGGCCGTCGCCACCGTGCACAACCTGACCCTGGCGCGGTGAAACGGCAGGCCGAGCACTCCTCACGCATGCCCGAGCCGGAGCCCCTGCACCACCCTTCAGGGGGTGTCGGGGTGGGCCTCCAGCTCGGACTTCAGCTTGCGCAGGGTCGCCCGGATGTTCTTCCGCTGGAACTCGGCGAAGGTGTGCCCCCTCGTCGCGATCCTGTCGAACGTGTTGGCCACCGGGTCGGGCCAACCGCGCCGGTCGTCGGTCCACGACTCCGTGACCTCGGTGCCCCCGGGTACGGTGGCGAAACGATACTCCCAGGTGGCGATCGGGCCCCGCAGCCACGGGCGGCGCAGGCCTATGGCGTGGACCCTGAACCGGAAGACCTCGTCCGGGTCGGCGGCCGTCACCGTGCAGCGGGTCGTCCAGCGGAACGGCCCGCGCTTGTTGTGGCCGTCGAAGACCATCCCGACGCGGGTCGCGGTGCCGGGGCCCTCCGCCGGGGTCGCGCCCAGGTTCTCCGGGCTCCAACGGCCCATGAGGGCCGGGTCGGAGACGTGCTGGTAGACCGTCGACGGGTCGGCCTCGACGATGATGGAGTCGCGGACGCTGAACGTACGGGGCATGTGGCTCCCTCCTCGGGGCACGACGGTAGCGGCAGCCGCCCCGCCCGCAATCGTCGCCCCCGCCCCGCGGCCCGGGCCCCGTCAGGACCGTTCCTGCATCCGGCGCCGCAGGGTGTCGTAGAGGGGGTCGCTCCCCAGCCGGTCCGCGGTCACGGCGGCGGCGAAACAGGCGGTCAGCAGGGGCAGCAGGAGCACGCCGGCACCCGTCATCTCGGTCACCAGGACGATGCCGGTGAGCGGTGCCCGCACCACGCCGGTGAACACGGCGGCCATTCCCACTACCGCGAACGCGGTCGGACCCGCAGCGTCCGCCGGGAGCAGGGGGGAGACGAGGGCATGGGTGAGCGTCCCCCACAGGGCGCCGAGGGCCAGCAACGGGGCGAACAGCCCGCCGGGCGTCGCGGCCGCGTAGCTGAGCGGGCCGGCCACGAACCGTACGGCGAGGCAGACCGTCAGGGCCGCCGCCGTCAGGCCTCCGCCCGCCAGCAGGCGCTCGCTCAGCTGGTCGCCGCCGCCCGTGAGGAGCGGATCGAAGGCCATCAGCGCGCCGACCAGGGCCCCGATGACGGCCGCCCGGGCCACGAGCGGAACCCGGGTCAGCCGGTCGCACACCTCCAGGGTCCCCACGACCAGCGCGCTGTACGCGGCGCCCAGCGCCCCGGCGGTCACCCCGCACAGCAGGAAGACCGGCAGCATCCACAGCGGTGGCGCGGGGAGGGCCGCGACGGGAAGGACGAGCGCGTCTCCCACGAGGGGCTGGGAGACGGCCACGGCGGAGAGCGTGCCGACGAGCGTCAGCAGCACCAGGCGGGGCCGCACCGTGCCGGTGACCTCCTCGCAGACGAACACCAGCCCGCCCAGCGGGGCGGTGAACGCCACCGCCAGGCCGGCCCCGCCCAGCGCGGTGTGCAGCATGCGGGCGCCCTCGGCGTCCAGCCGGCCGCGCCGGCCCGCCCGGGACCCGATCGCGGCACCCATGTGGACGATCGGCCCCTCCCTGCCCAGCACCAGGCCCGAACCGATCGCGATGAGTCCGCCCACGAACTTCACCGGCAGCAACCGGGCCGAACCGGCCTCCGACTCCTGCCGCCACACCGCTTCCACGTGCTGGATCCCGCTGCCCGGGGCGTGCGGGACCCGCCGGGCGATCGCGCAGGCCAGCGCCGCGCCCGCCGCGGTGAGGGCCACGGGAATCAGGCGGCCCGCCCCGCCCTGTGCGGCGGCCGCTTCCAGCAGCGACGCGCGCAGCAGGTCGGCGTGCTCCAGGCACCAGCGGAAGCCGCCGCCGACCAGCCCCACCAGACATCCCGCGAGCGCCGCGGCCACGAAGGCGCGGCCGCCTCTCCCCCGGCCTGCGGCAGCCATCGGCTAGTGCTGGGGGAGGTGGGTCTTGGCGTCGTCGTACGCCGCCCCGCCGGGTGCGGCGGCCAGGGCGTACGAGAGGTTCAGCACCCCGGTGCGGAACGTCTCGCAGGACAGCAGCTCCAGCGGGACCGGGGTCGCGTCCTGCCCGAACAGGCGCATGCCGGTACGCACGGCGATCGGGTGCAGCAGGAGGTTCAGTTCGTCCAGGAGTCCGGCGGCCATCAGCCGGCGCACGACGGAGACCGAGCCGCTGATCCAGACGGGTGTCCCGGCGTCCGGCTCCTCCTTGAGTGCGGCGACTCCCTCGGTGAGGTCACCGGCGAGCTGTTCGGAGTTGCGCCAGGTGAACGCGAGCGGGCCGTTCGACACCACGATCTTGCGGGCGTCGCCCAGTACCTTGGCGAACGGTGCGTCCTCCCCGCCCGCCGCCTCCCGCTCCGGCCAGGCGCCCGCGAAGCTGTCGTAGGTCCTGCGTCCGAGCAGCAGGGTGTCGGCCCGGCCGAGGGTGGCGTCGACGGCGGCGCCCATCTCCTCGTCGAAATAGGGGAAGTGCCACTGGTCGGGTGCCTCGACGACCCCGTCGAGCGAGATGAACAGCTGCGCCTTGATCTTCCTCATACCGGTCTCCGGGAGCTGGTGGTCGGTCCGTCCGCGTACGGACCCCATCCAAGGGCACGCGGTAGTCGGCACCCGGGCCATTCACCCGCACGGCGGCTGCGTCGCCCCCGGTCGACCCCGGCACTTTCCCTGCATGGTGTGCGGAGAAAGTGCAACCCGATCGGGTGCTTCCCCGGAAGGGAGATGAGGGACCGTCGTTGACATGGACGGTCCTCACCGGCCGACGCACCTGTCACAACCCAAGGACTCGCATTGAGAAACGCACCGCGCTGGGCCCGCTGGATCGTTCCGCTCGCGCTGTTGCTCGTCTGGCTCGGTATCGGCGGGACGCTCGGACCGTACGCGGGGAAGCTGCGCGAGGTCGCCACGAACGACCAGGCGGCGTTCCTGCCGCGCAGCGCCGAGTCGACGCAGGTCATCGAAGCCCGCAAGGCCTTCGAGCGGGCTCAGTCCGTCCCGGCGGTCGTGGTGTGGACGGCGGACGGTGCCCCGGTGACGGCCGGGCAGCAGGAGGCCGCCGCGCGGGCCGTCGCGGGCCTCACCGGCCGGCCCGGAATCACCGGCGCGCCCTCGCCGGCGGTCGTCTCCGCCGACGGTCTGGCCGTCCAGGCGGTCGTCCCGCTCGCGCCCGACCTGGGTGAGGAACTTCCGGCGGTCCTGGACGAGGTGCGGCAGACGGTGCAAAGGGTGCCGGGCACCTCGGTGGGGATCGCCGGCCCGGCAGCCACCCAGGCGGACCTGTCGGACGCGTTCGCGGGGATCGACGGGCTGCTGGTGGGCGTGGCCCTCGGAGCGGTGCTGTTGATCCTGCTGCTGGTGTACCGCAGCGTACTGCTGCCACTGGTGATCATCATCAGTGCGGTGTTCGCCCTGGGCCTTGCGTGCGCGGTGGTGTACGCGCTGGCCGACCGGGGCGCCGTCCGTGTGGACGGCCAGGTCCAGGGGATCCTGTCGATCCTCGTGATCGGCGCCTCGACCGACTACGCCCTGCTCGTCGCGGCGCGCTTCCGCGAGGAGCTCGCCGTACGGGGCGACCGGGCGGACGCGGCGCTGGCCGCCGTGCGCCGGTCGGCGGGGGCGGTCACCGCCAGCGCGGCGACCGTGGCGCTGGGACTGCTCGCCCTGCTGGCGAGCGATCTGACGAACAACCGGGCTCTCGGGCCGGTCGGCGCGATCGGGATCGTCTGCGCGGTGCTGAGCTCGCTGACCTTCCTGCCGGCGGTTCTGGTCCTGCTGGGCCGCACCGCGTACTGGCCCGCCGTGCCCGGGCCGGCCGACGCCGCGGGCGAGGGGCACGGCGTGTGGCGCCGTGTCGCCGCACTGATCGACCGGGGGCCGCGGCGCGTGTGGGTGTCCACCTCCGTACTGCTCGTGGTGCTGGCCGGCTTCTCCCCCGCGCTGTCGTCCAAGGGCGTGCCGCTGGACGAGATCTTCGTGGGCGGCGCCCCCTCGGTCGGCGCCCAGCAGAGCCTCGCCCGGCACTTCCCCGGCGGCTCGGGCAATCCGGCCGTCGTCATCGCGGACGCCGACCGGGCCGCCGAGGTACGGGCGGCCGCCGAGAGCACGGAAGGGGTCGCGGCGGTCGTCCCCGTCACCGCGGGCGGCGGACGACCCGGCGGCCCGGGCGCTCCGCTCGTCGTGGACGGCCGGGTGCGGTTGGACGCCACCCTGGAAGCGGCGGCCGACAGCGACGCCGCGAAGCGGACGGTCCAGCGGCTGCGCGAGCGCGTGCACGCCGTGCCGGGGGCCGACGCGCTCGTCGGGGGATACACGGCCCAGCAGTTCGACACCCAGCAGACCTCGGCACGCGACCGCACCGTGATCGTCCCGATCGTCCTCGGCATCATCCTGCTGATCCTGGTCGCGCTCCTGCGGTCGGTGCTCGTGCCCGTCCTGCTGGTGGCGACGGTCGCGCTGAACTTCCTCGCCACGCTGGGGGTTTCCGCGCTCGTCTTTGAGCACCTGCTGGGCTTCAGCGGGACCGACGCGTCCGTACCGCTGTACGGGTTCGTGTTCCTGGTCGCCCTCGGCGTCGACTACAACATCTTCCTGATGTCCCGGGTGCGCGAGGAAACCGTCCGATCGGGTACCCGCGAGGGCGTGTTGCGGGGGCTCGTCACCACGGGCGGGGTCATCACCTCCGCCGGAGTCGTCCTCGCCGCGACCTTCGCCGCGCTGATGGTGATCCCGCTGGCCTTCCTCGTCCAGATCGCCTTCATCGTCGCGTTCGGCGTCCTGCTGGACACCCTCGTCGTGCGTTCCCTGCTGGTGCCGGCCCTCATCATCGACATCGGCCCTCGCGCCTGGTGGCCCAGCACGCTGTCCCGGCCGGGCGGGGGAACCGGCCCGCACAGCGCACCGGCGGCGCGGGCTCGGTGATCACCAGGCCGGCTACGGAAAGTCGAGTCCCGGGGCCCACACGGCCAACCCGGACGTCCGGGGCTGGTGGTCGGGCGTGGTGGCCGGGCGGATCACGGAACCATTCCCTTCTGCGGGGTGTGCCGGGGGCGGGGTTGTACGGGCAGGCCGCGCAGGAGCAGACGGACGCCGTGGAGGTGGATCCCCGCCCGGACGGCGGCGGTCGACCAGGGCCGGCGGGCGGCGGCCCGCAGGAGGGCGCGGGCCGTGGCGGAACGGGCCCGTCCTCGCACGGTGGCGGTGAACGGCCGGCCGGCCTCGGTGTCGAGGTGCACGGTCAGGTGGAGGCGTTCCTCGGGGAGCGGCAGGCGCATCCGGTAGTGGCCCTCGACCGGGAAGAACGGCGAGACGTAGAACCGCTTCTCCGCCCTCGCCCGGCCGCCCGCGTCCGGGTGCAGCAGGTAACAGTGCCGCTGCCCGTACGTGTTGTGGACCTCCGCGACGACGCACACGAGGGACCCTGAGGCGTCGTGGCACCAGTAGACGCTGAGGGGGTTGAAGACGAAGCCGAAGACGCGGGCGTGGGCGAGCATCACCACGCGCCCGCCGGCTATGTCGATGTCGCGGGACGCGAGGAACTCCTCCAGACCGGCGCGGATCGTGGGTGCCCGGCCCGCGAAGTGGTCACGCGGGTCGAACCGGGCGAGGGGGCGCAGCGGGCGCGGCAGGACCGGCAGCCGGTCGAGGTCCACGCACCACAGGTAGGTGCGGTGCCGGACGTCATGGCGCAGGGGGGCGCTACGGGTGTGGACGACCACGCACTCGTACAGCGCGGCGGCGGGCGCCGCTCCCCCGGTCACCAGCGCACCCCCAGGGCGCGGGCGGCTGCCACGCCCGAGCGGCAGCCGTCCTCGTGGAAGCCCCAGCCGTGCCACGCTCCGGCGTACGCGGTCACGCCGGTGTTCAGGCGCGGCAGTTCCTTCTGCGCGGCGACCGAGGCGGGCGTGTGGACGGGGTGTTCGTACAGCATGCGGCGCACCACCCGGCCGGGGTCGACGCGGTCGTCGGCGCCGAGGGTCACCACGTGGTCGGCACCGTCGGGCAGGTTTTGCAGGCGCCTCATGTCGTAGCTGACGCGGACGGCCTCGGTTGAGGGTTCGCAGGCCGGCAGGTGGTAGTTCCAGCTGGCCCGGGCACGGGGTGAGCGGGGCAGGAGGCTCCTGTCGGTGTGCAGGACCGCCGGGTTGGGCGCGTACGTGAAGGCGCCCAAGAGCCGCCGTTCGTCCGGGGTGGGATCGGCGAGCAGGCGGAGGGCCTGGTCGGGGTGGGTGGCGATCACGACGGCGTCGTAGCCGTCGGTGGCGCCGTTCTCGGTGGTTATCCAGGCGCCGGAGCCGCGCGCGGCCCGGTGGACCGCCTGCACGGGGCTGGAGGTACGGACGCGGTGCACGCTCTTGGCCACGGCCTCGACGTAGGTGGCGGATCCGCCGGTGACGGTCTTCCACTGCGGGGAGCCCGTGACCGACAGCAGGCCGTGGTGGTGCAGGAAGGTGAAGAGGTGGGCGGCAGGGTGGGCCAGCGCCGTGCGTGCGGGGCACGACCACACCGCGGAGACCAGCGGGAGGGCGAAATGGCTGACGAAGTACGGGGAGAAGCGGCCTTCGCGGAGGAAGTCGCCGAGGGTGACGTGAGGGGAGGGCGGGTCGGCGAGCAGCCGGCGGGCCTTGCGGTGGAAGACGGGCACCTGCGCGAGCAGGCGCAGGTAGCGGCCGCGCAGCGCCGGCCGGCCGGTGAGCAGGCTGGCCGGGCCGCGGGCGCCCGCGTACTCCAGGCCGCAGCCGTCGCACCGTAGCGACATGCTCATCTCGGCGTCCTGGGTGGAGACCCCCAGCTCGCGGAAGAGCCGTAGCAGGGTCGGACAGGTGCGCTCGTCGTGCACGACGAACCCCGAGTCCACGCCCATGGGCCGCCCGTCCGGGCCGGTTAGCTCATGGGTGTGGGCGTGGCCGCCGAGGCGGCCGTCGGCCTCGTAGAGGGTGACCTCGTACGAGCGCGCCAGGACGTGGGCGGCCGTCAGGCCCGCGACCCCGGCGCCGATCACCGCTGCTTTCCGGTGTTCCACCTCAGCACTCCCGCCACTCACCGCGCCGCCGGGTGCGGTCGCGCACCCGTTCTTCGCGGCGGAGGGGCGGGCGGATTGGTGGAGATCGCAGGGTGGGCGGATCGGCGGGGTGCGCGCCGGGGCGCGGACGGGGGCGTCAGGTGGGCAGGGCCATCAGGATCAGGGGGGCGGAGGTGGGGCGGCGGGAACCCCCGGCCGGTTCGAGGGTGAGTCCGACGGCGCCGGCGTCGGCGGTGTCCCCGTCGATGAGGACGGTGCCGTCCTGTCGGATGAACCCGGCCGGGCGCATGGTGCCGTCGTGGTCGAGCCAGAGCTGGTAGGTCTTGCCGGGGGCGGGTGCGGGCAGGCCGGATGCGGTGAAGACGGCCCTGTTCTGCCGCTGGGAGGCGACGACGGTGGTGGCCGCTCCGTTGCTGGCCCTGCCGTGGGCCGTACGGGCGTCAGGGGCGGCCAGGACGGTGCTGACGTCGTCGAGACGCTGCTCGGCCCGGGTGGCCCGCTGCTGGTACTGCTCGCTCTGCTGGTTCTGCCAGGCGGCCAGGCCGGCGAACGACGCGGCCGCGACCACGCTCGCGGCGAGCGCGAGGGGTACGGCCCGGCGCCGCAGCGCGCTGCCGATGGACGCGGTCGGCGCGGTGTCGGGGACGCGCGGGGGCAGTTGGCGTACGCCGTCGACGGCGGCCAGGACGTGGTGCTTCATAGCGGCCGGCGGATACTGCGCGGCGGCGTCCGCCAAGCGCGCGGCGGTGGCCTCGAACTCGGCCACCTCCTCGCGGCACGCCTGGCACTGCGGCAGGTGCTCGGTGAACGCCTGCCGCTCGGCGGGCTCCAGGGCGTTGAGGGCGTAGGCGGCGGCGAGGGTGTGGACGTCGGAGTGGTGTTGCTTCATGTGGTCACCCCCATGCAGTCGCGGAGCCGGATCAGCCCGTCGCGCATGCGTGTCTTGATGGTCGGCAGCGGTGTGCGCAGGGCTTCGGCGACCTCACGGTAGGTCAGGCCACGGTAGTAGGCCAGGGTCACGACCTGGCGCTGGAGTTCGGTCAGTCCGCGCATGCAGCGGCGCACCTGCTCGCTCTCCAGGCGGGTCTCGACCTGCTCGGAGACCTCGTCGAACGCCGTCTGGTGCTCGCGTGCCGCCTGGGCCTGTTCCCGGTCGGCGGACGCCTGGGCGGAGCGGACCCGGTCCACGGCCCGCCGGTGGGCGATGGTCGCCGCCCACGCGGTGACGCTGCCGTGGTCCGGCCGGTAGCGGGCGGCCTGCCGCCACAGGTCGATCATGACCTCCTGCGCGACCTCCTCCGACTGGGCCCGGTCGCGTACGACTCTGACCACGATCCCGAAGACCAGGGGTGCGAGCGCGTCGTAGAGGGCGGAGAAGGCCTGTTTGTCGCCGTGGGCGACCTCGTCCATGACCTCGGAGAGGTCGCTGCGGCCGGCGTGACTGACACGGCCCGTGCGACCTGGACCGAACGGGAGTGGTTGGTTCACGGGGCGGGCTCCGGCTGCGGCGACAAGGCGAAGGGGCAGCCGATGCCGGCCTGCCGGGGGCGGGGTGTCCATCGCATGGTGGTCCTTGTCCTTGTCCTGGGTACGTGGAGCCGGGCCGTGAGGTGTGTCCGAGGGTTCTTCGTAGCGGAAGTGCGCACGGATGGCCGGACTTTTGGCAAACGGAGCAGATGAGCGTGCCGGCGGAGCGCCCGGGCACGGGGGGCAGGGCGGCCTGCCTGTCTGCCCGTCTGGCCGTGCCCGGCCTCCGCCTGGCCGCACCACACGCGTCGTGGGTCAGGGCTCGGGCCGGGTGAGCGCCGCGATGACCTGCTGGCCGAGGGGCGCGGGGCTGACGAAGAACTCGGCGCCGAGGCGCGGATGATCGCCAGGCCGCGCCCCCGCGTCGCCGGCGGGCCGCGGCCGCTGGGCTGCCGGGGCGGCGAGCGGGAGGCGTCGCTGAGGGCGATCCCGGCCGGGCCCGACTGCACACCGAGTGTGAGGGCGTAGGGCGGTCGGGCGTGCCGGACGGCGTTGGCCCTCAGCTCGGAGACGATGACGAGGACGGCCTCCGTGGTGTCGTGCGGGCGGTCCGCGGAGTGGACGGCGAGCAGACAGCGGCCACGCGGCGGGCTTCTCGGGCGGCCTGCGGGCCTGGTGGCAGGGGTGGTGCACCGTTGACGGCGCCGTGGGGGGCGGGTGCGGCTGCAGTGGCGATGGCGGTGTCCGTGGTCGTTCCTGAGACCTGGTCGCTGACAGGGGGTGGATCGGCGGGGGTTCCGGGGCCGTGGCCCCGGAACCCCGGCCGGGCCCGGGTCGGCGCTACCACTTGCTGTGGCAGTTCCAGTGGCCGGGCACCCAGTGGTTCACCGAGTGGCCGGGCACCCAGTGCTGCTTCCAGTGGCCCTTGCTCCACCAGCCGTCGTGCCAGTTGCCGTGGTGGTCCCGGTAGCCGTGGTGCCAGCTACCCGGATGCCACATGTGTTCCCAGTGGCCCTTGACCCACTTGTCGGTCGCCCAGTGGCCCTTGACCCAGGTGCACCGATCGTGGTCACGGCGGTCCCAGCGGTCGTGGCGGTTGTCCCAGTTGCGGTCACGGTCACGGTCGTGACCACGGTCGCTGGTGCCGGTGCCGGGGGCCGTCGAGTTCGCCGTCGCCGCCGCCGCGGGGGCGGCGCTCGCCGTACCGGACAGACCCAGCAGCGAGCCGCCTGCCAGCAGCCCCGCGGATGCGACTCCGACGACCACGCGCTTCATGTGCATCGAAGCGGTCATCGGGCTCACCTCCTCCCTTTCATCAGGTTCATCAAGCATTCGGCTTTGTCTGCTCCTTCACCATCTGGAGCGTCACCACAGATTCGTGACGAACGGGGTGAAAGATTGCCAAGAGATTCAAACCGCCATATCTCTCCTTTCGGAGTGGGTGCCGTGAACCCTGTCGACGCTGCTCGGACCGTGTTGCGCTCACGGCCGGGTTCGAGTCCCGGTCCGGAAGGGGCGGCCTCGGCTGCGGCATCCAGGGGGCTACCTGAGCAGCGGCTCCTCCTCCCGGCTCCCCGAACCGTCGGATCGACGCGACTGCTCTTGCGCGCCCCCCTCGGCAGGGCCGTCCTGGACCCGGTCCCTTCCGGGCTCGTGGCCGGCATCCCGCCCGGTCTTCCGGCCCTGGTCCCCGCCGCCCGTTCCCATGCCGGGCGCCTGCCCCGACCCCTGCCCCTGTCCCCCGCCCTGGACCTGGCCGCTGCCGGTGCCCGTGCCCTGGCCGGGCGCCTTCCCGGTGCCCTTGCCGGTGCCCTGGGCGGGTGCCTTGCCCGTGCCCTGGGCGGGACCGCCGCCCGGCTCCTGGCCCGAGCCGCCGCCGGAACCCTGGCCGGGGGCGCTGCCGGTGCCCTGGCGCGCCTTACCGGTCTCCTTGCCCGTGCTGTGGCCGGGCACCTTCCCGGTGCCCTGGGCGGGTGCCTTGCCCGTGCCCTGGGCGGGACCGCCGCCCGGCTCCTGGCCCGAGCCGCCGCCGGAATCCTGGCCGGGGGCGCTGCCGGTGCCCTGGCGCGCCTTACCGGTCTCCTGACCGGGCGCCTTGCCCGAGCCCTTGTCCGGCACGCCTCCGGGTTCCTGCGGCACGGGCCCGGGTGCCTGGCCCGACCCTTGGCCGCCGGAGCCCGGCTCCTGCCGTCCCGGATTCTTCTCAGGGGCCTGGCCCGTGCCCGTGCCCGATCCCGGACCGGGCCCCTGACCGTTGCCCTTGCCGGACTCCTGACCCGGCACCTTGCCCGTGCCTTGGCCGGGCGCCTTGTCCGACCCGTGACCGGTGCCCGGCTCCTGGCCCGGTGCCTTGCCCGGGCGCGTTCCTGACTCCTGTCCGGGCACCTTGCCGGGAACGTTCGCGGGATCGTTGGCAGGCTTGTCGCCGCTACCCGTGCCCGGCTCCTTCGCCGGAGCCTCGTCCGGCACCCTGCCGGGGTCCTTCCCGTGGCCCGTGCCCGGTTCCTTCGCCGGAGCCTTACCGGGCGGCTTACCAGGCGGCTTGCCGGTGCTTTGACCGGCCCCCTCGTCGGGCTCCGGGCCCTTGTCCGGGGCCGTCGCGGGCGCCTTGCCGGGATCCTGTCCCCGGCCCGTCCCCGGCTCCTTGCCGGGCGCGTTCGCGGGGTCCTTGCCCGACGCCCCACCAGGTTCCTCGGACTGGCCGGTGCCCCGCTCCTTCACCGGAGCCTCGTCCCGGGCCTTGCCCGGCTGCTCCTTTCCCCGGCCCGACCCCGGCTCCTGGCCGGGCGCCTTGCCGGGCGCCTTGCCGGGCGCATTCGCGGGTTCGTCACCCCGGCCGGTGCCCCGCTCCTTCACCGGAGCCTCGTCCGGCGCCTTCCCGGGGTCGTTGCCATGGTCCGGGCGCCCTTCACGGGGCTTCGGGGAGTGCTTCTGCGGGGCCTCGCCCTCGTCCCCGTGTCGTTCGCCGCCTGACTCCCGCGCAGGGTCCGGGTTTCGGCCGGGGGCCACTCCCGGGGCCGGGTCGGGGCCCCGGTCCGGGCTCGTCGGCGGCTTCGTGTCCGCGCCTGCGGGACTCGTCCGGACCGATCCCTGGGGGGCCGGGGGCAGGGCCGGGTACGGCGAGCCGGCGGGCCGGCTCGGCGGCGGCTCGACCTCGCGGTCCGACCGGCCCCTCACCGCACCGCTCGGGCGCTCGTACCAGGCCTTGCGATCCGCGTCGAACACCGTGACGGCCTTCACCGGCTTCGCGGCGGGCTTGACCGCCACCAGCTCTCCCGACCGGAACGAGGACCACTCCGTACCGCTGAGCCTGGCCTTCCCCCGGACCGCGACCGGCGGCGTCAGAGGGTTGCCACAGGCACACCGGACCCGCGGGACACCATGGCCGTCGACCAGTACGGACGTACCGGCCTGCAGGATCGCCTGGTAGCCGGTGGGCGCGTCGTTCTTGTACCCGTGGTTGGTGACCCGGGTGTCCCAGCCCAGCCGGACCGGCGTGAGCGATCGCAGGTAGGAGGGGATGCCGGCCTCCCGGACGCCCAGCGTGGCGGCGAAGGCACCGCCCTTGTCCGTGTGCTGCGTGAGGAACTTGATCTGCTTCTCCACGTCACAGCTCGCGACGTTGCGGGTGCCCCCGTACAGGCCCGGGTGTCCGCCGTCGACTTCGAGGGTGCGCGCCCCGCCCGTACCGCCCCGTACCGTCCCGGTCGTCCCGGGCGCGGCGACGGCCTCCTCGGGCTCCGTGGCCGTCGACGGGGTGAACGGATCGGGTCCGGCCGCCGCGGCGGCCTCCAGGAAGACCTCGCCGCCGGCCGCGCTGTTACCGCCCAGCACGGTGAAGCTGACGATCGCCGCCGAGACCACGGCGGCCGCCGTGCCCGCACTCACCAAGGTCCTGCGCGACCGCCAGCGCCGCTTGCGACGCCCTTCCGCGTCGCCGCCGGGGGACGCCGGGGGGCCCGTCGGCCGGGACGGAGGCGGCGGCGGTGGCACCGGCGGTGGAGCCTCCGGCGGGGGCGCGGGCTGCGGCTGCGACCCCCGTCCCGACAGCGGACCGGGCGGAGGGCCCGTGGGGTGCTCGGACGAAGAAGGTATGGAACTCACGACTCTCGCCCCCTGACACAGGGCACCGGGACAATCTTGGTGACTCGCATGCGCTCGCTCCTTCTGGCCGTCAACGCCTCCACATCCCGGAGGGGAACCTCGAAACCGGTGCCGCGCAGCAGAAGTCGGCGAAGGGACGACCCCGGGCGGGGCCGTCTGGTCACCTGCGACATCGGTGGGGCCACGTACTGGGTGTGAGCCCGTCCCCTGAGTAAGCCCCCCGCCCCCGGGCCGCGTCATGTCGCGACCATTCGGGACTTGACACAACCGCGCCGGTTACGGCCGGGCCGCCGCCGGCCGGTCGACGATCAGGCGTACTGCCGCGATCGTGAGATCCGGGTCGTGGAGCTGGACGTAGTGGTCGCTGCCGGTCGCCAGCAGGTGGGGGGTCTGCGGCCGCATGCCCACCAGTGCCTGCTGGGCCTTGGGCCAGGCGGCCTCGAGCTTCGCCGGCAGGTCCTTAAACGTGGTGGGCGCGGCGCGGCGAAGGGTTCGGTCCTGCTGAGCACCGCGACGGGGACGGGCGGAAGCGGGCCGCCGCGGTCGATGGCGGTGGCCCCGCCGTCGATGTCGACCTGCTCGAATGCGCGGTCGGCGTCGAACGGCGTACCGGGATGCCGGAGCGCTTCGACGTACGCCGACCAGTCCGCCCCCATCGCGGGCTTCAACGCGGGCCCAGCGCGTCGACGAGGACCAGCCCGCGCGTGCGCTCCGGGTGCTCCTGCGCGTACCGCAGGGCGAGCATCCCGCCGAAGGAGTGCCCCACCAGCAGGTACGGGCCCGGTACGCGGGCGGCGGTCAGCAGCCGGTCCAGGTCCTGGACCATGGCGGGCAGCGCCCGGGTGCCGCGCACGGGCGTGCTGCGGGTGCTGAGCGTGGGCGGCTGTGTGTAGCGGATGGTGCCGGGCCGGTCGTACGTGCACACGCGGGTGAACGCGGCGACGCCGGGAAACACTGCCGGGGCCTTCGGCACGGGCGGGCGGTGTCGGTCAGCGACCACGGGTCGGAAGCCTCGTGCAGCCCGGAGAGCAGGACCACGGTCGGGCTTCCGGAGCCGGAACAGTGCAGGTACAGGCTCCGCCCACCGCCGATGTCCACCCGCCGTCCGGTCAGCCGGCGCCGAGGTAGAAGAAGAACCAGACGAGTGGCCCCAGGATGCCCAGGGTGCCGAGCAGGACCCCGAGACGGGCCCGTACCGGAGCCGGCCGCTCGCTGCGCCGCGCCCGCCAGAGGTCGGGACTGCCCCAGACGACGGCGCAGATGCCGAGCGGGATGACGAGATAGAGGGGCAGGAAGCGGACCAGGGGCGGGAGCGCTTCGGGCAGGAACGGGCAGCAGAACGCGACGACGGCCGTGACGCCCGATACCAGCGATCCCGTGCCGCGACGTCGCGGGTCTTCCTGGTGTGCCGGATCGGCGTCCTGCTTCAGGTGGCTCATGAACGGCAGGCTATGCGGAGGGTGTCCGGCACCGCTTGAGCGGGTGTACCCAGGTGCCGCCCACGCCCTGGTGAGTACCCCCCGGCGCGGGCGCCGGGCGTCGGCGCAGCCGCGATCGCGCCCGCCGCACTCGCCCTGGTCAGGCGGCTCCATCCACCCGGGCCCGCCCGCGCCAGGGCCCTCTGCGTCTGGGGTGCCGTCTCCGGCGCGGGCGGCGCGGCCCGGGTCCTGCTCGGAGGGATCCTCACCGAAGGCCCCGGATGGCCCTGGGTGTTCCACGCGTCCGGCATCGGCGCCGCGGCGGTCATCGCCGCCACTGCGCGGCTCGTACCCGCCGACCCGAAGGAGGCCGCAGGACCCCGCTCCCGGCTCGACGTGGCCGGATGCCCCACCGTTACCTCCGGCCTGGTCGCGCTCGTGTACGGGCTCACGGCCGCGGGCCACTCCGGCTGGACCGACCCCCTGGTCCTCGGCTCCTTCGGCGCGGCGGCCGGCCTGCTCGCGCTCTTCGTCCGGGTCGAACGGCGGCACCCCGCCCCGCTCCTGCCGTCGAGGCGCCTCGCATCTGCTCGTCCTGGGACGCCTCCGACCTGACGGTCCCGCCGGTCGCCACCATCCACCTGCCGCGCCGGGTCCCGGCCATGATCCACGGCTCCCGGATCCCCGACGCCGCCGCCTGATCCGGCGCGGGCGAGAGGCTGTGAGCGGCGCGTGGCCAGCCCCCGGGTGAGCCGCGTCTCACCTGGGCACCGCCGCTTGTCTATGCAACGAGTTGCATAGCAGGATCGGGGCATGGCGCTCGAACACGCGATCCTCGTCTCCCTGCTGGAGAAGCCGGGCTCCGGCTATGAGCTGGCCCGCCGGTTCGAGCGGTCGATCGGCTACTTCTGGACCGCCACGCACCAGCAGATCTACCGCGTGCTGGGGCGCATGGAGAGCGACGGCATGCTCGCCGTCCGTACGATCCCGCAGCAGGGCCGGCCGGACAAGAAGGAGTATTCGGCCGCCGGTCCCGGCCGGGCCGCGCTCGCGCAGTGGCTGCACGAGCCGATCGAGCCGGAGAGCCTGCGGCACGACCTCGCCGTGAAGATCCGCGGGGCGGCCTTCGACGACCCGGCCTCCCTGATCCGCGAGGTGGAGCGGCACCAGCAGGCCCACCGGGACCGCCTCGCGCGCTTTCTCGCCGGGGAGCTGCGCGACTTCACCGGGCCCGACGCCCCGGCGCCGCTCGACGCCGGCCAGGAACTCCAGCACGTCGTGCTGCGCGGGGGGATCGCGCAGGAGCGGATGACGATCGCCTGGCTCGACGACGTCCTGACCACTCTCCACCGGCTGGGCCGCAGCGCGCCGCCCGCGACCGACTGAGCCGTACCCGGCGCGCCACCCCGCCTCCTCTTCCCTCCCTCCGCGCACCCGCGCGACCCCCGACTCCGACCCCTCGGAAGGTGATCCGCCATGTCCGACCCCCTGCTGTTCCACCCGCACACCTACGACCCGGCCCACTTCGACCCGGAGACCCGCAGGCTGCTGCGCGCGACCGTCGACTGGTTCGAGGCCCGCGGCAAGCGGCGGATCATCGAGGACTACCGCACCCGTGCCTGGCTGGCCGACTTCCTCGCCTTCTCCGCCAAGGAAGGTCTCTTCGCGACCTTCCTGACCCCGGCGGCCGCCGCCGGCGAGGACGAGCCCGACAAGCGCTGGGACACGGCACGGATCGCCGCCCTCAACGAGATCTTCGGCTTCTACGGCCTCGACTACTGGTACGCCTGGCAGGTCACCATCCTCGGCCTCGGCCCGGTCTGGCAGAGCGACAACGCCGCCGCCCGGGAGCGCGCCGCGCAACTGCTGTCGGAGGGCGAGGTGTTCGCCTTCGGCCTGTCCGAGAAGACCCACGGCGCCGACATCTACTCCACCGACATGCTGCTGGAGCCCGACGGCGACGGCGGCTTCCGCGCCAGCGGCTCCAAGTACTACATCGGCAACGGCAACGCCGCCGGACTCGTCTCCGTCTTCGGCCGCCGCACCGACGTCGAGGGCCCCGACGGCTACGTCTTCTTCGCCGCCGACAGCCGCCACCCGGCGTACCGGCTCGTGAAGAACGTCGTCGACTCCTCCAAGTACGTCAGCGAGTTCAGCCTGGAGGACTACCCGGTGGCCGCCGAGGACGTCCTGCACACAGGGCGCGCCGCCTTCGACGCCGCGCTCAACACCGTGAACGTCGGCAAGTTCAACCTCTGCACCGCCTCGATCGGCATCTGCGAGCACGCGATGTACGAGGCCGTCACGCACGCGCACAACCGGATCCTCTACGGCCGGCCCGTCACCGCCTTCCCGCACGTGCGCCGCGAGCTGGCCGACGCCTACGTCCGCCTCGTCGGGATGAAGCTGTTCAGCGACCGCGCCGTGGACTACTTCCGCTCCGCCGGACCGGACGACCGCCGTTACCTGCTCTTCAACCCGATGACCAAGATGAAGGTCACGACGGAGGGCGAGAAGGTCATCGACCTGATGTGGGACGTGATCGCCGCCAAGGGCTTCGAGAAGGACAACTACTTCGCCCAGGCGGCCGTCGAGATCCGCGGACTGCCGAAGCTCGAGGGCACGGTCCACGTCAACCTCGCGCTGATCCTCAAGTTCATGCGCAACCACCTGCTGGAGCCGGCCGAGTACGCGCCCGTCCCGACGCGCCGCGACGCGGCCGACGACGACTTCCTGTTCCGGCAGGGACCGGCCCGCGGCCTGGGCTCCGTACGCTTCCACGACTGGCGCCCGGCGTACGACGCCTACGCCGCCGTGCCGAACGTCGCCCGCTTCCGCGAACAGGCCGACGCGCTCGCCGAGTTCGCGGCCACCGTCGCGCCCGACGAGGCGCAGGGCCGCGACCTCGACTTCCTCCTCTCCGTGGGGCAGCTGTTCGCCCTGGTCGTCCACGGGCAGCTGATCCTGGAGCAGGCCCGCCTGACGGACCTGGACGAGTCCGTGCTGGACGAGCTGTTCTCGGTGCTCGTGCGCGACTTCTCCCAGCACGCCGTCGAGCTGCACGGCAAGGACTCCAGCACGCCCGAGCAGCAGACCTGGGCCCTGGCCGCCGTCCGCCGCCCGGTCATCGACGAGGCCCGCTCGGCACGCGTCTGGTCCCGCGTCGAGGCCCTCGCCGGCGCCTACGAGATGGCGCAGTAGCCACACCACTCCCCTCGGCGGTCCGCACACCACCACCGTGCGGCCCGCCGGGGGCGCGCGCCGCCGTCAGCTGTCGGCGGGGACGAGGACGGCCACGTAGTCCTCGAACCCCACGTGCGCGACCCGATCTTCCGCTCCATCGCGGCGTCGTGCCGCTCCCGGGAGTCCTGCCGGCCCCTTGCGAAGACGAAGGCTCCCCGCCGGCCCTGGGCCCTGGCCGCCTCTTGTACCACACCGGCGGCGACCGCCCCGGGAGGACGCCCGCGGTGCGCCGCGTAGGCTCGACCCCGTGTCAGCCTCCCGCCTCCACCGCGTCGCCGTCCTCGTCCTGGAAGGCGCGAAGCCGCTCGACGTGGGCATCCCCGCGCAGGTCTTCACGACCCGCGCGAGCATGCCGTACGAGGTACGGGTGTGCGGCGCGGCCCCTGGGCTCGTGGCCGGCGGCGACGGCCTCTCGTACCACGTGACGCACGGGCTGGACGCCCTCGCGTGGGCCGACATCGTCTTCGTCCCCGGCTACCGCCACCCGGACCGCGAGGACCCGCCGCGGCCCGTCCTCGACGCGCTGATCGCGGCCCACGAGCGCGGCGCGCGGCTCGCCGCCATCTCCACGGGCGCGTTCGCGCTCGCCGCGACCGGCCTGCTCGACGGCAAGCGCGCCACGACGCACTGGCACTACGCCCGGGCCCTCACGGCCAAGCACCCGCTCGTCCGGGTCGACGAGAACGTCCTGTTCGTCGACGAGGGCAGCGTCCTCACCTCGGCGGGCGCCGCCTCCGGCATCGACCTCTGTCTGCACATCCTGCGCAGCGACCTCGGTGTGGCCGCGTCCAACCACGCGGCGCGGCGCCTGGTGGCCGCCCCCTACCGCAGCGGCGGCCAGGCGCAGTACGTGCCGCGCAGCGTGCCCGAGCCGCTCGGTGAGCGGTTCGCCGCTACGCGGGAGTGGGCGCTGATCCGGCTCGGCGAGCCCCTCACACTGGAGTCGCTGGCCCGGCACGCCGGGGTGTCGCCCCGTACGTTCTCGCGGCGGTTCGCGGAGGACACCGGTTACACGCCGATGCAGTGGGTCATGCGCGCCCGCATCGACGTGGCCCGTGAGCTGCTCGAACGCTCGCAGCGCGGTGTCGAGCAGATCGCCGCCGACGTCGGCCTCGGCACCGGCGCGAACCTGCGGCTGCATTTCCAGCGGATCCTGGGCACCACTCCGACCGAGTACCGGCGCACCTTCACGAAGGGCGAGTAGGGCCCGTGAGGATCCCGCCACGCCGGCTGGCGAGATCCTTTTGAACAGTGGCGATCACGCCGCTGTCGCGGGTGGCCCCGGGACGCGAACCTGATGGCGAACGAAAGGGACTCGCTCATGACTCGCATCGCCATCAACGGATTCGGCCGCATCGGACGCAACGTGCTGCGCGCGCTGCTCGAGCGCGAAAGCGACCTCGAGGTCGTCGCCGTCAACGACCTCACCGAGCCGAAGGCCCTCGCGCGGCTCCTCGCGTACGACAGCACCTCCGGCCGGCTCGGCCGCCCGGTGACCGTCGACGGGAACACCCTGGTCGTCGACGGCCGCCGCATCACGGTGCTGGCCGAGCGGGAGCCGGAGCAGCTGCCCTGGGCCGAGCTCGGCGTCGACATTGTGCTGGAGGCCACCGGCCGCTTCACGTCGGCCGGCGCCGCCCGCGCCCACCTCAAGGCGGGGGCCAAGAAGGTCCTGGTCAGCGCGCCGTCCGACGGCGCCGACGTGACGCTGGCGTACGGCGTCAACACCGACGCCTACGACCCGGCCGTGCACACCATCGTCTCGAACGCGTCGTGCACGACCAACGCGCTCGCCCCGCTGGCCGCGGTTCTCGACGAGCTCGCGGGCATCGAGCACGGCTTCATGACGACGGTGCACGCCTACACGCAGGAGCAGAACCTGCAGGACGGCCCGCACCGCGACCCCCGCCGCGCCCGCGCCGCCGGCGTCAACATCGTGCCGACCTCCACGGGCGCCGCGAAGGCGATCGGCCTGGTGCTGCCGCAGCTCGACGGCAAGCTGCAGGGCGACTCGATCCGGGTGCCGGTACCGGTGGGCTCCATCGTGGAGCTCAACACGACCGTCTCCCGCGAGGTGACGCGCGAGGAGATCCTCGAGGCGTACCGCGCCGCCGCGCAGGGCCCGCTGGCCGGTGTGCTGGAGTACTCGGACGACCCGCTGGTGTCGTCCGACATCACCGGCAACCCCGCCTCGTCGATCTTCGACTCGGAGCTCACCCGCGTCGACGGCCGCCACGTCAAGGTCGTCGCCTGGTACGACAACGAGTGGGGCTTCTCGAACCGCGTGATCGACACCCTCACGCTCCTGGCCGCGGGCTGAGGCAGCCGCCCCGCCGTCAGTGACCCGCGCTCCGGCCGGCCCCCTCGGGCCGGCCGGGGCGTGCCGTTTTCCAGGGCGTGCCGTTTTCAGAAGTCCCCGTAGCGCATGCGGCCGAGCGCCGACATGGGCATGTCGTGCGCGGCGACCGGGGCCGGCAGGCACGTCGAGCCGGTGAGGTAGCGGTCCACGGCGGCGGCCGCCGCACGGCCTTCGGCGATGGCCCAGACCACGAGCGACTGGCCCCGGCCCGCGTCGCCCGCGACGAACACCCCCGGCGCCCGCCCGCCGCGCGCCGCGAAGCCGGCGTCCCGCGCGAAGTTGCCGCGCTCGTCGAGTTCCAGGCCGAGCTGCTCGCGCAGGCCACCCGCCCGTTCGGGGCCGGAGAAGCCGAGCGCCAGCAGCACCAGCCCGGCCGGCAGGACCCGCTCGCTGCCCGCCAGCGGGCTGCGGCCCACCGGCTCGACGGCGGTCAGGTGCAGGGCCCGTACCCGGCCCGAGGCGTCCCCCTCGAAGCGCAGGGTGGCGCAGGCGAACAGCCGGGGGTCACGGCCCTCGCGGCCGCGGGCCTCGTCGTGGGCGTGGGAGATCCGGTACGTCTTCGGATACACCGGCCACGGCTCGGCGTCGGTGCGGCCCGGGCCGGGCTCCGGGTTGATGTCGAGCTGGACCACGGACACCGCGCCCTGCCGCAGCGCCGTCCCCATGCAGTCGGATCCGGTGTCGCCGCCTCCGACGATGACCACGTGCCTGCCTTCGGCGGTGACGGGCGAGTCGACAAGGTCGCCCTCCTGTATCCGGTTGGCGCAGGTCAGATAGTCCATGGCCTGGTGGATGCCGTGGAGCCCGCGCCCGGGGACGGGCAGTTCCCTGCGCTCGCCGGCTCCTGTCGCGACGACGAGGGCGTCGCACCGGCCGCGCAGCTCTGCGGCGTCGACTTCGGCATGTGCATGTGCATCGGCATGGGCATCGGCGTCTGCCGCGGTTCCGACGTCGTGGCCCGTGACGAACACCGTGCCCTCGGCGCGCATCTGCTCGATCCGGCGGTCCAGGTGGGTCTTCTCCATCTTGAACTCGGGGATGCCGTAGCGCAGCAGGCCGCCGATGCGGTCGGCCCGCTCGTGGACGGTGACGGCGTGACCGGCCCGGGTCAGCTGTTGTGCGGCGGCCAGTCCGGCCGGACCGGAGCCTACGACCGCCACGGTCTTGCCGCTGTGCCGCTCCGGCGGCCTCGGCCCCATGTAGCCGCGCCGCAGTCCCTCGTCCGCGATCGTCTGCTCGACGTTCTTGATGGTCACCGGGTCCGCGTTGATCGTAAGGACGCAGGCGTCCTCACAGGGCGCCGGGCAGAGCCGTCCGGTGACCTCCGGGAAGTTGTTGGTCGCGTGCAGCCGCTCGTAGGCCGCGCGCCAGTCGCCGTGGGCGGCGTACGCGTTCCACTCGGGTATGAGGTTCCCGAGGGGGCAGCCGGTGTGGCAGAACGGGATTCCGCAGTCCATGCAGCGGTCGGCCTGCCGGGAGACGAGCGGGAGCAGGGCCTGGCCCGCGTGGACCTCGCGCCAGTCGCCGAGCCGTTCCTCGACGGGGCGGGCCGGGACGGGCTCGCGCGGGATCCTGAGGAAGCCGAACGGATCGGTCACTCGCCGCCTCCCTGGATCGTTCGCGGCGGGGTGTACGGGTGCGCGCACCCGTACACCCGGCGCGCGCTCACAGTGGCGGCCCGACCAGATTACGCCGCCTCCGTGGCGGGCGCGCAGGGCCGCGCGGCCCTGCGCCTCCGCCGGCTCTCGGGGGGGCGCGGCGGCCAGTCTCGCAGCAGGGCGCAGACGAAGTCCTCCTGGACCTCCCGGACCCGCGCGAGCAGTTCGGGGTTGTCGGTCAGGGACGTCTGGGTGGTGATGGTGAAGGTCAGCGAGCGGCTGCCGTCCGCCGGGGCCGCCGCGAGCTGTGTGTAGCCGGGCGTGTTGCCGGTGTGGCCGTACACCGTTCCGCAGCGGGTGGTGTAGCGGTAGATCGCCGGGCCCGCCTCCGTGCGGCCGGGGCCGGGGGGCTGGGAGAGCGCGCCGGGGATGAACTTGAACTGCTGGCGGCGGGTGCGGTCCGAGATGAGGTCGCCGCCCGCGTAGCCCCGGATGAAGGCGGTGAGGTCCCTCGGCGTCGAGACGATGCCTCCGGCCGCCCAGGCCCCGGAGGCGCTCACGGCCTCGCTGACGTCGACGGGCCCGTCCTGCGGGTCGATCCGGTAGCCGTGGAGGAAGGGCTCGGGCAGCCGGTGGCCCTGGGGCAGGCTGGTGGCGGTCAGGCCCAGCGGCCGGTACACGAGCTCGCGCAGCAGCGTCTCGTACCGTCGTCCGGTGACGGCCTCGGCCATCAGGGCGACGGCGATGTTGTCGGAGTTGGAGTAGTGGTAGCGGCTGCCCGGCCGGAATCCGAGGTCCTCGTCGGCGAACTCCAGCAGGCGCCGGGAGTCGAAGTGGTGGCGGGGGTCCTCGGAGACGATGTCGATGAACTCCCGGGAGGCCGAGTAGTCGGGCAGTCCGCTGGTGTGGTTGAGGAGTTGACGCGACGTCACCTCGTGCCACGCGGCCGGCTGATCAGGCAGGACCTCACCGATGGTGGCGTCCAGGTCCAGCCGGCCGCGGTCGACCAGGCTCAGGGCCACCGCTCCGCTGAAGGCCTTCGCGACGCTTGCGATGCGCATGTGGTCGGTCACGCTCGGCGGCCTGCCGCTCTCCAGGTCGGCCACACCCGCGCGGTAGACCTCGGTGTGATCTGCGTCGCGCAGGACGGCGATGACTCCCGGGGGCCCGTCGGGGCTGTCCACCAGTCCCGCAAGGTGCTCCGCCGCTGACAGCGGCTCCCACTGGGATGTTTCAGGTCGTGGCGAGCGAGCAAGCGCCTGACCGGAACCCCGATCGAGGAGGCGTGTGGAATGGCGGACCAGGGCAAGGACCAGGACGTGGTCGCGGTGATTCTCGAGGACCACCGGACGATGGAGGAGCTGTTCCGCCGGATGCGGAGCATCGAGGCCGACCGCGAAGCGGCCCGGGACCAGTTCTCGGCGCTGCTCATCGCCCACGGTGAGGCCGAGGAGGCCAAGGTCTACGGTGCGCTCAAGCGCTTCAGGGGCGTCGACGACGAAGAGGTGGAGCACGGCGAGGAGGAGCACGCCGAGGGCAACGAGGCGCTGCTGAAGCTCCTGGAGGTGGACGACGTCGGCTCCGACGAGTGGGACGAACGTCTGGAGGACCTCGTCAAGGCGGTCTCCCACCACCTGGACGAGGAGGAGCGGACCATCCTCAACGGCGCCAGGGAGAACGTCCCGGACGAGCGCCGGGCGGAGCTGGGTGCCGCGTTCCTGGCGGAGCGGGAGAGGCTGCTGGCGTCGGACTGCGGCAGCATTGAGAACGTTCGCAAGATCGTGGGCAGGTGACGGGCCCCGGCCGGGACGTCAGAGGGCGGGGCCGTCGATGAGTTCCGCGCCGGGGAGCTGCGCGAACAGCGTGCCCGGAGCGATCAGTTTGCCGCGGCGGCGCCCGCTGCCGACCAGTACGCAGGGCATGTGCGCGACCACCGGATCCACCAGAACGGGCCAGCCGTCCGCCAGGCCCAGCGGGGTGATGCGGCCGTACTCCGTGCCGGTCGCTTCCACGGCCGTGTCCATCGGCGGGAAGGACACCTGGCGCGCGCCCAGGTGGCGCCGGACGGCGCCGTTGACGTCGGCCCGGTCGGCGGAGGGCACCAGGCAGGCAGCGAGAGTGGTCGCGCCGCCGCGTTCGGCGGCCGCGAGGCAGTCGGGAGCCGGCACGGCATCGTCGAAGGGCCCTATGGCAGCGCGCACACCGGCACGTTGACACCGTCCGCTCGCACGGACAGGGAGTGCGGGGCGAGGGGCGGCGGGGCGGGCAGCCGGAGCGGGCGGCTGCCCGGGGTGATCGACCCGAGGAGGCGGGGGCCGGCGGCCCCGGTGCAGCCGGGCGCGTTGCCAGGGAGGCCGTGCAGGGTGAGGTACCCGAGTACGGCGAAGGCGTACGCCTCCTTCGCCGCGGCGGGCAGCCCGAGCTCATCCGAGGCGCGCAGCCGCGTACCGGCCAGCTCGGCGCGGAGCATCGCCGTCAGGGTCGGATTGCGCACCCCGCCTCCCGAGGCGAAGACCTCGGTGGCGCCCAGCCGCCGCAGAGCGTCGGCAACGGTCCGGGCCGTGAGGCGCGTGAGCGTGGCGACGACGTCCTGCGGCGGAAGCTGTCCGAACTCCCCCAGGTGGGAGCGGAGATACCCCGGGTGGAACAGTTCCTTGCCCGTCGTCCGCGGCTCGGGCAGCCGGTAGTACGGCTCGGTGAGCAACTGTCGCAGCAGGCCTTCGTGTACGCGACCGGCGGCGGCGAGCGCGCCGTCCTCGTCGTACGCGAGCCGTCCGCAGCTCAGTTCGCGTACCGCGGCGTCGATCAGCGCGTTGCCCGGGCCGGTGTCGAAGGCCACGGGGTCCGCGTGCCGGGGCACGACGGTGACGTTGGCGATCCCCCCGATGTTCAGGGCGGCCGGCACTCCGGGGCGGCCGCGCAGCAGCATCAGGTCGACCAGGCCGACCAGCGGTGCGCCCTGTCCGCCGGCCGCGACGTCGCGCGTGCGGAAGCCGGAGACGACCGGGCGGCCGGTGGCCTCGGCGATCCAGGCCGGTTCGCCGAGCTGGAGGGTGCCGTGGACCTGTCCGTCCGCCGCCCAGTGGTACACGGTCTGGCCGTGCGAGGCGACCAACTGGGCCCGCCCTCGGCACAGTTCGCGGTCGGCCCGGACGGCGAGCCGCCCGAAGGCCTGTCCGATGCGGGTGTCGAGACGGCATACCTCGGCGAGTGCGGTGGGGGCGGGGGGCAGGGCCCGTTCGAGGTCGGCCCGCAGGCCGGCCGGGTACGGCTCGCTGACCATGCCCAGGGGGGTGAGGTGCAGCGCGCGCTCCTCCGGCCGGTGGTCGAGGTCGCAGGCGGCGGCGTCCACGGCGTCGTACGAGGTCCCTGACATCACGCCGATCACCCTCATCGCAGCGGCTCCCGGTGGTCGTTGCCGCGCAGGGTCAGCAGCGCGGCGGCGCTGAGGGCGCAGGCGCCGGCGGCGTAGTGGGCGGGGACGGCGGTGTCTGCGGTCCGGGCGGTCAGCGCGGTGATGAAGAGCCCCGCGCAGCCGGAGAACACGGCGTTGGCGAGGGCGTAGGAGAGTCCGAGCCCGGTGCAGCGGACGCGTCGTGGGAACATCTCGGCGAGCATGGCCGGCCCCGGACCGGCGAGCAGGCCGACCAGCGCCCCGGCCGTGACCACGGCCGCGGCACGGGTCTGCGGGGACGCCCCGGGCGACTGGAGCAACTGCATCAGGGGATGGGCGAGTACGGCGATCCCGAGCGCACCGCCGAGCATGACGGGGCGCCGCCCGACGCGGTCGCTGAGCAGTCCGGCGGGCAGGATCGACGCGGCGAAGCCGAGGTTGACCAGGGTGGTGGCCAGCAGGGCGTCCCGGAACGACGCGCCGAGCGCGGACTGCAGATGGGACGGCAGCACGACGAGGAAGGTGTAGCCGGCCGCCGACCAGCCCATGATCCGTGCGATGCCGAGCACGACGGCACGGGCCTGCTCGCCCAAGGCGGTCGGGCCGCTTCGCTCGACCGCCTCGGATGACTCCGTTGCGCCGGGCGGGCCGGCAGGGGGCGCGCCCGGAGGTTCCTCCAGCGCGGTGCGCAGCCACAGCGCGACCGTTCCGAGTGGCAGGGCCAGCAGGAAGGGGATGCGCCACCCCCACCCGTACAGCGCCTCGGCCGGCAGGACCACGGCCAGGGCGGCGGCCGTTCCGGCGCCGGCCAGCAGGCCGAGGGCGACGGTGAAGGACTGCCACGCGCCGTACAGGCCGCGGCGGCCGGGCGGGGCGTACTCCGCCATCAAGGACACCGCGCCGCCGAACTCCCCGCCGGCGGAGAGCCCTTGGAGCACGCGCAGGAACGTGAGCAGCCAGGGGGCGGCGCCGATGTCGGCGCGCGTGGGAAGGAGCCCGATCAGGGTGGTGGCGAGCGTCATGAGGCCGATGACGAGCACGAGGGCGGGGCGGCGGCCGAAACGGTCCCCGATCCGCCCGAACAGCAGGGCGCCGACGGGCCGGAAGAAGAAGGCGAGGGCGAACGAGGCGTACGTGGCGACCAGCGCTCCGGAGCCGCCGCCGGGGGCTCCCGCGTGCGGGGTGAAGAAGTTGGCCGCGATGACGGTGGCGAAGCAGCCGTAGACGCCGAACTCGTACCACTCGACGAGGTTGCCCGCCGAACCGGCGAGCAGGGCCCGGCGGGCAGCGGCGTGCGGCGGCGCCGGGAGCAGTTCGGTCGGGGTCACCCGTGCTGCGTGCCCGCTCGGCGGCGGGCCGATACCTGTCGGCGTCCCGATTCAGCACATCGGCGGCGGCGTGATGGTCATTGGTTCCTATCATCCCCAATCGAACGCAAAATCGGGACAGATCATTTCGTGTCCGATGCGGCAGAGGCAGGGCGTGCGGGAAAACTGGTCCGCCGTCAGAGCCAAGACGACTGCCACCGAGAACAGGACCAGGCCGCTGATCTGATTTGTCGCCTGCCAACCGATTGCGGAGGTGTCATGATGTCCTGCTCCAGGACCGACTTCCGAAAGGCCCTGAAGGGCACTTCTCCGATGTGCTGTTGCCCCAGAGCACGCGCCGTCTTCTTCATACTGCTCCTCGCGGCCGGCGCATTGACCGGCCACACGGACCCGGCTCACGCGACACCGTCGTACGGCGCGAAAGCCGTCGAGGTGGCCGCCTCCAAACAGGGCTCGCCGTACGCCTACGGCGCCACCGGCCCCAGACGCTTCGACTGCTCGGGCCTGACCCTCTACGCCTTCAAGAAGGCCGGCAAACGCCTCCCGCGCACGGCCGACCAGCAGTACGAGCACACCCGCCACATCCCCAAGGCCGATCGCACGGCCGGGGACCTGGTCTTCTTCCCCAGTGGAGCGACCATGACCCACGTCGGCATCTACGCCGGCCACGACAGGATCTGGCACGCTCCCCGTCCCGGCACGGTCGTACGGCTGGAACGGATCTGGAGCGAAGCGGTCCGATACGGACGCGCCACCTGATCCAGCAATGATCCACCACCCGTTCGCGGCGCGTTCGCGTTCACCGCCTGGCCGGCAGTGGCCGGCGCACGCGCGCGTGCACGTCGACCGCCCCCCGGTCACCGATCCTTTCTCGGTGGTGTGCGTGACCTGGAAAGCGGGCGACGGCACGGCGCGGCCGCTCGGCACGGCCCCCCGGGGCCCCGGTGCCGCCAGGAGGTGTCCGACTCCCTAGTGCAGCCGCCAGGTGAGTTTTCCGCCGCCGACCCAGCGGACCGCGTCCGGATCGTCGAGGTCGTGGATGGTGATCCCCGCGTCCGCGGCAGCCAGGATCACGTCGGTCATGGATGTCGCCATACGCACCACCTCCCCGTCGATCTCGACGATCCGGAAGGGCGGGTCGCCGGGCTGCACCCCCAGGACGGTGACCCGCGCCGAGGACATGTACGGGCTCATGCTCTCTGTCATGCGGAGATCGTTCCATGCGGACCCCCGTGTCCCGCCCATTGGCAGCGCGTCGGCCACCCGCAATGACAGCCCGCTCCCGCCGGGGCCCTGACCTGGCAGTGCTGCTGACGGAGCCGTGTGCGCAGTACGCACACTGAGTACGTGTGCCGAGTACCTGTGCTGAGTACGCGTACTCTGACGCGCCAGGCGGGGCGGCCCCACCATGGTGATCATCAGGGCCACACGGCCGTCCCACCCGGGCATCACGAGGAGTTCCATGCGTTCTGGACCGGTGCGCACCTTCGCCGTCGTCACCTTCGGCAACTGGCTGTCGGGGATGTACCTCGGCCTGGCCGCGTTCCTGCTGCTGATAGGCGCCGGCGACGGAGGCGACCAGACGGCCGGGCTGTTCGCCCTGATGCTGGCCGTCCCCACCGGGGCCGTACTGCTCTCGGTGGTCAACTCGATGGGATCGTGGGCGCAGACCGACGCCACCATCTGGTGCATCCTGGCCTTCTCGTACCTCTTCCAGGCCTTCCTGCTCGGCCTGATCGTCCGTGCGGTACGCCGGGGAACGAGCCGCGCGGACCTCTGACGGCGCGGGTCGAGACGGTATTCGCTGAGGTCAGAGCCTCGCAGATGCGGCCTGGGCGATCATCGGCAACCCTTGCCGTGGGGGACGGACGCAAAGGAGGCCGTCATGTCAGTGATGGACAAGCTCAAGCAGATGCTGCGCGGTCACGAGAGCCAGGCCGACCAGGGCATCGACAAGGCCGGTGACTACGTCGACGGCAAGACCCAGAACAAGTACAGCGGTCAGGTCGACACCGCCCAGGACAAGCTCAGGGAGCAGTTGCGCCGCGACCAGGGGAACCCGCCGCCGCCTCAGGGCTGACCCCGTTTCACGCGACGCCAGCCGGTGCCCGCCCTTGCGCCGGGCGGGCTGGTTTCGCGCATGCGGTTCGGCTGCGGCTGGCCGGTGGGTGCTGGGGCTCTGCCCCAGACCCCGCGCCTCAATCGCCGGCGGGGCTGGTGGTGTGGGGCGGTGCCCCGCCGGAGTGTCTCCTCGGCTCGGCGGACCGGCCCGCGCCGTGCCCGGATCCCGGACCGACCGGCTCGCTCCCGGAACGCGCAGCCGAACCCAGCCCCGCCGGCGATTGAGGCGCGGGGTCCGGGGCGGAGCCCCGGCACCAGCGGCCACGGCCGGGGCGGGCCGCATGACTCAGGCCGCGGTGAAGCGGGCGCCCGCTTCGCCGCGGAGTCGGCCGGGCGGCAGCCGGCGGCCGAAGGCGAGCAGGAGCAGGTCCTGCGCCGTGCCCCGGACGGGCGAGCCGGAGCCGTACGACCAGTCCAGGTCCTCGGCGCACAGCCGTACTCCGTCCATGTCGACCCCGAAGAACCGCAGGCCGCTGGGCCGGATCCCGGCGAGCAGGACGCGCAGCCGGTCCTCGGGGACGCGCCGGTCGAGGCCGAGGGCGACCGTGATGTCCAGTCCGTGCACCACGTCGTGGCCGAGGGCCGCCGCGAACCCGCCGACCGGCGGCGTCCACGGGTGGTGGGCGCCGTCCCGCAGGAACGCCGAGAGCTCGGCCGTCGAATGGGCGGCCGCGTCCCTGCGCGCGAGCCGGTCGGTCATGCGGTGCAGGTTCCCGCGGGCCTTGGCGAGTTCGCCCATGGTCGCTGCCAGGGAGAGCCGGAACCCCATCGACATGTGGGCCACGACCTCGCGGACCCGCCAACCCACGCAAAGGCTGGGCTCGTTCCACTGGTCGTCCCGCAGGGCGTCGAGCAGATCGGCCAACTCGTGGCGTTCCGCCGCGATCAAAGCCCTGATCTGGGCCTTCCGCACCTTGTGAGAAGTCGTGTTCGCCATGTGATCCAGCCTGCGGCCAACGCCGCCATACCTCCAATAGATTGATCTGCTCCTGCCTAGAATCATCGGTTATGGAACTCCGCCAGCTGCGCTATCTCGTCGCCGTCGTCGAGGAGGGCGGTTTCACCCGCGCCGCCGCCCGGCTGCATCTGGCCCAGCCCGGGCTCAGCGCCCAGATCCGCCAGTTGGAGAAGGAGCTCGGGCAGCCGCTGCTCGACCGGTCCGGTCGGTCGGTGACGCCGACCGAGGTGGGCCGGGCCGTCCTGCCGTACGCACGGGCGGCGCTGGCCGCCGCGGACGCGGTGCGGCAGACCGTGGACGAGCACACCGGGCTGCTGCGCGGCAGGGTCACGCTCGGACTGGTCTCCGGGGCGACCGGCCGTGCCTTCGACGTCGCCGCGTTCCTCGCGGAGTTCCACGGCGCCCACCCCGCCCTGGAGATCGCCCTGACCGAGGACACCTCGGAGCGGATGCAGACCGCGCTGCTGGCCGGCGAGATCGACATCGCCCTCCTCGGACCCACGGGGGAAGAGCCCCCGCCCGGCCTCACCCACCGGACGGTCGTCGACGTGCCGCTCGGCGCCGCCGTCGCATCCGGTGACCCGCTGCTCGCCCCCGCCGGCCGCACCACGGTTCCCCTGGCCGAGCTGCGCGGCCGGCCGCTGATCTGCCTGCCGCGCGGTACCGGCGTACGGGCGGCACTCGAACGGGGCTGCGCCCGGGCCGGGTTCCGGCCCCGGGTGGCCTTCGAGGCGGCGTCCCCGCAGGTCCTCGCGCAACTCGCCGCCCGCGGGCTGGGCATCGCGGTGATGCCCCTCGGGGAAGAGGGACCCCGTCCCGGCGGTGTGCTGCGCTCCCTGAGGATCGTGGAGCCGGGCCTGCGTGCCCGTATCGTCCTCGCCTGGCCGGCCACCGGACCCGCGAGCCCTGCCGCGCGGACGCTCCTGGAGCGCCTGCGTGACGCTCTGCCCGAGAGCAGGGGGACGGCGTCACCGCGCTGACCACGTGGTCGTGCCCGTGCCCAGGCCGATCGTGGCACGGGGCCGCATGGGCTCGTCACCGCGGCGGGAGAGCAGCACGACCTCGTCCACCCGTGCCGCCGTGCTGCCCAGGCGGGCCGTGCATTGCGCGGCCAGGCCCCGGGGGTCGCGGGTACGCCCGAGGGAGAGGTGCGGGGTGAACGAGGGGAACCGGCCGCGGCATGCCGGAAAGGGCTCCGCGAGGCTCTCCTGGAGCGCCGTCCACGGGGCGAGGCCGGCCGCGGCGGGGTCCAGCCACACGGTGGCGTAGCCGCGGTGCCGGAACGCGCGCACCCCGCCGAGCCGGATGTCGAACGGCTCGATGCCGGCGGCCGCGGCCGCCAGCAGCGGGGCGGCAAGGTCGAAGTCGTCCTCCGGGACGAAGCCGAAGACAAGGTTCACGTGCGGGGGCCAGCGGCGGATCTGGGGGTCGTGCTCCGCCCGGATGCTCTGGACGGCCGGCCACAGTCCGGCCGGCGGAAGCCACACCACGGCGGTCCGGGGCGTGGGTGCCACCCCCAGGAAGCCGGGGACGCCGGGGACGCCGGCTCCGCCGTCGGCGGCCGGGGACACGTTCACACGGCCATGATGCCCCCGGACACGGGCCAAGGGCGTGGGCCGGCGACCTCAGCCGGTGAACGAGCCGTGGCGGCCCGCTCCGGCCGCGAAACGGTCGGCGCCGGCCTGGGTCTCACCGGTGGTGAGCGGAACGAGGCCGTGCCGGTATTCGGCCGCCAGGGCCTCCCGCTCCCCCAGGCCGTGCTGTTGTCGTACGGAGAGCCGGTCGTGGCGCAGGCAGGCCTGCGGGAACCCGGCGATCTCGTGCGCGAGGCGTTCCGCCGCGGTGCGGGCCTCCCCGGGCGGTACGAGGCGGTTGACGAGCCCGATCCCGTGGGCCTCGGCGGCGGTCACGGGGCGGCCGGTGAGGATCAGGTCCATGGCGCGGCTCTCGCCGATCAGGCGGGGCAGCCGCACCGTACCGCCGTCGATCAGCGGCACTCCCCAGCGACGGCAGAACACACCGAGGGTCGCGTCCTGCTCCGCCACCCTCAGATCACACCACAGGGCCAGTTCGAGCCCGCCCGCCACCGCGTGCCCGCTGATCGCGGCGATCACGGGTTTGCTCAGCTCCATCCGCGTGGGACCCATGGGGCCGTCGCCCTCGGCCCGCACCCGGTTGCCGCGGTCGGTCCCGACGGCCTTCAGGTCGGCGCCCGCGCAGAACGTACCGCCCTCGCCCCACAGGACGGCGACGGCCGCGTCCTCGTCCGCCTCGAAGGCGCGGAAGGCCTCGGCGAGCCGGGCCGCGGTCGGGCCGTCGACCGCGTTGCGGACCCCCGGGCGGTCGAGGATCACCGTGGTGACGGGGCCGTCCCGTTCGATCCGGACGGCGCCCGGTTCTGCTGGCGGGGTGGCGGCGGGTGTCGTTCCCGGTGATGCGGAGGTCGCGGCCACGGCGGAACTCCATGGGTCGAGTGGTGCTGTCGGATGCGGAGGAGGTGCGAACGACCACTCTGGGGCCATCGCGCGCCCGGCACGAGAGGGGCGCGGTGCACGGCACGGCCGGCCGCCCGGACACACACGTTCGAACCGGGCCGAAAGGGGTATACGTCCTGTCCGGATTCGGTGAAGAGACCCAGACGGCGAGACCAGAGATGTCCCAGTGCAAGATCCCCGACTACCGCACCGGCCACCGCGGCCGTCACTGGACGCATGCGCTGCGCAGTGCCCAGCGGGCCGGGGCCGTCATCGTGACCGACGACACCCGCGAGCCGGTGAGCTACGCCCACGACAGCACCGGGCCCGGCCGCTTCCGGCCCTGGGTCAGCGCCGCGGGCGATCGCTACGACAGTCACGACGTCCACCCCGAGTGGTAGCCGTCGCTCCGTGGTCACGCGCGGCGGACCAGGGTCACGCACGCGGCGGACCAGGGTCACGCGCGCGGCGGACCGGCCGCGCAGGAGGGGCACAGCCCGCGGTAGACGATCTCGACGTCGGACACCGCGAAGCCGAAATGCTCCTGCGTCGGCAGGCCCGCCAGCGCGTCGCCGGTCGGGTGGACGTCGCGGATGAGGCCGCAGCCGGAGCACACGAGGTGCTGGTGCGGGTGGTGCGCGTTGGGGTCGTAGCGCTTGGCGCGCCCGTGCGCGGAGAGTTCCGCGACCTCACCGAGGACAACCAGCTCGCCCAGGGTGTTGTAGACGCTGGCCCGGGAGATCTCGGGCAGCCGCCGGGCCGCGCGGGCGTGCACCTCGTCGGCGGTGAGGTGCACGTGCTCGCCGTCGAGGACCTCCGCGACGACACGCCGCTGGGACGTCATGCGCCAGCCGCGTCCCCGCAGCCGCTCCAGCAGGTCACTCATTTCGCTCACCCGTTCGGGCTCGGCGGGACAAAGGAAGTGGGCGGACCTGTCACGGGCCCGAAAAGCGAGCTACAGGTTACCCGGCGATGATGCGGGCGGGGCTTTCCACAACGCCTGCGTGATAACGATGATCCTACGATCCTTCCCCTTATCCCCTCTTTCCCGCGCGGGCGGAAACCGGGAAAGCCGGTTGGGCGGGAAAGCCCTGCGTGTTCTCTCCGCCGCGCGGTCCGCGGTGCGCGACCATACGGACGCCGTCAAGAGCGAGCAGCCAGCAGTTGGAAGCACCGAGACAGGAAGAAGGACGGACGTGTCCGGCAGCGAAAGCGAGAACCCAGCAATCCCTTCCCCGACCCCCGCGCCCACTCGTCCCAGGACGAACCGGGACTGGTGGCCGAATCAGCTGGACCTCCAGGTTCTCCACCAGAACTCGCCCCAGGCCAATCCGATGGGCGAGGGCTTCGACTACGCGGAAGAGTTCGCGACCCTGGACGTCGACGCGCTGAAGCGGGACGTCTTCGAGGTGATGACGACCTCGCAGGAGTGGTGGCCCGCCGACTACGGCCACTACGGGCCGCTCTTCATCCGGATGAGCTGGCACGCCGCGGGTACCTACCGCATCGCCGACGGCCGCGGCGGCGGAGGTTCCGGCGCGCAGCGCTTCGCCCCCCTCAACAGCTGGCCGGACAACGCGAGTCTGGACAAGGCGCGCCGTCTGCTCTGGCCGGTCAAGCGGAAGTACGGCCGGAAGATCTCGTGGGCCGACCTTCTGGTTTTCGCGGGCAACTGCGCTATGGAATCAATGGGGTTCAAGACGTTCGGATTCGGCTTCGGACGGGAGGACATCTGGGAGCCCGAGGAGGTCTTCTGGGGCCCCGAGGACACCTGGCTCGGGGACGAGCGCTACAGCGGCGACCGGGAACTCACCGGTCCTTTCGGCGCGGTGCAGATGGGTTTGATCTACGTCAATCCCGAGGGCCCCAACGGCAATCCGGATCCGATCGCCGCCGCCAGGGACATTCGTGAAACGTTCGGGCGCATGGCGATGAACGACGAGGAGACCGTCGCGCTCATCGTCGGCGGCCACACGTTCGGCAAGTGTCACGGTGCGGTCGACCCCGAGTACGTCGGTCCGGAGCCGGAGGCCGCCCCGCTGGAGCAACAGGGCCTCGGCTGGCACAACTCGCACGGCAGCGGCAGGGGCGTCGACACGATCACCAGCGGGCTCGAGGGCGCGTGGACGACCGAGCCGACGAAGTGGGACAACGGCTATCTGGACAACCTGTTCACGTACGACTGGGAGCTGACGAGGAGCCCCGCCGGCGCGCAGCAGTGGACGCCCAAGGACGCCGCGGCGCAGGGCACGGTGCCGGACGCGCACGATCCCGCAAAGCGGCACGCCCCCATGATGCTGACCACGGACCTCGCGCTGAAGGTGGATCCGGTCTACGCGCCGATCTCGAAGAGCTTCCACGAGAACCCGGACAAGCTCGCCGAGGCGTTCGCCAAGGCCTGGTACAAGCTGCTGCACCGCGACATGGGGCCCATCTCGCGGTACCTCGGCCCGTGGATCCCCGAACCGCAGCTGTGGCAGGACCCCCTCCCCGCGGTCGACCACGAGCTGGTCTCGGCCGGGGACGTCGCCGCCCTCAAGGGCCGGATCCTCGCCTCGGGACTGACCGTCTCCCAACTGGTCACCACGGCTTGGGCGTCCGCGGCCAGCTTCCGCAGCACCGACAAGCGCGGCGGGGCCAACGGCGCCCGGATCCGGCTCGCGCCGCAGAAGGACTGGGAGGTCAACGACCTGCCCGAGGTGACCGAGGTGGTGCGGGCCCTTGAAGGGATCCAGCAGGACTTCAACGGCTCCCAGGACGGGGGGACCAAGGTTTCCCTCGCCGACCTGATCGTCCTGGGCGGGTGTGCGGCGGTCGAACAGGCCGCGAAGAACGCCGGGCACGACGTCACGGTCCCGTTCGCGCCGGGGCGCACGGACGCCACGCAGGAACAGACCGATGTGGAGACCTTCGCCGTGCTCGAACCGAGGGCCGACGGATTCCGCAACTACCTCCCGGCGGGAGAGAAGCTGTCGCCGGAGACCCTGCTGCTGGACCGGGCGAGCATGCTCAACCTGACGGCACCCGAGATGACAGTGCTGGTCGGCGGTATGCGGGCCCTGAACACCGGCTTCGGGCGCGCCGCGCACGGTGTGTTCACCGACCGGCCGGAGACGCTGACCAACGACTTCTTCGTCAACCTGCTCGACATGGGCACGCAGTGGAAGGCGTCGGCCACGGACGAGAACGTGTTCGAGGGACGCGACGCCGGCGGCGAGGGCGAACCCAAGTGGACCGCCACCGCCGTGGACCTCGTGTTCGGTGCGAACTCCCAGCTCCGGGCCATCTCAGAGGTCTACGCGTCCGAGGACGCGCGGGAGAAGTTCGTCCGTGACTTCGTGACGGCCTGGGACAAGGTCATGAACCTCGACCGGTTCGACCTCGTCTGAAGCGGGAGTCCCGGCCGGCCGCTCGTGGCGGCCGGCCGGGACGTCAGCCGTGTGTCAGAGGGAGCTCTTCGACGCGGTGGAGACGACGCACTCCTTGTACTCGCTGCCGTCGCCCTTGCCGGTGTACGGCGTGGTGGCCTCGGTCTGCTGGGAGGCGCCGGCCTTGACCTTGAGTCCGGTCACCCGGGCCTGGGCCGCGACCGCGCTGGAGCCGGCGGCCGGGTTGAACTTCATGGTGATGCTGTAAGTCTGGTCCAGCGAGCCGCTGTTGGTGACGGTCAGCCGGGCGACCAGGTTCTTGCCGGAGCTGTCCAGCTTGCAGCTGTCGATCCTGATGTCGCGCTCGGCCTTGTCCCTGCTGGTACCGCCGGTGGTGGTGCCTCCGGAGCTGCTGCTCGTACCGCTGGTGCCGCTGGTGCTGTCACTGCCGCCGCTACCGCTGGTGGTGCTACCGCTGCTGCCGCCGGAGCTGCTGGAGCTGCTGCTTCCGCCACAGCTGGCGCCGTGGGAACCCCGGGCACCCGTCAGCGCGACGATGGCGATGCCGAAGACGGCTATGGCACGGACATGACGAAACTTCACGTTTGAACCCCGTTGGAATGTCAGGAACCGAAATGCGCTCACCTTGACGAGCACACGTCACCCTAACAGCGGATTCGGACAACCCCATTCCGCCACGCCCGCACCCCCGAACGGCCCCCGGCCGCCCTCAGCCGGCGTCGACGACGAGGTCGGCACGGTGGCGGCCGCGGGCGATGAGGCGGGCGTTCGCCTCGTCCGAACGGGCCACCCACGCACGCGCGTCGGCCGGCTCCCTGCCGTGGCGCACATGCCGTTCGACCAGGCGACGGACCCGTGCCTCCTCGTCCGGGGCGCAGTACCAGGTCTCGTCCAGCAGCGGCCGCACCCCGGCCCAGTCCCCCGCGTCGTGCAGCAGGTAGTTCCCCTCGGTGATCACCAGCGGTACGTCCGGAGGGACGGGGATGCTGCCGGCGATCGGCTCCTCGATGGAGCGGTCGAAGGCGGGCGCGTAGACCGTGGCCCCGTCGGGCGCGCGCAGGCGGAGCAGCAGCGACACGTATCCGGCCGCGTCGAAGGTGACCGGGGCGCCCTTGCGGTCGGCGCGCCCCAGCCGGTGCAGCTCGGCCTGGGCGAGGTGGAACCCGTCCATGGGGACCACCACGGCCGTGCGCGGACCGAGCGCTTCGGCCAGCCGGGCGGCGAGGGTCGACTTGCCGGCGCCCGGCGGTCCGGCCACCCCGAGGATCCGCCGGCCGCCCTGCGCGGCCAGCGCGGCCGCCCTCGCCACCAGCTCCGTCGTCGTCTTCACGTGCGTATCCTGCCCGAGGCCCGCGCCCCGCGGGCGGAAAGCACGGAGGACCGTGAGTGCCTGCTCAAGGCCGCTTCCAGCCCCAGGCCGTGAGCATGCCCGGTGACAATCCCGTGCATCCGGGGGAATCGAGGTAGCGCACGGCCTCGTCGAGCTTTCCGTCGTCGACCAGGCCGGTGCCCACCATGGCCTCGCGGGCACGTTCCCAGGTGTCGGCCCAGAACCTGCTGATCGGGCTGCCCGGCTGGAGGGGCGGTACGTGGATCTCGGCCGCCACGGATTCCAGACCGGCCTCCCGCAACAGTTCGGGATGACGCGGCACTTGGGAGACGTCCGTGCCGATGCTCTCGCGCAGCCCCTGCCACATGGCCCGCATGGCGCGGGTGTACGGCGTGTCGGGCGCGGAGGCCGTGGTCAGGTCGACCGCGTCGCTGACGACGAGTACGCCGCCGGGTGCGAGAAGCCGGCTCAGCCTGGCGACCATGCGCTGCGGTGAGGGCAGGTGCATGAGCACGAACCGGGCGTGGACCAGCCGGAAGGCGCCCTGAGTGAAGTCGTCGGCGGTGACGTCCGCCTGGAGCACGGTCAGTCCGGTCACGGGGTGCGCGGCGAGGAAGCGCACGTCGCGGTCCACGGCCAGGACCTCGGCGACGCCCGCTTCCTCCAGGAGGCGGCGGGCCACCGTGCCCGTTCCCGCTCCCACCTCCAGGCAGGTCCAGCCGGGGCCCGCTCCCAGCGTGCGGAGCCGGGCCATGGTCGTGTCGTCGTAGGTGAGGGCTCCGAGGTCGATCCGGTCGCCCTCGCCTCCCTGGTCCGGCCGGAAGACCCGCTCGCCGTAACGCCCCTCGCCCGGGGAGCCGGCGCCGTCCGGTGACAGTCCTGTGTCAGCCATGGGGCAATTGTCCCGTCGATCGGCCGTGCGCGCGTGGCGCTCGGCCCGCCGCACGGGACCGGGCCGGGTGTACGCGCCGTCAGGCTCCGCCCGCCCGGGTGGAGAGCGAGGCGTGCCAGGCCGGGGGTTCCGCGGCCGGCTCCGGCGCGGCCCGGCGGCCGCCCGTCGCGAAGAAGGCCGACAGCGGGAGCGTGGCCGCGCCGACCGTGACCGCGTCCGGTCCCAGCGAACCGAGGCCCACCGTGACCCGTCCGGCCGGGTGGCGCAGCGAGTAGCGGGTCGTGTGCTCCCGGACCGACGGCAGGATGTAGGGGCCGAGCAGCAGGCCCGCCCAGCCGCCGATCAGGATCCGCTCCGGCTGGAACAGGTTGACCAGGTCCGACAGGCCGGCGCCCAGGTACTCCGCAGTCTCCTCCAGGATCTCCACGGCCACCGGATCCGCCGCGCGCGCCGCTGCGAGCAGGTCCGCGAGGGCCTCCTCCTCGTCCACCGCCCCGGGCCGGCCGGGGCCGCCGCCGCGTTCCGCCCACCGGGCCAGCAGTGACTCCGCGCCCGTGTATGCCTCCAGACAGCCCAGCGCGCCGCAACGGCAGCGCCTGCCGCGCACGGAGACGGTCAGGTGGCCCCACTCGAGGGGGGTGCCCTCGGTGCTTCCGCCGTCCGGGGAGCCGTCGGTGATCAGGCTCGCGCCGACGCCCGAGCCGAAGAGCACGACGACCGCGTCCTTGGCGCCCCGTCCGGCGCCGAACCACATCTCCGCCTGGCCGAGCGTGCGCGCGCCGTTGTCGATGATGTAGGGGACCTCCTCGGGCAGGGCCCCGGTGGCCCGCAGCAGCCGTTCCAGCGGGACCGCGTCCCAGCCGATCGTCTGGCCGTGGACCACGGATCCGCCCGGTGCGTCGTGGTCCACGATGCCCGGCACGCCGACCCCGACGCCCAGCAGCCGGTCCGCGCCGATCTCCGCGTCGGCCAGGACGGTGGCGATGCCCGTCCTGACGTGGTCGACGATCGGGCCGACGTCGTAGCAGCCGCGCGGCAGCAACGGCATCTCGGTGCGGGCGAGTTCGGTCAGGGTGAGGTCGAACAGCTCGACGCGGACCCGGGTCTCGCCGACGTCGACGCCGATCATGTGTGCGCTGCCGGGGCGGACGCGCAGCAGGGTGCGGGGCCGGCCGCCGTCCGAGTCGACGACCCCGGCCTCCTCCAGCAGCCCGTCGGCGACGAGTTCGCCGACGACGTTACTGACGGATCCGGAACTCAGCCCGGTGGCCGGTCCGAGTTCCTGGCGGCTCATCGGGCCCCCGAAGTACAGCCGCTGGAGCACGGCGCTGCGGTTGCCGCGCCGCAGGTCCCGTACCGTGCGTCCGCTTCGCCCTGTGGTCATCTGGCCCCTTCCACCGTCACGTCCTCGTGACACCGCTCGCAACATACCCTTGCGCGACCACTTGACGCGACCCTTCCACGAGGCTTAACTCACGTCCTAAATTAAGCCCTGGGCCAAACCGGTCGGTCCAGCGCGGCAGGCGTTCCGCAGGACACCGGCCTTCCTCCCGACCTCTCCGAAAGGGACCGAGCCGCCATGCGCACAGCCACAGCCACAGCCACGGCCAGAGCCGCGGTCAAAGCCACGGCCGCAGCCGTCACCGTCGCCGCCCTGCTCGCCACCGCCACCGGGTGCGGTGGCGGTTCCGCCGACGGCGCCGGCTCGAACTCCGCCCCCGGCGAGCTCACGTACTGGGCCTCCAACCAGGGCGCCGACATAGCCGCCGACCAGGCCGCCCTCGGCCCGGAGCTGAAGAAGTTCGAGGAGCGGACCGGCATCAAGGTCAAACTGGAGGTGATCCCCTGGTCCGACCTGCTCAACCGGATCCTCGCCGCGACCGCCTCCGGGCAGGGACCCGACGTCCTGAACATCGGCAACACCTGGTCCGCCTCGCTGCAGGCCACCGGGGCGCTGCTGCCCTGGAACACCGAGAACTTCGAGGCCGTCGGAGGCCGGGACCGCTTCGTGGCGTCGGCCATGGGCTCGGCCGGGGCCGCCGGCCAGGACCCGGCCGCCGTCCCCCTCTACTCCATGGCGTACGCCCTCTACTACAACAAGAAGATGTTCCAGGAGGCGGGCATCGACAAGCCGCCCGCCACCTGGGACGAGCTCGTCGAGACCGGCCGGAGGATCAGCGGCGACGGAAAGTCCGGCAAGTGGGCTCTGGGGGCCGAGGGCGCCAACCTCGCCAACAACATCCACCAGGTCTTCGTCCTGTCCCGGCAGCACGGCGGTTCCTTCTTCGACGCCGCCGGCAGGCCCACCTTCGACACCCCTGCCAACGTCGACGCCGTCAAGCAGTACGTCGACCTGATGGCCAAGGACGGGATCGTCGCGCCGGGCAATGCCGAATACGACAAGAACCAGTCCCTCCAGGACTTCGCGAGCGGCCGGACCGCCATGGTGCTGTGGCAGAACGCGGCCGGTTCGTTCAAGGCCCACGGTATGAAGGAGGGCGACTGGGGCACGGCCCCCGTCCCGGTCCCGGCCGGCGCCGCCCCGGGAACGGACGCGAGCGGCGCGAACGTCAACTCCATGGTCGCCGGCATCAACATGGCCGTCTTCAAGAACACCGACAACCTCGACGGCGCCCTGAAGTTCGTGGGGTTCATGACCAGCGACGAGGAGCAGAAGGTGCTCAACAGGACCTACGGCTCCATCCCGCCCGTCAAGGCGGCGCAGAGCGACCCCGCCTTCGCGGACCAGGACCTCACCGTACTGCGCGACACGCTCGCCACCAGCGCCGCCCCGCTCCCCCAGGTGCCCGAGGAGTCGCAGTTCGAGACCACCGTCGGCACGGCCGTCAAGGAGCTCTTCGCCGATGCCGCGGCGGGCCGGCCGGTGACCACCGAGTCGGTCAGGGCCAAGCTCGCCAAGGCCCAGCAGCAGATGGCGAACTGAGACGCCGGCCATGACTTCCGCCCCCAGTACGGTCCCACCCGGGACCGGCTCCCACACCACCGCCGCGGCCGGGACCACCGCGCGCGGGACCGGAGGCGTCATCGCGCGCGTCCGCCGGTCCGGCGGCGGCCCCCGCCGCCCCGGGCGGGCCCGCCGCGGCGCCCTGCCCTACCTGCTCCTGCTGCCCGCCCTGCTCCTCGAACTGCTCGTCCACCTCGTCCCGATGGCGATGGGGATCCTGATGAGCTTCCGCAAGCTCACCCAGTTCTTCATCCGGGACTGGTCCCGGGCCCCGTGGACGGGCTTCGACAACTACGAGCTCGCCGTCGACGTCAACCGGCCCGTCGGCAAGGCACTCCTCGACTCCTTCCTCACCACCTGCCTGTTCACCTTCCTGTCCGTCGCCCTGTGCTGGCTGCTGGGGACCGCGGCCGCCGTCTTCACCCAGCACTCCTTCCGCGGCCGCGGTCTGCTGCGCGCGCTGTTCTTCGTCCCGTACGCCCTGCCCGCCTACGCGGCGGTCATCACCTGGGCGTTCATGTTCCAGCGGGACAACGGCCTGGTGAACCACGTCATCCACGACCAGCTGGGCCTCGGCGGCGCCGAGCACACCTTCTGGCTGATCGGCGACAACAGCTTCTGGGCCATGCTGACCGTCTCCGTCTGGAAGAGCTGGCCCTTCGCCTTCCTCATCGTGACGGCCGCCCTGCAGAACATCCCCCGGGACCTGTACGAGGCCGCGGCGCTCGACGGCGCCGGCGTGTGGCAGCAGATCCGGCGCATCACCCTGCCCTCGCTCGGCGCCGTCAACCAGGTCCTGGTCCTCGTCCTGTTCCTGTGGACCTTCAACGACTTCAACACCCCCTTCCTGCTCTTCGGCAGATCGGCCCCCGAGGCCGCCGACCTCGTCTCCATCCACATCTACCAATCGAGCTTCGTCACCTGGAACTTCGGCACCGGTTCGGCCATGTCCGTCCTGCTGCTGCTCTTCCTGCTCCTCGTCACCGCCGCGTACCTCCTCCTGACCGGTCGCGGCCGGAAGGACGCCGATGCCCGCTAGTACGCACTCCTCCAGGGGCGGCGGCCGCCGCACCCGCGGCCCGCTCGATCCGCCGGCCTCGTTCCGGGCGCTGCGGGCCGTATTCCTCACCCTGCTCGCCGCCTTCACACTGCTGCCCGTCTTCGTGATGGTCACCAGCTCCCTCAAACCGCTCCAGGACGTCACCGGACGGTTCCGGTGGATCCCGAGTGGGCTCACGCTGCGCCCCTACACCGACATCTGGCACACCGTCCCGCTCGCCAAGTACCTGGTGAACTCGCTGATCGTGGCGGGCACCGCCACCGTGGCGTCCGTCGTCATCGCCGTCTTCGCGGCCTACGCCGTGAGCCGCCACCGCTTCCGCGGCAAGCGCCTGTTCACCCTGACGGTGCTCTCCACCCAGATGTTCCCCGGGATCCTCTTCCTCCTCCCCCTCTTCCTGATCTTCGTGAACATCGGCAACGCCACCGGAATCGCCCTCTACGGATCCCGCGGCGCGCTGATCCTCACCTACCTCACCTTCTCCCTCCCCTTCTCCATCTGGATGCTGATCGGCTACTTCGACTCGGTGCCGCGCGACCTCGACGAGGCGGCCACCGTCGACGGCTGCGGGCCCCTCGGCGCCCTCTTCCGCGTGGTGGTGCCCGCAGCGGTGCCCGGCATCGTCGCCGTCGCCGTCTACGCCTTCATGACGGCCTGGGGCGAGGTCCTCTTCGCCTCCGTCATGACCAACGACACCACCCGCACGCTGGCGGTCGGCCTCCAGGGCTACTCCACGCAGAACGACGTCTACTGGAACCAGATCATGGCCGCCTCGCTCGTCGTCAGCATCCCCGTCGTCGCCGGATTCCTTCTGCTCCAGAAGTACTTGGTGGCCGGACTCACGGCAGGAGCCGTCAAATGACCCTCTCCGAAAGCCTCCCCGACACCGGCGTGGACGCCGTCGACGTCGGTGCGCTGCCCCGCGACTTCCTCTGGGGCACCGCCACCTCCGCCTACCAGATCGAGGGAGCCGTCGCCGAGGACGGCCGGGGCCCGTCCATCTGGGACACCTTCTCCCGTGTCCCCGGCGCCGTCGACGGCGGCCACACCGGTGACACCGCCTGCGACCACTACCACCGCTGGCCCGAGGACATCGCCCTGATGCGGGAGCTGGGCACCAACGCCTACCGGCTCTCCGTCGCCTGGCCGCGCGTCGTCCCCGGCGGCGACGGCCCGGCCAACCCCAGGGGCCTGGACTTCTACGACCGCCTCGTCGACGGGCTCCTCGCCGCCGGCATCCAGCCCTCCGTCACCCTCTACCACTGGGACCTGCCGCAGGCCCTCCAGGACCGCGGGGGCTGGCCCGTACGGGAGACCGCCGAGCACTTCGCCTCGTACGCGGGGCTCGTGGCCGCGCGCCTCGGTGACCGCGTCACCCAGTGGGCCACCCTCAACGAGCCGCTGTGCTCCGCCTGGATCGGCCATCTGGAGGGCCGGATGGCCCCCGGGCTGACCGACCTGACCGCCGCCGTCCGGGCCTCCTACCACCTCCTCCTGGGGCACGGGCTCGCCGCCCGCGCCGTGCGCGCTGCCGCGCCCGGCGCCCGGATCGGCATCGTGAACAACCTCTCCACCGTCGCGCCCGCGACCCCCCGCGAGGCCGACCTGGCCGCCGCCCGCCGTATGGACGGCCACGTCAACCGCTGGTGGCTGGACCCGGTCCACGGCCGCGGCTTCCCCGCCGACATGCGCGACGTGTACCGGGTCGACCTCCCCGAGCGCGCCGGGGACCTCACCGCCATCGCCGCTCCGCTGGACTGGATCGGCCTCAACTACTACTTCCCGCAGGTCGTCACCGCCGATCCGGACGGTCCGGCCCCGTACGCCCGGCAGGTCGCGCGCCCCGGCGTCCACCGCACCGGCATGGACTGGGAGGTCGACGCCGGCGGTCTCGAGACCCTGATCATGCGGCTGCACCTGGAGTACGGCGCCGGGCCCGTCCACATCACCGAGAACGGCTCGGCCTACCCCGACACCGTCGCCCCGGACGGCACCGTGCACGATCCGGAACGGACCGCCTACCTGGCGGCCCATCTCGCCGCCTGTGCCCGGGCGGCCCGCAGGGGGGCGCCGGTGGCGGGCTACTACGCCTGGTCTCTGCTGGACAACTTCGAGTGGGCCTACGGCTACGACAAGCGCTTCGGCCTGGTCCACGTCGACTACGCCACCCAGCGGCGCACGGTCAAGTCGAGCGGCCGCCACTACGCCGGGATCATCGCCGCCCATCGGACCGGGTGACAGCGGCTGCGGGCAGTGCGCTGCGGGGCGGCTCCGGCCGCCCCGCAGCGCCGTCAGGGGGTCAGGGGGTCAGGGGAAGGAGACGATCGTGGAGGGGACGGTGGAGGTGCCCGACGTAGGGGCTCCCGTGCCGTTGATCACGTGCTCGTACTGGCCGTTGCCGCCGAGCGAGACCACCAGCAGGTCGTGGAACCTCACGCCCGGCTTGACCGGCGCCTGGAAGCCGTGCTCCTGACGGATCGTCGGGTCGACGTTGTAGTAGCAGTAGCTGCCCAGTCCCCAGCCCTCGTGGACGTTGACGGAGTCGGCCACCTGGTAGGCGGCGTAGCCCTTGACGGAGCCGTTCTGGATCGCCGCCTGGTTGGGGGCGTCGTAGGCCTTCTCGTTCTGGAAGAAGATCGTCCGGCCGCGTTCGCCGTTCCACTGCACGTCGTACTTGTTGAAGTGCTCCACGAACAGCCCGGTGGCCAGTACGTCGTCGCCATTGACGCGGAAGCCGTAGTCGGAGCGGTTGGTCTCCCAGCCGACTCCGTCGCCGTGGTCGGCCCGCCAGATCCAGGTGTGGTCGACGATCGTGTCGTGGTTGTTGACGACCATGCCGAGGGTGGCCCTGCCAGGTCCGGCGCCGCCGACGCGGATGAACACGTCCTGCACGGTGGTCGGGTCGGCGGCGTGGTCGGTGGTGGTGCCGGCGGGGCCGACCTCCAGCAGTGAGGGCGAGTTGACAGGTCCGGCGTCGATCAGGAATCCGGCCAGGCGCACCCCGTCGACGTCGCCGACCTTCATGGCGGTCACCCCGTTGTCCGGGACGATGGTGGCGAGGCCGAGACCCAGGACCACGGTGCCGGGCCGGTTGACCTGGATGGTCCGGTCGACGTGGTAGACGCCCGGGGTGAAGAGCAGGTGCAGGCCCTGCGCCAGCGCCTGGTTGATCGTCGCGGCACTCGCGCCCGGCTTGACCACGTAGAACTGGCTGAGCGGGACGGAGCTGCCCTGCGGGGCGGTCCCGTTGCCCCATGAGGTGCCGCGCGCGTTGACCCGCTTGGCGGGCACGAACACCTTGTAGTCGTCGCCGTCGAGGTACAGGAAGGGCTTCTCGCGGGAGACCGGAGTGGTGTCCAGGGTGGTGTACGGCGGGTTCGGGAAGCCCTGCGCGGGTGCGCCCTGGGTGCCGGAGAAGACCTGGTTCCAGACGCCGTTGGACCAGCCGCCGATCGAGCTGTCGCGGGTGTACCACTGCTGCTGCGAGTAGTTGCCCACCTGACCGTCGATCTTGGAGTCGGCGATGTATCCGCCTGAGGCCCAGCCGTAGCCGTTGGGGGCGAGGTTGAGGCCTCCTCTGACGTGCATCCGGCGGAACGGCGCGGCCTGGGAGACGGCCCAGCGGTCGGTGCCGTTGACCGGGTTGAGGGCGAGGTTCTCGGCGGAGCGCCAGAAGTTCTGGGTGGCGTTGCCGTTGAACCAGCCGGCGTCGACGGTCACGTCACCGTTGATGGTGGTGTCGTCCGGGCTCAGGCCGAGGCCGGAGACGGCCGTGTAGAAGCCGATCTGGGCGTTGAGGCCGTTGTAGGTTCCGGGCTTGAACAGGAACTGGTAGCGGCCGGAACCGAACTGCGCGGACTCCTGCTGTTGGAAGACCTGGTCGAGCCGGGCCTGGATGCCCGGGGTGGAGGGGTCGAAGACGATCACGTTCGGACCGAGGTCGCCGCCGCCCGGGAGGGTGGGGCCGGTGTCGGTGGTCCCGTAGACCTGGAACTCCCAGAGCGAGTAGCCCCAGGCGGTGGCGCGCTGGGTCCCGTACACCCGCACGTGGCGGGCGGTGCCGGTGATGTCGAGGGTCTGCACCCCTCCGGTGCCGGCGGCGGTGGAGTGGGCCGTGGTCCAGTTCGATCCGTCCGTGGACAGTTCGATCCGGTACGCGCGGGCGTGGGCGGTCTCCCAGTGCAGCACCACCTGGCTCAGCTGGGCAGCGGCGCCGAGGTCGACCTGTATCCACTGCGGGTCGGCGAACCGGCTCGACCAGCGGGTGCCGTTGTCACCGTCGACGGCGGCAGAGGCGGGGGTGCCGGCGCCTTCGATGCTGGAGGCGGTGGCCGGCTTCCCCTGCGAGAGCAGAACGGGCGCCGCCTGGGCGGTCGTACTGCCGGGCAGCAGCACGAGGAGGGCGGCCACCAGCGCGGTGGCGAGGGCCGCGGCGAGGGACGGCCTGGGGCGTGGAGGCATGTGGGGGTGCTCCTGACGTCGTGGATCCGGGGGATCGAAGCGTGAGTGAACTGCCCAGCGGGGAGGCCGTCAAGGGCTTGAGCGTTCACGAATCGAAGGCCGGATGGGACGTCATCTGCGTGCCAAGGCTGTGAACTCGGAGTTTCTTCAATCCTTGTGAAAAGTGTTGACGAAAAATCTCCCCGTCGCTGTACTGGCGAAGCCGATCGATCAGCCGACCGCTCCCGTCACCCCGATGGGTCGGATGGCTTCCGTGGGCACTTCAGGAAATGACCCTGCGGGGAGGAGGTGGCGCATGATGCGTTCGATGTCTGACACCGAGACGGGTGCGGTGCCGCCCAAGGTCTAGGGCGGCACCGCGGTCGCCGGCGGAAGTCATGTCGCCGGCCGGGAACGTGCGTCGGGGGGCGACGGCCCTGTCGGTCGGGCGGTCATCCTCCGTGCTGAGCGGGCACTGTCATGGCTGGTCGGGTGCCGGAGCCGCCGCCGGGGGCGGGGCCGGGGCGTCGGTCGGAATCGCCGCTGCGATCAGGGACTCCGCGAGGTTCTCCTTGCGGATCCGCAGGTCGACGTAGAGCAGGGCCAGGACCAGCGGCGGGAAGCCGAACTGGAAGATCCCGCCGGCCAGGCCGCCGATCACGGTGCAGATCACGTACACGCCGAGTCCGACGATCGCCACGCTCGGGTCCGCGCTACCGTCGCCCGCCTCCAGCATGCTCGGCAGGAACGCCGCCATCCCGATGAAGCTGAACGGCATCTGGATGGCGTAGCCCACGGCCATCGCCACGAAATAGCCCAGCATGGAGATGCCGAACACGCGCCACCAGCCGTCCTTGACCAACTGGGCGGAGCGCCGCAGCGCCGCGACGGTCCCGAGTCCCTCGCACACGGCGACGGCGGGCGCGAGGCCGAGGCGCGTCGCGAGCCACACCGAGAGGGGCAGGCAGACCAGGACGCCCGGGATCAGCACGAACAGTGCGGCCGGCGGCCCGGATCCGTCGGCGGACATGATGACCAGCGGCACGCAGACCGCATAGACGAGCAGCATCGGGCCACCCGCGATCAGCCCGGCGAGCAGCACGGTGCCGAGCACCGCCGGCAGCCGGGACCAGCAGCGGCGCCACATCGCGCCGAACGTCGTGGTGCGGCCGACGACGGCCTCCTGGACCACGGCCGGGCCCAGCGCGCTGATCATCGCCGCGCCGACCGTCAACGTGACCATGAGGAGCACCGCGGCCGGTACGAAGGCCAGGAGCAGGGCCATCACGTCGTCGGGGGCGGCGGTTTCCCCCGGCCCGAGGTCGAAGACGGCGGAGAACCGGTCGTGCACGACCGCGACGGCGATGCCGATCGCGAGGGTCACGAGCAGGATTCCGATGCCCTGTACGGCGAGGACGATGCCGACCAAGGCCTTCCAGTTTCGGCGGAAGGCCGAGAAGGCGCCGCCGAGTATGTCGCCCACGCTGAGCGGCTGGAGGGGTATGACGCCCGGTTTCGGCGCCGACGGCGGCACCCAGCCGCCTCCCCACTGTGGCATGGGCTGTCCCGGGTGTTGCGCCCACCCCGTGTTGTGCGACATCTCTGTTTCCCCCTCGAATGAAGGGATACGGTAACCCGCCCCGGGCCGCGGCCGTACAGAGCCCCCGTCCCGGTGTCGCCGTCTCCCGCGCAGGTCAGCCGCCTTGGACCGCCGACCGTGGCGAAGGGGCGGCTCCTGTCGGGGCGGCCGCGTGCGCGGATGCGCCGTCCTGCGCCGGTCACCTCCCGGCGGGGTGGCGGCTCTCTGCCCGGAGCCGGTACACCACGCTCGGGCGCAGCGGTCCGTCGGGCACGGTGAGGTCGTCGAAGTCGTCGGCCGGGTCACGGGTCATCCCGATGCGGCGCATCACCGCCTGGGAACGGAGGTTGCCGGCCGTGGTCACCGCGAGGAGCTCGGGCAGTGCGAGGGTGTCGAATCCGAAGGCCACGGCGGCGAGGGCGGCCTCGGTGGCGAAGCCGTGTCCCCAGGCCGAGCGGGCCAGCCGCCAGCCTGCCTCCACCCCCGTGAAGGGCATGTCCTCGTCCACCGGGTCCAGTCCCGTGAAGCCGATGAACTCGCCGGTGTCCCGCACCTCGACGGCCCACCAGCCCCAGCCCCGCTGCTCGATGGCGGCCTGGAAGCGGGCCGCGGACGCCTCGCTCTGCTCGCGGGTGAGTACTCCGTCGAAGTGTTCGCGGACGTCGGGGTCGGCGTTCATCGCCGCCCAGGGTCGCAGGTCGGAGTCCCGCCACTCGCGCAGGACCAGGCGTTCGGTTCGCAGTTCGGACATGGCGCCAACCTAACCGATCACCGGTGCCGCGCACGCGCGTGGTGGACGGGGGAACCTCGGCGTCCCGTTCGCACTCCCACGGGGCGTGACCGGGAGGGGGCCCCCATGAAGGCAGGTACCGGCAGCGCGGGCCCAGGGCGCCCGAAGCAGGTGGAGGCGGCGTGGGCACTCACCCTGGCGGCCGTCGCGGCGGAGGTCTGGTCTGGGTGTTGGGGGTGTTCGTGGTAGCGCCCACCGGCCTGGAGGAGCTGACCGGGTTCGCCGGGCGGAGCGCCGCCACCACCCAACTCGCCCGGTCGGCGGGTGTGCCGGCCGTGCTCCTGGGCTCGTGGCTGGTCGTGGCGGCCCGGATGCGGGCCGGGCGGGGTGGGCCCGGGCGGTGCTGACGGTCGTGGGTGCGGTGTTCCTGGCCTTGCGGGTCGGCGGGCTCGGCATGGACGGGATCGACCCCGCCTGGTGGGCCGTCGTCAACGCCCTGCCCGATGTGCCGGCCGCGGCCGCCGTCGTCCCCATGTACCCGCCCGAGGCACGCGCCCACTTCCCGTCGGGGACGCGGCGCACCGCCTGAGCGGGCCACGCGCACGGCGGTACGGGCCGCGGAGCCCGTACCGCCGTTGTGTCTCACTCGGCGGTCCGCTCAGGATGCCGGCCCTACGGACCGACCTGGCTCGGACGGGGCCGGGGAGCCGGGCAGGCCTGCCAGGCGAGGTGGTAGAGCGTGCTCACGCTCGCGTCGGTGGAGTCCATCGTCATGAAGCTGGTGGCCGTCTGGGGGTTGGACGTGCCCGCGTTGACGCGCAGTTCGGTATTGATGTTGAAATTGCGTTTCTCACCGCACGGCGCCCAGACGAGATCCGCGTACTCCGTCCTGTCGGTCGCCTGCCAGTTGTCATTGAGCGGGCCGTTGAACTGATGGGTGCGCTGGGTGGTCTGCGGCATTCCCTGGAAGTAGTAGTTCGCCTTCTCCTGACCCCAGGCGCCCGGCTGGAGGAATGCGAATCCGCGGTAGTCCGCCTGGACAATGGCGTAGGTGAATCCCGAGGGAACGTGGACCCGCAGATTGAGCTGGCAGTTCTTGCGGAATCCGGTCGGCGGCGCGCCGGGCCCGACCTGGGCCAGGTAGTCACTGTAGGTGACGGTGAAGGCAGTGTTGTCGGGGGCGACGGCCACTTCCGCGGTGCCCTCCCGACAGCCGGACCCGTTCACCGTGGCGAGTTCGATCACGATCTTGTCGGGCGGTGCGGTGATCTGCGGGGTGGGACCGGCGGCTCCGGCCGGGGTCGCCGTGGCGATCAGTGCCGCGGCCGCGGCGCCGGTGAACAGGGTGCGGGGCAAGGAATGGGACATCGTTGTCACTCCTGACCGTGATGTGCTGGTTCCGAGGGCTCACGCCGTGTCAGACCGCAGGACATTCCTTCCACGCGAAGTGGTAGACCGTGCTGACGCTGCCGTCCGTGGAGTCCATGCTCATGAAGCTCAGGGCCTGCGGGCTCGATGTTCCGGCGTACACGCGCAGTTCGCTGTTGACGTTGAGGTTGCGCTCCTCGCCGCACGGCGCCCAGACCAGGTCGGCGTACTCCGTCTGGTCGCTCGCCTGCCAGTTGTCGGAATAGGGGCCGTTGAACTGGTGGGTTCTGCGGGTCGTCTGAGCCATGCCCTGAAAGTAGTAGTTGGCGCGCTCCTGGCCGTAGGCCCCGCGCTGGAGGTGGGCGAAGCCGCGGTAGTCCGCCCGGGCGATGGCGTACGTGAAGCCCTGCGGCACGTGGATCTGGAGGGCGAGCTGGCAGTTCTTGCGGAAATCGGTCCCGCCGGAGCCGGCGCCGGTCTGGGCAAGGTAGTCGCTGTACGTGACCGTGAAGGAGGTGTTGTCGGAGGCGGCGGCGACGCTCGCCGTTCCCTGCGGACATCCCGAACCGTTCACGCCGACGACGTCGACCGTGATTCTCCCGGGTGGATACGTGACGTCGTGGGCCTGTGCCGGCATCGCCAGGGTGGACAACGCCACCACCGCCGCGCCGACCGTCAGCCTGCGGAGCAACATCCTTGTTTCTCCATTCATCGGGGGCCGCCGATCCGATTTCGGCATGCACATGCCACCACGGGGGCCGGTGCGGCGACAGGACGGGATATGGACAACCGCCCCGACACGCTGCGCGCACCCGTCCAGTGGCCGAATTCCGCTACGACGGCGCGTATCCGGCCGCGACGGCCGGAGGCCTCCCACCCGACCGGCGGTGATGCCCATGATGGACCGGAATGGCCCGGTTCGGTGGGGCGGGCGAGGTCGACTCCCTCCCCAGCAGGCGCAGCCGACCCTGGCGTTCCATGCCCGCCGGGCCGGGCCGCGGTACGTCGCGACGCAGGTGGGGCGGCGGGCCGCCGGAGCGGCCGGGACTGACGGCCCGAGAGGCACGCTGCGCAACTTGGCCGGAGCGACCGGCCCGGGTGCCCCGCCGCGGCGGGCGGCGGGGCGGGCAGGCCGGTCGGCGCGGTCCGGAAACCGGGCACGGAGGCCCGGCGGCGTCCTGGGGAGGGTCCGCGAGGGGGGCCGCCCGAGGGCGGCTGCGGCGGGGTGGGGTGCGTACAGGACCCGGCGTCTGCGGTCCGTCGGTCAGACCGCGGTAAGGCGTACGGCGGCGATGCGGCCCGCGTCGTCGAACTCGATCTCCGCCGCGCTGCCGCCGGGAAGGTCGGTCCGGATCAGGCGCCCGTCCTCCCGGGACGGCAGGCCGTGGTGCTCCAGATAGCCGGTGACCACCCGCCGGGCAGAACGGCCGATCAGGCCGGCTCCGGTGACGAGTTGGCGCGGCAGCGACACCGCGTCCAGGCCGGCCCGCGGGACCTGCGGATCGTCCGGCAGAAAGTAGACCTGGCTGTCCGGCCCCGCCGGAAGGCCCAGGTACCCGGGCGCCTCGGCCACACCCATGCCCGCGAAGGCCAGCGTCTCCGCGGCCCGGCGGGGGTCCTCGAAGCCGGACAGGTCCAGGACCTCCTCGGTGAACTCGGCGATCCCGTGGGCCCGTCCATAGCGCTCGATCGCGCCGGTCAGGGCGACGGCCTCGCTGCCGCGGAGCCCCGGGTTGGCCCAGCCCCACATCCAGGACCGCTCGCGGAAGTCGTACGTGCCGAGCACGGCGACCCGGAGTTGCAGATCGCCCTGCCGGTACAGACACGCCTCCAGGTCCGCGGTCCAGGGTCCCGCCGGCATGAACGCGGTCAGGGCCTCCAGTTGTGCGGCCCCCCACGCCGCATGCCGTTCGGCTTCCAGCAGGAAGGCGTCGCTGAACTCAGTCTTCATGATCATGCGTAGGACCCTACGGGGTGTCCCGTCTATCAGGCGGGATCAGGAGCGGGGTCTGGCGCCATGGGGCCTCCCCGGGCCCGCAGGGCCGAGGGGAAGGACACGTGTGGGCCGAGCAGGCGCAGGAGCACGTGTTCATCTCCGTGCACTTCGAGGAGTACCCGGTCGCGTCCTTCCTCCATGCCATCGGTCCGCCCGAGCGGCCCTCCTGCCGGGCTGGTGCGGGTACCCCCTGCTGACCTCCGCTCAGGTCCGGCAGCACCTGGGGGCCGTGGGGCGCGCGCTGTCCTTCAGCCGGTCGAACGCGCCGCGGCGGACTCCCAGGACTGGCTCTCCTGCACCCGACGCGAGGAGCGGGGTCCTCGACGGCCCGATGCGCCTGTGGCGGCACGCCTCTCGGAACGGGATCGGCCTGTGCGGACTGGCCGTACACCCCTGAACTGAGGCGCGGTCCGGTCAGCTGCGCCGGGCCTTCCGGGCCGCCGTGCGGGCCCTTTTCGCCTCCCGCACGGCCTCTCGGTGGCTGCGTTCGGCGGCCTCCGCGGCGGCCGCGAGTCGCTCGCGCTCCGCTCGGGCGCGGTCCAGCCGCTCCTCCAGCTGTGCGATCTGCTCGTCGAGCGCGCCGAGGCCGGTGCGGGCCCGTTCCCGCTCCGTCTCCGCCAGCGCCAGGGCCTCCTCGGCCAGCTCGGCCTCCCGGCTCGTCCGCTCCGCCTCCTGCATGTCGGCCTTCGGGTTCGGTTCCGGCTGCCGCTGCGGCCCGGTCTCGGGCTCGGGTTGCTGCGGTCGCGGCGCCGTACCCGGTGCGGGTGCCACCTCGGCGAAGCCGACGGCCGGGGACGGCGTCTTGTCCAGTACTCCGCGCGCCCAGGTGTCGGCCGCCTCGGGGTCGGCGAGGACGCTGCGCAGGATCTGCTCGACCTCCCGCTGTACCCCGGCGGAAAGGTCCTGCCCCGCTTCGCCGGCCAGGCGACGGGCCTCGCCGGCCATCGCCGCGATGACCACGTGCTGCTGGTGGGACAGCTTGCGCAAGTCCTGGCCCGACAGGGTCCGGTGCGCCTCACGCAGATCCCGGCCCAGTTCCAGCAGGTGCTGGGCCTGGTCTGCGTCGGCACGGGCGAGCCGGTTCGCGGCCCACACCGCGAGCGTGGGCTTGCGCAGGGCGGCGATGCGTTTCGCTTCTGCCCGCTGCCCCGCCTTGCGCGCGGTGGCCGCGTGAGCGTCCCGGACGGCCGTGAACTCCTCCGGCCTGAGCCCGTACAGCTCGGCTGCCACCGCGTCGACATCGACCACAGCTCCACTGTCCCCCACCGGCGGTTGCGCTGCGACAGGGGCGCCGAACTCCGCCCAGGGCCCCCCGGAGGAGTTCGCTCCGTGCGGTGTCCATGGACTCGATCTTGCTCCCTCAACCACACTTGAGGTCAAGCGATATGATCATATTGCCGCATGACCACGAAGACCCTCTATCTGCTCTGCTCCGCCGCGCCACCCGTGTTCGACGTCGCCCACGTCATCGAAGACGCCCAGGCCCGCGGCTGGAACGTCTGCCTCGGGCTCACCCCCACCGCCGCACACTGGCTCGCGGAGAGCCTCGACGGACTGGCCGCACTCACCGGCCACCCGGTCCTCTGGCAGTACCAGCTGCCCGGCGAACCGGACCAGTGGCCGACCCCCGACGCGCTCCTCTACGCTCCCGCCACCTTCAACACCGTCAACGCCTGGGCCCTGGGCCTCACCGACCGGCTCGCCATCGGCCTCGCCGCCGAAGCCCTCGGCAACGGCACCCCCGTCACCGCCATTTCGTGCACCAACAGCGCCCTCGCCGCGCACCCCCAGTACGAGACCTCCCTCACCACGCTGCGGAACGCAGGGGTCCAGCTCCTCCAGCACGACACCACCGCCGCCGACGCCACCCCCTTCCCCTGGGGCGCCGCCCTGGGCGGCCTCGACCACACCGCCGTCCAGCACTGACCGGCGCCGACCGACCGCCCGGATCCGAACGGACCGCCACCGAGGGAGAACGTACGTACGAGCCGCGGCTTGCGGGGCGGCGGCTCCTGTCCCATAGTCCGAAGTATGGACGCGCGCGAGGCCGCGCTCCGGCGGGCGCACGAGCATGCCGTCCGGTGGCTGGCGAGCCTGTCCGAGCGGCCGGTTCCCGCACGCGCTTCGGTCGACGAGATCGTGCGCGCGCTCGGGACCGAACTGCCCGATGCCCCCGGCATTCCGGCCGATGTCGTCGACCTGCTGGCAACGGCCTGCGAGCCGGGACTGACCGCGTTCCCGAGCGGCCGGTTCTACGGGTTCGTGGTCGGTGGTACGGAGCCTGCCGCGCTCGCCGCGGACTGGCTGGTCAGCGCCTGGGACCAGAACTCCGTGATGCGGGCCGCCTCGCCCGCGTACGCGGCGGTGGAAGAGGTCGCCGGCGCGTGGCTGCTCGATCTGCTGGGTCTGCCGCAGGACTGCGGCGTCGGCTTCACCACCGGTGCCACGATGGCGAACTTCACCTGCCTCGCCGCCGCGCGCGACGAGGTGTTGAGGCGCTCCGGCTGGAGCGCCGCCCGTGACGGCCTCGTCGGAGGTCCGCCCGTACGGGCCGTCGCCGGCGCGGACCGGCACATGGCCGTGGACCTGGCGCTGCGCTACCTGGGGCTCGGCGCCCCCGCCCTGGTGGAGGCCGACGACCAGGGGCGCATGGATCCGGAGGCCCTGCGGCGCGTCCTGGTCCAGGGCGGGCCCGGTCCCGCCATCGTGATCCTCCAGGCCGGAGACATCCACTCCGGCGCATTCGACCCCTTCGCCGAGACCGTACGCGCCGCCCGCGAAGCGGACGCGTGGGTGCACGTGGACGGGGCCTTCGGGCTGTGGGCGGCCGCCTCTCCGCGGTACGCGCACCTGACCGACGGCTGCGCGTACGCCGATTCGTGGGCGACGGACGCGCACAAGACCCTGAACGTCCCCTACGACTGTGGTCTCGCCGTCGTGCGCGACCCGTCCGCGCTCCGGGCCGCGATGGGTCTGCGCGGCGACTACCTCATCCAGCACGAACACGGGGACCCGGTCGACACGGTCCCCGAGCTCTCCCGTCGCGGAAGGGCGTTCACGGTGTGGGCGGCGCTCAGGTCGCTCGGCCGCTCGGGGGTCGCCGAACTCGTCGACCGACTGTGCCGGCACGCCTGTGCGTTCGCCGACGGCATCGCCGCCATCGACGGCGCCCGGGTGCTCAACGAAGTGGTGTTCACGCAGGTGTGCGCCGATTTCGGCGGCGACGAGCGCACCGAGCGGGTACTCACACGGTTGCTCGACGACGGTACGACGTGGATCAGCGGATCCACCTGGCACGGCCGGCGCGTCATGCGCATCTCGGTGAGCAACTGGTCGACGAACGACGACGACGTGACGCGAGCGCTGGACTCCGTCCGCCGCGCCGCCGCCGGCCCCTGACCGGTCGGCAGCGCCTGGCCGGCAGCGACTGGCAGGCCTCAGTGGACCACGCTGAAGCTCCGCCAGGGGCGGGTCCTGGGGGCCGTCACGTCCGAGAGGGTCGTCGCCACGTAGATCCCGTCGTCGGGCTCGTCGGTCTGCCTGCAGTCGAAGTTCTGGTAGAGGATGACGTCGACGAGGGTGTGGTTCGCGACGTGCGTGGCCCCGTCCGGGATGGCGATCCGGTGGCAACCGGTGACGAGGGTGTTGTTGTAGTTGATCTCGACCGGCGAGTCATGGCCCCGGAAGCTGAGCTGGCCGACCGTGGTCCGACCCAGACCCGAGCAAGCGGTGGCGCTGAGCAGCAGCGCTGCGGCCCCCGCGATGATGCCGATACGTCGCCTGTGGGACATGGTGCGGTCCTCGTCTGTGCGGTGGTGGCGGTCCTTGCCCACAGCGTGGCCCGGCCTGGCACGGGTGGCTTGCTGTGCTCGGCCGACCGGATGAACCCGACCGGTACGGGCCGGCCGCCGCACACGGGCGACCCGCGCACCCGAGTGCGGCGGCCGGGGGGCGCCGCCCGTCGCCCGGAGCGAGGATGAAGGTGATGAAGGGGAACAGACGCAGCCGCGGACCGCACTCGGCGAGCGGCCGCCGGGAGCTGCGCCGCGATCCGGGCCGGCCGTGCGGCCGGGCCGGGTCCGCCCGGAAGGAGCGGGTGCGGGATGCATGAGGAGATGCCGCTGGAGGACCTGATCAGCAGCGCCGCACAGGACGCCGGAGGATGGCTGGGCGCCCTGCCGGTGGCGCTCGTGGCCACGAGCGGCGACGGGATGATCGTGCGGTGGAACCACGGCGCGCAGGAGCTGCTGGGCTATGACCCGCCGCAGGTGCTCGGACGGCACATCGCCGACCTCCTCCACCCCGGCGCCGACCGCAGTCTGGGCCGTTCCCTGTGGGAGACGGCCGCCACCGGCCGCGGGGTGATGGGTACGGTCACCGCCTGGCACCGCAACGGCCATCCGCTCGAACTGGAGATCTGGGCCTGCCCCGTTCCAGATCGGCGGCACGGCGCCTCGGCCGTGCTGGTGTTCGCCGCGGACGCGCACGCGGCACGCCGGATCCGGGGGGCGTCGGCGGTGTGGGACGGCCTGTTCGCCCGCTCGCCCGTCGGGATCGCCGTCCTCGACACGCAGTTGCGGTTCCTGCAGGTCAATCCGGCTCTGGAGGCGATGAACGGTCTGACGGAGTCGGCCCATGTGGGCCGGCGTCTGGCCGAGGTGCTGCCGGAGGTGAACGCGGGCGAGATGGAGGAGGCCATGCGCCAGGTGCTGGAGACCGGTGAACCGGTCCTCAACCGCCTGCGCAGTGGCAGGACCCCCGCCGACCCCGACCACGACCACGTGTGGGCGTGCTCGTACGTACGGGCCGAGGACCCCGGCGGCCAGCCGATCGGCGTGATCGCCTCCCTGCTGGACATCACCACGCAGCAGCGCGACCACACCGAGGCCGAGGCGGGGCGGCGCCGGCTCGCCCTGCTCACGGAGGCCAGCTCCCGCATCGGCGCCAGCCTCGACCTCGAACGCACCGCGCAGGAGCTGGCCGACCTGGCCGTCCCGCACCTGGCGAGTGCCGTCACCGTCGACGTCCTGGACTCTCTCGCCTGCGGCAACGAACCGGGAATGGGGCTGACCGGCGGCGTGGCGCTGCGCCGTCTGGGCAAGGCCCCGCTGGTTGGCACCACGGTCACACAGATCCTCGCGCCGCTGGGCAGGACCCTCACCTTCCCCGCGACCGCCCCCTACACCCAGGCCCTCGCGGCCCGCCAGCCCTTCCTGGTCGCCCACCTCGACGCCATGGTGGTCGCCTCGGCCGCCCGGCACACCCCGAGGCCCGCGCAGCTCGTCGAGGCGGGCGTGCACTCGCTCATGATGGTCCCGCTCATCGCGCGGGGTCTCGTCCTCGGTGTGGCCTCCTTCTTCCGCACCCGGCCCTTCGAACCGTTCGGCTCCGACGACGTCACCCTCGCCGGCGAGCTCGCCGCGCGGGCCGCCATCAGCATCGACAACGCCCGCCTCTACCACCACGAGCACGAGACCGCGGTCGTCCTGCAGCGCAGCATGCTGCCGCAGCACATCACCCCGCCGCCGGGCATCGAGATCGCCCACCGGTACCTGCCGGCCAGCGACGTCAACGAGGTGGGCGGGGACTGGTACGACGTCGTCCCCCTGACCGGTGGCAGGGCCGGCCTGCTCATGGGCGACGTGATGGGGCACGGCATCGCCGCCGCCGCGGTGATGGGGCGCCTCTCCGCGACCGTCCGCGCCCTCGCACGGCTCGACATGCCGCCGGCCGCACTGCTGCACCAGCTGGAGGCGACCCTCGCGGACCTCGCGGAGCCGATGCTCGCCACGTTCCTGTACGTGGTGTGCGACCCGGCGACCGGCCACTGCACGGTCACGCGCGCCGGTCACCCGCCGCCCGCCGTGGCCGAGCCCGACGGGACCGTCTACCTGGTGAAGACCCCGCCCGGCGCGCCGCTGGGTGTCGGCGGGGTCTCCTTCACCACCACCGACATCACCCTCCCCGGAGGCAGCCTGCTCGTCCTGTACACCGACGGGCTGATCGAGGCCCGCAACCGTGACATCGACGAGCGCCTGGGCGAGCTGACCGGCCTCCTCACAGAACCCCTCCAGCCCCTCGACCACCTGTGCGACTCTCTGATCGCCCACCTCGTCCCGGCGTCCGCCGACGACGACATCGCCCTGCTGACGGCCCGCATCGGCAGGAACCACCGGACCGGCCGGTGAGGCCCGGGCCGGCCGCGCCTGCCGGCGGGCCGCGGCGTCAGGACCGGCGGTCGGAGGCGTCGAAGCGGGCCAGGGCCAGGGCGCCCGCGTGGAGGGAGTCCTCCAGGGCCCGCTGCATGGCCCCGTCCAGGCCGCCCAGCTCTTGGGCGGCCTCCTCGGCGGCGTCCCGGGCGATCTCGGCGGCCACGTCCGCCGGCGGAGTACGGGGCCCCAGCTTGCTGACCGCCGACGCGGCGCGGGCCGGGGTGAGCAGGCCGGTGCCGTGGGCGAGCAGCCAGCCGGGGACGCCCGCGGCGCCTTCGGCCGGCGCCTGGTAGGGGCGCGCGCCGTCGAACCGCTCGTCCTCGGCGAAGGCGGGCTGCTTGGCCTTGGCCATGGGCCGGACGGGCCCCCGGGACTCCCCCGCGGGTTTGACGACGAATCCCTCCGCGAGGTTCTCGGGCAGCGCCGGCAGACCGAGCAGGCCGGGCAGCCTGGTCGGGAAGAGCGCCGGCAGCTCCTGGAGCCGTGCGAGCGGCCCCTCGGCCAGCAGCGGCACGCAGAGCAGGCCCGCCGACTCCGCCGCCGCACGCAGGGTGCGGTCGGCGACCCAGCACGGCCCGTCCTCGTCGGTCACGGTCGCGTCGAAGGGCAGCCAGATCAGGTCGGGGGCGTACCAGACGCCGGTCTGTACGGGCCCCGCGCCCGGCACGGCCGGTACGTCGGGGTGGGGGTAGCGGCCGCCGGCCAGTTCGCCGTACACGGTCACGACCGCCGACGGCTCGGCGCCGGCGGCCGCCCGCAGGGCTCGCGCGCAACGGGCCGCGGCGACCGCCAGCGCGGGCCAGATCCGGCCGACGCCGAAGAAGTCGTCCAGTCCGCCGTCGGCCAGCAGCTCGCGCCGCTTGGCGGGGTGGACGCCCGCCGCGTCGCACACGACGGCGAAGTTGGCGCCGTGGATCTTCTCGTGGGCCACCCACGTCCGGCCGCGGGCCTCCCCCAGCCGGGTGTTCGCGGGGATCTTGGGATAGGGGGACCAGTCGGGTTCACGGTGCACCGGGCGATGGTAGCGATCACGGCCCGTGCGGAGCAGGTCTTTTCCGGGAGGGGGACGGCACACCGGGCCCCGCCCGACCGGCAAGATGACCACGGCAGTACGACCGACCCGCGACGAGGGGGAACCTCGCATGTTCGCTGTGATCTACCGGTGGCGGCTCCGTCCGGGCATGGAGCACCGGTTCACCGAGGGCTGGCACCGGGTGACGGCGGCCATCCACGCCCGGTGCGGGAGCTACGGCTCACGGCTCCACCGGGCGGACGACGGCACCTGGGTGGCCTATGCCCGCTGGCCCGACGAGGCGGCGCGGGAGCGGTGCTCGGTGCCCGACGCGGAGGGAGTGGCCATGATGGCGGTGGCCGTCGAGGAGCGCTTCCCGGAGACCCGTCTGCAGATCGTCGACGACCTGCTCGCCGAGCCCGGCACCCCCTGAGGGTGCGCCGTCAGAGGGGTCAGAGGCGTCAGGGCGGTCAGAGGGGGTCGACGTCCAGGAAGGCCGAGAGGACGGCCTCGCCGCCGCCGGGGGTACCCGGCAGGGCCAGTTCCGCCCAGATGACCTTGCCGTCGGGCGTGTAGCGGGTACCCCAGTGCTCGCTGAGCTGCGCCACCAGGAACAGTCCGCGTCCTCCCTCGTCGGTGGTGGCGGCGTACCGCAGGTGGGGGGCGGTGCTGCTGCCGTCCCACACCTCACAGGTCAGGTTGTGGTCGCGCAGGAGCCGTACCCGCACCGGCTCGCTTCCGTGCCGCAGCGCATTGGTGATCAGCTCGCTGAGGATCAGTTCCGCGGCGAAGCCGAGTTCCGTCAGGTCCCATTCGTCGAGCTTCTTGGCGGCGACGCTGCGCATGGCGCCGACCGCACTCGGCTCGAAGGGCACGTCCCATTGGGAGACCCGGTCCGGGCCGAGGGTCCGGGTCCGCGCGATGAGCAGGGCCACGTCGTCGGTCGGCCGGGCGGGGAGCATCATGTCGAGCACGGCCCGGCAGCTGTCGTGGGGGTCGCGGTCGGGGTGGCTCAGCGCCGCCCGGAGCAGTTCCAGCCCCTCGCCGATGTCCCGGGTGCGTTCCTCCACCAGCCCGTCGGTGTAGAGGACCAGCTGGCTGCCTTCGGCCAGCTCCAGTTCCGCGGTCTCGAACGGCATGCCGCCCAGGCCCAGCGGCGGTCCGGCGGGCAGCTCGACGATCTCCGTGGTGCCGTCGGGGGCGACGACGAGCGGAGGAAGGTGCCCGGCCCGGGCCATCGTGCAGCGCTGGGACACCGGGTCGTAGACGGCGTACAGGCAGGTGGCGCCCAGGACGCCGCCGCCGTCCGCGTCGTCGGCGTCCCCGTTGTGGTCGTGGTCGATGCGCTGTACGAGGTCGTCCAGGCGGGCGAGGATCTCGTCGGGCGGCAGGTCGAGGGAGGTGAAGTTGTGGACCGCGGTGCGCAGCCGGCCCATGGTGGCGGCGGCGTGCAGGCCGTGTCCGACGACGTCGCCGACGACCAGGGCGACGCGGCTGCCGGGGAGCGGGATCACGTCGAACCAGTCGCCGCCGACTCCCGACTGGGCGGGCAGGTAGAAGTGCGCGACATCCATGGCGCTCTGTTCGGGCAGGGCGCGCGGCAGCAGGCTGCGCTGGAGGGTGACGGCGAGGGCGTGCTCGCGGGTGTAGCGGCGGGCGTTGTCCATGCTGACCGCCGCGCGGGCGACGAGTTCCTCGGCGAGGGACAGCTCGTCCTCGTCGAAGGGCTCCTGTTTCTGCGACCGCCAGAAGTTGACCACGCCGAGGACGACGCCCCGGGCCATGAGGGGGGCCGCGATGAGCGAGTGGATGCCGTAGTCGACGATGGCGCGGGCGCGCGGCGGGTCCTGGGCCTGCCAGCCCGGCGCCTTGGACAGGTCGGGTACGAGTTCCGCCCGGCCGGTGCCGTAGCCGCGGGCCTGCGGGGTGGACGGCAGGAAGTCGATCAGTCGGCCGACGGGGTAGAGGGGGTGGTCGGAGCGGATGCCGCTGATCGCCGTGCGCCGCATGTCGGCGCCCGGGGCGGGCTCGTCGCCGTCGATGACCTGGTCGGCGAGGTCGACGGTGACGAAGTCGGCGAAGCGGGGGACGGCGACGGCGGCGAGTTCCTCGGCGGTACGGACCACGTCGAGGGTGGTGCCGACGTCGCCGCCGGCGTCGTACAGCAGCTTGAGACGCCTGCGGGCGGTCTCGGCCCGCGTGGTGAGGATCTGCATCTCGGTGGAGTCGCGGATGGTGACCGCCGCGCCCTCGGGCCGGCCGCGGGGGTGGGTGGGCCGCTGGTTGACGACGAGCAGGCGGTCGCCGGAGCCGATCACCTCGTCGGTGGCCTCGCGGCCGGAGAGCAGCAGGTCGGCCATCCGGCGCTCCAGGCCGGGCACGTCGCCGATGTGGCGGCCCTCCGCGTCGTCGGGCAGGCCGAGCAGGCGTTTGGCCTCGTCGTTGGCCAACAGTAGCTGTCCGTCACCGTCGGTGATCAGGACGCCCTCGCGGACCGCGTGGAGCACCGCGTCGTGGTGCTCGTACATGCGGGTCATCTCCTGCGTGCCGAGCCCGTGGGTCTGGCGGCGCAGGCGTCTGCTGATCAGCCAGGTGCCGACCGTCGCCAGGGCCAGGCCCGTGGCGATGGCCAGGAGGATGACGGGGAGCTGGCGGTCGAGGGCGCCGGTGACGTTCTCGACGGTGAGGCCCGCCGAGACGAGGGCCACGACCTTGCCGTCGGGGTCCTTGACCGGGACGACCGCCTGGATCTCCTTGCCGAGCGGGCCCTGGACGCTCTCGGTGAGGACGTTCCCGGCGAGGGAGGGTTTGATCGTGCCGACGAACCGTTTCCCGATGCGGTCCGGCTGGGGGTGGGTGTAGCGGATGCCGTCGGTGTCCATCACCACGATGAAGTCGACGCCGGCGGCCTTGCGCGTCTCCTCGGCGAGGGGCTGCAGGACCGCGGAGGGGTCGGAGGTCTTCAGCGCGGACCGGAGGCCCAGGGAGTGGGCGAAGGTCTCGGCTACCGACACCGACCGGTTGCGTGCCTCGCGGTCGATGTCGTGCCGCGACTGGAGGACGAGGGCCAGGAGCGCTCCGGCGGCGAGCAACACCACGATCGCCACCTGGAGGACGAATACCTGGCCGGCGACGCTCCTGAAGCGGTTGCCTAGAGGTGACCGCACCGACGTGCCCGGCACGGGTGGCGAGGAATGGTCACGAACCCAGTTGTAGCACTTCCGGGCCTCCATGGCTCCCGGCATGCACAATCCGCGCTGGGAGTGTCACCCCTTGTCCCGAGCCGTCGCTCAGGACGAGCGGGGTGCGCCCGCGGCGCTGAAGTGGCCGGCCGCGGCGGCGGACGGGGCGGGCGCGGCCTGCGCCGTCGGGGCCGGGGGCTGCGGCCCGCCGGGGGTTTCCGGGGTGCAGACGACCTCGTCGCGCGGGGTGTAGTGCGTCTTGAACTCTTCCCTGCGGACTTCCTTGCCGCCTTGGACGAAGACGCGGCCGACGGTCACGTCGAAGCCTTCCAGGGGGGTCTGGGCCTCGCAGGCCGGGCCGGTCCCGGTGCGCTTCGCAGGCTGCGTGATGTTGCTGCGCGGCCCCTTGGTCGCGCGTATCTCGTCGTACTTCCTGATGCCCAGGAGGGTGATGGTCAGCGAGGTGTCGGTGGACTCGGCCTGTATGTAGACGGGGTGGCCGGAGTCGTTGATCCAGCGCAGGTCCAGGGTGCCCCAGGCGACGGTGGCCTCGCGGCCCTCGGGGTAGCGCTCGATGTAGAAGGAGTGGGCGCCGTGCTCGACGGGCTTGAGGCCCGCGAAGAACACGGCGTTGTACATGGTCGTGGCGACCGCGGAGACGCCGCCGCCGGGCGACTTCACGTACTGGCCGTCATTGATCATGATGCCGTCGACGAAACCGTTCTCCTTGGTGCGCTCACCGACCGTGCGGTTGAAGCTCCACTCTTTGCCCGGCTGGACGACGGAGCCGTTGATGAGCTCCACGGCGCGGCCGATGTTGGTGCTGCGGTAGGGGGCGGCGGGGAATTCGACGGTGAAGGAGGAGATCTTCTCCTTGATGCCGAGCCGGGCCGCCTCGCTCGTGAGTTCCGGCTGGACGGCCACGGTGGCGACCTCGCCGCTGCGGGCGGCGCCCGTACGGGTCAGGAGCGGAAGCACGGCCTTGCCGAGCGCGTCCTCGGTGACCTTGCGTCCCGCACGGCTCTGCTGGGCCAGGACCACGGTGCCGTCCGGGCCGACGTGGGGTGCGGCGTCCAGGGGCGGACGGCTGGCCTCCTCGATCGGGCGGGCCACGGCGGGCTCGGCGAGCAGGCCCTTGGAGTCGAGGGCGGGCACGAGACGGCCCTGGGCGTCGGGCCGCATCTTCAGGTGCTCGCCGAGCACGGCGGGCGTGATGGACATGCTCTTGCCGGCGACGGTGAGCGCGATGGGACCCGACATGGCGGGCTGCGCGAACTGCTTCAGGGCCCGCCCGGTCTCCTCGGCGCCGACGGCCGGCTCGGTGCGCTCGACCGGCAGCACGACCGGGGAGGTGCCGGTGCCCAGATAGGAGTCGCGGACGGTGGCGAGGGCCCGGTCCGCGACGAGGGTGACGCCGGGGAGGGGAGTGACGGCCTTCACCGCGCCCTTCTCGAAGGCGATGGCTCCGTCGCGGGGCGCGCGGGCGGTGGTCTCGGCGATGCGGTCGAGCGCGGCCCGGCCCTTCTCCTCGTCCGCGCGGATCACGGGTTCGACGTCGCGCCGGCCGGAGGCGAAGAGGCCGCCGATGACGGTGACGGGGTCGTAGCCCTTGCGTACGGCGCGGTCGGCGGTCGCCTCGGTGTCGAGGGACAGCCCGAGCGCGGCGGGATCGGCCTTCTCGACGTGGTCGCCGATCTTCAGGGCGACGGGCGCCGCGGCGGTGGGGCCGAGCTCCCGGTCCAGCGCCCGGCGGGCCTGCGCCGCGGTCATTCCGCCGATGTCCACGCCGTGTACGCGCGTGCCCCGGTCGACGTCGCCGCCGGCCACCAGGCCGGTGACGTAGAGGCCGCCCAGCCCGAGGACGACGGCTCCGCCCGCCACCATCGGCAGGGCCGTCCGCCGGTTGCCCGTCAAGCCGCGCACGCGTCCCATGTCACTCCCAGTGGCGCCGACCGTCCCCGGACGGCGCGGGCCGCGGCTCGCGCGGCTCATAGACGACAGTTACCGGCAATCATGATTCCCCCAAAAGGGGCAATTGAGGGATGAATGTAAGGATTCTCACGATGCTGCCGGGGCGGGCCGCGGCGATCCTCCCGCTGTCGGCGCGGCCGCTGCGGCCCGGCCCCGGACGGGGAACCGCATCGTCCGCCCACACCCGCCCCGGGTATCTCCCGAGCCGGCCGCCGACCGGGGGCGGTCATGGGCTCCCCGCCTCGTGGCGCCATACGGTCCGCACCCGCCGCGGAGCGGCAACTCGGCTGCCCATCAGGCTCGTTGCCCTCTTGGGACCATCGGGATAGATTTCCGGAAGTTGTTTCCACATCAAGCGGGGCAGGCGACGTGTTAGAGCTGACGGGGAGCGGGGCCGAGCCGCTGGAGGCGGAGGATCCGCTTCGAATCGGACCGATCCCGCTGGCGGGGCGGCTCGGGGCCGGCGGCATGGGACGGGTGTTCCTCGGCGTCCGTGAGGGACAGTACGTCGCCGTCAAGCAGCTCCTGTCCTCCGTCGTCGCCGAGGACGAGGACTTCCTGCGCCGCTTCGGGCACGAGCTGGACAACCTCGCCCGGCTGCCCGCCGACGCCACCGCGCCGCTGCTCGCCAGTGACCGCGAGGCGAAGCCGCCGTGGTTCGCCACCGCCTACATCCCCGGGCTCACCCTGCGGGAAGCCATCACGCTGCACGGCGGGCCGCTGCCGGCGGACGCGCTGTGGCTGCTGCTGCGGGAGGCCGCGGCGAGCCTGGCGCCGGTGCACGCGCTGGACATGGTGCACCGCGACCTCAAACCCTCGAACGTCATGCTGACCCTGGACGGGCTGACCCTGATCGACTTCGGCGTCGCCCGGGCCGCCGAACAGAGCCGGCTGACCAGGACCGGCATGGTCGTGGGCACGCCCGCCTACATGGCTCCCGAGCAGGCGTCGGGGAAGCGGCGGGTGAGCGGCGCCACCGACGTCTTCGCGCTGGGTTCGGTACTCGCGTACGCGGCGTGCGGCCGGCCGCCCTTCGGGGACGAGTCGGGGCACGGCGTGCTGTACCGCATCGTCCACGAGGAGCCCGACCTGGAGCCGCTGCGGGGGCTGGAGCCGGAGCTGGCCGGGCTCGTCGAAGCCTGCCTCGCCAAGGATCCGGACGACCGTCCCACGGCCCCGGAACTCCTCGCACGCGCTGCCCGGCAGGGCCCGTTCACGCGACCGCTGTGGCCGGTGGCCATCGACGAGCGCCTGGCCGAACGGGCCGCCTTCGCCGCGAACGTGCAGGACGTCGACGTGCCCACGCTCCCGCTCACCAGTGAGGGGCCGGACCCGGCAGCAGCGGGGAAGGAGGAGGCCGAGGCCCGCCGACCCGAGCCCACGCCCGTCGTCGGGTCCGCCCCGGACGGGCCCGGGAGGCGCGAGCGGCGCCGCCGTACCCGTGTCCTCCTCGCGGTCCTCCCCGTCGTCGTGGTGTCCGGCGGCACGACACTCGCCATCCAGTACCTGCCGCACGCCTCCTCGCCGCGGGCCGGAGCACAGAACACCCCGACGGCTCCCGTGACGGCCCAGGCCGACCCGGCGTCGGCGGCCGGTGGCAGCCCGTCGGGTACGGCTTCCCCCGCACAGCCGCCGGCCCAGGTCCCGGGGCAGGCGCAGGGCGCCACGGGCGGCGCACCGGTGACGGCGGCCGGCGGTGCCGGAACCGGTCCCGGCGCGGGCACGGTTCCCGGCGGCGGCGCCCCACCGGGCTCGGGCGGCCCAGGAGGCTCGGCGAACGCCGGCGGCGGCAACGGCGGCGGATCCGGGCCGCCCGCCGGAGGGACGTCGACGGCGCCCACCAAGGCCCCGGCGCAGCCTCCCCCGCCCCTCGACTCCGGCACCTACCGCTACCGCAACGGCAACAACGGCAAGTGCATCACCCAGGTCTTCGGGTCATCGGACTTCGGGGACTGTGCGAGCGGCTCCGCCCGGTGGACCGTACAGAGCAGGTCGGACGGGAGCTTCAAGCTGGTCAACCAGCAGAGCGGGGGCTGCCTCTACTCCAACGGCCTCGGCCAGGCCGTCTTCGTCGGCGACTGCGCCCAGGACATCGGCCGGGTGTGGCGCACGGGCTCGGGCGGTGCCCTGCGCAGCGACCTCGGCGGCGGCTGCCTGGACCTCGGCATGAGCAGCGGCCTGGTGACGAAGACCTGCGGCGGGGAGACGTCCCAGCGCTGGACGAAGCAGGGTTGAGGGGGTGTCCGGCGGATCAGGGCCGGCCGACGCGCCCGCGACGGTGGCCGATGTTCGTCACGATCGGCGGGATGGCACACTGGCCGACCGTACGGCGAACCGAGAGGGCGGACACCATCGTGCGACGGCAACAGGGGCACGCAGCCCTGGCGTCCCTGGTCATGGCGGTAATGATGACGGCGACGGCCACGGCCTGCGGCACCGCCCTGCAGGACCTCGGCCCGCTGCCCCCGCGCTTCTCGGGTCCGCCGCTGCCTGCGGAGACGGTGGTGTCGGAGATGACGTCGGCCCTCGCGGCGGAGGGCGTCACGGTCACCCGGCAGCCCTCGGACACCCTGGGCCGGTGCAGTGAACGGCTGTCGGGCCGGCATGCCCCGGACACCGTGGACTCCGCGCTCAAGTCGGCCTTCGCGCGGGCCCGTTCCGAGTACGGCTGGCAGGCCGGCCCCGACCTGGGCAGCGGCACGCTGACCCTCACGAAGGGCAACTGGACCGTCCTGGCGAGCTTCCCGGCCCCGGAGCCGGCGCAGGGCATTCAGGCCATGGTGGTGATGTCCCTGACCTGCCTGGAGGCGGGCGGCTCCACCACCACCTCCCCGGCGCCCACCCCCACGCCGCGAACGTAGTGCCCGGCCGGCGCCGCTGCCGCTGGGGCCGCAGCCGGGCGCCTGCCGGAGCGTGCGTACCGCTCCGGCGGGCGCCCGGACGCCGCGTCAGAAGGCCCGCAGGAGGTACTTGGTGCGGAAGCCGCCGCTGGTCGAGCAGTCGAGGCTGTTCTGCGTGCTCGTGTAGGTGAAGCCGGAGGGGACGGTGCACGCCCACAGACCGGTCGTCGGCGTGCGCAGCAGGTATTTGGTGCGGAAGCCCCCACCGGTGGAGCAGTCGAGCGTGTTCTGGGTGGAGGAGTAGGTGAACCCGTCGGACACGGTGCAGGCCCACAGTCCGTCGCTGGGCGGCTGGACGAAGTAGTAGGTGCGAAAGCCGCTGCCCCCGCAGTTCAGGGTGTTGGCGGTGGAGGAGAAGGTGTAGCCGGGCGGGACGGTACAGGACCAGAAGCCGGCGGCCGTGGCCGTGGCGTGCGGGGCCGGGGAGGCGGACGCGGTGGCGGGGGCGAGGGCGGTGGCCAGCATGACGGCCGCGCTGGCGCCACCGAGCAGCAGCGTACGCAGTTTCGATCGGATCACGGGATGCACTCCTGGCTCGTTGTTCACCGGACGACAACCGTGCGACGGGGGGCGCCGGGATCTGCTCCCGCCCCGGCGCCCCGCGGGGCGCGCGCTGAATGCTGGCAGCCGCATAGGCCCCGGGCAAGGGCGGCCCTGCCCCTCCACACCGACTTCCGGCCGCCTCGGGCAAGCCTCTGACCTGCACGATCACCGAGGAGGGGTGGAGCGGTGGGGACGCAACGCGTCCGGAAACTACCCGGGCAGGGGCGGGAGGGGTGCCTCGTACAGCCAGGCTGAGTACAGGTCGTCCAGCGGATCGGCCGCGTAGCGTGCGGCGTGGGTGGTGAAGGCGGCGGTGCTCACCACACCGTGACGGTGCACGGTGGCCCAGTCGCGCAGCATGCGGAAGAAGGCCTCGTCACCGAGGGCGCGGCGGATCGCGTGGACGGCGAGGCCGCCGCGCTGGTACAGGCGGTCGTCGAACATCAGCTTCCGGCCGGGGTCGACCAGCCGCAGGTCCTGCGGCAGGGCGGTCAGCGACCGGTGCGCGGCGGCCGCCTGCTCGTGTGCGGTGCGGCCGCCGGAGCGCTCCGACCAGAGCCATTCGGCGTACTTCGCGAAGCCCTCGTTGAGCCAGATGTGGCGCCAGTCGGTGATCGTCACGCTGTTGCCGAACCACTGGTGCGCGAGTTCGTGGGCGATGAGGCGCTCCGATCCGCGTACGCCGTCCACGTGGTTGGCCCCGAAGAGGGAGAGGCCCTGCGCCTCCACCGGCACGTCCAGTTCCTCGTCGGCGACGACCACCGCGTATTCGCCGAAGGGGTAGGGGCCGAAGAGTTCCTCGAAGAGCTGCATCATGGCGGGCTGCCGGGCGAAGTCCCGGGCGAACCGCGGGAGCAGGTGGGCGGGCACGTGGGCGCTCTGTGCCACGCCGCCGAGCCCGGGGTCGCCGAGGAGCACCGTCTGGTACATGCCGATGGACAGGCCGACCAGATAGCTGGAGGTCGGCGCGGGCTGCTCGTACACCCAGGTGGTGGTGCTGGCCCTGGTGGTCCGGGTGAGCAGCCGGCCGCCGGCCACGACCGTGTAGGCGGACGGCGTGTTGACGGAGATCTGGTACGAGGCCTTGTCGGCGGGGCGGTCGTTGCACGGGTACCAGGAGGGGGCGCCGACCGGCTGGCTGGCCACGAGGGCGCCGTCGGTCAGCTCCTCCCAGCCGAGGCCGCCCCAGGGGCTGCGCACCGGCTTGGGGTTGCCCGACCACTGCACGTCGACGGTGAAGGCGGCTCCGGCCGGCAGCGGCTTGGCCGGCCGGATGCGGAGCCTGCCGCCGCGGTGGGTGTACTGCGGCGCCCGCCCGTCGACCAGGACTCGGCCTATCTTGAAATCGGCCAGGTTCAGGTGGAACTCGGTGAGCGGCGCCCGGCCGGCGATCGCGCTGAGGCGGCCCGTTCCGGCCAGCCGGTTGGGGGCGGGACGGTAGTCCAGGGCGAGCTCGTACCGGTGCACGCGGTATCGGGCGTCCCCGTTGGCCGGAAAGTACGGGTCCGATACCGCTGTGGTCTGGCCGCTCACTGCCGCTTCCGCTCCCTGCGCCGTGCTCGTACGCCGTGCTGGTGTGCCCCTGTCGTGCCCGCTGCCGCTCCCGTCCCGGCCGGCGCCACCGCCCCTCAGGACCGCCACGCCTCGATCGGGTTGCCCAGCCAGCGGGTGTCGGCGGGGACGGACTCCCCGGCCATCACGAGGGAGGCGGGGCCCAGGGTGCTGCGCGCCCCGACCGTGCTGCCGGGCAGGACGATGCCGCCCGGGCCCAGGGTGGCGCCCTCGCGGAGGATCACAGTATCCGTCCTCAAGATCCGGTCGTGGAAGAGGTGGGTCTGCAGCACACAGCCGCGGTTCACGCTGACCCCGTCGCCCAAGGTGACCAGGTCGGTCTCGGGCAGCCAGTAGCTTTCGCACCACACGCCGCGGCCGATCCGGGCGCCGAGCCCGCGCAGCCACAAGGCCATCAGCGGCGTCCCGGGCACCGATCCGGCCAGCCAGGGCACGGCCAGTACCTCGACGAAGGTGTCGGCGAGTTCGTTGCGCCAGACGAAGCCGCTCCACAGCGGGTGCTCGCTCGGCCGGTGTCGGCCCACCAGCAGCCACTTCGCGGTGCCCGCCACACAGCAGGCGGCCGTTCCGGCGGCCAGCAGGACGGTTCCGGACAGCAGTGCCGCGCCCCAGATGCCCAGGCCGCTCCGCGCGGTCAGCGCGCACAGGGCCGCCACGGCCAGCACGGCCAGCGCCGCCGAGCAGAACACGGGCAGGAGCCGGCAGAGCTCCACCAGGCCGCGGGCCCACAGCAGGTGTGCGGGCGGGTCGTAGGTCCGGCTGTGGTCGGCGGCGGCGGCCGACCGAGGCAGTTTGACCGGGGGCAGGCCCAGGTACGAGCTGCCCTTCTTGGCCTTCTTCGGGGCGGCGGACAGCACGCCGATCAGCCCGTCGTCCGGCACGGTGCGGCCGGGAGCGGCCATGCCCGAGTTGCCGAGGAAGGCCCGGCGGCCGATCGCGGAGTGTCCGATCCGCACCCAGCCGCCGCCCAGTTCGAAGGGGGCGGTGAGGGTGTCGTCGGCGAGGAACGCGCCTTCGCCCACCGTGGTGAGGCTCGGCAGCGCCAGTACGGTGGACACCTCGGCCCCGCGGCCGATCTTCATGCCGAGCAGGCGCAGCCAGACCGGTGTGATCAGACCGGCGTAGAGCGGGAAGAGGGTCTCCCTGGCCAGGTCCATGAGCTGGGTGACCGCCCAGGCCTGCCAGCCGATCCGGCTGTGCGTCGGATGGTTCCCGGCGCGCAGGCCGAGGCTCAGCAGGCGTACGCCGACCAGCAGCAGCAGCGCGTAGGCGAAGCCGAAGGCGAGCGCCGCGGGCACCAGTGCGACCAGGGCCCCGCGCAGGGCCTCGACGAGCCCGGCGTCCGCTGGCACGAAGCGGCTCAGCACGAGCAGGGCGGGCACGGTGGCGAGGACGGGCAGCACGGTGAGGCAGAAACCGGTGGTCCCGTACATGGCGCGCCAGTGGACCGCGCGCGGCGGGCGTTCGTCGGGCCAGTTCCGTTTGGCCTTGCCGAGTTTGACGGCGGGCGCGCCGGCCCAGCGCTGGCCGGTCGGGACGGTCCCGACCACGGCGGAGCCGGGGGCGACCTCGGCCCGCTTGCCGATCCGCGCCCCGGGGAAGAGCACGCTGCGGGTGCCGACCACCGCTCCCGCGCCGATCCTCATGGGACCGATCTCGAGCTGGTCCCCGTCCAGCCAGTGCCCGGAGAGGTCGACCTCGGCCTCGACGGCGCAGCCGCGGCCGAGCTTGAGCATGCCGGTCACGGGGGGCAGGGCGTACAGGTCCACCTCGGGACCGACCTTGGCTCCCAGGGCCCGGGCGTAGCGTTCCAGCCAGGATCCGGTCAGGGAGGTCGCGCCCGCGCATTCGGCCAGCCGCTCGGCGGTCCACAGCCGGAGGTGCACGCTGCCGCCGCGCGGGTGCCGTCCGGCCTCGACCCCGCGCAGGAGCAGGCGGGCGCCGCCGGCGGCGATGGCGAGGCGCCCCGGGGGGCTGAAGAACAGGACGGCGCCGGCGGCCACGAGCCACCAGGAGGCCGACGGCGCCCATGGGTAGGGGCCGAACCAGTGCAGTACGTTGCCGAGCGCCAGCAGCGCGACCGTCCAGCGCAGGCCGAGCACGGTGAGGAGCGGCAGCAGCAGGAGGGACTGGACGGCTTGGGAGCGGAAGGGCACCGGTGCGACGGGGCGGGCCGCGCCCGCGTCCGGTACGGACTTCCCCAGGCGGCGGGCCAGCTGGCGCAGGGTGGGCTGCTGGTAGATGTCGAGCACGGCCGCGCTCGGGTAGCGGGTGCGCAGCCGGGTGGTGAGCTGGGCGGCGGCGATGCTGTTGCCGCCGATCGCGAAGAAGTCGTCGGACGCGCTGGTGACGGCCGCGCCGAGGACCTCCCGCCACTGCTCGGCGAGCCAGGCCTCGGTGCCGTGGAGCTCTTCGGCGGGGCGGGCGGTCTCCTGGTCGGGCAGCGGCCAGGGCAGTGCGTCGCGGTCCACCTTGCCGGAGGTGCGGGTGGGCAGTTCGGTGACGGGCGCGAGGAGCGGTACGAGGGCAGCGGGCAGCTCGGCGCGCAGGCGTTCGACGGCCGCGGCACGGTCCCAGCCGTCCTGGGTGATGACGAGGTAGCCGACGAGCAGCTGGTTGCCGCTGCGCGCGGTGCGGACGGCGGCCGCGGCGCCCGCCACGTTCGGCAGGGCCTGGAGGGCGGCGTCGACCTCGCCCAGTTCGATGCGGCGGCCTCCGAGTTTGATCTGCTCGTCGGCGCGGCCGAGGAAGACGAGCCCTTCCGGTTCCGCGCGGACGAGGTCGCCGCTGCGGTAGGCGCGCTGCCAGCCGAGGGAGGCGAGGGGGGCGTACTTCTCGGCGTCCTTGTCGGGGTCGAGGTAGCGGGCCAGGCCGACGCCGCCGATGACGAGTTCGCCGCTGCCGCCCATCGGGACCGGGTCGCCGGCTCCGTCGACGACGGCGAGTTCCCAGCCGTTCAGCGGGAGGCCGATGCGGACGGGTTCCCCGCCGGTCAGGAGTGCGGCGCAGGCGACGACGGTGGCTTCGGTGGGGCCGTAGGTGTTCCAGACCTCGCGTCCCTCGGTGACCAGCCGCTGGGTCAGTTCGGGCGGGCAGGCCTCGCCGCCGAAGATGAGCAGTCGGACCTCGCCGAGGGCCTCGCTCTCCCAGAGGGCGGCCAGGGTGGGGACCGTGGAGACCACGGTGATCTCCTGTTCGACCAGCCAGGGGCCGAGGTCGGCGCCGCTGCGGACCTGGCTGCGCGGGACGGGCACGAGGCAGGCGCCCTGGCGCCAGGCCAGCCACATCTCCTCGCAGGAGGCGTCGAAGGCGACGGACAGGCCGGCCATGACCCGGTCGCCGGGTCCGATCGGCTCCTCGGCGAGGAAGAGTGCGGCTTCGGCGTCGACGAAGGCCGCGGCGCTGCGGTGGGTGACGGCGACGCCCTTGGGCTTTCCGGTGGAGCCGGAGGTGAAGATGATCCACGCGTCGTGGTCGGGGCCGGGGCGGGCGGAGCGGTCACCGCCGGGGCCGCTGACGCCCGTGGTGCCGGCGGCGCCCGTGATGTCGATGTGCCGTCCGGCGCCCACCACCGCCCGTACTCCGGCCTCGCCGAAGACGAGGTCGGCGCGTTCGTCCGGGTCCTCGGCGTCGACGGGCACGTAGGCGGCTCCCGCGGCGAGGACGGCGAGGATCGCCACGTACAGATCGCCGGTGCCGGAGGGGACGCGTACGCCGACGCGGTCGCCGGCACCGATCCCGGCGGCGGCGAGGGCGCGGCGGCCGCGTTCGACCTCGGCGGCCAGGGCGCGGTAGGTGAGGCGGGTGGCGCCGTCGTCGAGGGCGGGTTCGTCGGGGTACGCCCGTACGGTGGCTTCGAGGATGTCGACGAGCGTGCGGGGCGGGGCGGCGGGCCCGGCGCGGAATCGGGCGGCCTTGGCGGTTTCCTCGTGCGTTCCCGTTGCTCCGTCCGTGGCGTCGTAGATGCCGCGGTCGTCGAGGAGGGCGAGTTCAGTGCGTTCTGGTGTGGCTGGCATCGGCCCTCGCGTGTCGTTCCGGCAGTTGGTCCGCTCCCCCGGCTGAGACCTGTCTCACCCCTTTTGTTCCGGTCTGTTGCCGAACAACCCCCCAGCCTAGTGCGCGGTCAAGGATTTTCTCGTTGAAGCCTCGGGTCTGGCCGGTTGGCGACGGTCTCCCGTCCGGCCGGGATCGGTGGCTTTCGGTTCCTGATCCGGTTCCCGCGTCATTTCTCGACCGTGTAGCGGATCCGCGCCCACAGGGGCAAGGCGAACCAGCACAGGAGGTACCAGACCAGCACGCCGGTCACCAGCCAGGGCACGAGGGCGTCGTGGGCGGCCACCCGCAGGACGAGGAAGAGCGCCGCCGTGCACGTGGCCAGCAACAGGATGAGGCCGGCGAAGGTGAGGCGCGAGGCCCAGGCCACGGCCTCGGGCTTGATCTGCCGGCCGGAGACGATGCGGTGGAAGGCCACGGGCCCGATGAGCGCGCCGGTCGCCAGGGAGCCGAGGACGATGGTGACGACGTAGATGGTCTGGTCCGTCTGGGGGAGCTCGTGGAAGAGGGGCGTGAAGACCACGGTCAGGAGGAAGCCGAAGAGGATCTGCACGCCCGTCTGGGCGACCCTTATCTCCTGGATCAGCTCCTGCCACTGCCGGTCGGCGCGCTCCTGCTTGCTCTCGTCCCGTCCCTCGGTGGTGCCGGTCATTCCCTCTCCTTGGTTTCGTGTGGGGTTTCGTGTGGCCCGGGGCGCCGCCGCCCCGGCTCACCGGGCGGAGTGCTACTTCCCACTTTTGCCGGACCCGTCGGCGAAGGGGCTGTCGTCGAGGCGGGCCAGCAGGTCGGCCGGGTGCCGGTAGACGGCACGCGCCCCGGCCTCCTCCAGGTCCCGCCGGGGGATCCCGCCGCTGAGCAGCCCCACGCAGACGACATCGGCCCGCGTCGCGGCCTTCATGTCCCAGACGGTGTCGCCCACGAACACGGCGTCGCGCGCGGCCGCCCCGGCGAGTTCGAGGGCATGGCGTACCGGATCCGGGGCCGGCTTGCCCTCGCTGACGTCGTCGGAGCTGGTGGTGGCGGTGATGGCGTCGTCGGCGCCGACAGCTCTCCTCAGCGCGGTGAGCTCGGCCTCGCTCGCGGACGTGACCAGGACGACCCGCCAGCCCCGGCGGTCGAGTTCGCGCAGCAGGTCGGCGGCACGGTCGAGACCGGGCAGCCGGTCGAACCAGGTGGCGTACAGCGTGTCGTGCGCCGCGGTGAGCCGCTCGTCCCCGCTGGTGTCGCGGTCGTCCCCCAGCAGGTGGACGAGGAGGTCCTCGCCCGGAAGGCCGATGGCGCGGTGGATGTCGTGCATCGCCACGTCGTGGCCCGCCTGGCGGAAAGCCTCCCACCAGCACGTGACGTGCAGGTGGTTGGTGTCGGCGAGGGTCCCGTCGACATCGAACAGAGCGGCGCGGTTCATCTTCCGCCTCCCTACGGATCGTTGGCCGGGGCCGTGCGGGAACGCCGGTGCCCCCGCCTCGTACGGCGCCTACCCCCGGCTCTCCCGGCCACTCGCCCGGCCCCGCACGGGGGTTTCGGCGGCGCCGGACGGGTAAGGTGCCTGCCGTCAGCGCGGATCCCCGGCCCGTCTACCGGATCGAACGAGCGAGGTCCTCCGTGAACAACCCTCCGGCCGACACCTCCGGCGGGGCTCCTCCCCCGGAGGAGGCCCTGAGCCCGCCCACCATGACCGACGGCCAGCTCCCCGAGGACCACACCCAGGCGATCTTGCAGGTCACCAAACGTGTCGCGGCGCTGCTGAAGCAGTCGGGGCAGCCGTTCGCGCTCGCCGGCAGCGTGGCCGCGTTCGCCCACGGCGTCCCGGCCCGGTTCCAGCACGACACGGACTTCTGCATGCGGCGCGAGGACGCCGACGCGGCGATCAAGGCACTGGAGGCCGGCGGCATCGAAATGCGCCGGGCCGCGGAGGACTGGCTGGTCAAGGGCCGTACGGGAGGGGAGGAGATCGACCTGATCTTCGAGCTCGCCCGGCGGCCTGTCAGCACGGAGCTGCTGGAGCGGGCGCCGGTGAAGTCGGTGGACTCGGTGTGGATGCCGGTCCTCGCCCCCACCGACCTGATGGACAGCCTGCTCGCCGCCCTGTCCGAGCACTACTGCGACTTCGGAGACCTGCTGCCGATGGCCCGGATGCTGCGCGAGCAGATCGACTGGGGCCGGCTGGACCGCGTACACCGGGACTCCCCGCTCCCCGACGCCTTCCTGTACCTCCTCGACCGGCTCCGGGTCATCGACCGGGGGAAGGGGACCTCATGACTTCCGTCGAGAACCTCGACTACCGCGTGGGACACCTGCGCGACCGCCTGGCGCGCGAGGACATCGCCGAGCTGGGCGTACGCGTGGAGGCGCGCGGGGCGTGGGTGATGGTCTGGGGCGTCGTCACCGACGCCGCCTCCAGGGCGGCCGTGCTGCGGATCGCCGCGGAGGAACTGGAGGGCGTGCCCTGGCACGAGGACCTGACCGTGCACCGGGTCGGGCCGCCCGGGCCGGCGGAGGTGCTGTCGTGATCCGCATCGCCGCCGTCGGGGACATCCACCTCGGACCGGACAGCGCCGGCTCCCTGCGGCCTGCCTTCGACACCCTCGGTGACTGCGCCGACCTGCTGCTGCTGGCCGGTGACCTCACCCGGCACGGCACCCGCGAGGAGGCCCGCGTGGTGGCCGCCGAGGTCGCCGGCCTGCCCGTGCCCGTGGTCGCCGTCCTCGGCAATCACGACTACCAGAGCGACCAGCCGGACCTCGTGGCCCGTGAGCTGGCCGAGGGAGGCGTCCACGTCCTGGAGGGTGACTGCGCCACCTTCGACATCCGGGGCGTCACCGTGGGGATCGCCGGGACGAAGGGATTCGGCGGGGGTTTCGCGGGCCGCAGCGCCACAGAGTTCGGGGAACCGGAGATGAAGGCCTTCATCCGGTACTCCCGGGCGTGCGCGGACGGGCTCGGCCGCACGCTGCGCGAGCTGGACGCCCGGGGCAGCGGACTCCGTGTGGCCCTCACCCACTTCTCGCCCGTGCCGGACACCCTGGCGGGCGAACCGCTGGAGATCTACCCCTTCCTCGGCAGCTACCTGCTGGCGGAGGCCATCGACGGCGCCGGGGCGGACCTCGCGGTCCACGGCCACGCCCACCTCGGCACGGAACACGGGATGACCAGCGGCGGGGTGCGGGTACGCAACGTCGCCATGCCCGTCATCGACCGCGCCTTCGCCGTGTACCACCTCTCCCCGTCGCCCGGCTGAGGGGCGCCGGAAGGGTCAGCGCGCGACGATCGGGTATATAACCGAACGGGAAACCCACGACGGCCCCGCTGCGCCTCGCGCAGCCCCCCGACCCGTCGGAGGAAACTGATGACCCCCCTGCCCCGCAGCACCGCGGACCGCGTCCATACCGGGCTCCCGGCGGACACCATCGAGATTCCCGAGAACCCCCTGGCCGTCAGTACGGACGACGCCCGGAGCATGTCCGTAGCGCTCTTCCACCGTCTGCGCTCCCTGGCCGAGGGCACTCCTGAGTACTCCTACGTCCGCAACACGCTGGTGGAGCTGAACCTCAGCCTGGTGAAGTACGCCGCCCGGCGCTTCCGCAACCGCAGCGAACCCTTCGAGGACATCGTCCAGGTCGGCACGATCGGCCTGATCAAGGCCATCAACCGGTACGACGTCGAGCGCGGGGTGGAGTTCGCCACCTTCGCCGTACCGACGATCACGGGCGAGATGAAGCGCTTCTTCCGGGACACCAGCTGGTCGGTGAAGGTACCGCGGCGTCTCCAGGAGCTGCGCCTGGACATGGCGAAGTCCTGTGACGCGATGGAACAGGACCTGGGCCGCCGGCCGACCGACCACGAGCTCGCGGAACACCTCGGCGTCAGTGACGACACCCTGGCCGAAGGCCGGCAGGCCGCCAACTGCTACGTCGCCGAGTCCCTCAGCACCTCCGTCGGCCAGGACTCCGACGGCGGCTCCCTGCCGCGTTCCCTGGGCTCGGAGGAGGAGGCGTACCAGCGCATCGAGGACCTGGAGACCCTCAAGCCCCTTCTCACCGCGCTCGGTGAGCGCGACCGGCTGGTCCTCCAGCTGCGCTTCGGCGACGAGCTCACCCAGTCGCAGATCGGCGAGCGCCTCGGCATCTCGCAGATGCACGTGTCCAGGCTCCTCAGCCGGATCATGGCGAAGCTGCGCGCAGGAATGCTGGAGGACGCCGAGGACGGCGAGGACGGCGAGGAGCGGGCGCACCCGCCGGAGGACGACGGCGTGCACTGAGGCCGGCGCGGAGGCCGCCGCGCGGCGCGCGCCCCCCGCCGGCCACTGGGCGCGTCAGGAAACGGGCTGCGGTCCCCAGAGGTCCGGGGACCGCAGTGGTGAGTCGATCTCCGCCCACACGCACTTTCCGTCCGCGAGGGGCAGCGTGCCCCAGCGCCGGGCGATCCGCTCCACGATGAGAAGGCCGTAACCGCCCGGGCGGGCCGGATCCGGACGTGAGCGGCGCGGGGTGGGGGCGGCGGGGTTGCCGTCGGTGACCTCGACGCGCAGCCGGTCGTCCGTGCACTCCAGCAGCAGCGCGTGCGGCCCGCCCGCGTGCAGGCAGGCGTTGGCGACCACCTCGGACACCAGCAGCAGGACGTCCTCCGCGTCGTCGCGGGCGCTCGGCATCCACTTCCAGTCGATCAGGGCGGCACGGGTGAAGTCACGGCAACGGGTGACGACGTCCGTCATGCCCGTCAGCAGGAGGCTCCGCCTCCGGTCGAGTGGCCGTGGCTCCATGGCGCGCTCCTCCCTCACGCGTGCCGCGGCTCGGCCAACGCGTGCGCCACGTCGGGGTGTACGGGGAAGATCCCGTCGGCACCGGTGATGCGGAACATCCGGGCGACAGGTGCGCGCAGCCCGGCCAAGGCGATGCTGCCCCCCGCGTCCCGCAGCGAGAGCCGGCTGTGCAGGAGCACGTTCAGACCCGTGGAATCGCAGAACCGCACCCCGGAGAAGTCCACCAGCAGCCTGCGGGCACCGCCGTCGACGGCCGCGGTGAGTGCCGCGCGCAGGGGTTCGGCCGTGTCGTGGTCCAGCTCCCCGTTCAGGGTGAAGACGAGCACGTCGCCCTCGGACCGCACCTCCACGGCGAATCGCTCACCGTCCGCCGGCGGGGCCATCGGGAACCACCTCTTCCCAGTAGCAGGTACGTGTGGGCCTTCGTCCTGCTGCCCTCCGCGCTCCGCGACCGGTGATCGGCCGCGTCCGCCGAGGTCGTTCCGGCGTCGCTCGCCCGGTTCTGCACGGCGCCTACCCCCGCATGCGGGACGTCAATCCAGGGGTGGCGGCCCCGCGTCAGGCGCAGGCCGGACACAGGCCCCGGTAGGTGATCTCGACCGCGGCGACGGTGAACCCGAACCGTTCCTCCGTGGGCAGCACGGCCAGCGGGTCGCCGTGCGGGTGGACGTCGCGGATGACGCCGCAGCCGGAGCACACCAGGTGCTGGTGCGGGCGGTGCGCGTTGGGGTCGTAGCGCTTCGCGCGGCCGTCGGTGGTGACCTCGACGACCTCTCCGAGGGCCACGAGCTCGCCCAGGGCGTTGTAGACGGTGGCCCGGGAGATCTCCGGCAGCCGCCGGACCGCGCGGGCGTGCACCTCGTCGGCGGTCAGGTGCACGTGGTCCCCGTCGAGGACCTCTGCGACGACCCGGCGCTGGGACGTAAGCCGCCAGCCGCGCCCTCGCAGCCGCTCCAGCAGGTCACTCATATCGGCTCCCCCAACCAGGATTCCGCGGTCTGCCCTCCGTGCGCCGGCGGGCTTGCGGGATCCGATCGAATATGGGCTTGGTACTCATCTTGACTTGGATTGGGTCCATCGTAGGATCGGTTCCGTTCATAACCAAGAGGTAGGAAGACTCCCGAACGGCGGGAGTACGGGACGGCGATCTAGGCACCGCGATCTCCCTGGTACGGAAGGATTCCCATGTCTGAGAACCACGACGCGATCGTCACGGACGACAAGGCGCAGGGCGGGGGCGGCTGTCCCGTGGCGCACGAGCGGGCCGCGCACCCCACCCAGGGCGGCGGAAACCGCCAGTGGTGGCCCGAACGGCTGAACCTGAAGATCCTGGCCAAGAACCCCGCGGTGGCCAACCCGCTGGGCGAGGAGTTCAACTACGCGGCGGCGTTCCAGGCCCTCGACCTGCCCGCGGTGAAGCAGGACATCGCTGAGGTCCTGACGACCTCCCAGGATTGGTGGCCCGCCGACTTCGGCCACTACGGCCCGTTGATGGTCCGCATGGCGTGGCACAGCGCCGGCACCTACCGGATCAGTGACGGACGCGGCGGCGCCGGTGCGGGCCAGCAGCGCTTCGCGCCCCTCAACAGCTGGCCGGACAACGGCAACCTGGACAAGGCCCGCCGCCTGCTGTGGCCGGTCAAGAAGAAGTACGGCCAGAGCCTGTCGTGGGCCGACCTGATGATCCTCGCCGGCAACGTGGCGCTGGAGCAGATGGGCTTCGAGACCTTCGGCTTCGCGGGCGGCCGCGCCGATGTCTGGGAGCCGGACGAGGACGTGTACTGGGGTCCCGAGACCACCTGGCTCGACGACCAGCGCTACACCGGTGACCGTGAGCTGGAGAACCCCCTCGGCGCCGTCCAGATGGGTCTGATCTACGTCAACCCCGAGGGCCCCAACGGCAACCCGGACCCGATCGCCGCGGCCCGCGACATCCGCGAGACCTTCCGCCGGATGGCGATGAACGACGAGGAGACGGTGGCCCTGATCGCGGGGGGCCACACCTTCGGCAAGACCCACGGCGCCGGCCCGGCGGACCATGTCGGCGACGACCCCGAGGCCGCCCCCATCGAGGCGCAGGGCCTGGGCTGGGCCAACTCCTTCGGCACCGGCAAGGGCGCTGACGCGATCACCAGCGGTCTGGAGGTCACCTGGACCACCACGCCGACCCAGTGGAGCAACGGCTTCTTCAAGAACCTCTTCGAGTACGAGTACGAGCTGACGGCGAGCCCGGCCGGCGCCCACCAGTGGGTGGCGAAGAATGCGGAGGCGATCATCCCCGACGCCCACGACGCGTCGAAGAAGCACCTTCCGACCATGCTCACCACCGACCTGTCGCTGCGCTTCGACCCGGTCTACGAGCAGATCTCGCGCCGGTTCTACGAGAACCCCGCGGAGTTCGCCGATGCCTTCGCCCGCGCCTGGTACAAGCTGACCCACCGTGACATGGGCCCGAAGTCGCTCTACCTCGGCCCCGAGGTCCCGGCGGAGACCCTGCTGTGGCAGGACCCGCTGCCCGCGGCCCAGGGCGAGCCCCTGGACGCCGCCGACACCGCCGCCCTCAAGGACGCGGTGCTCGCCTCCGGCCTCACCGTCTCCCAGCTGGTCTCCACCGCGTGGGCGTCGGCCTCCACCTTCCGCAACAGCGACAAGCGCGGCGGCGCCAACGGCGCGCGCGTACGCCTCCAGCCGCAGGCCGGCTGGGAGGTCAACGAGCCCGACGAGCTGGCGCAGGTCCTGCGGGTCCTGGAGAGCGTCCGGTCGGAGTTCAACTCCGGCGCCAAGCAGGTCTCCCTGGCCGACCTGATCGTCCTCGGCGGCGCCGCCGCCGTGGAGAAGGCCGCCCGGGACGCCGGCCACGACATCGTGGTGCCCTTCACCCCGGGCCGGGTGGACGCCACCGAGGAGCACACGGACGCCGAGTCCTTCGCCGCGCTGGAGCCCACCGCCGACGGCTTCCGCAACTACCTCGGCAAGGGCAACCGCCTGCCCGCCGAGTACCTGCTGCTCGACCGGGCGAACCTGCTGGGCCTGAGCGCGCCCGAGCTGACCGTCCTCGTCGGCGGTCTGCGCGTCCTCGGCGCCAACCACGCCGACACCGCGCACGGCGTATTCACGGACCGCCCGGGCACGCTGACGAACGACTTCTTCGTCAACCTCCTGGACCTGGGCACGACCTGGACGTCGGCGGGCGGGGACGCCAACACCTTCGAGGGCCGTGACACCGCCACCGGCGAGGTCAAGTGGACCGGCACCCGTGCCGACCTGGTCTTCGGCTCCAACTCCGAGCTGCGGGCGCTGGCGGAGGTCTACGCGAGCGACGACGCGAAGGAGAAGTTCGCCCGGGACTTCGTCGCCGCGTGGGACAAGGTGATGAACCTCGACCGGTTCGACCTCGCCTGATGTCGCAGTCGGGGCCGGCCGGGCTGTGCCGGCCGGCCCCGATCGCTCCTAGGCCGTCTCCTCCGGCAGGCCGGTGACCTCTTGGACGTGCCGCGGTGCGGGAGCGGCCAGTACGTCGTTGAGCTGCTGGAAGATCTGGCGCGCGGCCACCGCGTTCCAGTCGGCAGGGAGCAGTTCGGCGGGCAGACCGGGGTCGGGGTAGGGCAGGCGGCGCCACTGCGTGAGCATCGGGACGTAGTGGCGGAACGCCTCGGTGCTCTCGATGTCGCCGCGCTGTGCCAGGGCCGCGGCGACGGGTCCGTACGCTTCGGTGAACCCGGCGTACTGCTCCTCGATCGCGGGGAAGTCCCACCAGGAGCTGACCGTCGCGGGCAGGTCGCTGAACGCGGCGTGGTCGGCGGCGAACAGGTGCACGTACGCGCTGAGGCCGAGCCGTACGAGCATGTCGCGGGCGTCGTCGAGGAGCGCGGGCGGGCGCCAGCCACACTCCGGGGGCGATGTTGCCGAAGCCCAGCCACGTCAGACGGGTGCGCAGCTGGTAGCGGTACGACCGCTCGGATTCGGCACCGAGAAGACGGCCATCGCCCAGCCGTCGCTGAGCTTCGCCGGTTCCAGGCTGCCGAAGACGCGCCGGTCGCCCTCGTCGAAGACGGGGTGCGCGGCCGGGCTGAGCCGGTAGCCGGTGGCGCCGCGGCGCTCCGCTTCGAGGACGCCCTTCTTCTTGAGGCGGGAGATCGCCGAGCGGGCGGCCGGTCCGTCGACGTCCAGTTCCGCCATCAGGGTCAGCAGGTCGGCCACGGAGATCCAGCCGCCGAGGCGTCGCAGGAACGCCCCGTAGACCGTGTTGATCAACGAGCTGGGCCTGAGCGGACCCTGTCCGCCATGATCACCTTCCGTCGGGTGCGGTGGCGAGCCTACCGAGCCGGGCCGCCGCGGTTCCGCGCGGCCGCCCGGCCCCGGTCACAGGCGTACGGCGCGCCGGACGCGGCCCAGGTCCACGAACTTGAAGTCGGTGTCGGTACGGGCCTCCCCGTCGGGGCCGGTGCCCGCGGGGGTGTTGGCCCCGTCCTGGACGACGAGGAGGCCGTGGGGGAACCTCCTGCCCAGCGGGGCGCTCGTGACGGCGGCGCCGTCGCACTCCTGCGAGCCGTCGGGCGCTGCGGCCCCGCCGCCCGCGGTGATGCGGAAGCCGCGGACGTAGGCGTCACCGCGCTCGCGGTCGAAGACGGCGAAGGTGTCGTCGCCCTGGCTGGAGGCGAGCAGGTAGCCGCCGCGGCGCGGGTGTTCGGGATCGCGCCAGATGGTCAGGCCCTCCACGTCGGCGGTGAGGTGCCGGCCGCCGTAGCCGGGGTCGGCGCCCGCGTCGCATTCCTCGGTCTGCGGGTTCCAGGTGCCGGGCACTCCGAAGGAGCGGACCTTCTCGATCAGCCGGGCGGGCGAACGCAGGTCGGCGTCGAGCTTCCAGATGCCGACGTCCTCCTGGCCCGCGTACAGGTCTCCGGTGTCGGGATCGATGACCATCCCCTCGACCTGGGGCAGCTCGCCCGGTTCGCCGCAGGGCGTCCAGGTCTTGCCGTCGGGCAGCGGGAAGGCGGCGGGCAGCGAGGTGGTGCGGACGGTGCGGTAGCCGACCTTCCCCTGCGCGGTGGGCAGGAGTTCGGCCAGGGCGAGCGCGGTTTCGTGGCGCCGGCTGGTGACCGCGAACGAGCGGCCGCTGCGGCGGTCGGTGTGGGCGGCCAGGCCGTAGGCGGTCCGCTGGTCGGCGACCTCGTCCGGACCGGTCGAGAAGACGAGCGGGGCCGCGGTCTCGTCCGTGACGTCGACCAGGGGCGCGCCGGCCCGCCGGGCGTCGATCCGGAAGACGCGCAGCTGGTCGCGGCCCCGGTCGGAGACCACGGCCACGTCGTGGGGGCCGTCGGGGAAGCGGAGTCCGGCGATGAGGTCGACGTTGTTGAACCGGCCGGGGGCGCCCCCCTCCCGGGGCGGCGGCGGGGCGGGCAGCGACTGCACCTGGCGCCCGTCCAGGTCGTACACGCGCAGCCCGCCCTCCTTGGCGGTGGCGATGACCAGGCTGCGGTCGGGGTCCTTGCCGTTGCGCCAGATCGCGGGGTCGTCCGCGTTGGCGTTGCCGCCGGCCTCGTCGTCGAAGAGGGAGGGCGTCTCGACGGAGGCGGGCACGTGGGGCAGTGAGGGCGGGGCGCCGCGGTCCCCGCCGGCGTGCGCCGGCACGGCGATCACGCCCAGGGCCACGACGGCGGCCACGCCGACGGCCGTCGCCCGCCTTCTCGAGATCGCGGTCATCTTGCCTCCTGGTGAGGGGGTCACGGGGTCACGGGGGTCACGGGGTGCGGCCGGCCGCGGAGTCGGGTCCCACGGGTGCTCCGCGGACGGGCCGCCCCCACCGTGGGCCCTCCGCGGGTGAGGACCATGGAGCGGACATGACGTGGACATGAGCGCGCCGTGAAATCCCGTACCGGCCCGCTTCCTTAGCGGAACGTTAGATCTGCGCGGCGGAGCTTGTCCGGGTCCGACGACGCCCGCATGCTCTGGACACTCCCCCGTCGCCGGGGCCAGTGCCCTCTCTCCCCTCAGGGACTTCCCTCTGGAGCCGCCATGTCCCCGTCCGCCGTCGCGCCCGGATCCCAGCCCGGTCGGACCCCCGCCCCGCCGCCCGGAGACGAGCGCGCGAAGCGCCGTCTGGCACTGGTCGGCGGATCGCTCGGCAATCTCGTCGAGTGGTACGACTGGTTCGTCTACGCCAGCTTCGCCATCTACTTCGCCGACTCCTTCTTCCCCGGCGACAACCCGACCACGCAGCTGATGAACACGGCGGGGATCTTCGCCGTCGGCTTCCTGATGCGCCCCGTGGGCGGCTGGATCCTCGGCCGCGCCGCCGACCGGCACGGACGCAAGAGCGCGCTCACGCTCACCGTCACCATGATGTCCGTCGCCGCGCTGCTCATCGCCGTGGCCCCGACCTACGGCCAGGCCGGCTACTTCGGCGCGCTGGTGCTGCTGCTGGCCCGCCTGCTCCAGGGGATGAGCATCGGGGGCGAGTACGCCGCCAGCGCCACCTACCTGACCGAGGCCTCGGCCCGCAACCGGCGCGGCCTCGGCTCGTCCTTCCAGTACGTCTCGATGACCTGCGGCCAGCTGCTGGGCCTGGGCATCCTGATCACGATGCAGCACACCCTCACCACCGCGCAGTTGGAGAGCTGGGGGTGGCGGATCCCCTTCGTGCTCGGGGCGTTGTTCGCGGTGGTCGTCTTCTGGCTGCGGCGCCGGCTCCAGGAGACCGACGCCTTCAAGGAGGAGGCTGCGTCCGGAGAGGACGCGCACGACGACAGCACGCGCGGCACGCTGCGGGCCCTGTGGCACTACCGGCGGCAGGCCGGCCTCGTCATGGCCCTCACCCTCGGCGGCACCGTGGCCTACTACACCTACACCACCTACCTGACCAAGTACCTGGTCGGCAGCGCGGGCATGCCGAAGACGACGGCCACCCTGGTCAGCTTCACCGCACTGACCCTCTTCGCCGTGCTCCAGCCCTTCGCCGGCATGCTGTCCGACCGGATCGGCCGCCGCCCGCTGCTGATCACCTTCGCGGTGGGATGCACCCTCGGCACGTATCCGATCATGACCGCCCTGGGCTCGGCGTCCTCGTACTGGTCCGCGCTCGGCCTGTCCCTGCTCGCCCTGGTGATCATCACCGGCTACACGTCCATCAACGCGGCGGTCAAGGCCGAACTGTTCCCCACCAGGGTGCGCGCCCTGGGCGTGGCACTGCCGTACGCCATCGCCAACGCGCTCTTCGGCGGCACGGCCGAGTACGTGGCCCTCTGGTTCAAGAACAGTGGTCACGAGACCATGTTCTTCTGGTACGTCTCCGGCTGCGCGCTGATCTCCCTCGTGACCTACGTGCTGATGCCGGACACCCGCGACGCGGCCCTCAGCCGCGCGGAGGCCGGTGCGGACGGCGGGGCGGACGCCGATCGCGCTGCCGGCCGGGGGGATACGGCAGCGGCTCCCGTCGAGCCCGTCCGCTGAGAGGCGGCGGTAGCCTGGGGCGGCGGCCGCGCGGGCCGCACGCCCCGCCGCGAGGAGGCACCCCATGCACGCGCTCCTCGTCGAGGACGACGACAGGATGGCCCGGGCGCTGGGCACCGCCCTCGCCCAGCGCGGGCACACCGTCCGCCGGGTCGCGCGGGCCCAGGACGCGCTGCGCCACACCCGCGAGGCGGAATTCGTGCTGCTCGATCTGGGGCTGCCCGACCTGGACGGGATTGAGCTGCTGCGGCGGCTGCGGACCGTTTGCGGCGTGCCGCTGATCGTGGTGACCGCGCGCTGCGAGGAGCGCGACATCGTGCAGGGGCTGCGGGCGGGCGCCGACGACTACGTCGTCAAGCCGTTCCGGATGGCCGAGCTGATGGCCCGCATCGACACCGTACGGCGTCGTACGGACGCACACGCCGACCGCACCGCTCCGGCTGCGGCGGCGGCCGTGCGCCGAGGGGACGTCGAGGTGGACCCGGCGGGCCGTACGGTCACCGTCGCGGGTGTCGAGGTACGTCTGACGCGGCGGGAGTTCGACGTCCTCGCCTTCCTCGCCGCCCGGCCGGAGGAGGTGCACTCCCGCGAGGAGATCCTGGACCGGATCTGGGGCGACGCCTTCCTCGCCGCCTCGCGGTCGCTGGACGTCCACGTGGCGGGCATCCGCGCCAAGACCGGCCGCTCCGGGCTGGTGCGCACCGTCCGCGGGTACGGGTACCAGCTCGGCGGGGAGCGGTGAGGCGCAGGCTCCTCGCCGTGCTGACGGTGCTCATGGGGGTGGCGGCGCTGCTCCTGTGCCTCCCCCTGGCCGAGGGGTACGCGCGCGGGCGGACCGAGCACCTGCTGCTGCAGCGGCGCTCGGAGGCCGTGCGCTTCGCCGATCTCGCCGAGCGGATGCGTACCGAGGCCGACCGGGCCGAACTGGCGGCCGAGATCGGTCGGTACGCCGATCTGTACGGGGCGGGCGTGGCGGTCGTCGACACGGCGGGCGCGACGCTGCTGCGGGCCGGGACCGGCCCCGGCGCGGACCGGACAGGCGCGGACCGGACAGGCGCGGACGGGAGAGGGGCGGCGGAGGCCCGCGGCCGCGCCCTCACCGGCCGCTCGACCGACCGGCTGCCGACGTTGCGCCCCTGGGGGCCGGACAGTGTCGTGCTCGCCGAGCCGGTGGGCCGCGACGAGCGGGTCAGCGGGGCGGTCCTGCTGGCGGTCCCCACCGACGCCGCACGCCGGGACGTCACGGTCCGCTGGTCGCTCATCGCCGCCGGGGCGCTCGCCTCCTTCGCGGCGGCCGCCCTGGTCGCCGCGGGGATCGCCCGCTGGCTGATGCGGCCGGTCCTGGATCTGGACCGGGCGGTGGAACGGCTGGCGGCCGGCAGCCTCCAGGCCCGCGCCGGCTCGGACACCGGTCCGCCCGAACTGCGCCGGCTGCGGCAGCACTTCAACACCATGGCGGAGGCCGTGGCCGACTCCATCGGCCGCCAGCGCGACTTCGTCGCGGATGCCTCCCACCAGCTGCGCAATCCCCTGGCCACCCTGGTGCTGCAGTTGGAGAACGTCGAACCGCACGTCGCCCCCGGGCCCGGCCTCGCCGAACACGCCCGCGCCCTGGACGAGGCGGAACGCCTGGAGGAGCTCCTCGACGGTCTCCTGGCCCTGGCGCGCGTCGAATCCGGCACGGCCGAACCGACCCGGCAGGACGTGTCACGGGCGGTACGGGACCGGGTGACGGCATGGACCCCGGTCTTCCACGCGGCGGGGCTGGAACTGACGGCCGACGGTGTCCCGGAGGGCCTGTGGGCCCGCGCCCTGCCCGACGCGGCCGGCCGCATCCTGGACGCGCTCCTGGACAACGCGGTCAAGTTCGTGCCGTGCGGCGGCCGGGTCGAGGTGGGCGCCTCGCGCGCGTCGGACGGGAGCACCGCCATCCGGGTCGCGGACGACGGCCCGGGCGTGCCGCAGGAGCAGCTCGGGATGCTGCTGCGGCGCTTCACCCGCGCGCCCGGACACCAGAACGTCCCCGGCAGCGGTCTGGGCCTGGCCATTGCCGACGAGATCGCCCGCATCAGCGGCGGCGGCCTCGACCTCGCCGCCAACACCCCGCACGGCCTGGTCGCGCAAGTCCGCCTCCCGCCTCCGCGAGACACGGCCTAGCCGTAGACCGAGCGGTAGTACGCGGCCGCGCCGGGGTGGAGGGGGACCTGGCCGGTCGAGATGGCGAAGCGGGGCTCCAGGCGGGCGCCCGCCGTCACCTCCCGCAGGAGGTCGCGCCACTGGTCGAAGACGACCCGCAGCAGGCCCCGTACGACGCCCGCGTCCACATCGGTGCGGGCCAGGAGGTAGTTGCCGACGCCGATGGTGCCCACCGGTTCCCGCAGCCCGTAGACCCCGGCGGGCAGGGTCACCGCCGTGTAGACGGGGGCGTAGCGCTCCCGCAGCGGGGCCACGTAGGCGTCCAGCGGGAGGAACCGCAGGGGCAGCTCGCGCGCCAGCGCGGCCAGCGCCGGTGTGGGCACGCCGCCGGACCAGAACAGCGCGTCGACCGTGCCCTCGCGCAGGGCCGTCACCGACGCGGCGAGGCCCAGTGGCCGCTCGTCGGCCGGTCCGGCCGCCCGCAGGACCCGCTGGGCCACCACCCGGACGCCCGATCCCGTGGCACCGGCCGCGACCGGACGTCCGGCCAGGTCCGTCACCGCGCGCACCGGCCCGTCCGCCGGGACGACGAGGTGCGTGTAGTTGACGTAGACGCGGGCCAGTGCCGTCACGGCGGCCGGCCTGGTGAAGGTGTCGCGCCCGAGCACCGCGTCCTCGGCGGTGTCCGCCATGGCCAGGGCCAGCTCCGCGGAGCCCTCGTCGAGGCCGCGCAGGTTGTTCACACTCGCCGCGGTGCTCACGGGGACGATCTCCAGCGGCAGACCGCTCGCGCCGACGGCGATCGCCAGGGCCTTCCCGAAGGCGTTGTACGGGCCGCCCTCGGGGCCCGTCGCGAGCCGCAGCCGCCGCAGGGGGCCCGTGGCCCCGGAGCATCCGCCGAGCGGCGCCGCGACGGCACCGAGCCCGGCGCCCAGCACGGCGCGGCGCGACGGTCCTTCCACTGCCGGCCTCCGGAGGTCTCGTCGGGGATGACCCGGGCTCACCATGATGCGGCACACGATTCACCCCTTGCATCGAGCCAGTGCACTGTCACCACGCCGACGCCTCCTCGACCCGGGGCCGGACGGCCGGCCGCGTCGGCGCGGCGATCGGGTGAACACGTGAGCGAGTCCCGGTCGCTTGCCCGCCTGCCGCCGAGGCGGCCGGAAGACTGGCGGGGACGGGGGACCTGGTCGAGGAGGGCGGGAGCCGCTGTGGGTGTGGTCATCGGTACGTGGAACGTGGAGAACCTCTGCCGCCCCCTCGCCCCCGGCAGCCCGCCCTCCGGCAGGTGCGCCGCCAAGGACCGGGCCGCGTACGAGGCGAAGCTGGAGGGTCTGTCCGCCACCGTCGGCCACCTCGCGCCCGATCTGCTCGGCGTGCAGGAGGTGGGCGCTCCCGAGGCGCTGGCCGACCTGGTGGAGCGGCTGGACGGCGAGTGGCACACCGCCCTGTCGAAGCACGCCGACCGCCGCGGCATCCGGGTCGGTTTCCTCAGCCGCCGGCCGCTCACCGTCACCGAGGACCGCACCGCCTTCCCGGAGCACCTGCCCCGGGTCCAGGTCGAGGACGACGGGACCACCATCAGGCGGATGGGCCGCGGGGCGCTGGCCGTGCGGTGGAGTCCGGCGGCCGGGCAGAGCGTCGACGTGGTCGTCTGCCACCTGAAGTCGAAGCTGCTGACCTTCCCCGGCAACCGGCACAGCACCGACGACGAGGAACTGCGCGCCCGCTACGCCGCGTACGCCCTGTACCGGCGGGCGGCGGAGGCCGTCACCCTCCGCGCCATGGCCGACCGGCTGCTCCAAGGCGACGGCGCCGCGCACGAGGTGATCGTGATGGGGGACCTCAACGACGCGTTCGAGGCCGCCACCACGCAGATCCTGTACGGGCCGCCCGGCTCCCAGATCGGGACCGGGGGCTTCAGGGACACCGACCTCGGGGACCCGAGACGGCTGTGGAACCTCGCTCCGCACATCCTTGAGAAGGGCGGGTTCTCCCGGATCTTCGAGGGCCAGAAGGAACTCATCGACCACATCCTCGTGAGCCGGGGCGTGTTGGACCGTGTGGAGAAGGTCTTCACAGGACCCGAGCGGCTGCCGACCGTGGAAGAGGCGCGTCCGGCCGCCGCGCACGACAGTCCGTCGGACCACGCACCGGTCCTCGCGGAACTCGAATACTGAGCCCCGGGTCAAGTCCTGATGAACACTTCGGGGTACGGAACGGAGCCCAGCCGTCCAAGGAGACGCCCGAGGCGACCGGATCGGACAAGCAGCAGGTCGCCGGCATCGGGCCGCCCGCCCGGGGCGAGGAAGGATGCCCTGGTCAACTGCTCTGTCCGCCAGATGAGTTACTACCCAGAAGACATGGAACGTCGCTCAGAGTTCGGGTACCTTCCATCACGTCGCCGCCACACCCGGGGCACAGGGCCCCACGGGACTTGCGGCGCAAAGGACCCGACCCCTGTTGACGACAGCAACCGAAGTCTTCACAGTCCGTCCGTACACCCCGCACTGCCAGGTGATCAACGACGAAGGTGATCACGCCGTCATCGGCATCTCGCCGGGCAACAGCTACTTCTCGGCCCAGCGGGTCAACGACCTCGCCCAGTGGGGCTTGCGCAACTTCGCGCAGGTCGACCTCATTTACACCGACATGCACGTTGCGGAGATGTACGAGGCCCTCGGATACGGCGAGGACGAAGCACGCCGCAAGGCGGTGAAGAACCTGCGCGGCGTCCGCGCCAAGGTCAACAACGCCGCCGCCGAAGCCGACCCCACCGGCACCCGCCTCCGGGCCCGTCCGATGTCGTCCCTCACCGACATCCCGGCGTACCGGACGCTCCACAACCACCTGAACAACCTGCTCGACATCGACCCGGAGTTCCGCGAGACCTGCAACTCCCTCGTCGACGCGTTCCTTTCCTCGAAGGTGCTGAACGGCAAGGCAGCCACCACCCGTCAGCGCGAGGTCTGCCTGGAATACGTCTGCGCCGAGGCGCCGCTGTTCCTGGACACGCCAGCCATCCTGGGCGTGCCGTCCTCCCTGAACTGCTACCACCAGCTCCTGCCCATGGCGGAACTGCTCTACTCGCGCGGCTCGGGGCTTCGTGCCTCACGCAACCAGGGCCACGCCATCATCACCCCCGCCGAAGGAGACTCCGATGACCGCTGACACCCTCCTCGACTTCCCGTTCTCCGCACGCGGCGACCAACTTCCCGCTGAAGTCGAACAGTTGCGGGACGAGCCGGTCAAGCGCGTCCGCACGATAGCCGGCGACGAAGCGTGGCTCGTCTCGTCCTATTCGCTCTGCAAGCAGGTCCTCGAAGACCCGCGGTTCAGTCTGAAGGACACCTCCGCCCCCGGCGTGCCCCGTCAGTACGCCCTGACGATCCCGCCCGAGGTCGTCAACAACATGGGCAACATCACCGGCGCCGGCCTGCGCAAGGCCGTGCTCAAGGCGATCAACCCGAAGACCGACAACCTCACGGGCTGGATGCGCGACCAGGCGAACACCCTCGTCGACGACATCCTGCGCAGCGGTGCGCCGGTCGACCTGCGCGGCGCGTTCACCAACCCGTACGCGGAGAACCTCCACTGCCGCATCCTCGGCATCCCGGAGGCCGACGCCCCGCGCCTGGCCGCCAGCCTGGACATCGCGTTCATGAACTCTGCCTGCCCCGTCACGGGCGCCAAGCTCAACTGGGACCGCGACATGGCCTACATGGTGGAGCGCCTCGACGACCCGGCCACCGTCGGGCTGATGGCCGAACTCGCCGCGCTGCGCGAGGACCCCGACTACGCGCACCTGACGGACGAGATGCTGGCAACCGTCGGCGTCACGCTGTTCGGCGCGGGAGTCATCTCGACCATGGGCTTCCTGACCATGGCGATCGTCTCGCTCCTGCAGAACCCCGACGTGTGGGAGCAGCTGCGCACGTCCCCGGAGAAGATCCCGTCCGCCGTGGACGAGCTCCTGCGGGTCAACCTGTCGATCGCCGACGGCCTGCCGCGGCTCGCGCTGGAGGACGTCACCCTCGGCGACGTCGAGGTCAAGAAGGGCGAGCTGCTGCTCGTCCTGGTCGAGGCCGCCAACACCGACCCGGCCGTCTACACCGACCCGCACGTCTTCGACATCGACCGGGCGAACGCGGGTACGCACCTGTCCTTCGGCGGCGGACCGCACTACTGCCCGGCGACCGCCCTCGGCAAGCGGCACACGGAGATCGCCATCGAGGTACTGCTGGAGAAGATGCCCGACCTGCGGCTGGCCGTGCCGTTCGACCAGCTCGTCTGGCGCACCCGTTTCATGAAGCGTCTGCCGGAGCGGCTCCCCGTCCTCTGGTAGCGGCGCCGGCGGCGGCGCGCCCGCACGTTGAAGACGGCCCCGGCCGGGGGGAATCCGGCCGGGGCCGTCGCCGTGCGTACGGGGGGCGTACGGGCGGCAGCGTACGGGCGGCTCGGCCGACGGCGGCGGCGGGCTGGGGCGCTGCGCGCGCCGCCGGCGGGCTCACCCCAGGAACGCCGCGGTGGCCGCCACGAACCGGCCGGCGTCGTCGAGCCAGGGGTAGTGGCCCGCTCCCGGCTGCACGACGAGCGTGGCGTTGGGGAACAGCTCCGCGCACTCGGCGACCGTCCGGGGCGGGCTGTTCAGGTCGAACTCGCCGGCGAGCAGGAGGGCCGGGGCGCGCAGGGCCGCGAGACCGCCGCGGGTGGCTCCCGGGTCGAAGGCGCCCTCGGCTCCGAAGTGGGCGACGGCCGCCGGATTGTCCGGGCGGCCCGCCGCGTGGTGGCGCCGCGCTTCGGCGTCCCAACGGCCGTAGAAGAAGGGGGCGATGGCGTCGCGGTCGCCGCCGGTGCCCTCGATGAGGTCCTCCAGCGCGGCGAACGCCGCCGGGAACCACGGTTCGTGCGCGCGCAGACGGGCGAGTTCCCGCCGGGTGCCCCCCGTGATCACCGTTCCGACGGCGCGGGTGCCGGGTGCGATCAGGGCGAGCCTGCCGACGCGGTCGGGGTGCCGGGCCGCGTACTGCGTCGCGGGGTTGGCCCCGGCCGAGTGGGCGAGCAGATCGATCCGGCCGAGGCCGAGATGCTCGCGCAGGGCCTCGATGTCGTCGACGAGACGGTCGCTGCGGTAGGACGAGGTGTCCCGCGGGACCGCGGAGCGGCCGGTGCCGCGCAGGTCCAGGACGACCAGGCGGCGGTGGGCGGACAGGCCGCCGAGGTCGCCGAGGTAGGCGGAGTCCGCGGGTCCGCCGGGGACGCAGAGGAGCGGCTCGCCGCTGCCGTGGGTGCGGTAGGCGAGGAGGGTTCCGTCAGGTGCGGTGAACGCGGATGTCGGCATGACGCGGATCCTGACATCCATAACCAGGTTGTACAACCTGGTTATGGCAGGCGTGCGCTTCGGGTGTATAACCGGGTTGTGAACGCGGAAGACGGAGTACGGCACGGGCCGGGGGCCCTGACCGAGGAACAGGCGGCGCGGATGCTCGCCGGGATGAACGAGGTCATCCGCGCGGGTGAGGAGATGCGCAGGCTGCGCACCGAGATGATCAAACTGTTCGCCGGCTTCGGCTGGACGCAGGACAAGATCGCCCGCATCGCGGACATGAGCCAACCCGCCGTGTCCAAGCAGATCTCGCGGTTCGCGGCCGACGGACCGGCGCCGGACCTGGGACTCGCCCTCGACCAGCCCGACGCCGCATGGCTCGAAGGGCGCCTGTGGGCGCTGGCGGAGGAGGTCGCCGAGACCCTGGACGCCGCACGCTGTACGCGCTTCGTCGGCGCGCTCGCCAGGGGGCGGAAGCGGTTCACGCCGGAGAGCTCCGACGAGCTGCGGCGCCTCCTCGAAGAGGATCTCCGGCTGGGCGCCGCGGAGCTGCCCGCCGCCTTCCGGGCCGCGTACGACGAGATCAGCCGCGGCCTCGACGTCGGCCCGGAGCCGGCCGCCCCCGGGTCGGCCCCGGCGTCGGTACGCCGGGCCGTCGCCCGCCAGCTCCAGCGCGACCGCCTCAGGGGCGGCGCCTGAGAGCACGCGACCGCCCCTCCCCCGCCCGGCCGACCCCGCCCGTCAGCCCTCCGCCAGGACCTCCCGGATCACGTGCCGGGCGTTGCGCGCCATCGCCGGATTCGTCGTCCGGTAATAGGGCAGGGCGATCACGGCCTGGGAGAGCGTCCGTCCCCGGCCGCGGATCCAGGTCGCGTCGTCCACGCCGAGCGCTTCGCGGAACACCCCTCGCGCAGCGGCGGGCAGCAGGTTCCACGCCGGGAACAGGTCGCACGCCGGGTCCCCCACCCCCGTGCAGCCGAAGTCGATGACCGAGGTCAGCCTGCCGCCGTCCACCAGGACGTTGCCCGGCATCAGGTCGCCGTGCAGCCACACCGGCGGCCCGCCCCACTCCGGGACCCGCAACGCGTCCTCCCATACGGCCGTCACGGCATCGCAGTCGACGCCCTCCTCCGGGACCAGCCGCAGCTCCCCGATCGCCGCCCGGGTCGACTCGTCCAGCGAGGCGACCGGCCCGCCGCGGTGGGCCAGGGGCGCCCCGGGCAGGGTGATGCTCCGCATCGCCGCGACGAAGGCGGCCAGATCCCGCGCCAGGTCCTGGGCGGCGGGCTCGCCCAGCGCCCCCGCCTCCGGGTTCTCCCCCGCCAGCCACCGGCAGACCGACCACCGCCAGGGATACCCCTCCGCCGGCTCGCCGTCGCCCAGCACCTGCGGGACGGCCGTCGGCAGCCGGGGAGCGAGGCGGGGCAGCCAGTCCCGTTCCGTCACCACGTCCTCGGCCCCGCCCTCGTACAGCGGCAGCCGTACGACCATGTCCTCGCCGAGCCGGTACATGGCGTTGACCGTGCCGCCGGACGGGAACCTCTCCACCCTCAACCCCGCCCACTGCGGAAACTGCCCGGCGAGCAGCCGCCGTACGAGGTGTTCGTCGACGGGGTACTGCCCGGGGTGCATCTGTCCTGTGCTCACGACGGTCATCCGACCCGTCGGCAACGGCCGGGGTCAAACGGTTTCCCCGACCGATCACCGCCCGTCCCGACCCGTCCCGACCCGTCCCGACTCGTCCCGGCGGTCCCGGCGGGTCCCGACCGGTCCCTTCGTGGCGCCGTTGCCCGGAAGGGGTCTTGATCGTTCACAGGCGGACGGGCCGTCCGGGCCGTCGCCACCGGTTGCCTCTACACGTGAGGCGAGTGGTCGGAATGCGAGTCGCGCGCAGAACCGTGCTCCAGGCGGCGTCGTCGGGCGCCGCTGCGGCACTGCTGGGGCGTTCCCCCGCGGACGCCCGCGCGGCCGCGCCCGACGCGGCCCCGGTCGGACTCCGCTTCACCCGTGCGGCCAACGGCGCCGCGACGGCCACCGCGGGCGGGGACCGGGTCGTCGCCGAGGTCCGTGACCCGGACTCCGGCCCGCGTCTTCGGCGTCGCGGACCGGCTCGGCACGGTCGAACCGGGGCGGATCGCCGACCTTGCCCTCGTCGACGGCGATCCCTTCGCCGACTTCGCGGACCTGGTCCGGGTGCGCGCGACCCTCCGCGGCGGGTTCCTGCACCAACGCCCCGTACTGGAGCGGGCCTTCACCGGCTACGGGACGCCGGCGGGCGCGGCGGCCGACGACTGGCGCGGGGTGCCGCACCAGATGCTCCGCGACGGCTGCTGCGGCGGCGCGGAGGGCGGGGTGTAGCGGGCCGCCCGGTCAGGGCCGGTCGTACCAGGAGAACGCCGCGATCCGCCAGCCCTCCGCGGTGCGTACGAACTGGATGGTCTTGGTGCCGCCGCCCTCGAACGGTTCGCCGTCCAGCACCCCCGACTTGCGGTACTCCCCGAACCTCGAGGCGATGTCGCCCGAGATGTCGGTGCGTTCGGAGGTCTCCCACTCGGAGAACTCCACCAGCCGGCCCCCGGCCAGCAGTTCCCGGCGCGGTTCGATGAACTCCTCGACGGTGTAGACCGTGAACCGCGGGCCGGTCATGACGATCACCGCGCCGGGCAGGGCGAGCCTGCGGATCCGGGCCACGTCGGCGGCCTTGCCGCCCCGGTTGTCGAACGACCCGAAGAACTCGGCGGTCACCCTGTCGATCTCGGCCTTGGACATGGACGCGACACTATGTGGCCGGGTCGCCGTCGCCAATCGCCCGGGGAGCAGGTCTGGGCGGCGGCGCCGTCAGGGAGCGGCAACGGCTCGCAGGGTCGGCCGAAGCGCACCGGGATGCCGGTGCTGCCGACGGGCCGCCCACGTGCCGCCGGACGGTCAGGCCGCCAGTGCGCCCGGGCCGGCCGGGGTGGTCAGAGGGTGATCCAGTAGCGCCGCTTCGGTCCGATCAGGGTCTCGCGCACGTCCTCCAGCACGCCGCCGCCGCGCTCGATGGTGCGGACGGACCCTTCGTTGCCCGGGTCGCAGGTCAGCAGGACGCGGTCCATTCCCAGGACGCGCGCCTCGTGGAGGACCGCGGACAGGGCCCAGGTGGCGAGGCCCCGCCTGCGGGCCGAGGGCCGGATGCTGTAGCCGATGTGGCCGCCGGCGTCGAGGAGGAAGCCGTTGAGGTAGTGGCGCAGGTCTATGGCGCCCAGGTAGGTGTCGCCCTCGGCGATCCACCAGTACGTCGCGTGGACGCGGCCGTGGTCGACCGGCACCGAGCGGTCCGCGTACCCGCGCAGCTTCTGCGTCCAGGCGGCGAAGCCCTCGGGGCTGTCGACGTCGTCCTCGGAGCCGAGCCCCGCGCCGTCCATGTGGGCGTCGGGCCCCCATTCCTCCTGCGCGGCGGTCCAGGATCGGTGCAGGCGGGGGGTGGGGGCGATGAGCTCGGGCATACCTCGGACCCTAACAGTCGGATCATCCGACCCGGTCAGCCGCTTTTCGGCTCGGACGGCTTGTGACCGGGGTAGACGTTGCCGGGGGTCACAATGCTGGTGATCGCCTCGCCGAAGAGCGTGCTGGGTTCCTGGCCGTCGTGCAGGATGTCGGTGTTGAGGATGACGACCATGGTCGCCTGCGCCTGCGGGAGGTAGACGCCGAGGCTCTCGTAGCCCGGGAGCGACCCGTTGTGGCCGATCCAGCCCTGGACGTTGAAGAGGCCCAGGCCGTAGCCGGCGCCGGGGATGCCGACCGACGTGGTCTTCAGGCGCTGGGCCTGTGTCGCGGGCGTCAGCAGCGTGCCGGTGGCGAGGGTGCGCGCCCAGCTGCGCAGGTTCTGCAGGTCGGAGATCATCGCCCCGGCCGCCCAGGCCCAGGACGGGTCCCAGTCGGTCGCCACCTCGACCTTGCCGGTGGCGGTCTGGTCGGTGTAGCCCTGCGCGTGCGGCTGGGGGAACTCGGCGCCGGTCGGGAAGAAGGTGCGGCCCAGGCCCGCCGGTTCCACGACGTTCTTGTCGATGACCTCGGCGAGCGGCCGGCCGGTGATCTTCTCGATCACCAGGCCGAGCAGGACCAGGTTGGTGTTGGAGTACTGGAACTGCGCGTTCGGCGCGAACTGCACCGGGTGTTTGAAGGAGTAGTCGAGCAACTCCTGCGGGGTGAAACGGCGGTCGGGGTCGGTGGTGAACGCCTTGTCGAAGTCCGGGTCCTCGCTGTAGTTGAACAGCCCGCTGCGCATGCCGGCCAGTTCCCGCAGGGTGATGCGGTCGCCGTTCGGCACGCCGGAGATGTAGTCGCCGATCGGGTCGTCGAGGCCGGCCTTGCCCTGGTCGACCAGCTGGAGGAGGGCGGTGACCGTGAACGTCTTGGTCTGGCTGCCGATGCGCGTGTTGAAGTCGGTCCGCATGGGCGCGCCGGTCGCCTTGTCGGCGACGCCGAAGGCCTTCACATAGCTTCCCTTGCCGGGTGCCCACAGCCCCACGATCACGCCCGGGACCTGCGCCTCGCGCATGACCTGTCGGACGGCGGCGTCGAGTCGGAGCGCGACGGCCGGGGTGAGCTGCTTGAACTCCCCGGCCGTGTCCGGGGAGGGGGTGGCGGAAACGGACGGTCCGGGGGTGGGGGCGCCGTACGCGGTGGCCGTGACGGCCCCGGTGAGGAGCAGGCCCGCCGCGGCGGTGGCCGCGCAGGCCCGGCGAAGCCGTGTGTGCGTCGTTTTCACCAATGCCTCCTTCGGTACGAGGACCAGGGCAAGGCATGCACGGTCAGCCTAGGCCCGTACCGGCGGGGCCGCGAGGCGAGCCGTCGCCCGGCGTCAGGGACCTGGCGCGGGCGATGACCAGGGCGACGTCGTCGTGGTCGTCGGGGCGGCGCAGGGAGTCCAGGAGCCGGTCGCAGGTCTCCTCCAGCGGTCGGCCGGTGTCGGCGAGCAGGTCCAGGAGGAGGTCGAGCCGTTCGTCGATGGGCTGGTCCCGGGTCTCCACCAAGCCGTCGGTGTAGAGCACCAGTTGGTCTCCCGGCGCCATGGCGACGGTGGTGGCCTCGAAGGGGATGCCGCCCACGCCCAGCGGTGCGCCGGTGGGCAGGTCGAGCAGCCGGGGTGCGTGGCCGGAGCGGATGAGCACGGGAGGGAGGTGGCCGGCGACGGCGATGCGGCACTGTGCCCGGTGCGGGTCGTGGACGACGTAGACGCAGGTGGCGATGGTCTCCTCGAGGGCGGCCGTGGTGCGGTCCAGTTGCTGGAGCACCTGGGGCGGGTCCAGGGCGAGTTCGGCGAGGGTGCGGGTCGCGGTGCGCAACTGTCCCATGCTGGCGGCGGCGTTGATGCCGCTGCCCATGACGTCCCCGATGACGAGGACGGTGGTGTCGTCCGGTCCGGCGATGGCGTCGAACCAGTCGCCGCCGATCTCGCTGCTGGCGGCGGCGGGCCGGTAGCGCGAGGCGACCTCCAGGCCGGGGGTGGTCGGCGGGTGGTGGGGCAGGAGGTGGTGCTGGAGCGCGAGGGCGGTGTGGTGGGCGTTGCGGTACCAGCGGGCGTTGTCGATGCACACGGCGGCCCGTGCGGCCAGTTCGCCGGCCAGCACGATGTCGTCGTCGTTGAAGGGCAGCGGGTTGCGGGTGCGTTTGAGGTCGAGGGCGCCGAGGACCTCGCCGCGCGCGATCAGCGGCACGGCCAGGTAGGAGCGCAGGCCCGCGCGGGTCAGCAGGGAGGCGGCGTTGCTGTCACGGGCGATCCGGGAGATGTCCCGGGCCTGGACGTGCGCGACGAGCACGGGATGGCCGGTCGTCACGGACTGGGTGACCAGCCGGTCCGCGGCGTAGCGGGCGATGTCCCCCGGCGGGTCGGCGGCGCGGACGGCCTCGCTCGGGTAGGCGGCCGCGACGGCGAGGGCGCGGAACACCGCGGGCTCGTGGGCCGAGGACCTCAGGGTTGGCCGGCCTTCCAGGACCGAGTCGAGGATGTCGACGGCGGCGATGTCCGCGAGCTCCGGCACGACGACGTCGGCGAGCTCGCGCGCGGTCTGGTCCAGGTCCAGGGTGGTGCCGATACGGACGGTGGCGTCCGCGATCAGGGCGAGGCGGCGGCGGCTGCGGGCGATCTCCAGGGCCGCCTGGTGACTCTGGGTGACGTCCACCACGGAGGTGGCCAGGCCCAGGACCCGGCCGGTGGCGTCCTCCAGCCGGTAGTAGGACACCGACCAGGCGTGTTCGGCGCGGTGCCCGCCGTGGGTGCGGCCGGCCGTGAACTGCTCCAGCAGCGGCGTGCCGGTGGCCAGGACCTGGCGCATCGCCGATTCGGCGGCCTCCGTGTCGTCGAGGAAGGACAGCGCCTCCCGAACCCCCCGGCCGATGTGCTCGGAGGCGGGCAGCCCGTTGATCCGCTCCAGCGTGGGGTTGACCAGGACGTAGCGCAGCTCGGTGTCCAGGACCGCGAGCCCGATCGGGGACTGGGCCACCAGGCGGGCGGACAGGGCGAGGTCCCGCTCCAGCTGCCGCAGCGTGGTGCGGTCGGTGGCGATGCCCAGGGCGTACAGGTCTCCGCGTTCGTCGAGCAGCCGCATGTTGCGGAACTCCACGAGGCGTGTGCTGCCGTCCTTGTGCCGCACCGGGAAGGCGCCCGCCCAGTCGCCGGCACCGCCCATGACCCGGGCGAACAGCTCCGACACCAGGCCCACGTGCTGGGGGGCGGCGAGCAGCCGGGCGGCGGGCTGGCCCAGGGCCTCGGCCGCCGTCCAGCCGAACAGCTGCTCGGCCTGCGGGCTCCACAGGGCTACCCGGCCTTCGGCGTCGAGGACGACGGCCGCGACGTTCAGGACGTCGAGCAGCCCGCTCGGCGGGGCGAGTCCGGCCGCGGCGGGCCGCCTCCCGTTGGCCCCCGACCCGTCGATCGCACCCATCGGCGATGCTCCCTTCCGGCACCGTCGGCCCGGCGGCCACCCGCCCCGGGCCGCTCCTCCCCCGTTCGGGGTGGTCCGGGCCGGTCCAGGGCGCACGGTTACCTCTCATCGTGCCCCCGAAAGCGCCGGGAAGCGTCCCGAGCGGCCGTGACCGGGCCCCGCCACGACCGCGTAGGCTCGGCGGATGGCGAAATACTTCGACGTGCACCCCGAGAACCCCCAGCGGCGCACCATCGACAACGTGGTCGACATGATCCGCTCCGGCAAGCTCGTCGCGTACCCGACCGACTCCTGCTTCGCGCTGGGATGCCAGTTGGGCAACCGGGACGGCATCAACAGGATCCGGTCGATCCGCAACCTCGACGACCGCCACCACTTCACCCTGGTGTGCCAGAACTTCGCCCAGCTGGGGCAGTTCGTGCAGATCGACAACAACGTGTTCCGCGCCATCAAGGCGGCCACGCCCGGCAGCTACACGTTCATCCTCCCGGCGACCTCGGAGGTGCCGCGCCAGCTGCTGCACCCGAAGAAGAAGACCGTGGGCGTCCGGATCCCCGACCACGTGGTCACCCAGGCCCTGCTCGCGGAGCTGGGCGAGCCGCTGCTGTCCAGCACGCTTCTGCTGCCGGACGAGGCGGAGCCGATGACGCAGGGCTGGGAGATCAAGGAGCGGCTCGACCACGAGGTGGACGCCGTACTGGACTCGGGTGACTGCGGCACCGAGCCCACCACGGTGATCGACTTCTCGGGTGGTGACGTGGAGATCGTGCGCCGGGGGGCCGGAGACACCTCACGGTTCGAGTAGGCCGCTCACGGGTCGCAGGTCACGGGTCGGTGCTCACAGGTCGGTGCTCACGGGTCGCTCCTCACGTCCGCGTAGCGGCCCAGGTACCGGAAGGCGCCCGCCTCGGCCCGGTAGAGGTGGCCGAGGGCGTCTCCGGTCAGGGCGCGCGTCCCGGTGTCGAAGGCGACCGCCTTGGCGAGGCCCTGGTACGTCGTGCGGAAGATCCGGCGGGAAAGACCCGCCCGGTCCCGGCCCTCCCCCTCCAGCCCGGCCAGGGCGGTGGCCAGCAGCCCCACCGCGTCGTACGCCTCGGTGGCCCACCGGGCGGGCGGTTCGCCGTACGCGCTCCGGTGGGCCGCGACGAACTCTGCGGCCGGGGGCGTGGCAAGGGGGTCGGTGTACAAGGCGCTGAAAACCCAGCCCTCGGCCGCCTGGCCGGCCGAGGTGAGGAAGGCCGGTTCCATGGCCTGCTGGAGGCCCACGCGCGGGCCCCGGAAGCCGGCGTCGGTCAGCGCGCGGGCCAGCTCGGCCGCGCGCTCGGGTGAGGTACCGGCGTACACGACCGCCTCGGCGCGGGCCTCGGTCAGCGCGCGTACGGTGCCCGCGAAGTCGGAGCCCCCCTCGGGGACGCGGTGGACGCTCACCGTGCCCTGCGCCGGGGGGCTCTGCTGGAGCACCCTGGTGACCTGCCACGCCGTCGATCCGTCGGCCGCGTCCTCCACGACCGCCGTGCGGCGCGAGATCCGCACCTGGGACAGGTAGTGCAGGACCGGCAGGCCGAGGCCCTCGTCGGACGGGCGGGTGGCGCACGCCGTGCGCCACAGCGTCTGGGTGTTCTCCGGACTGTTCACCGACACCAGCACCAGGGCGAGGTCCGCGGCGAGGCAGGCCCCGGCCAGCTCCGGTACGGCCGCGTCCCAGGTGGGGCCGACGAGGGCGAGCACGGCCGGGTCGGCGACCAGCTCCTTGGCGGCCGGGGCGGCGCGCTGCATGTCGCCGCCGTCGTCGGCGACCCGCAGGGCCAGCCGGAAGGGGGCGTCGGCCCGGGCGTTGTGCCGGTCCGCGGCCAGCCGCATGCCCCGCTCGTGTGCCCGGCCGGTCGCCCGGCCGGGTCCGGTCAGGTCGGCCTGCAGGCCGAGGGTGAGGACGGGGAGGTCCCGGTCGGCGTCGACGGGCGGTGCGCCGCGGCCGCCCGGCCCCCGGGCGGTGAACCAGGCGATCGGCGCGGCGGCGGCGACCAGGGCTCCGCCGGCCGCGAGCAGGCGCCTGCGGGTGAACTGCCGGGCGGGCGCCGGGGCGTCGATCCGGGTGGGTTCGGGCGCGGGCAGGTCCAGGGCCCGGGTGGAGCGTTCGGCGATGATCCGGGGCAGCGGGGCGGGCAGCCAGTCCGCGGCCGCCGCTGAGCCCGCACCGCCCAGGTCGGGTCCGAGGAGTGCGGTGAGCTCGCCGAGCGTCGGCCGGTCCGCCGGCTCCTTCAGCAGGCAGCCGCCGACGGCCTCCCGCAACTCCTCCGGCAGCGAGCCAAGGTGCGGCTCCTCGTGGACGGTGCGGAAGACCACCGCGGCCGCGTGCCCGCCGCCGAACGGGCCGGTCCCGGTCGCCGCGTACGCGAGCACGCAGCCGAGGGAGAACACGTCGCCGGCCGGTCCCGCGACCGGACCGCCCGCGCGGGCCAGCTCGGGGGCCAGGTAGCCCGGGGTGCCGACGACGGCGTCCACGGCCGTGAGCGTGGTCGCGCCGGCCACCCGCGCGATCCCGAAGTCGATCAGGCGGGGCCCGTCGGGGGCCAGTAGGACGTTGCCCGGCTTGACGTCGCGGTGGATCAGCCCGGCCGTGTGCACCTCGGCCAGGGCCTCGGCGAGGCGCGCGCCGAGGATCCGCACGGTCCGGACGGGCAGCGGCCCGTACCCGCCCACCGCCTCGGCCAGCGAGGGGCCGGGGACGAACGGGGTGGCCAGCCACGGTTCGCGGGCCTCGGGGTCGGCGGCGATCACCGGCACGACCCAGCGCCCGGTCAGCCCGCCGGCGGCCTGCGCCTCACGGCGGAACCGGGCCCGGAAGGCGGGGTCCGCGGCGTGGTCGGCGCGGATCACCTTGACGGCGACGAGGACGCCCTCGGGGGAACGGCCCAGGTAGACGGTGCCCATGCCGCCCGAGCCGAGGCGGCCCAGCAGCCGGTTCCCGCCGATCGCGGCCGGATCGGCGGGCAGGAGGGGGCGCATCGGCCGCTATCCCGCAGGGGGTTCGGCGGCCGGGCCCACGTAGCGGATCCGGCCGCCTTCCACCCGGTGGAGGAAGTAGGTGTTGCCCTTCACCGTCCGGTCCTCGCCGAAGGCGTACTCCTTGGTCAGGCCGCGGAAGGTGCCCTGCGCCAGGGCGGTCAGCAGTTCGGCGCGGGCCGGGCGGCTCCCGCCGCGGGCCGCCGTGACGAGCCGGTCGATGACCAGGCCGGCCGCGTCGTAGGCCTCCGCCGTCCACACGTCGGGCGCCGTGCCGTAGGCGGCCTTGTGCGCGCGGGCCAGCTCGGCCGTCTCGGGGGCTTCGGGGCCGGTGTACGGGGCGACGAACTGCCAGCCCTCGGCGGCCGGGCCCGCCGCGGCGAGGAACTCCGGGCCCATGCTGGCGTAGTCGGCGGCCCGGTGCCCCCGGTACCCGGCGGCCGCCAGCAGGGTGGCGGTCCTGGCCGCGCCCTGCGGGGTGCCGGAGTAGAAGAAGGCGTCGACGCCGTGCGTGAGCATGTCGGTGACGACCGGGGAGAGGTCCTGGGTACCGCGCGGGACGACCCGCGGGTAGACGGTGGCTCCGGGAACGTAGCCGGCGATGGTGCGGCTGGCGTGCAGGATCGCCTGCCAGCCTTCTCCGTCACCGTCCCGGTCGCACAGGACGCCCAGCCTGCTCACCCCCTGCTGGCGGGCCAGCGCCGTGTTGAGGGCCGAGCCCTGGATGAAGGAGATGGGGCTGACCTGGAAGAAGCTGCGCCGGTCGGCGACGCTGAAGGCGCTCGCCAGGGCCGAGACCGTGAGCAGGGGCAGGGCCGCCTCCCCGTACAGCTCCAGGCAGGGCGTGACCGTGGCGTTGCCGGTCGGTCCGATCACGGCTAGCACGTCCGCGTTCGAGATCAGGCTGGTGGCGGCGGCCGGGGCGCGGTCCGCCGCGCCCGCGTCGTCGGCGGTGGCGACGGTGAGCGTGAAGGGTTTGTCCTTGCGGGAGTTGAAGGCGTCGACGGCGAGACGCACCCCGCGCTCCTGTGCGAGTCCGGCGGCCTTCTGCGGGCCGGAGAGGTCGGCCTGTACACCGATCACCCACGGCCGGGGAGCGGCCGCCGGTGTGCCTTCGGGGTCGTCGTCCTCGTCCAGGGCCAGCCAGGTGGCGGTGCCCCCGCCGATCGCCAGTACGGCGCCGGCGGCGAAGCCCAGGAAACGCCTGCGGGACGGCGCCGGGCCGGTGCTGCCGGGTGCCGGGGCGGCCTTCGGGTCGGCGGCGGTCTCCTCGATGCCGGGCAGGGCGAGCAGGGCGGCGGCCCGTTCGGCGATGGTGGCGACGACCGGGTCGGGCAGCCAGTCGGTGCCCTCGCCCGGGGTGTCCTCGGTGAGGGCCTCGTCGAGCCCGGCCGCGGTGGGGCGGACGTCGGGGTGCTTGGCGAGGCAGGTCCGCAGCAGGCCGGTCAGTTCGGGGTCGGCGAGGAGTTCCGGGCCGAGGTCGGGCTCGTCGTGGACGGTGCGGTAGAGCACGGCCTCCACGGTGCCGGCGCCGAAGGGCAGCCGGCCGGTGGCGGCGTACGCGAGGAGGCAGCCGAGGGAGAAGATGTCGCCGGACGGTTCGGCGGGGCGGCCCTCGGCCTGCTCGGGCGGGATGAAGCCGGGTGTGCCGAGTACGGCGTCGGCGGAGGTCAGAGCGGTGTGCTCACCGCCGCGGGCGATGCCGAAGTCGATGAGCCGGGGCCGGTCCATGCCGAGGAGTACGTTGCCGGGTTTGACGTCGCGGTGGACGAGGCCCTGCGCGTGCATTACCTGAAGGGCTTTGGCCAAGGCCTTGCCGAGGATCCGTACGGCGCGCAGCGGGAGCGGCCCGTGGGCGGAGACGGCCTCGGCCAGAGAGGGTCCCGCGACGAAGGCGGTGGCCAGCCACGGTTCGCGGGCGTCGGGGTCGGCGCCGGTGATCCGTACGGCCCACGGGGTGTCGACCTCGGCGGCGATCTCGGCCTCGCGGCGGAAGCGGGCCCGGAAGTCGGCCTCTTCGGCGTATTCAGCACGGATGACCTTGACGGCGGCGAGCGCACCGTCGTCGGTGCGGCCGAGGTAGACGACGCCCATGCCGCCGGCGCCGAGCCGTCCGAGGAGGCGGTGGCCGCCGATCCGGGACGGGTCCGAGGGGTGCAGCTGCTCCATCAGCCGGCCGCCTTTCCGAGGGCCTGCTTGGCCTGCGCGATCATGCGGCTGTTGCCCTGCACGACGAGCTGGGTGAGGGTCTCCTGCTTGAAGCCCTCGGCGCCCTTGCCGGCGATGGCCACGGTGACGGGGCCGAACTGCGCCTGGTACCAGAAGTAGCGCTGGGGTTCGCCCCCCTGTGCGCTGACGTACGTGCCGAACTCGCTGAAGGCGTCCTCGCTCCAGTTGTTCATCTGTTCGCCCTGGTGGTTCGCGGTGCCCAGCAGCCCCTTGATGTCCTCGCCCTCGCGCAGCTTCTGGTCGGGGCAGCGCACGACCTCCTCCATGGCGCGGGCGGTCTCCCAGCCCGATTCCGCGCGGTTGTGGTGGACGGTCACCGTGGCGTTGATCTGAACGCGGCCGTGGCCGCTCCCGGCCGGGATCTGGAAGTAGCGGGTGTTGGTGGCGAGTACGTCCCGCGGCAGGTCGGCGGTCTGCCACACGCACTGCTCGTCGAGGACGGGCCAGCGGTCCGGCCGGCTCTCGAAGGGGGTGCGGCGCACGACGTCCGGGCCGAAGGCGTCCTCGGTGATGACGATCCGGTCGAGCAGCGCCCGTGCCTCGGCGGCCGTCTTCGGCTGCTTGGACTCGTCCAGCTCCGGTACGAGGGAGAGGGGCGAGGCCCCTGGTGAGGGCTGGGCGGTGGACGGCGGCGGTGCGGGTGAGGTGGGTGATGCCGGTGACGCGGCCGGGGCGCGGCTCGTCGCCCCGCCTCCGGCCGTTCCGTCGGCCGTGCACCCGGCCATGACCATGAAGAACAAGCCTGTCGCCGCGCAGCCGCAGGCGCGCAGCGCGACATCACGTCGTGTCACGTTTCCCCCCACGGCACGGATCGTACCCCGCCGTGGGCGTGCGCAACTGTCTTATGCACAAGCGTTGTTGGCGCATGGCATGCGGCTCAGGACTGCCCCTGGGACAGGCGGTCCATGGTCCAGGCGGATGCGTGGCGGGTGAATCCGATGTGCGGGTAGTAGTCGACCGCGGCGGGTGCGGAGAGCAGGACCACCTTCGCCTCGGGGACCGCTTCCCCGGTGACCCGGATGAGGTCGCGGCCCACGCCCCTGCCCTGGTGGGCGACGTCGACGGCCAGGTCGGCGAGGTAGGTCGAGTCGGCGCCCCGGACACGTGCCACCGCCCGGCGGACCCACCCTCTAACGTAATGGTTGCAAATGCATTTGGATTATTACACGCCCGGGTGGGTGAAACACAAACCGGTGGACCGGTATGTATGGCCCGGGAGACGGGCATGCTGCAAGGGCTCGCGTTCTCGGGAAGGAGCGATGTGCTCACTCAGGTTCTCGACCGGATCCGACGGCTCCTCGGACGCCCCTCCTCCTCTTCCTCTACCTCCGCCTCCGCTCCCGAACGTGACGGCGCCGGCCCGGCGAACGCCCGGACCCCGGTCTTCACGGCGGACTTCGGCTCGACCCGCCAGTGGGTCGCCGGCCGTTCCTGGGCCTATCCGAACGGCGGCCCCACCAACCCCGGCGACAACAAGCTCGACCACCTCGTCCAGGACCCTTCCTACAGCCGCAGCGGCACCTTCCGGGCCGTCCGCCGCCCCGACGGCAACTGGAACACGGGCCTGTTGACCACCGAGGGCAGCGACGAAGGGTTCATGGTGCGGACCGGGGACGTGCTGGAGTCCCGCGTACGGCTTCCCTCCGAGCTCGGGGCCTGGCCCGCGATCTGGACCTGGCTGGACGGCGGCAACGAGATCGACGTCTTCGAGTACCACCCGGACAACCCCGACCTCCTCGAACTGTCCAACCACGTCAAGGGCGGCTCCCGTTACCACCGCGACGCGGCGGTCGGACCCGGCCGCTGGGTGGACCTCAAGGTCGAGTTCGGGTCCCGCTCGGTCGTGTGGTGGGTCAACGGCACGCAGGTCTTCGCCGACCGGCGCGGGGTGGGCCGCCGCTGGCGCGCGTACCTCATCGTCAACCTCTCGGTCTGCGCGGGCCGCTACCACCCCGCGCCCGACCGGGACGTGTCCGAGATGTCCTTCGAGGTGGCCTACCTCCGCGTGATCCGCCCGTAGGGGTGGCGCCGGGCCGTCGGCGGGGGGCGGCAGCGTGGGGACCGTATTGCCCGCCGGGGGCGGCCGTCCCTCGGGGCCACCGTCGTGCTCGGCTGCCGGGACCCCGCCGGGGCCGAGGCCGCCGCGGCATCGATCCGTACGCGGGGTCCCGGCCGCGCGGGTCCGGGCCGTACGGCTGGACCTCGCCGCCCTCGCCCCGTTCGACGCGGCGGACGCGGGCGTTCGGCCTGCGGGGCGAGCAGCGGCGCGAACCGGTGGGGGACCACGTCGCCGCCCCCACGTCGCGGCCCGGCTGTGGGACACGAGCCGCGGCCTGACCGCGACCTAGTCGGTCACGGCGGTCGCGCAGCTCTCGTGACCCCAGCGGCTGCCGTTCTTGGCGATCATGTCGCCGACGGCGTACGGCTTCCCGCAGGGGCAGCTGCCGGGGAACTTCGCCTTGATGGCCCGGTTCCCCCGGCCCGTCGCGGAGCCGGCGGCCGATCGCTTCTTCGCCGTCCCGGACTTGCTCCGCGCGGGTGCGGCGGGCGCCGGTACGGGCATGTCCGCGTTCCCGAGGGCCGTGCCCGCGGCCTCCTGCCGCAGGGCCGCGTCGCTGGCGGCCTGGTCGGCGATCGCGTTCAGGTGGTCGCCGTCCTCGCGGTGCGCGGGAACGTACTGGAAGGTCACGTCGCGGTCGGCCAGCAGCCGGTCGATCTCCTCGACGAGTTCGCGGTTGGCGACGGGCTGGCCGGACGAGGTCTTCCATCCGTTGCGCTTCCAGCCGGGCAGCCACTGCGTGACGGCCTTCATCGCGTACTGCGAATCCATCCGCACCTCGACGGCCGTACCGGGCGCCAGCGCCTCCAGCAGCCGCTGGAGCGCGGTGAGTTCTCCGATGTTGTTGGTGGCCCGCCCCAGGGGACCGGCCTCCCAGCGCTCCGGGCGTCCTTCGGCGTCGGCGATGACCCATCCCCAGCCGGCTGGCCCGGGGTTACCCTTCGCCGCTCCGTCACAGGCGGCAATGATGCGATCAGACATCCCCCGATCATGCCTCATCCCCGGGGCTGCGCGGTCCCCGGACCGTCCTCGGCGAGCAGCCCGCACTTGTCGAAGTTCATGCATCCGCAGGCGAGGCAGTCCGCGACGGCGTCGCGCAGCATCTGCGTCTGCCGGATGAACCGGTCCAGCTCGGGGAGCTTGCTTTCGGCGAGGGCGCGCCACTGCCGGGTGGTGCCGCGGTCCCCGTCGGTGTCCAGCAGGGCTCGGATTTCCGCCAGGGTGAAGCCGGCCCGCTGCGCCATCTTGATCAGGGCGATCCGGCGCACGGTGGCGACCGGGTAGACCCGTCGGCCCGCCGTCCGCTCGGCGGACGGCAACAGCCCGACGCTCTCGTAGTAGCGCAGAGCCGAGGGCCGCATACCGACCCGTCGCGCGAGCTCTCCTATCCCGAGCTGTCGCACCGACCGCTCCCCCTTGACCTCAAGTGCGCTTGAACCAGGAGTCTGACCTGGTGACTCCCGCACAGACAACCCGCCTCCTGCCGCAGGCCTACCGTCCGCTCTTCGCCCACACCGGTTTCAGACGCCTGCTGCCGGCCCTGGCGGCCTCCGATCTCGGTGACGGGATGAGCGTGGTGGCGGTGGCCTGGTTGGCCATCGAGATCGCGCCTCCCGGTCGTTCGGGCCTGCTCCTGGGGGCCGCGCTCGCCGCGTACGCACTTCCCGGCGCCCTGGGCGCGCTGCTGTTCGGGCGCCTGCTGCGCCGCCTTCCCGCGGCGCGGCTGCTCGCGGCCGACAGCCGGATCCGCGCGGTCCTCCTCGGCTGCGTACCCCTGGCCTGGGCCGCCGGGTTGCTGCACCCCGTGCTGTACGTGGCCCTGCTCGCGGGTTCGTCCGTACTGCACGCATGGGGCAACGCGGGGCGGTATTCGCTGGTCGCGCAGATGCTCCCGCCGGACCAGCGGCTGGCCGCCAACGCCCTCCTGTCGTCGAGCGTCGCGGCCTCGATCGTCGTCGGGCCGGCCCTGGCCGGGTTCCTGGCCGCGGGGGTGAGCCCCGCCTGGCTGATCGGCCTCGACGCGTTGTCCTTCGCCGTGCTCGCCGTGCAGGTGGGCAGAGTCCGGGCCCCGGGCGGTGAGCCGAAGACGGAGTGGGAGTCGGAGGCGGAGGCAGAGGCGGAGGCAGGGCCGCAGGCGGGTGCCGGGGCCGGCGCCGAGCGGCCGTCCGCCGGCCTGCGGTTGTTGCGGAAGCAGCCCGAACTCCTCGGCGTCCTGGCCCTGACCTGGTTCTTCAACTTCCTGTACGGGCCGGCGGAGGTCGCGCTGCCGTTGCACGTCACCGACGACCTGCATGCCGGGGCGGCTCTTCTCGGGCTGTACTGGGCGCTGTTCGGCGCGGGCGCCGTGCTGGGCGGGCTGGCCGCCGGCGCGCTGCGGAGGTTCCCGCTCTGGCCGGTGACGCTGGGGATCGTCGCGGGCTGGGGGTTCGCTCTCGTGCCCTTCGGCCTGGGCGCGTCCGCGCCCGTCACGCTGGCCTCTTTCACCCTGGGCGGCCTGATCTACGGCCCGTTCACGGCGCTGTCGTACACCCTGTTCCAGGAACGCACCCCGGCCGCCTGGCTGACGACCGTCCTCGCGGCCCGTAGCGCGGCACTCCTGACCGCCGGGCCGGTGGGCACGGCGCTCGGCGGGCCCCTGACCGCGCTGATGGGCCCCCGGGGGGTGCTGGCGGCGTCGGGGATCGCGACGGTCGCACTCGCCGCCGTCGGGGCGGCGGTCCGGCTCCGGAGCACGCGCCGGCCGGCGTCCCGGCCCGTGCGCGGATGAGGGCCGTGCGGCGGTGCCGCACGGCCCTCATCGTCCACTCCCCCCGGTTCACACCGGAGGAGGAAACGGTTCTCCGGAGCCCGGGCCACAGCCCGGGCCGGCCGGGGATCAGGCGGGGGTGATGTTCTCCGCCTGCGGGCCCTTCTGGCCCTGCGTGATGTCGAAGGTCACGGCCTGACCCTCCTGGAGCTCACGGTAGCCCGAGGCGTTGATCGCCGAGTAGTGGGCGAAGACGTCCGGGCCGCCACCGTCCTGGGCGATGAAGCCGAAGCCCTTTTCAGAGTTGAACCACTTCACGGTTCCCGTAGCCATGTTCATGCCTTCCCGTTGACGTACGTCCTCCACACGGCGTGGAGGACGGAGGTGATCGCCCTGGTCCTACGGCACAACACAGCAAAACTGCCCACACCAGAAGGCGCGGGCAAGGCACTCGGAACCACGACAGCTACCGGAGAAGGTACACGCCTGCACGCACTGTCACCAGGGGGAATGATCACGCCTGCGCGGCGGGATTTCGCCCTTGTACGGACTTGCCGGGCGTCACGGCCGGGAAATTCGTCGAAGGGCGTCCCCCGGATGCCGTAGGGTGAGGTCCACCGACGCGGGGTGGAGCAGCTCGGTAGCTCGCTGGGCTCATAACCCAGAGGTCGCAGGTTCAAATCCTGTCCCCGCTACTGCACGGAAGGGCCCGGATCCTTGTGGATCCGGGCCCTTCCGCCGTTTCCGGGCAGCTGCGGAGCCGCGGCCGCAACAGACCCCGCATTTCCCGCGGGTCCGGATCCGGATCCGCCTCACCCGCCAGGCCCTGTCCGGCCTCGTGGCGCCGCCGCCCCCGGGACGGCCGACGCGACAATGAGCCGGCCGCACGCCATGTGACCGCAGTCACAGAAGAACCCGTCGTCCGATGCCGACCGGATGCGGTGCGCCGGGCGTATGCCCGATGCGGTACCTGCACGCGTGGACCGGCGACTGGACTGGGCACGTCCTACTGGTACACCTCCCTGCCCCGCTCCACCCTGCTGTGGTGGCCGCTGTGGATCGCCCTGGCGGGCTGGCGCATGCGCCGCCCCTGGGTGCGCAGCGCCTACCTGTACGTCGCGCGGCCGCTGTGCACCGTGGTGGCCGTCACCTTCCTCACCGGACGCTGGGCGGGCCAGGCAGTGTCGTCAAAGTGGCGTCGGCCGCCGAAGGGCGGGACCCGCGTGCCAGACCCCGCCCGCCAGGCGGGACTTCGACGACACTCCCCAGGGGTGCGGGCCGGCGGGGGCGAACGGGCCCCCGGGCGGGCGCCGGGCGCGCATACTCGGAGGATGGCCGACACCACCACCGTCGAGGTCGACACCGACGTGCGCGACCGGCTCGCCGTGCTCGCCGCCGACCGCGGACTGAGCCTGCGCGCGTACCTCGCCGAACTCACCGCCGCCCAGGAGAACGCGACCGCGCTCGCGCGCGCCGCCCGGGCCTTCGAGGAGGCCCTCGAACGCCCCGGCTTCCGCGAAGGCTTCGCCCGCGATTTCGGGGGCCTCGCGGCCCGTGACTGACGGCCACGGCGGACGGCCACGGCTGACGGGCCGTGGCCCGGCGCGGTCCGCCGCAGGCACCCGTCACCCGGGCGGCTCCGCCGACGGGCCGGTCCGCGCGACCGTCCCTAGGCTCGGGGAAGGACCGCTTCGAGCGCTGGAGGACGGCTGTCGTGACCGATACGAGCGAGGCGGGGCAGGCCGACCGCACCCTGAAGGCCAAGCACCGGGCGATGTGGGCACTGGGCGACTATCCGTCCGTCGCATCCCATGTCGTCTCCCCCCTGGGGCCCCTGCTGGTGAAGGAGTGCGGGATCCAGATCGGCGACCGGGTCCTCGACATCGCGGCGGGCTCCGGCAACGCCGCCATCCCGGCCGCGCTGGCCGGGGCGGACGTCGTGGCGTCGGACCTGACCCCCGAACTGCTCGAGGTCGGACGGCACCTGGCCGCCGTGCAGGGCGCGAAGCTGGAGTGGCGGGAGGCGGACGCCGAGGCCCTGCCCTTCGCGGACGGCGAGTTCGACGTCGTCATGTCCTGCATCGGCATCATGTTCGCTCCCCACCACCGCACCGCCGCCGATGAGATGCTCCGCGTGTGCCGGGCCGGCGGGACGGTCGGGCTGCTCAGCTGGACCCCCGAGGGTTTCGTCGGCCGACTCTTCGCCGCGATGAAGCCGTACGCCCCGCCGCCCCCGCCCGGTGTGCAGCCGCCGCCCCTGTGGGGCAACGAGGAATACGTCCACGAGCTGCTCGGCGACGCTGTGACCGACGTGGTCGCCCGCCGCCGGACGGTCCCCGTGACCCTCTTCAAGAACCCGTCGGACTTCCGGGAGTTCTTCAAGGCCTGTTACGGGCCGACCATCGCCGTGTACCGCGCGGTGGGCGACGATCCGGAGAAGGTCGCGGCCCTGGACGCGGCGCTCGACGCCCTCGCCGCCGAGCACACCACGGACGGCGTCATGGAGTGGGAGTACCTCCTGCTGACCGCACACCGCCGCAGCTGAGACGCCCGCCCCGGGGGCACCCGGCCGGTCAGTCGATGACCGGATGCACGTCATCACCAACCAGTCCGGCCAGGCCCCGCACGGCGGCAGCTACGACGCCTGGCTCAACGGATACGGGTCCACCCACACGGACAGCGCCTCGCGGTCCCCATCCATCCCCTCGGCCTGCGCCTCGTACCGGCTCGGCTTCTTCCTGCACATCGACACGGACGAGGACGGGAGCGTCGTCTACGACCGGTTCACCCACGGGGGCCGGGCCGGACGCTTGTCACCGGGGCGCCCGCGCACCGGCCTCCGTACGCGGGGCCGTCACGCCGGGCCGTCACGCCGGGCCGTCACGCCGGGCCGTCAGGCGTGGCCGTCAGGCGGGGCCGTCAGGCGGGGCCGTCGGCGGCGAACTCCGCTTCGAGGACCTGCGTGAAGAGTCCGATCGGGTCGTTCCAGTCGCCGTTGACGCTCTGGGCCACGAGGTGCTCGCCGTCGCGGGTGCCGTAGGTGTAGCAGAACGAGCCGTTGATGGCGCCGCCCATGCCCCAGACCGTCGCGCCCGAGGGCACCGTCATCGACGACATGCCCAGGCCGTAGGAGGCGCCGGGGATCCACTTGCCCTCGGGAGTCGGGCGGGCCGCGAACATCTCCTCCTGCTGGGCGGGCGGCAGCAGCCGGCCGCCCAGCAGCTCGGCGAAGAAGCGGTTCAGGTCACCGGCGGTGGAGACCATGCCGCCGGCCGACCAGGCGAAGCTGGTGTCGAGCTCGGTCACGTCGTGGATCTCGGCGTCGGGCGCGGTGAGGAAGTTCTTGCTGTACAGCCGGGCGTGCGGTCCGCGCAGCCCGTGCTCGTCGTCGCCCGGGACATAGGTGCCGGTCAGCTCCAACGGGCGGGCGATGCGCTGCTCCACCTGGTGGGCGAAGGTCCGGCCGGTCGCCCGCTCGATGATCAGTCCGACCAGGACGTAGCCGGTGTTGCTGTACGTCCAGCCCTCGCCCGGGGCGAAGTCCGGGGCGTGGGAGGTCGCGATCTCCACCAGCTGCTCGGGGCTGAAGCGGTCGTAGCGGTGCTCCAGGAAGGCCGGGCCGTAGTGCCGGGAGAGCAGCCCCTCGTCCACGGAGTAGTTGAAGAGCCCGCTGGTCATGCCGAGCAGGTGCCGGACGGTGATCGCGCCGGCGTCGTTGCCGTTGCCCTTGACCAGGCCCGGGAGCCATCGCTCGACGGTGTCGTCCAGGGAGAGTTTGCGCTCGGCGGCGAGCAGGAGGGCGAGGGTGGCCGTGAAGGTCTTGGTGGTGCTCCCGATGCGGTACTGCTCCTCGGGCAGCCGTTCGCGCCCGGTCACCGTGTCGGCCACCCCCGCCGCTCCGAACCACCGGCCCCGGCGGTCCAGGACCTCGGCGACCATGCCGGGGAGGCCGGCCCCGCTCACCGCCCGATCCAGGACCTCCCGCACGGCGGCACGCGAACTCGTCTGCTGGGGAACGGGCTTGGTCATCCGTCGGTCTCCTCGATGCGCGCCAGTCACGTTCTTCCCGATGGGAAAGACGCTACGGCGCCGCACCCGGCCCGCGCTGGCCCGCTCCCGGCCAACATCAATACGACCGAAACGCCCCGGTTCACCCGGCCGTACGCCGCTACGTCCGGCGGCCTCCCCGGCCCTTCTCCTCGGGGGCGATCATGGCGATCAGCCCGTAGTCCAGCTCCGCGCCGTCGATGAGCAGGGCCTCGATGGTGCGCGTGTCGGGGTCGATGTCGGCCTCCACGCCCTGCCCCCGGTAGCGCGGGTACCCGGAGGCCCCCTGTTCGCCGGTCGCCTCTACCACGGCCGACCTCAGTGCGCGGTCCGCCGGGGAGGCGCCACGGAGGTTCTCGATGTGCTCGGGCACCACCAGGATCTCGAAGCTCTGCGGCTCAGTGGTCATGGAACCGAAGCTACCGGATGGGGAAGCGCGCAGCCGGTTTCACACGTCGCGGCGCCGCACCACGATCACCGGCCGCCGGGACCGGGTCACGCCCCCCGCTGAGCACGCCACGCACTGGGCCGGCCACCCGGCCAACCCGTCGGACGCGGATACCCGCGGGTGCGGACCAGGCGGGCGGCCGACTCGGTGAAGGTGCGCGACGCGGCGCTCTCTTGCGCGCTTGCCCGGTGCAGCAGGGTGACGGTGTTGGGCAGGACGGTGGCCAGCGAGGTGCGCCGGACGATCTCGGTGAGCGCCTGGGCGGAGTTCGCCTCGACCGCGGTGTGCGGCCGGATGCCGTGCGCGGCGAGGTAGTCGTCGATGTGACCGGGGGTGGGGAAGTCCCCGCTGGGCAGGGCCAGTCGGCGCGCGGCGAGGTCGCGTACGGGCAGGGGCGGGAGCCCCGCATCCGGGCCGCCGTCCTCGGCGGTGACGACCAGGCCCAGGGTCTCCGGGTACAGGGGGGTCGCGCTGATACCGGGGTGGCTTCGTGGAGCCCGGCGACGAGGTACGCGGTGAAGGGCCGGGGTCAGCGCGAGGCGCAGGTGGCCGCGGGAGAGGTCCGCGAGGTCCCGTAGGGCGCCGTGCCTTCGTCACCGCGGCCCTGCTGGGCCCAGCACGCCCTGCCGCGGTCCGCCGCGAGCGCGGTGGCCGGGCTGTCGGTCCTGGACGAGGACGCGGTGCGCCTGCTGCTGACCGTCCCGGCCCGCGGATCCGTCCACGGCGGCATCCCGAGCGATCCGACGATCTCCCGCTTCCTCGACATGCTCCCGGTCTAAGGCACCACCCTGAAGGCCTCGGTCCACCAACCGTTCGGGGACGGCATCATCGGCGCCAGCAACTTCAGGTCCTGCTGACGCGGTTCGCGGAACGCGACAGAGCCTCCGGCCCGGTCGGGCTGGAGGCTCTGTGCTGCGAGGTTCGGTGCCCACGTCGAGGCCGTATGGCCGGCGCGCGCCGTTGGAAGCGTCGGATCGGCGGATCCGGGTGGAACAAGCCGGGGCCCCGTGGGCACTCGCGCAGGCGTCGGAGGCCCCGGCTCGCACAAGGGGCCTGCGTCAGCTGCCGGCCGACAGGTTGCCGGACAGGACCGGGATGTTGTCCAGGATGTGGGAGAGCGGCTCGTCACCCTTGGCCTGGGTGGAGTTCTCGGTGCACTGCTGGTTCTGCGGGTTGGACAGGACGTTGATGTCCTGAACGCCGATGTTGGCGATGAGCGCCAGTACGGACTGGACGTTGACCTTGGCCGGCAGGCCGATGCAGGGCTTGTTCAGGGTGCCCTGGACCAGGCCGAGCTGCGGGCTCTGGTCGCCGTGGGTCTTCTGGTTGCCGTAGATCTGCTGGGCGCCGTTGCCGTTGACGGTGTTGATCCCGTTGTCGTTGCCGATGGCCATGGCCGGGGCGGCGACCGCGGCGCCCGCGCCGACGATGGATGCGGTGGCGGCGGCGGTGGCCATGATCTTCTTGAGCATCAGAGGTCCTTATGTCACACGAGTGCGTGGGGGTGAGCGCCTTGATCAACGGCCGGGGCGGCGCCGGGTTCCGGTGCTTCACCCGTTCGGCGGCATGTTGCCCGTCACCCTCCTCGGACGGCAACGTTCAGCTCGACCACGTAGTGCTCCTCCACCCAGCCGTCGGGGAAGCGGCCCATGAGGAGGGCGCGTTCGTCGGACAGGAAGGCGTCCGTGCCGGGCTCGCCGACGAGGAAGAGGGAGTGGGTGGACAGTTTGGCCAGGTGCGTGCCGACCGGAACCCGGCGCGACCACGGCAGGTGACGGTCGGTGAACCGCAGCCCGTCCTGTGAGCGGGCGCGTTCGTTGATGTACCAGCCGGGCCCGAACCGGGCCTCGATGCGCGCCTGCTGCTCCGCGATCCATCCGACCGTGACGTCGGGGTCGTTGTGCCAGATCGCGAGCGCCCCGCCGGGCCGCAGGACCCGCAGCGCCTCGGGGACCGCGCGGTCCGGATCGGTCCAGTGCCAGGACTGCGCGTACGTCAGCAGGTCCAGGCATCCGGACGTCAACGGCAGCCTGTTGCCGTCCGCGCGGACCAGTGGTGTGCGGGGGTTGCGGCGCCGGAACTCGGCGGCCATGCCCTCGCCCGGCTCCACGCCGACGACGCGGGCGCCGCGGGCCTCCAGCAGCGAGGTGGCGATTCCCGTACCCGCGCCCACGTCGGCGACGCGGGCGCCGGCCAGGGGAAACCCGGCCAGTTGCTCCAGCGCGTCGAAGAGCTCGGGCGGATACGAGGGGCGGTTCGCGGCGTAGCGCGCGGCCGCGGAGCTGAATGAACGAGCACGGGATTCGGTCGTCATGCCGCCCATGATGCCGGTGGGCCGCCCGTCCGTGGAGTGGGCCGCCGGTGTGGTGGGGCCGGCGCGGCCCGGCAGGCCCCGTACGATCATCAGCAGTACGTGGAGAGGTGGATCGCGGATGGTGGCCGCGCGGTATGTCACGGAGCTGGTCGGGGCGTTCGAGCGCCACGCGGGGCGGCCGGCGCTCGGGACCGGACCCGTCGTGCTGGAGTTCCAGGACGTGCTCGACGCGTCCTGGCGGCTCGCCGGGGTGCTGGCCGATGCGGGGATCGGGCGCGGTTCGGGGCTGGCCTGTGTCGCGGGCACCAACCGGCCGGAGGTGCTGCTGGTGCGGATCGCCGCGCACCTGCTCGGTGCGCGGCTGACGCAGGTCCTCGCCGGACCCGCCCTGCACGGGTTGGACTTCATCCTGCGGGACTGCCGGCCGGACCTGGTGGTGCACGACGTACCGGTGCCCGCTGCGGGGGCGCGGCAGCTGGACCTGGACGACGCGGTCCGCGAGGCCGGCGGACGCGCGGCTGCCGGGCCGGTGTCCGTGGGGGCGCGGGACGACGACGTGGCGCGGGTGACGTACACCGGCGGGACGACGGGGCGGCCCAAGGGGGTGGCCTCGACCTTCGGCGCGATGGCCGCGCGGAACACCGTACGGCCGGCCGGCTGGGCCAGGACGGACTACCTGTCGGTCACCTCGTTGGCGCAGCGGTCCGGGGGCCGGTGCCTGGAGCAGTTCCGGGCCGGGGGACGGGTGGAGATCCTGGAGCCGTTCGGAACGCGGGAGTTCGCGGCGGCCTGCCTGCGCCTGGGACCGGTGTCCACGTACCTGACGACATCGATGGTGTACCGGTTGCTGGACGACCCGGTGACCGCCCATGGGGTGCCCGGGCTGGAGGTGATCTCGTACGGGGATTCGCCGGTCCATCCGCAACGGCTGCGGGAGGCGGTGACGCGCTGGGGCGGGCGCTGGCGGCAGGGCTACGGCACGAACGAGGCGGGAGTGGTCTGCCGGCTGACCCCGGCAGACCACGACGCGGCGGTGCGGGGGCGGCCGGAGCTGCTGGCGTCGGTCGGGAGGCCCGTCGACGGGGTGGAGGCCGAGGTACGCGACGAGCGGGGCGCGACGGTGGCGGCAGGGCGAACCGGTGAGGTGTGGGCCCGGTCGCAGGCCGTGATGGCCGGCTACTGGGGCAGGCCCGAGCTGACGGCCGAGGTGCTGCGGGACGGCTGGCTGCGGACCGGGGACCTCGGGCACTTCGACGGGGACGGCTACCTGTACCTCGACGACCGGATCGCGGACGTGGTGATGGTCGACGGGGACAACGTGTACTGCCTGCCGGTCGAGGCGGCCCTCACCCGGCACCCCGCCGTGGCCCAGGCCGTGGTGGTGGGCCGGCACAGCGACCTCACCGGGGAGGAGGTGTGCGCCTTCCTCGTCCCGGCGGCAGGGTACGCGCCGGGTCCGGGCGTGGCCGACGAGGTATGCGACGCGGTGGAACGGGAGCTGGCCCGCGCACACCGCCCCACCGCGGTGTTCTGGCTCCGGGAGATCCCCCTGACCCCCCGCGGCAAACCGGACAAGCGCCGCCTGCGCAGCGACGCGGCGACGGCTCCCGCCACCGACGGCGGGCGTGCGTAGCGAGGGCGAGGCAATCCGTCGCCCTCACCGTTAAGATCCCGGGGTGGAAATCGAACTGTCTGACGCACTGGACGAACTGGTGGAGTTGCAGGAGGCGTCCGACGAGGCGCATGCCGCGTTGATGCTCCTTCAGAAAGAGCTCGGCGAAACGTCTCAGTGGACCGACGAGCAGCATGTGACCTGGCGGGACGCGTGGGAAGACGCTCGCGAGCCCTGGTGGTTGCTGGACACGGCCCTGGAGAACTACGCGGAGGCAACCGGTCTGGACCGCGACGAGCTGGAGGCCATGGTGCAGCGGGCTGCGGGGCACGTCCCCCCACCGGACGGGGCCTGACGGGCCCGTCGGCGGACGGGGCCGACCGGCGCGTCCAGGTCCGCGGTGCGGTGGCGCAAGGAGGGCTACCTCTGAAGTTGTCCTCCTCTGCAGCAGCCCGCATACGCAGATGTCCCGCCATAGTAGTGAGGGACTTCAGTACCGCCGACAATTCTTTCCCCCAGCTTGAGGCCGCCCTGCGTGATCCGCTGTTCACAATCGGGGCAGACGGAGACCTCGGTGGGGTTCACGCGAATGAGGACAGCACTCTTGAGCTCCAGGACAGCTTCGACCGCTTCCTTCCCGTGCGTCCGAATTCCCTGCTCCACAAACTCGAAGGCCCCATACACGTGACCGCAGTTCTCGCATTCGGTGCGATTCGCGAAGTGGATGACGCCCTCGAGCCCGAGCTCCTTCTCAATTCTTCTCTGCTCTTCGCTCGACACCACCTCCACTCCGACTTCCCGAATTCTTTCGGCAGTCCAGTACCAGGCCAAGACAGCTTCGGCGATGCTGCGGGGAACGTAGAACGACGCCGAGATCCCAGACTCAACCACCTGCTTCACCAGCTCGATCACCGAGTCGCGACTTCCGGAGACCACGCAGTCTCCTTCCACAACGGCATCATCGATGCGCGACAGCTTGTTTTCCATGAAATCCAACCTTCCGCTCATTCATGCAATGGTTGCATCGTCAAGGTGGATCCGATTCCGAACACGCGGTTCGCTTATAGCTTGCCACCGGCCGATCGGCTTGCAAGTCGAGGACGTGGACTATTCAATTGACCACTCAACAGGCGGCACCGTTCGGCTGTGGGACCCACAGAACTTCTGCGGTTCCAGCTGCAGGCCAGGCGGTCGGCCGACGGCTCGGACGGCTCCAACTCGGCTGACGCTCAGGGGTGGGTGGTTGACTGGGGACATGGATTTCACGCGAACCGGGCCCGACTCCGTGGCGTGGTGTGCGCCTGCGCTGGACCCCGAACTGGCGCTGGCGCTGGCGGCTTTGAGGGGCGGGGTGGTCGGGGAGCCGTTCACCCCGGAGAACCTCGCGGCCCGGCAGGAGCGGGACGCCGCCGTGCGGCCTCGACCGTCCGTGCGGGACCTTCGGGACGGCGGCCGCTTCGAGGTCGACGAGCTGTGCGTGCCGGGGCCGCCGGGTGAGCCCGAGGTGACGCTGGTGAGCGCGCGGCCCGCCGGCCTCGACGGGCCGCTGCCGCTGCTGTACTACATGCACGGCGGGGGCATGATCATGGGCAACGCCTCGTGCGTGCTTCCGCAGTTGCTCCGCGAGTGGGCCCTCCCCCTGGAGCTGGCCGTCATCTCCGTCGAGTACCGGCTGGCGCCCCGGGTGCGCCATCCCGGACCGGTGGAGGACTGCTACGCCGGTTTCGTCTGGGCGGCCGCACACGCGGAGGAGCTGGGCATCGACCCGGAACGCATCGTGATCGGCGGGAAGAGCGCGGGCGGCGGCCTCGCCGCGGCGCTCGCCCTGCTCACCCGCGACCGGGGCGGGCCCACACCCATCGGGCAGCTGCTCCTGTGCCCGATGCTCGACGACCGCGGCGACAGCGTCTCCGGCCACCAGATGGCCGGCGTCGACATCTGGGACCGCACCTCCAACGCGACGGCGTGGCAGGCGCTGTTGGGCGACCTGTACGGCACCTCGGACGTACCGCCGTACGCGGCTCCCGCGCGGGCGACGGATCTGTCCGGGCTGCCTCCGGCGTACATCGACGTCGGGTCGGCCGAGACGTTCAGGGACGAGGACGTGGCGTACGCCGACGCGCTCTGGCGGGCGGGCGGTGAGGCCGAACTGCACGTGTGGCCCGGGGCGTTCCACGGCTTCGACTCCTTCGCACCGGGCGCGGCCCTGACCCGGGACGCCCGTGACGCCCGCGTCCGCTGGCTCCGGCGCGTCCTCGGCCGCTAGGCAGTGTCACGTCGTTCGCCGCCTCCCACGCCTCGACCGCCGGGTACCCAGGGCCGGCTCGCGCCCCGGCTGCTCCGCTACGCGGCCGGGACCACCGATGCGCGCATGGCCGCGGCCCATTCCTGGAGCAGTGTGGCGTGGCGGATCCGCTCCGCGTCGGAGAGGCGGCCCTCGGCGCGCGCGAAGAGACAGCGGATGTCGGCGTTGATCTCGGCGAGGGAGCGTTCGGGGGCCGGGTGGTCGTCAGGCGTCGGGCTCACGTGATCAAGAGTAGGGGCCGGGGTCCGACAACCGTGGCCGATGTCCGGCATGCGGACGGCGGGCCCCGCAATGACGGACTCATTCGGCGATACGGGCGGCCCTGGACCGGAGGTAGCGGCGTTCCGGGGTGCTGAGGGTGAGGCCCGCGGCCTTCGCGTAGGCGGCGCGGGCCGCCGCCCGGTCGCCCGCCATCTCCAGCAGGTGGGCCCGTACGGCTTCCAGGCGGTGGTGGCCGGCGAGGTGGTCGTCTTCGTCCAGTGCGGCGAGCAGGTCCAGGGCCCGTCGCGGGCCGTGCACCATGGCCACGGCGACGGCGTGGCCCAGGCGTTCCGCGGGCCCGGGGACCAGCCGGACCAGCACCTCGTAGAGGCCCAGGATCTCCGCCCAGTCGGTGTCCTCGTCGCTCGCCGCCTCGTCGTGGACTGCGGCGATCGCGGCGCGCACCTGGTACGGGCCGAGCGGGGTGCGGGTGAGGGCGTCGCTGACGAGGGCGACCCCTTCGGCGACGGTGGCGCGGTCCCAGCGGGTACGGTCCTGCTCCGCGAGGGGGATCAGGCTGCCGTCGGGCCCGGTGCGGGCGGCGCGGCGGGCGTCGGTGAGCAGCATCAGGGCGAGCAGGCCGGCCACCTCTCCGTCGTCCGGCAGCAGTGCGTGGACGGCGCGGGTGAGGCGGATCGCCTCGGCGGCGAGGTCGGCGCGTTGCAGCTCGCGGCCGGAGGTGGCGGTGTAGCCCTCGTTGAAGATCAGGTAGAGGACGTGGAGCACGTCGGCGAGCCGTGCCGCGTCCTCTTGCCCGTCGGGGGTGCCGAACGGCGACGGGGAGGTCTTGATGCGTCGTTTCGCGCGGCTGATGCGCTGCGCCATCGTGGCTTCGGGTACGAGGAGGGCGCGGGCGATCTCGGCCGTGGTGAGGCCGCCGACGGCCCGCAGGGTGAGGGCGATCCGGCCGGCGGCGGGCAGGTCGGCACCGCAGCAGAGGAAGAGCAGCGTGAGGGTGTCGTCCTCGGCGGGCGCGCGGTCCTCGCCGGGTGGTGGTGCGACGAACTCGTCACGGGGCGTCAGCGCCGCGGCCGTCTCCTCGCGCCGCCTGCGGGCGTCCTCGCTGCGCAGCTGGTCGGTGAGCCGACGGGAGGCGACGCGGATCAGCCAGCCGCGCGGATTGCGGGGGCGGCCCTCCTCGGGCCACTGCCGGGTCGCGGCGAGCAGGGCCTCCTGCACCGCGTCTTCCGCGGCGTCGAAGTGCCCGTAGCGGCGAACGAGCGCGCCGAGGACCTGCGGCGCCAGCCGGCGCAGCAGGTCCTCACTCGCGGGTTCGGGGGCGGGGTGCGTCATCGGGGTGCGGGAGCAGAGGTGCGGGAGCAGAGGTGCGTCTCGGCGTCGTCACATTTCGGTGCCCGCGGCGGAGTCGACGGGCCGGACGACGACCGGGTAGTTCGGTGCCCCCTCGGGCACCGGGCAGGCGTGGGCGCGGGCGGCGATCTCGGCGGCCCGGGCGAAGTCGGGGACGTCGACGATCCAGTAGCCGGCGAGCACCTCCTTGGCCTCGCCGTACGGCCCGTCGGAGACCACCGGTGTGCCGTCGGCGCCCGCGGTCACCAGCCGGGCCAGGCGGGGTTCGGTGAGCCCCTGCCCGTCGACCCACTCGCCGGATTCGGCGAGGTCGTCGTTGAGGGCGGCCATGTAGTCGAACATCGCCTTCAGCTCCGCCTCCGACCATGCGGGGTTGCCGGTGCTCGCCCGACCGCCCATGGCGTCGTAGTCCGCCTGACTCCCGAGGACCATCAGCATGTACTTCATGGGGTGCCACTCCTTCTGTTCTGGTCGCGGGCTCCTGGGTGGGGAGCCTCTCGCACGGGACGTCGGAGCCGTCCCTCCCATTTCGACACGTGGGCCGCGACCGCGCGAGAACGCCGCGCCGGGTGAGCACGTAGCCTGCCGCTATGAAGATCATCGACATGGAGCCCGGCGACGCCCGGCTCACCGCCGACCTGCTGCCCGTGCTGCTCGAACTGCGTCCCCACCTCACTGAGGAGCTCTTCCTCTCGGTCCTCGCGGAGGGGCAGGGCCAGGGGCTGCGCTTCACCGCGGCCTATGACGCGGACGGGGTGTGCGTGGGCGCGGCGGGCTGGCGCATCGTCGCCACCACGGCCATGGTCCGCAAGCTCTACGTCGACGATCTCGTCACGTCCGCCACCGCCCGGTCCACCGGTGTGGGCCGCGCCCTGCTCGCACACCTGGAGCAACACGCCCTGGCCACCCGGTGCACCGCCCTCACCCTGGACTCCGGCACCCAGCGGACCGACGCGCACCGCTTCTACTTCCGCGAGCGCATGGCCGTGACCGCCTTCAGCTTCGAGAAGCCGCTCCGCTGAGGGGGCGGTCCCCTTTTCCGTGACCGAACCGTCGCCGCCCCGAGGCCCGATCGGGCTCGTCGGCCCGGCACCCGCTTGTTAGGTTCCTGACGTCGCCGACCCCGGGGGAACCGATCCCATGCCCGTAGCCCGAGTGCCCCGTACAGTGCCCCGCAGCGGCCTGTGCGCCGCGGCCGTGGCCGCCGTCCTGCTCGCCGGCTCCTCCGGATGCGGCACGGAGGACGGCGGGGGGTCCTCGGTCTCGGCTGCGGCCTCCGCTCCCGTGACGGCCACGTCCACGGCCACCGCCACCGCCACGAATTCCACTGCGTCCACTGCTTCCGGGGCTCCCTCCGCGGCTGCCTCCACGCCCGGTACCGCCACTGCGTCGGCCGCGCCCACGGCCGGGGCGGCAACGACGCCGCCTGCGGCTCCGACCCGGCTGACCGTCGCGGTGGAGACCCGCGGCGGCCGGCTCGCCCTCGTACGGGGCGGCGCCGCGCAGGAGTTCACCGTCACCCTGCGGAACGGGAACTCCGCCGAGTACCGGCATCTGCTGGTCGCCCTCCAGATGGAGATCCTCGTCGGTGAACCGGGAGACAGGGCGGGCAGCGGGCCGGGATTCCTGCTGGAGCGGTTCGACCGGGCCTCGGGCATCTGGCGGTCGGCCGAGCTGCGTGTCGCGAACGACGTTAAGCCGCTGTCGCTGTTCACGGGCGGCGAGCCGCTCGCCCGCGGGGCGGTCCGTATCGAGCGTTACCGGCTGCGCGCGACGACCGGCGGCCCGACGGGCAGCAGCCCGGTGGTCATGTCCTTCATCGACACCGACGCCGACCGGGAGGCCGCGGCCCATGTCCTGCTCGGGCACAGCACCGGCTGAGCCGTCCTCAGGCGGCAGCGCAGGTCTCCCCGACGGCGGACGCCGCAGTACGCCAGGCCGCGGTGACGGCGTCACGGGCCCGGTCCGTCGCCTCCGGCACCCGGGTGGGGAGCTGCAGCGGCGACCCGATGTGCACGTGGAGGCAGGGCCTGCGCAGCGGCGCCGTGAAGACTCCCGCGAGCTGCTTGGTGCGGCTGCCGGAGCACAGTCGGCGGGAGCCGGCCTGGCCCACGGGCACGACGGGGGCTCCGGTGGCGGCGGCGAGACGGGCCAGTCCGCTGCGGAAGGGGCCCGGGGCGGACTCCCCGGCGTCGCGGCGCGCGGGCAGGCCGCCTTCGCCGTAGAGCAGCACGCTGCGGCCCGAGGCGAGGGCCACGGCAGCGGCGTCCAGGGAGTCCGCGGCCCGGGCGGTACCGCGGTGGACGGCGATGTGCCCCTCGCGGCGCAGCGCCGGACCGAGCAGCGGTACGCGCCACAGGCCGGCGGTGGCCAGGATGACCGGCTCGATCCCGTGCCGGCGCAATGCCGCGACCACGACGGCCGGGTCGGCGAGCGAGGTGTGGTTGGCCACGAGGATGGAACCGGTGGCGGGTCGGGCACCGGGGTCGGCGGTGACGGTCAGCCGCCCGAAGGCGGGGACCAGGGCGGAGGCGATTCGGCTGAGCATGGACGGCCCCGTTCGGTGGTGGTGCGGTGGTGTTGCGGTCCATCGTCGGCGGGGGTGGGGGCGCGGTCATGAGTAGCCGTACTCACCGAATATGACCGAACGGTCACAAGATCGGGGTCGGGGAACGCGTGGTTCACGGCCCGCATCTAGAAGTGCGGCGGGGCCCTCTTCGGGCGCCGCCGAACGGTATCTGCACAGTGTGAGCGGCAAGGCGGGGCTGGGATGAAGACGGCAAGGGTGACGGGCGGTTCCTCGGACGACCCGAAGATCGAGGGAACCACCGTCGCGGGGGCGGACCGTGATGACACGTCCACGGAACCTGACACCGATGACCAGGCGGGGTCGGCCGAGGCCGACGGCGCCGCGGCGGGGAACGACGAGCCGGTGCCCGAGGCCGGGCCCGAGCCCGAGCCCGGCTCGGACAAGCCCGCGGACACCGATTCGGAGGACGCGGCCCCGGAGGCTTCCGACGCCACACGCGTACTCAAGATGCCCGCGCCGGCCTCCACCGCTACCACTCCCGACGACGGTGTCGAGGGAGCCGACGACACGTCCGCGCCCGCCGAGGTTCCGGCGGGACCTGCAGCCGGCACCGCCGAACCCGAGGCTGACGCCGACGCCGCTGGCGAGCCCGAGGGCACGGACGCGGAGGACGAAGCCACGGAGGCTTCCGATGCCACGCGCGTGCTCAAGATGCCGGCGCGTACCACCACCGCTACCACTCCCGACGACGGCGTCGAGGGAGCCGACGACACGTCCGCGCCCCCGGAAGCCCCGACGGGACCTGCAGCCGGCGCCGCCGAACCCGAGGCCGACGCCGACGCCGACGCTCCGGAGGCCACGGCCGACGCCGCCGGCGAGCCCGAGGGCACGGACGCGGAAGACGAAGCCACGGAGGCTTCCGATGCCACACGCGTGCTCAAGATGCCGGCGCCTACCACCGCCGCGCCCGACGACGCCGACACGGAAACCCCGACCGGCCCGAAAAGCCCCGCCACCGAGCCCAGGGCCACGGCCGACGTCCCGAGCGGCACCGACGCGGAGGACGAGGCCACAGAGGCTTCCGACGCCACACGCGTGCTCAAGATTCCCGCGCCGGCCTCCACCGAGCCCAGGGCCACGGCCGACGTCCCGCGCGGCCCGGAAAGCCCCGCCGCCAAGGCCAAGGCTTCCGGGACGAGCCGCACCGACGCCAAGGACGGCGAGCCGGGCGGCCGGGCCGACGAGGAGACGGACGGCGCAGCCCAGGAGCGGTCCGCCGCGGACAAGGCCGCCCGGCCCCTGCTGAAGACGGACGCCGACGCGTCGCGCGACGGGGCCGATCCCGGAGCGGGTCGCTCCGCCGGCCCGGACACCGCCGGTGACGACCGCGACGGGCCGCGGGTGCCCGGATGGGCCAGAGCGGCGAAGGACAAGGACTCCGAGCGGACGAGCCAGTTCGTCGCGCTCAAGGACCTCGACGTCCCGCCGCCCGTCCCGGCGCGCCCCCAGCCGCAGGCACCCGCACCCGCGCGGGCGGCCACCGCGCCGCCCCTGCCGCCGCTGGACCTGCTGGCCGACCTCACCAACACCCCTCCCCCGCCGCAGACCCCCCGGCGGACCGCGCTGCGCCGCGTCAAGGTGTGGACGCCGATCCTGCTGCTGCTCGTCGGCGCCTGCATCGGCGGCCAGATGCTGCGGCCCCTGCCCGCCCCCCGGCTCGTCGCCGCCGAGACCGACCACACCGTCGACGGGCAGTTCTCCATACCGTGGCCCGCCAAGGGCCAGGGCGCCGTTCGCGTCTCCGGCTCCGGCGACATCGGCACCTTCGGCGATCAGAGGCCCGTCCCGACAGCCAGCGTCGCCAAGATCATGACGGCCTACGTGATCCTCAAGGGCCACCCGCTGCGCAAGAACGAGCCCGGTCCCGACATCACGGTCGACGCGAAGACCGTGGCGGACGGCAATTCCGAGCACGAGTCCCGGATCACGGGCCTCACCGTCGGCTCCAGGTTCAGCCAGCAGGACATGCTGAAGATGCTCATGATCCCCTCGGGCAACAACGTCGCCCGCCTGCTGGCACGCTGGGACACGGGCACCGACACCGAGGCCGCGTTCGTGGAGAAGATGAACGCCGCCGCCCGCGAACTCGGGATGAAGGACACCACGTACACCGATCCGAGCGGTCTGGACGCGGGCACCGTCAGCACCGCCACCGATCAGCTGAAGCTCGCCGAGGCGGTGATGAAGGAGGAGGCGTTCCGCGTGATCGTCGCCCTGCCCGAGGCCCCCATCAAGGGCCTGGGCAAGAAGCTCGTCAACAACAACGACCTGCTCACGGTGCAGGGCCTGAGCATCCGCGGCATCAAGACCGGCTCCAGCACACCCGCCGGCGGAACCTTCGTGTGGGCGGCTTACAAGGAGGTCGGTGACGAGAACCCGCTGATCGTCGGCTCGTTGATGGAGCAGCGCGCGCCCGCCCCCGACAAGGACGCCCTCAACAGCCTGGCCCTCGTGAAGGCGAACAGCAAGAAGATCATCGAGGCGGTACGGACGGCCCTCGCCTCCGCCCCGCTCGTCCGCAAGGGCGACGTCGTCGGGTACGTGGACGACGGGCTCGGCGGCCGTACTCCGCTCGTGGCCGTCAAGGACCTGAACGTGCTCAGCGTGCCCGGCCAGCGGTTCGAGCTGTCCCTGAACGCCGGTGCCTCGCCGCTGCCGCACACCGCGAAGGACGGGACGGAGGTCGGTGTGCTGACGGCGGGTGAAGGCGAGGGTGCCAAGAGCGTCCCGGTGGCCGTCAAGGGGGCCTTGGCCGAGCCCTCGTTCGGTACGAGGCTCACGCGTCTCGGCTGAGCGGCCGGTGCCCCCCGGCCAGCGGCCCCCGACCACCGGCTGGGCCGGTGCCGTCCGCCGGTTCGGTCACCGAACCGGCGGGCGGGCGGCTGAGGACGGGCGGCGGCCGGCCGTCAGACGCCGTCCGTGAACAGCAGCCGGTTGGGGGTGCCGGTACCGGTACCGGTCAGGAGGTCTTCGGTGGACGTCTCGACGAGCCAGCCGGCGACCTCCTCGGGCGTGGCGGCCGGGTGCGCGGCCTTGTAGAGGGCCGCCGTTCCGGTGACGTGCGGGGTGGCCATGGAGGTGCCGTCCAGGGCTACGCTGCCGCCGCCGAGCATCGCCGAGTCGATCTGCTGGCCGGGGGCGTGGATCTCGACGCACTCGCCGCGGCTGGAGAATCCGGACTGCTCGTCGGCCTGGTTGCTCGCGGCCACCGTCACCACCCGGTCGGCCGAGGCGGGGGAGACCGTGCAGGCGTCGGCCGCGGAGTTGCCCGCGGCGATGAGCGGCAGGGTGCCCGACTCGGCCACGGCGGTCGCGGCCCTGTTCACGGCATCGGAGCGGCTCCCGCCCAGGGAGACGTTCAGGACGGCCGGCTGCCTGGCATTCTCCGCCACCCAGTCCAGGCCGGCGACGACCGCCGAGTACTCGCCGCGCCCGTCGCAGCCGAGTACGCGGACGCTGACCAGGCGGGCGGCGCGTGCGACGCCGTAGGTCCGGCCGCCGACCGTGCCCGCGACGTGCGTGCCGTGGCCCTCGCAGTCCCGGCCGTTGCCGCCGTCCCCGACGGCGTCGAATCCGGGCTCGGCGCGGCCCTCGAACTCGGCGTGGTCGTAGTCGATCCCGGTGTCGAGGATGTACGCGGTCACCCCGGCGCCGTCGCCGGCCGTGGAGAAGCCGCCGTCGAGCGGGAGGGTCCGCTGGTCGATGCGGTCCAAGCCCCAGGTCGCGGCGGGAACCCCGGCGGCGGAGAGGGCTGCGGGGCCGGCCGGGGTCGGCGGGGCGGAGACTTCCGCGTCCGCCTCCACCGAGCGGACGCCGGGGGTCGTACGGACGTCGTCGAGCTGTTGCGGGGTCAGCGGTACCGCGAAGCCGTTCATCGCGGACCCGTACACGAACGTGGGCTCCAGCCGCAGCCGTTCCGCGAGCCCGGTGGCGTCCACGCCCTCGTCGAGGCTGACGATGTACTTGCCGGGGACGGCGGCGGTGGACACGAGGAGCGGAGCCCGCACGGGTTCCGGGACGTCCGCGGCCGCGGCGCCGGCGAGTGCGGGGGCCGCCGCGATCAGGGCCGCGGTGGTCAGACGTGCGAGCAGGCGCATGGAGGTACTCCCCGGGAGGTCGGCGGTCGTCAGGAGACGGCCGCGTCCTCGCCGTGGTCGGTCGCGGCCTCCCTCTCCTTCGGACGGGGTCCGGGAACGCTTGAGCAGCCGGTCCTCACATGGCCCAGCGCCTGCCGCCGGACCCGTCCGCCGCCGCGGCTGCGGGCAGGGCGGTCACGGCACAGTCCGTGACCGCCCTGCCCGGCCGGGTGCGCCGGGTCAGGCGCCGGGCGGCACCCGGGACGGGCGGCCCGTGCCGCGCGTCAGGCAGTACCCGAAGATGCCCGCGAGGGCGCCGAGTACTCCCCCGGCCGCGGTCCAGAGCCAGCGGTCCGACCACCGGCCGCCGGACCAGCCGTCCTCCGGCTCGCGCAGGGAGCCGGTCACAGTGCCGGCGACCAGCGGCGCGGCGAGGGCCCCGTCCACCGCGTAGGCGCCTCCGGCCTCATGTTCGTCGGCCTCGACGGCCGCGCGTACCGGCAGGCCCAGGTCCTCCTCGGGCAGGTCCACTACCGTCAGCCGGACGTAGTAGCTGCCGGGGAGCGGGTCGTTGGCCCACGGCTCCGCTCCGGCGCGGACCGTGCGCAGGGTGCAGGACAGTTCGACCGAGGCGGCGTCCTTGGCCGCCGACCGGCTCTGCGTGCCGTAGGTGCAGGCCTGTCGGCGGCGCAGGCCGTCGTACACGTCGAGCTGCCAGGTCGAGGCGCCGTGCCGGGCGGCGGACTCGGGCAGGGTGACGGCTGCCTTGACGGTGACGCGCTGCTGGGCGTCGACCGGGAGCACCCAGTACAGGTAGTCGCCGCTGGAGGCGCCGGCCGTGGCCTTCTGGCCGGGCCGGAACGGCGTGGCGGTACGAAAGCTCGTGCCCGCCTCGGTCGGGGCGGACTCGGCTCCGGCGCCGCCCTTACCGGTGGTGGCGCTCGGCGACGGGGTGTCCGCGAAGGCCGTGCCAGCGGCCGTACCGGCCACAGCGAGGGCGGCGGCCGCCGCGAGCAGGCCCGCGGTCAGTGTGCGTACGGTACGCATCAGTTGGTCCTCCAGACGGAGATGCGCCAGCGCGAGATCCATCCCCACACCAGACCGGCCAGCAGTCCGGCCAGCACCAGCACGGCCAGCGTCCACCAGCCGCGCCCGAGGCCGAATGCCGCGGCGTCGGAGGCACTGTCGGGACCGTTCACCAGGTCGATGGTCAGCTCGACGGGCATGCCGGGGGTGGTCTTGACGGACGCGGGAGCGGAGAAGGAGTTGCTGACCTGGAGGCAGACGGTCTCCGCCGCGGGCTTCGCGTCCGAGTCCGAGTCGTCGTCGGTCTCGGCCTTGGGGTAGCGCAGGCCGGTGGAGAGGACGTCGGTCCGGCCGTCGCCCGCCTCCGAGCCGCGTACGATCTCCCGCCCGTGGACGGTCGTGGCGCGCAGCAGGACGCCGTAGTCGTTGTTGACGGCCCGGTCGGCGCCGATGCTCACCGAGGCGCGCAGTTCCTGGCCGGGCAGGACGTCCACCCGGTACCAGCGGTGCTCGCCGAAGGTCTCGCGGTCGCTGTAGAGGCCGGCCTTCAACTGCGGGGCGCCCTCGCACTGCTTGGCGCCCTCGGTCGCGACGGGGTTGACGACCGGGTCGGCGGCCCGGTCGACGAGTTGGCGGACCCTGCCGGAGAGTTCTGCCTTGTGCTGCACGGAGGTGTACGTACCGCCGGTGGCCTCGGCGATGCAGGTCAGCTGGGCCCGGGTCTTGGCGTCCGGGACCAGGCCGAGGGTGTCGATGACCAGGTGGATGCCCTTGGCCGCGATGTCGCGGGCGACTTCGCACGGGTCGAGCGGGGCGCAGGTGTCCTCGCCGTCCGTGATGAGCACGATCCGCTTGGTGGCGTTGCCGCCCTCCAGGTCCTGGGCCGCGCCGAGCAGGGCCGGTCCGATGGGGGTCCAGCCGGTCGGGGCGAGCGTCGCGACGGCGGTCTTGGCCTCGGTCCGGTCGAGGGGGCCCACCTTGTAGAGCTGCTTGGTGTCCTTGCAGCCGAGCGTCCGGTCGTCACCGGGGTAGTCGGCGCCCAGGGTCCGTATGCCGAGCTGGACTTCGGCGGGTACGGCGTCGATGACCTCGTTGAAAGCCTGCTTCGCAGCGGCCATGCGGGACCCGCCGTCGATGTCGTTGGCCCGCATGGAGCCGCTGACGTCCAGGACGAGGTCGACCTTGGGGGGTTCCTTCGCCGTCGGTGCGTCGGCGGCTGTGGCGCCCGCCGGGAAGAGCCCGACGGCCAGTGCGGCGAACAGGCCGCACGCCCTGGCCGCAAGCCGTTTTCTAGTGATCATCGCCGGATCGTATTGAGGATCGTCCGGCAATCCAAAAATCGGGGCGGCGCGGACCGGTCGATATCCAGATGCGCGGGACGGAGCCCGCGGCCTAGGCTGCCCGGATGAGTAGCCGTACCTTCCGTATCACCGTCCGCGGCGCGTTCGACGGGCTGACCGACGACCAGCGGGCCGAGCTGCTCGCGGCCGCGCCCGCGCACGACATGCTGCGTGCGGAGTTCACCGCCGAGGGGCACCTCACATACGACCTGGCGGCCCGTCCGTTCTTCACCTTCCGCTTCCTGGATTCCGGCGAGGCGGAGGAGGATGTCCTCGACGCGACGGCCCGCGCGGAGCTGGCCGCGGAGGGCTGGCTGACGGAACGCGGATACGGCTTCAAGCAGTTGCGGTCGCAGGCCCAGGACCTTTCGCTGGCTCCGCTGGGCAAGCGGCAGCGCCGGGAGGCCGCGCGCGGCGCGGCGCAGGCCTGACCGCGACGTGAACCGGCCAAAGCGGCCGGTGACGGACGGACAGTGACGGAGCGACCGGTGACGGACTGTCAGTGCCGAGCAGCCGGTGACGGACGGTCAGTGCCGGGCGGTCGGGGCGAAGACGGTCGCGAGGTGTGCGGCCAGTCGCTGCGGGGTGGGAGGGCAGAGCCGGGCGCCGAGGTGTCCGTCCGGGCGGACGAGGAAGGCGGTCGGCTGTTCGGCCGCGTAGACACGGGCGAATTCGCCGCCGGTGTCGTGGTAGGCCGCCAGTGCGGCCGGGCCCGCAGGGGTGTCGGGCGGGGTGTCGGCCGGCAGGACGACACACGTCCCGACGCGGCCGCCGGAGGATTCCCGGGCAGTCCGGGCGAGTTCGTCGAGGCCGGTCCCGTAGAGCAGCAGGACGTGTTCGCGCTCGCGCAGGAGGTCGGCGAGGCGGAGCGGGACGGCGGCGATCGGTGAGGTGAGGCCGCCGCAGTCGGGGGCCCGGTCGCCGGGGCGGGGTCCGGGGCCCTCGCCGGGCGGGTCGACGACGGGGCTTCCGCGGTAGCCGACGAGCAGTTGGGCCTCGCGCAGCATCAGGGTGTCGGCGTCCTCGGGGTCGGACTGGACGCCCTGGGCGGAGGCGTGGCGCACGGTGCGGCCGACGACCTCCTCGCCGACCGGCCGGCGTTCGGTGTCGTAGCTGGGCAGGAGGCCGGGGTGGGCGGCGCCGTCGACGGCCAGGGCGAGCTTCCATGCGAGGTTCCAGGCGTCCTGGATGCCGGTGTTCATGCCCTGGGCGCCGGTCGGCGGGTGGATGTGCGCGGCGTCCCCGGCGATGAAGACCCGGCCGTGGCCGTACCGGTCGACGATCCGGTGGCTGATGCGGAAGACCGATGACCAGCGGATGTCGGAGGCGGTGGTGGGGGTCGGCGAGAGGCGGTCCAGGACGGTCTGGATGTCGGCCAGTTGCGGGGCCCGTCCGCCCTGGAGGCCGTGGACGACACCGTCGGCGGCGGCCGCCGCCTGCTGGGCGGTGGACAGTTCGGGAGGCACCTTCATGGACATCCGGTAGCGGCCGCGGCCCGGCAGCGGGATGCACACGAGGACGTCGTCGACGGCGCCGGCGCCGTCCAGGTGCATGGCGCGCAGGGAGTATCCGTACGGCAGGTCCCAGTCGGCCTCGACGTCGGCGAGCATGTACTCCTCGGGGAAGGCGCCGCCCTCGAAGGAGAGCCCGAGCCCCTTGCGGACGATGCTGTGGGCGCCGTCGCAGCCCACGAGGTACCGGGTGCGCAGCTCCTCCTCGGCGCCGGAGGGGGTGTGCAGCCTGCTGGTGACGCCGTCGGTGTCCTGGCTGAAGGACACCAGTTCGGTGCCGCGTTCGACGGCGGTCCCCCAGCGGCCCAGGTGTTCGGCGAGGATGCGCTCGGTCTCGTACTGCGGCAGGGCCGCGAAGCGGTAGGGCACTTCGGGCGGCAGGACGAGGTCGATCCGGGGCTGCTCGGCGCCGTTGACGTACGTGATCTGTCCGCGCATGGGGACGGCCGCGTCCAGGACGGCGCGGACCGTCCCCATGCGGTCCAAGATCTCCAGGGTGCGCGGCTGGATGCCCACGGCCTTGGCGAACGGCAGCGGGGCGGGGAGCCGGTCGACGATGCGGCAGGAGACGCCGCGCCGGCGGAGCTCCGCGGCGGCGGTCAGCCCGATGGGGCCGGCGCCTACGACCAGAACGTCCGTCGTGCTGCTGTGCCCCACTGGCGTCTCCCGGCGTGCGGCCCCCGTCAGAGTCGGTCTGACTCCATGGTGGCCGTCCGCCGGGCGTCCGGCATCTCCGTGCGATCTTCGATCTTCGTGCGGTCTTCGTACGGTGTCGGTTACTCGACGACGAGCTCGACGTCGATGTTGCCGCGGGTGGCGCGGGAGTACGGGCAGACCTCGTGGGCCTGCTTCACCAGGAGGGCGCCCGTCTCGCCGGCCAGGGAGTCCGGGAGCTCGACACGCAGGGTGACCCCGAGCCCGAAGCCGGCGCCGTCCTTGCCGATGGAGACCTCCGCGGTGACCGAGACCTCGCTGGTGTCCGCCTTGGCCTGACGGCCGACCAGGCCGAGCGCGCTGGCGAAGCAGGCGGCGTAGCCGGCGGCGAAGAGCTGCTCGGGGTTCGTGCCCTGCCCGTTGCCGCCCAGCGCCGGGGGCATGGCCAGGGCGAGGTCGATCTGGCCGTCGGAGCTGACGGTGCGGCCCTCGCGGCCGTTGGCGGTGGCGACAGCGGTGTAGAGCGCGTCCATGAGAGTTCCTCTCGCAGAAATGAACCGTGGCGGCGGCCGGTGGTTCCCGACCGCGCTCCACCAGTAGAGCACGCAATTCAGTTGTGCGCAATTCAATGCCGCTCAAGCTTCGCCCCGGTACACTGGCGGACATGACCGAGCAGCCCACCACGACCCGCGCCGACCAGGACTTCCTGCGCCTCGACGGCCAGATCTGCTTCGCGCTGAACGCCGCTAGCCGCGCCTTCGGCGCCCTCTACCGCGTGGTCCTCAAGGATCTGGGGCTCACGTACCCCCAGTACCTCGTGATGCTGGTGCTCTGGGAGCACGGCGAGATGCCGGTCAAGGAGATCGGCCGGCACCTGCGGCTGGACTCGGGCACCCTGTCGCCCCTGCTCAAACGACTGGAGGCGGCCGGGCTGATCAGCCGCGAGCGCAGCACCGAGGACGAGCGCTCCGTGCGCGCCCGGCTGACCGGGGAGGGCGCGGCGCTGCGCGCCCGTGCGGTGGAGGTGCCGCGGCGGATCGCGGCGGCCACCGGCTTCGACCTGGCCGAGGTCGTCGACCTCCAGGCCCGGCTGAGCCGCCTCACCGCCGCGCTGGACGCCGCGGTGCCCACTGAGGAGGCACGGGAGGCGTAGCCGCCGTCCGCGACGGACACTGGGGCCACCCGACCCGAGCGGCGTGCGGCAGGAGGTGGCCGATGGACCCGGTTGCGGCGCTGGACCGGATCGCGTTCCTGCTGGAGCGCTCACTGGCACCCACCTACCGGGTGCGGGCCTTCCGGACGGCGTCCGCCGTCGTCGCGGGCATGGGCCGGGAGGAAGTGGCCCAGCGGGCCGCCGCCGGCTCCCTGGAAGCAGTCAGGGGCCTCGGCCCCAAGACGGCGAAGGTCGTGCAGGAGGCTCTCGCCGGCACGGTGCCGTCCTATCTGCAGGCCCTGGAGGACGAGGCCGCCGCGCTTCCCGAGGGGCCTGCGGCCCCGCCCGCCGCCGCCGCGCTGCGGGCGGCGCTGCGCGGGGACTGCCACCTGCACTCGGACTGGTCGGACGGCGGCAGCCCGATCGAGGCGATGGGCCGGGCGGCGGCCGGTCTGGGCCACGAGTGGGCGGTGCTGACCGACCACTCGCCGCGGCTGACGGTCGCCCGGGGCCTCTCCCCGGACCGGCTGCGCGAACAGCTCGACGTGGTGGCCGAGCTCAACGCCGGCTGGGCGCCCTTCCGGCTGCTGACCGGGATCGAGTGCGACATCCTCGACGACGGGGCGCTCGACCAGGAGCCGGAGCTGCTGGAACGGCTCGATCTCGTCGTCGGCTCGGTCCACTCGAAACTGCGGATGGACGCGCCCGCGATGACCCGGCGGATGGTGGCGGCCGTAAGCAATCCGCTGATGGACGTCCTGGGCCACTGCACGGGCCGGCTGGTCACCGGCCGCGGCCGTCCGGAGTCGCAGTTCGACGCCGAGGCGGTGTTCGCGGCCTGCGCGGAGGCCGGTACCGCCGTGGAGATCAACAGCCGGCCCGAACGTCTGGACCCGCCGCGGCGGCTGCTGCGGCTGGCCGTGGCGGCCGGAACTTTCTTCGCGATCGACACGGACGCGCACGCCCCGGGCCAGCTGGACTGGCAGGTCCTCGGCTGCGAACGGGCCGTGGAATGCGGTGTCCCGACGGAACGCGTCGTCAACACCTGGCCGGCGGACGACCTCCTGGCCTGGACCCGCACCCGGCGCGCGCCTTAGGGAGTGTCGTCGAAGTGGCGTCGGCCGCCCGAAGGGCGGGGTCGGCGCCCCGCCGACCAGGCGGGACTTTGACGACACGAGCCAGGGGTCTCACCCTGCCGCTGCGCGACGCGTTCCCGTGGCACGACGCTCAGGGGCGGAGTTCGGCCGCCAGCAGGATGACATCGGCTCCGGCCACCGCCATCACCGTGCGGAAGGGGATCCTGCCCGCGGGTCTGCGGGATGCGAGGAGCAGGGCCGCGGCCGTCGCGGCCAGCAGCGCCCAGCCGTACGCCGTCACCCGCCCCGGCGGTCCCGCCACGAGGGCCGCGGCCGAGCCCAGGACGAGCAGCCCGGCCAGGGCGGCCGAGCGCCGGGCACCGAGCCGCTGGGGCAGTCCCACCACGCCGGTGGCCAGGTCGTCGTCGATGTCGGGCAGGACGTTGGCGAAGTGCGCGCCCGCGCCGAGCAGGGCCGCGGCCGCCATCAGCCACGGCGGCGGCCAGGGCGCACCGGGCAGGCCGAGGGTGACGAAGGCGGGCAGCAGGCCGAAGGCCAGGGCGTACGGGGCCCAGGAGACGACCGTGCCCTTGAGCCGCAGGTTGTACGCCCAGGCGGCCGCCACACCGGCCAGGTGCACGCAGCCGGCGGGCGCACCGGCCGCCAGCGACAGCGCAACGCAGGCCAGGAGCGCCACCGCGGCCGCTCGGGCCACCGCGGCGGGTGACGCCGTACCGGCGACCAGGGGCTTGTCCCGTCGGCCCGTGACCCGGTCGCGCGACAGGTCGGCCCGGTCGTTGCACCAGCCCACCGACAGCTGGCCGGCGGCCACCGCCCCGGCGGTGAGGGCGACCCCCGGCGGGCCGTGGCCCGCGGCGACCGCCAGCACGGCGGTGAAGAGGGTCACGGCCAACGCGGGCAGCGGGTGGCACGCCGCCGGCAGGCCCGAGAGGGCACGTCCGGCGCGGGCGACCGCACCACTGCCGCCGTTCTCGGTGATCTGCGGGGTTCGCACGGGCACGGCGACACGCTATGCGGCGCCGCGCCCGAATTCGGTGATTCGTAACGAAGTGTCAGTTGTTTTCTATGGTGACTCAATGACACGTGTCCTGGCAGTGCGCAGCGTGTTCCCGCCCCATCGCCATCCGCAGGCCGAGATCACGGAGGCGCTCGCCCGCTTCCTGCCTCCCGGCTCCGACACCGCCCTGCTGCGCCGGGTCCACGCCTCCGTGGGCGTGGAGAGCCGCAATCTCGCGCTCCCCCTGGAGCGCTACGGGCCCGCGAACGACTTCGGCACGACGAACGCCCTGTTCGTGGAGACGGCCCTCGAACTCGGGCCGCGGGTGCTCGAACTCGCCCTCGCCGACGTCGGCGTGACGGCTTCCGAGGTCGACCTGGTCATGTCGACCACCGTGACCGGGCTGGCGACGCCCTCGCTGGAGGCCCGCCTCGCCACCCGGGCCGGGCTGCGACCCGACGTACGCCGGCTGCCGCTCTTCGGCCTCGGATGCGCCGCCGGAGCCGCCGGGCTGGGCCATCTGCACGACCTGCTCGCGGGGCGGCCCGGCCACGCGGCGGTCCTGCTCTCCACCGAGCTCTGTTCGCTCACCCTCCAGGCCACCGACTCCTCGATGGCGAACCTGGTCGCGGGCGCCCTCTTCGGCGACGGTGCGGCCGCCCTGGTGGCGGTGGGCCACGACCATCCCCTGCACGCGACGGGCGCCGGCCCCGAAGTCGTCGCCACGCGCAGCCGTCTCTACCCCGGCACCGAACACCTCCTCGGCTGGGACATCGGCCACTGGGGCATGCGCATGGTGCTCGGCCGTGAACTCCCGGACCTGGCACGGCTGCACGTGGCCGAGGAGGTGGAGAGCTTCCTCGCCGCCCACGACCTCAAACCCGCGGACGTCGACGCCTGGATCTGCCATCCCGGCGGCCCGAAGATCCTCGACGCGCTCTCGGACGCGCTGGGGCTGCCGGAGTCGGCGTTCGCGGCGAGCCGGCGTTCGCTGGCCGCCGTGGGCAACCTCTCCTCCGCCTCGGTCCTGCACATCCTCGAAGGCGTCCGCAGTGCCGGACCGCCGCCCGGGTCCGTCGGGCTGATGCTCGGCTTCGGCCCCGGCTTCGCCTCCGAACTCGTCCTCCTGCGCTGGTGACCCCGGTGAACTCGATGACCTCACTGACCTCGCTGACCTCCATGAGCCTGTACCTGCTGCTCATCTGCCTCGTCGCCGCCGAGCGGCTCGCCGAACTCGTCACCGCCCGCCGCCACGCCGCCTGGAGCCTGGCGCGCGGCGGCCGCGAGTACGGCCGCGGCCACTACCCGGCCATGGTCGCCCTGCACACCGCGCTGCTGGTGGGCTGCGTGGTCGAACCGGCGGTGGCGGGGCGGCCGTTCGTCCCGCTGCTCGGCTGGTCGGCCCTCGCCGTCGTCGTCGCGGCGCAGGGCCTGCGCTGGTGGTGCATCGCCGCCCTCGGTCCGCGCTGGAACACCCGGGTGATCGTCGTACCCGGACTGCCGCTGGTGGAGCGTGGCCCGTACCGGGTGCTGCGCCACCCCAACTACGTGGCGGTGGTCGCGGAGGGGGCCGCGCTGCCCCTGGTGCACTCTGCCTGGGTGACCGCACTCGGCTTCACCGTGCTCAATCTGGTGCTGCTGCGCGTACGGATCGGCTGCGAGGACGCGGCCCTGACGGACGGCGGACGGCTGCGCGCCCCCGCCTCCGTCCCGTCGACGGGTGCGCCGTCATGATCGACCTGCTGATCGCGGGCGGTGGTCCCGCCGGGCTGGCGACCGCCATCCACGGCGCCCTCGCCGGCCTGGAGGTCGTGGTGGTGGAACCGCGGCCCACCCCCATCGACAAGGCCTGCGGAGAAGGCCTGATGCCCGGGGCGGTCCGCCGCCTCGGAGAGCTGGGCGTGTCCGTGGCCGGGCAGCCGTTCCGCGGCATCCGCTACGTCGACGACGCGAGCGGCCTGCAGGCGGAGGGGCTCTTCCGGGCCGGGCCCGGCCTCGGCGCCCGCCGTACGGACCTTCAGGCCGCGCTCGCCGAGCGGGCGGCGCGGCTCGGCGTACAGGTCCTGCCGCAACGCGTCGGCCAGGTGCGCCAGGGCGTCGACCACGTCACCGCGGCCGGGCTCACCGCCCGCTACCTCGTGGCGGCGGACGGCCTGCACTCCCCCGTCCGGCGCGGACTGGGCCTGTCGGCGCCGGCCACTGCCCGCAGGCCGGCCCGCTACGGCCTGCGCCGCCACTACACCGTCGAGCCGTGGAGCGACCTCGTCGAAGTGCACTGGTCGCCGCGGTGCGAGGCCTACGTCACCCCGCTGGCGCCCGACCGGATCGGCGTGGCGGTCCTCACCACCGACCAGGCGCCCTTCGACGAACAGCTCGCCCGCTTCCCCCGACTGGCGGCCCGGCTCGCCGGTTGCGACGACACGCCCGTGCGCGGCGCCGGGCCGCTGCGCCAGGGCGCGCGCGTACGCGTCGCGGGGCGGGTGCTGTTCGTCGGGGACGCCGCGGGATACGTGGACGCCCTGACCGGCGAGGGGCTCACCCTGGCCGTGACGGCCGCGGGCGAGCTGGTGCGCTGCGTACGGGCGGGTCGGCCGCAGGCCTACGAGCAGGCCTGGCGCGACCTGTCGCGTAGCTACCGCGCCCTCACCGAGTCGCTGCTCTGGGCCCGTCGGCGGCCGCGCCTCGCACCCCGGATCGTCCCGCTGGCCGCACGGCTGCCACGCGTGTTCACGAGGGCGGTCAACCTGCTCGCCTGAAGCTGAGGGCTGAGGGCCGAGGCGGAGGCGGAGACTAGGGCCGAGGCGGCCGCAACCGCCGCAGCGGCACCCCGCGCGCGGATGCGCGGGGTGCCGCTGCGGCGGTTGCGGCCGCCGGTCGGTCAGCCCGAGGTCTCCTGCCGGTTCCTCAGTGCGAGACCGGCCAGGACCGCGCCGGCCGCCGCGCTCAGCATGACGGCGGCCGCGGCCCAGGTCTGCGAGCCGCCCACGGTGCCGGCCAGCGGGTCGAAGGCGAGCGAGCCGCCGATCACGTGCAGGGCGACCACGCCCAGCGCCGTGCCCGCGCCGGCCCGCCACACGGCCGTGGTGTCGCGCAGCGCCACCAGCCCACCGATGCCCAGGCACACCGCGGTGACCAGGAGGGGCAGGAGGCCGAGCGGTCTCGCCGGCGGCAGGGCCATCACATCCTCCGGCAGGTGGAGGGCACCGCTGACCAGCAGGGCGATCGCCACCGGCCAGCGCAGTGCGTGCCGCAGCGCCGGCGTGCGGGCCGCTTCCCCGGCGCGGGCGGGAGCGGGCCGCCGGGACTGCACCTGCACCTGGTGGGGCGCGTCGTACAGGGTCGGATACGGGACTCCGTACGGCTCCTCGCGCCGTCCCGGGGACGGAGCCGCGGCCGGTACGGCGGGTACGGCCGCCCTGGCGGCTCCGGCGGGCCCGGTGCGGTGCTGCTGTTCCGGCTCGCCGGGCGCGTCCTTGCCGAGGATGTTCACCAGCAGGGCGACGTCCTCGATCGACCGTCCGACGGCGGCGGCGCGCAGCGTGATGTCCGCTTCGCCCACCTCCTGCGGGGCCTCGCCCAACAGGGTGACCATCCGCTGTACGTCCTGCACGGGCCGGGTCACGGCGGCCGTGCGCAGCGCGTCGTGTCCGGCGTCGGGCAGTGGGCCGTCCTCCTTGAGGAGGCTCACCAGCGCGGTGACCTCCTCCACCGGACGGCAGGTGGCGGCGGTTTCGAGGAGGGTCCGCATGCGCTGGGTGGTCTGCGCGTCGGAGGCGTCGGGCGGGTCGGGCGGGTCCAGGGCCTCGGATGTGTCTGGGACGTCGACGGCGTCCGGTATGTCCGAGATCTCCGGGGCGGTGGTGTCGGGGGTCCCGTGGCGGTCTTCGTGTTGCGTCGCCGCGAGAGCGATGGGGTCATTCATGGAAAGCTCCGTTCGCCGACGCGCGGGTCTACGCAATCGCGCGCCGGTCATCGTGCGTCATGGGAAGCGCACGCTTTGTTACATTGAGGGCCACTTCCGCCCACTGCGCCATTCGGGGCGGGCAAACGGGGGTCCCCGCCCGGGCCACTGGTGGTGTCGTGAAAATACCCCCCGGGCGGCGGGGCGTTTTAGGCCCACCCCCCGGTAAAGGGCAGGGACCGGCCCCCAAAACAGGCAAACCGCGGCGGGGCGCGCG
>NZ_JBVHJO010000001.1:283076-842611 GCF_055559995.1 Streptomyces sp. NPDC023541
GCGCCACTATCCCCCCCCGGCGCATTGGGGGGGGCCAACCGGGGGGCCCCCGCCGGGGCCTGGGGGGTTTGGTAAAAGCCCCCGCGGGGCGGGGGGTATTTCCCCGACGCTCCCCAGGGAAAGGCGAAGGCCGTGCCCGACATCCGAGGCATCCGGCGCCGGTGCGCGCTGCTGCTGCCCACCGTCCTCCTGCTGGCGGGCGCGGCGGCCGGTCCGGAGGGGCCTGTCGTGGACACCGACCGCGGTCCGGTGCGCGGCCGGACGCACGGGGCGTACAGCACGTTCGAGGGCATCCCCTTCGCGGCTCCCCCGACCGGTCCGCGGCGCTGGCGGCTGCCGGAGCCGGCGCGCCGGTGGGCGGGCGTACGGGACGCCGGGGCGCACGGTTCGCGCTGTGTGCAGCTGCCCGTGGTCGGGGGTGGCGAGCCGGTCGGCTCGGAGGACTGCCTGTACCTCAACGTGACCGTTCCGACGGCGGCGGCGCCCGGTGCCCGGCCGCGACCGGTCATGGTCTGGTTCCACGGCGGCGGCTTCTTCAGCGGCTCCGGCGACGTCTACCGGCCGCACCGGCCCGCCGTACAGGGCGATGCGGTGGTCGTGACGGTCAACTAGCGGCTGGGCGTCTTCGGCCTGTTCGGCCATCCGGAGCTCGGCGGGGCTCCCGGGTTCGCCCTCGCGGACCAGCGGGCGGCGTTGCGCTGGGTGCGGAGGAACGCGGAGCGGTTCGGCGGGGACCCGCGCAACGTCACCGTCTTCGGCGAGTCGGCGGGTGCCCTGAGCGTCTGCGCGCACCTCACCTCGCCCGCCTCCGCCGGCCTGTTCCACAAGGCGATAGTCCAGAGCGGCTCGTGCTCGACCACGACGCCGCCGTCGGCTCTGCTGCCGGGCCTCGGTAAATACGAGCCCTTCGTGCCCGCGCGGCGCACGGCCGAGGAGGGAGCCCTCGCGGCCGCCCGGCTCGGCTGCGGCCGGCCCTCGGGCGCGCTGGACTGCCTGCGCGCGCTGGACGCCCGTACCCTCGCGACCTCCGACCTGATGCGGCGCTTCTCCCTGGCCTCCTACGGGGACAGCGCCCTGCCGATGGAGCCGCGGCGGGCGCTGCGGGCCGGACGGTTCCACCGGGTGCCGGTGGTGCAGGGCACCACCCAGGACGAGATCCGCCTCTTCCTGTCCCAGACGCTGTCGGAGTACCCGATCGGCGACGAGAACGCCTACCGGGCCCGGATGGAGCGGTCGTTCGGTGTGGAGACGGCCCGGGCCGTGGAGGCCGCCTATCCGGTGTCGGCGTACCCGACCCCGGCGATCGCCTGGGCGACACTGCTGACCGACGCGTCGTTCATCTGCCCGACGCTGCGGGACGGGGCGGCGCTGCGGCGGCACGTGCCGACGTACGGCTACCGGTTCAGTGACCGTGACGCGCCCGACTTCACGGGGCTGCCGCCGGCGCCGGAGCTGCCGCTCGGCGCGGCCCACGGCTTCGAACTGCCCTACCTGTTCACGATCACCCCGCTGAGCGGGGTGCAGCAGGGGCTCGCGGACCGGATGACCGGCTACTGGACCGGGTTCGCGCGGACCGGTGTTCCGTCCGCGCCCGGTGCCCCGCGGTGGCCGCGGCTGGGGGCGTCGGCGCGGGTGCTGTCGCTGGCTCCGGGCGCGGGCGGGATCCGTACGGTGGACGGGCGGGCCGAACACCACTGCGCGCTCTGGGACGAGCGGTGGCCCGGGGTCACCACTGCTGGGTGATGACCTCGTACTCGGCCGTGCGGAGGGTCAGGGTGCCGTGGTCGCCGTACACCTCGCGGCGCCATGCGGTGAACACCTCGGCGATGCGGCGGGCGTCCTCCGCGGCGCCCTTGCCGACCTGCCAGGTGGAGAAGGTGATCCGCGCTTCACCGACCGACCGGACCTTGCGGACGCGGGTCTCCGTGACCGACACCTTGTCGTCCTGGCCGGTGCGGTGCCCCCGGTGGTAGGCCCTGAAGTCGCGGGTCATGTCGAACCAGTCGGCCGGGCCGCAGGGGCCGCCGCCGTTGGCCGTGCCGCCGTCGGTCGGGGGCCCGGCGGGGGGCCCGCTCTCCTGATCGGTGGGCGGGCCGGCGTAGGCGCCGGTCTCCTCGTCGGTGGGCGGGCCGGCGTAGCCGCCGGTTTCCTCGTCCGTGGGCGGGCCCGCAGAGCCGCCCGTCTCCTCGTCCGTCGGCGGGCCCGCGTAGCCGCCCGGGTCCTCCTCCGTCGTGAGGTCCGCACCGCAGTCGGCCGGCGCGAGCGCGGGTACCCCGGCCTGCGGGGCGGCCTGCCCCGCCCGGGTGGTCCCGCACCCCGCGAGGACGGCGCACAGGAGCCCCGCCACCACCACCCGCCCTGTTACGGACACCGCTGTCCTCGTCATGACCATCCCCCCTCGGCCATCAAGAGGCCGTCACGGGGGCCGCAGTTCCATCCGGTGCCGGCCCGGGCCACGCGGCTCAGCCGAGGACGAGCGGGTCGCCCACCCGGACCGTTCCCGGCCTGAGGACCGTGGCGAGCACGTCGAGGCGGTTGTCGTGGGCGGCGGCGATCGCCTTCAGGACGAGCGGTGAGTGCGGGAGGTCCGGCTGGGCCTGATTGGTCATCACGCAGCGTTCGCTGGAGCGCTGGAAGTGGAGGCACAGGGTGTCGCCCAGGATCGCCCTGCGGCCGATCCACTCGTCCTCGACGAAGGGCGGGGTACCGGGAGGTGTGCGCACCAGGAGGTTCGGGCGGAAGCGGCGCTCGTCGACGGGCACCTCCGGCACCTCCCGGCGGATCCAGTCGAGGGTGGCAGTGGTGAGGACACTGACCGGCAGCTGGTCGAAGTGCGACACCTGGCCCTCGCGGGCCAGTTCGACGTCGTCGCGGCGGAGGTAGGCGCGCAGGAAGGCCGTGGGGTCGGCCACCACGCGTCCGCGGGGGTCGACGAGCTCCGGCGGTCCGGACAGTTCCGGGAGGCCGGGCGGTGCCGGCGGGCCCGGCTCCCCCGCACCCCGCGCGTAGCGGGAACGCAGGTGCAGCAGTCCGTCCATGCGTCGGAAGCGCCGGGTGTTCTTGCCCGAGCCGAACTTCCCGGCTCCGTCCCGGACCGCGTACAGCCGGTCGCCCACCAGGCCCCGCAGGTCGACCTCCGCGCTCCGCAGCGGTTCACCGCCGGTCGACTTGATCGGGTACCGCCACAGCCGCTCCACCACGCCCACGTCGTCCGCCACCGCTGTGACGGTAGTACACCCGCCGCGGCGGCCCACCGGGCGGGGCTACCGTGAGGTCATGACCAGCTGGGCGGCCCTTCCTCTCCTCTACCTCGACGTCGACGGCCCGCTCATCCCCTTCGGGGCGGGCCCGTACCCGCCCGGGGACGGCGGCCCCCATCCCCTGCTCACCCGCATCGACGCGGCGCTCGGGCCTCTGTTGGCGGGGCTGCCGTGCGAACTGTGGTGGGCCACGACCTGGATGGCGGAGGCGAACGAGTGCGTCGCGCCGAGGCTCGGGCTGCCGGAGCTGCCCGTGGTGGCCTGGCCGGAGCCCTCCGACGACGACGGGCGCGGTGGCGTCCACTGGAAGACCCCCGCCCTCCTCGCCCACGCGGCCGGACGGCCCTTCGTGTGGATCGACGACGAGATCACCGGCCCCGACCGGGCCTGGGTGGCCTGCCACCACCCGGGCCCGGCCCTGTTGCACCGCGTCGATCCGGGCGCCGGCCTGACCGCCGGGGACTTCACGGTGCTGCGGGCGTGGCTCCGTTCGGTGTAGCCGTCCATGACGCGGCGACCAGGGAGCGTTCCGCAGCCGCCAGGTGGGTGGCCGCGGCCAGCCAGGCCCAGGCGTAGCCGTCGGGCGAGGGGTCGGCGAGCCGGCCGAAGGCGTCGCGCGGGCGCCGGTCGGCCTCGGCCGCGAGGGCGGCGGCCAGGTCCGCCGCGGCGGTGAGCCCGGCCCGGCGCAGCGGACCGTACGCGGCCGGGGCCGCCTCGCCGCGGGCCGCCTCGGCGACCGCGCGCCGGCCGCCGGCGACACCGGTCTCGAGGAGGCGGCGCACCCGCCACAGCGGCGCGTCGGCCAGCGGGTCCGGGACGTCGGCGGCCGGTACGGGGCCGGCTTCGCCGGCCGCCGCGGCGGCGGCGTCCGACGGCGGGAAATGTTCGCCCTGGAGGCGGTCGTATCCGAGATCGGCCCGGCCCAGCCATTCCTCGGGCAGCCGCAGCGTGTACTGCGCGCCGGGCACCGGGCCGACGGCCACCGGGCGCAGGGTGGCGGCGCGGTCGAGGTCGGGACGGCCCAGGACGCGCAGCCGCAGTCCGGGGTACGAGGCGATGCGCCGCAGGTTCTCGGTGTGCGGCAGCTCCGGGTGCGGGTGTGCGGGCAGCAGCCTCAGCAGGGGTGCGTGCGGTCCCGACTCGCGGACGAGGAGGTGGTCGCCGGCCGCTCCGACGACCGTGACATCGCAGCCGATCAGGGCGGTTTCGGTATCGGCCGCCTCGGCCGGGGCAGCCAGCAGCGCGGCGACGGCCTCGGCCGCGGGGCGGGCGAACAGCGGGGCGGCGGGCCCGTCGGTCCATGCGGCGCCGGGCAGGGGGGTCGCCTTGACCCCGCGTCCGGCGCCGAGCCGGCCCTCCGGGGAGACCGTCGCGCCGACGATGCGCAGGCCTCCCCGGGCGAGGCCGGCGTGGTCGAGGGTGGCGCCGCCGAGGGCGACGGAGGCCCGCCCGGCCCCGCGGGCGCGGGCCAGGCCTCCCGGGCGGACGTCCGAGACGGAGTAGCGGGTGCCGTCCGGGGCCAGCAGGTGGGTGACGACCCCGCCGTAGCCGGTGGCCGAGAGCACCGGTTCCCGGCACAGGCCCTGCACCTGGAGGCTGCCGCCCGGCGTGTAGGCGCGCCGGGAGGTACCGGTCAGGGCCGCGTGGGCCGTGCCGGAGGCCAGCACCCCGGCGGTGTGCAGGAGTTCGCGGAAGGATCCGGTGAGGTCGCCGAGGCGGTGTGCGGTGCGGCGTTCCCGGGCGGCGCGCAGGCCCCGTACGACCCGGAGGGCGGCTGCTTCCGCGCGGGGCAGGCCGGCGAGGCGGGCGGTGTGCGCGGCGCGCAGCAGCTCGGCCTGGACGACGGCTCCCCCGGCGTTCACGCCGGCCGTCAGGGCTTCGGCGGCGGCGTGCCAGAGCGCGGCCGCGGCGCCGAGCTGGGCCGCGGTGAGGGCCGGGACGGGCCCGGCGGGGTCTGCCGGTTCTGCGTCCGGGGCTCCGGCGGGCTCGGCCGGTTCGGCTGCCGTCGTCTGCGCGGCCGCGGCCGGCGGGGCCGGGGCAGCGGCCGGCTCTGGCTCCGGCGGCGCCGCGTCTGCGAGCGGGGCGGCGCCCAGGGCGGCGGCCCGGTGCAGGCACCGGGGTGCCAACAGGCAGGTGCAGGTGGCCTGTCCGGCCTCGGTGACGGTCCCCGCCGGACCGGGCCGCAGGGTGACGAGGGCGTCCTCGCCGAACCGGAAGGTGACGCTTCCGTCGGCCTCGCGGGTGGCGGCGTCCGCACAGCCAGCGGTGGTGTCGTCCAGCTTCTTGCGCAGCCGTGCGGTGAGGTTTTCGACCGCTTCGGCGAGCACCTCGGGTGCGACGGGCGGCAGTTCGGTGCTCAACGGGACTCTCCACGGAGGCGGTCGCCCACCCAGCGGGCGAGGGCGAGAGGGCTGAGGGCGGCCACGGGCATGCCGGCGGCGACGAGTTGCCGTGCGACCGGAACCGAGTACCGGGGCGTGCCGGTGTCGTCGAGCGCGGCGCAGCCCAGTAGGTGGGCGCCCGAGGCGGCCAGTGCGCGTACCTCCCCGAGCAGGCCGCCGATCGGCCCGCCTTCCTCGAAGTCGCTGACCACGACGACGAGGGTGCGGCTCGGGACGGTGATCAGGGAGCGGGCGTGGGCGAGGCCGGCCGCGATGTGCGTGCCGCCGCCGACGCGCACCTCCAGCAGCAGCGAGAGCGGGTCGTCGACCCGGTCGGTGAGGTCCACGACCTGCGTGGAGAAGGCGAGGAAGTGCGTGGAGAGGGTGGGCACGCCGCCCAGCACGGCCGCGGTCAGGGCCGACCAGATGACGGAGGCCTCCATGGAGCCGGACACGTCGACGACGAGGACGAGCCGCCAGTCGGCCTCGCGGCTCGCCCGGGTGCTGAAGACGGGCCGCTCCGGTACGACGACCACCGTGCCGTCGGGCCGTCGGCGGGCGTGCGCGAGGTTGGCGCGCAGGGTGCGGGCCAGGTCGAGCGCACCGCCCGGGCGGCGGGTGGGCCGCGGTGTGGTGAGGCCGGACAGGGCCGGGCGCATCCGGGTGGCGAGCTCCTTGGACAGTTCGTCGACCAGTCGCTTCACCAGGGGCCGCAGCCGCGCGAGTTGGGCCTCCGGCAGTCCTCCGGCGAGGGACAGTACGGAGCTCAGCAGTTCCACGGAGGGCCGCACGGCCGCCGGGTCGAGCTGGGTGAGCACGTCGGTGCGGCCCGCCTCGGCGGCACCGGCCAGCACCTCCTCCCGTACGTCGGCGCCGAACAGCGCTTCGAGCTCCTGCGACCATTCCCGGGCTGTGGGGAAGGAGGCCTCCTGGCCCCCGCTGCGGCCCGGTCCCCGGCCGGTGCCGAGGTCGCCGGCCCCTTCGCCGTGTCCGGAGCCGTACAGCTCGTCCAGTGCGTGGGCGTAGCGGCGGGCGCCGGCGGGGAGCCGGTCGCGTTCGCGGCCGAGCAGCAGCCGCCAGCGGTCGGCGGGCGCCAGCCGGTGCGCCTGCGGCCTGGGGGTGGGGGCGGACGGGGCGTCGGGGGCGTCCGGCGCCGGGTCCCCGGCCGGGTGCGGGTCCCCGGCCGAGTGCTGGTCCGCAGCCGGTTCCTGCGGCCGGGGCAGCGGGAGGGCCTTGAGTGCGGCGAGGCCGGCGGCGTCGGCGGCGGCCCAGAGGGCGAGCAGGGCGGGCGGGGCGTCGAGAGCGAGGTCGATACGGTCGCCCAGGCGCTCGGTGACCGTGTCCAGCAGCCGGTCGCGGGCGGCCGGGGCGAGGGCGTCGAAGCCGCCGCGCAGGGCCGGGAGACGGTCGAGGAAGTCCTGGTCGGCGAGGTGGTCGACGCGGTCGAGGAGCGGGGTGAGGGCTGCCGGGGAGGACTGCAGCAACGGGCCGGCGGCAGTGAGGAGTCCGGCGAGCCGGCGGGTCAGGGCGCGCCGGCTGTCGGCGGTGCCGGCGCTGTCGATCCATCCGGCGGCGCGGTCGCCGAGCGCGTCGGCCGGGTCGAGGTCGAGGAGGACCCGTACGGCCAGGGCCGCGCCCTGCATCAGCGGGGACGCGGTGGCGGCCAGGGCGGCGAGCGCGTCGTCCGTGCGCAGGCCCAGGTGGTGGGCGGCGGCCCGGTCGGCGAGGGCCACCAGGGCGGCGGCGTCGGCCGGGTCGTCGCTGCCGGCGAGGCCGGGCAGGGAGCGTACGGCGGCTTCGATGAGGTCGTCGGTGAGCGCGGCGCAGGCGGCTCGGGACGCGGCGGAGGTGCCGGGGAGGTGGCCGCGGTGCAGTGCCTCCAGGAGGTCGAGTGCGTCGAGGAGTTCGGACAGGGTAGCCGTCTGCGGCAGGGCGGTGGCTGCCTCGTGGAGGCGTACGTCGACCAGTTCGGGCAGGTCGCACCGCGCGGCGGCGGCCAGCCCGGCGAGGATCTGCGCCGGGGTCGGGCCGCCGTCGGCGGCGGCGCGGCGGGCGGTTTCGCCGAGCGTGCCGGCGGCCGCCTGGGCGGCGGTGACGCCGCGCACGCCGGTGAGGTCGAGCCGGGCCGGGACGGAAGGCGTCCAGGCCAGCCGCCACTTGGTGCCGAGGGCGGTGCCGTCGCCGGTGGCGGCGACGGTGAGGGGCTCCCCGTAGGAGGCGCCGCAGACGAGGAGGCGCTGCAGGAGGACCTCGCGGCGTCCGTCGAGGGCCGAGCGGAGCGGGTCGAGGCGGATCTCGCGGGGCGCGGGGTCCTCGGGGCACGGCAGGCGCAGCTCGGCGAGTTCGGCCTCGACGGAGGGGCCGAGGCCGGAGCGGGGGGCGTGCGGGGTGGTCCGCCCGCGGGCTGTGCCGACGAGCACCGCTTCGAGGGCATGGGCCAGTGCCCGGCCGCGGCCGAGGGGTTCGCCTTGGCCGAGGACGGTGGCGACGGCCTCCAGGAGCTCACCGCGGCCGGGCGCGGGGAGCCCGCGCAGGACGGCGAGGTCGCAGGCCAGCCGCAGCGTCTCGGCGGCCTCGCCGGTGCCGGCGGTGTGTCCGGCCCGGCGCAGCTCCCGGCAGATCCCGGTGACGGCGGCGGACGCTGCCTCCCGGACCCGCTCGGGGTCGCCGCCGGCCTCGAGGACGGCCTGCTGCCAGAGCGGGTCGCGGATGCCGGCGGGGTACCCGGAGCGGGAGTCGAGCAGGTCGAAGGAGTACGGCACGAAGGAGGTGACGGCCTCGTGCCCGCCTGCGCCGCTCCCCTGTCGGGAGGCCTTGCCGACCGGGCCGCGGCCGGGTGCGGGGCGCTCGCCCGTTCCGGGGTCCTGGCTCGGCGCGGCGCCGCCGGAAATGCTTTCGGATCCGGCGGCCGCGTCGGCGGCGGCGCCCGTCCCGTGGGGCACGGCGACGCCGTGGAAAGTGTCGGCCCCGGCCTCCCCGGCCCCGGCTCCGGCCTCCCCGGCCTCCGAAGGCGCCCGGTCGGCGCCGGAACCCGGGCCGACGCTGCCGCTCGGCGCGGACCCGCCCGCGTCGGGCCCCGTGCCGCAGGCGCCGTGCGGCGCGAGCCCGGGGGTGCCGTCCGTTCCGGTCGCGGAGCCGGCGTTCGCACGCGACGCGGACTTCGTGTCGTCGGACGGGACGCGCCCCGGGGCGGCCGCGGCGCCCGCCTCGGGGTCGAGGAGGGCCGGGGCGTGGAAGGAGCCGATGACGGCGGCCACTCGGCGGCCGTCGGCGGCGGCTCCGGCGATCACGGCACGCATGTGGGCCTCGCGGGCGAGGTCCCGGTCCGGCACGGGGCCGTCCTCGCGCAGTGCCCAGCCGACGCCGAGCGCGGCCCGGCGTACGGCCTCCGGGGAGCAGCCCGGTGCGAGGACCTCGACGGCGCGGTCCCACATGTCGTCGCCGTCACGGCCGGTTCCGGCGGCGGTGAGGGCGTCGGCGAAACCGCCCGCGCGGCGCGGGTCGCCGCCCGCCTGCGCGCCCGGGCCCGCGGCGGCCGCGTCCCGCGTCGGGGCAGTGCCCCTGCCCGGGTGCGTGCCGGCGCCCTGGGCCGCCGTCCCGGAGACCGCGCCCGCAGCGGTGTGCGGCGCGGCTGCCGCGTCCCGCGTGGGGGTGGTACCGGCGAGCGGGTCCGGGACGGCGCCGGAGGCGGTGTCCGGGGTGGTGCCCGCGGCCCGCGGCGGGGCGTCGGGGGCGTCCGTGGGTGGGGACGGGTGCGGGACGGCCGTCCGGGGGGTCCAGCCGGGGTCGGACAGGGGGAGGTCGCAGCACAGGACGGCCGCGCCCGAGCGGCGGGCCCAGCGGACGGCCGCCAGCTCGGGGGAGAAGTCCGCGAACGGGTAGAACGCCAGGCGGCCGTCCTCGCCGGTGCCCGCCAGGGCGACCGGGGCGACGGTCTCCGGGTCGGCCAGGTGCTCCAGCCACGGCTGGAAGTCCGCCGGGAGCTCGACGCAGACGAGGTCCGCGCCGGAGGCGTCCAGCAGGGCCGGCACCACCGCGGCCAGCGCGGGGCTGTGGTGCCGTACCCCGATGAGGTAGGGCTCGCGGGCCGCGGCGAGCGCGTCGACCGCGGCCCGCGGGTCGGTGTGCGTCAACGCAGGCTCCCGCGCAGGTCCCAGAGGCGGCGCCACATCGCCGAGCCGTCCTCGGCGCGGCGCCGGACCGGGCCGTCCCAGTACCCCAGCAGCCTTCCGTGGTCGGCGGGGTCGTCCTTGCGTACGACGCCCAGCAGGTGCCCCGGCAGCAGGTCCAGCACGTCCCCGTCCGGCAGGTAGGCGGCGGCGACGCCGAGCGAGGCCGCCACCTGTACCGCCTCGGCGGTGGACATGACCGTACCCGGGCGTTCCACGTCCCAGCCCTCGGCGGACCGTCCCGAGCGCAGGTCGCGGAAGACGGTGACGAGCGCGTCGAGCACGGCGTCGTCCACGCCGAAGGCGGCGCCGGCCCGCTGGACCGCGGCGACGGCCTGGCGGCGGATCAGCGTGGCCTCCGCGTCCGCGTCGGCGATCGGGGCGACGGTCTCGAAGTTGAAGCGCCGCTTGAGGGCGGCGGACATCTCGGAGACGCCGCGGTCGCGCAGGTTGGCGGTGGCGATGACGGTGAAGCCGGGGGCCGCGCAGACCACCGCGTCCTCGGTGGCGGTCAGCTCGGGCACGCTGACGCGCCGGTCCGAGAGGATCGAGACGAGCGCGTCCTGCACCTCGGGCAGGCAGCGGGTGATCTCCTCCACGCGGACGACGCGCCCGGTACGCATGGCCGACAGCACCGGTGAGTCGACCAGCGCTTGCGGAGTGGGGCCCTGCGCGAGCAGGAGGGCGTAGTTCCAGCCGTATCGGAAGGCGTCCTCGGTGGTGCCGGCGGTGCCCTGGACGGTGAGGGAGCTCGTGCCGCAGACGGCGGCGGCCAGCAGTTCGGACAGCATCGACTTGGCGGTTCCGGGCTCGCCGGTGAGGAGCAGTCCGCGCTCTCCGGCGAGGGTGACGACGCACCGCTCCACCAGGGCGCGTTCGCCGACGAACTTGGTGGCGATGGCCAGCTTGGCCGGGAGGCCGGCGCGGCGCTTGGGAAGGGCCAGTTCGGTGCCGTCGCTGCCGCAGATGAAGGTGACGACGGCGCGCGGGGTCAACGCCCAGCCGGGCGGCCTGGGGCCGGTGTCGTGGGCGGCGAGGAAGGCGAGTTCGGCGGCGTGCCGCTCTTCGGCGGGCAGCACCTGCCGGGCGGCGGGGGCGGATGGTGCGGTGACGGTCATCGTGTTCCTCTGCGGGTGTGCGCGGTGTGCGAAGGGGTGGTCGGGGGCGCGGGCCGGCGCGGCCCACCGTGACGGGTGGGCCGCGGGGGCCCAGCGTCGGGGTACCGGCCGGCTCAGCGGCGGCGGGCGCGGGTGCGCTTCACCTTCAGTTCCTGGAAGCGGGGGACGTCGCCCTCCCGGATCCGCTGCCAGGCGCGGCGGTAGAGCTCCGCGGCCGGTTCGGCCGGTGCCAGGACGCCCAGCAGTGGTCGGCCGCCGGCGGTGAGGCTGTACATCGGCAGCTTCCACTGCTCCACCGGCAGAGCCGGGGAGGCCATGTCGGCCCACCCGCCGGGCAGGAACAGCGAGCGTCCGGCCCGGCTGCGGTCGGCCGACACCACCAGGTCGGTGGCGGCCAGTTCGGCCCGGGCGGCCTTGAGGCGGGCAGGCTTCCAGCCCGTCCACCGGGCGGTGTTGCGGTCGGTGGGGTCGGGCATGGCGAGCAGGGCCAGGTACAGGGCGGCCGCGTCGGCGCCCAGCCCGTACTCGGCGCCGACCTCCTCCACCAGCTCGGGAACCGATCGGCTCGGGTCCTGGGGCCACCACGTGCCGTCCGCGCCGACGGTGCCCGCCGCGGGGGCGCCCGGGTCGGCGAGCAGTGCGGCGAAGCGCGGGTCGTGGGCGGTCCGCAGGGCCCTCTCGACCACCAGGGGCTGCTGGTCGTCACCGCGCAGCGCCGGCAGGTACGGGTCGGAGCCGGTGGAGTCCAGCAGCGCCGGACGCACCGCCGGCTTGGGCTGGTCGTCGTGGGTGGCCATGACGACGGCGCCGTAACGCTCGTAGCCCTCGCCGGTCTCGGTCGGTGTTCCGGCGACCTTCCGGAAGTCGGGGAGGCTGGTGTAGTGGGCGAGCTCCAGGAGCAGTTCGGGCGCGGCGAGGCGCTGCCGCACCGCGGTCAGTGCGGGCGGCAGGGCCGCTCGTACGGGGTCGCCGGCCGGCAGCCGGTGGGCCAGCCATGCGCTCATGGCCAGGGTCGAGTTCAGGACCTGTGCGTCGAAGGGGTCGGGGACGGCCACGGCGGGTTCCACGTGGTCGCCCTTGACGGTCCACGGCACGTCGACGGAGAGCTCGCGGGAGGCGGCCGGGTCGAGCAGTGCGGCCAGCACGCGGTGCGCGGGCCATCCGCCGCGGACGGCGCGCGCGGCCTCCGTGGCCAGCCAGTCGGGGACGGGGGTGCGGCGGCCCACGCGCCGGTTCCACAGCTCCGCGGCGGCCGCCACGTCGGGGCCCTCGCTCCACAGGCGTGCCGGATCGGCGGGCAGCAGGGCCGCGACCAGGGCGCGCCGGACGTCCGCGCCGAGGCTCTTGAGCTCGTCACGGGCGTAGGCGGCGTCGGTTGCCTTGACGCCGAGGGTCGTGCGCACCTGCGCGGGCAGGAAGTTGCGGTCGTAGCTGTCGATGTGCGGGAGTCCCGCGACCACCAGGCGGGCGAGGGCGCCGCAGACCCCGGTGAGCCGGGAGAACTCCTCCGCGGCTTCCGGGCGGAAGGGCAGCGGGCCGTGCTCGGCGGCGGCGCCGAGGAAGGCGGTCAGCCAGCCGGGGCCGCGGTCGGGGTCGCCGAGGGGTGTCGCGCGGCGCACGGTGTAGGGGCCGGGGACGGTGAAGCGGCCGGTGGGGTCGTGGAGGAGGGCCCCGAACTCGTGGCCGTCGGGCACGGAGTCGCCGTGCTCGGTCATGGCGAGGACGGCTCCGCCTCCCAGCGGCAGCAGGCTGCGGTGGTAGACGTTGCGGCCGAGGCCGTCGGGGCCGGTCAGGTGGGATCGGCCGAGGTGGACCCGGACCTGGCGCCAGCTGCCGGCCGAGCCCTCCGCCGAGGCCATGCCGAGGGTGTCCACCTCGCCGAGCACGGTGAGGAGGGCCGCTCGCTGTTCGTCGGTGGTCGTCGCGGCGACGGCCCGGTAGGCGGCGGCCGCGGGCTGGTCCAGCAGTGGCGTCCAGGTGAAGGTGAAGTACGGCAGGGCGGGGGTGTCGAAGTGGAGCAGCCCGGGCACCCCGGCGGCGCCGGTGTCGGCGCGGGCGGCCCCGAGGAGGCTCAGGGTGCGGTGCGTGCCGTCGCTGTCGTCGTTGTGGCGGTAGTGGCCGTGGTCGAGCAGGCCGTTCAGGGCCGCGCCGAGGAGCTGGTCGGCGGGTCCGAGCTCGCGCTCCTCCTGGGGGGCGGTGTCCGCGTCGAGCCGGGCCGAGATCCCGTCCAGGGCCTTCTGCTGGGTGAGGGCGAACCGCAGGACCTCGACGATGCCGCCGATCAGCCTGGGGTCGGTGACCTGCGGCAGGGCCGCGCTCACCACGTCCGGAAGGTCGGTGGCCTTCGGTGCGGCGGCCGCCGCCTTGAGCAGGGCCCCGACGGTCTCACGGTCGGCCGTGCGCAGCGCCATCGAGCCCTGCGGGTCGCGCGGGCGCAGGGCGTACCAGTGGGAGAGCGGCGGGAGGTCGACGCTGCCCGTACTGAAGGGGGTGTCGTGGCGGTCGTTGCGGGTCTGGGCGGTGACGACGCCGTCGGGGTCGGTGAGGGACAGTTCGCGCCAGCTGTGCGAGAGGGCGCGCGGGCGGTCGTCGCCCGGGAAGGTGAGGGCCGCGACGGGCTTGTCCCCGCCTTCGGGGACGGTGACGGTGCGTCCGCCGGTGTCGGTGCCCGCCCAGCCGTTGTCGGGGAGGCGTACGGCGTGCCAGCCGAGGAGGCCGTCGACGGGTGCGCCCAGCACGGAGCCTTCCACGGTGGGCGTGGGCAGCAGCCGGCCGGAGTACCCGGAGGAGGCCCTGCCGCTGTACGCCCTGATGGTGTCGGCGAAGAACGCGGGCATGGAGGAGCGTCCGTAGGCGCCGCTCGCCGGGTCGTACTCGACCCAGCCGCTGTCGTTGTCGTGGTCGCGCTGCCGCCACACCCAGTACGAGGTGCCGTCGGACATCACCGGCCGCTCGTCGGGCAGCCGGGTGTCGCCGCGGTGCAGGACGCCGCCGCCGGTGGTGCGCCCGCCGCCGGGCAGCTGCAGGGAGAGGTGGTCGCTGCGCAGGGACCAGTAGTTGCGGTCGGTGTCGAGGGTGAAGACGGTGCCGGGCGAGGAGTGCCAGTAGCCCTCGACGCGGTTGGCGCTCCAGTCGGCCCAGAAGACGAGCAGCTCGCCGTCGACGTAGTGGAATCCCATGCGGCGGTGGGAGCCGGCCGGGACGCGCAGGTCGTGCGTGAGGACGGTGGAGTCGGCGTCGATGACGCGGACCTGGGCCGTGTTGGCGACGATCAGGTACGGCCAGGCCTCGACGACGATGAGGCCGTTGCGGTCCTTGCCGGGGGTCAGTTCGGCGACGGCGTTCTCCCAGGCGGGCCAGGCCAGTTCCTCGAAGAGGCCGCCGCGCAGGGTGCGGGCGAGGGTTTCCCCGAGGTCGGCGGCGGCCGCGGCGGCGACTTCCTCGGGGGCGAGCGCGAGCGCCTCGACGGGCAGCCAGGTCAGCCGCTCGATGGCCTCGGGGACTCCGGGGAGGCCGGCGGCGACGGAGGCGCGGGCGACCTCGCCCATCCACTCGGCCAGCAGGGGGCGCGCGCCGGGCGAGGCGGCGACGTGGCGGACGATGTCGGCCCCGCCGCTGCCGATGCCGTTCAGCGCCCGGCGGAAGGCGGGCTGGAAGCGGGTGTCCGCGGCGACCGCGGACAGGTCGCGTCGCTCGTCGCGGCCGGCCCAGTCGGACAGGTTCAGCGTGTCGTGGTGGTGCCGCGTGCCGTCTTCCCGGGGGGAGACGACGGTGACTTCGAGGGTGAGCAGGAGGTCGAGGAGGTCGGCGTCCTGGACGCCGATCCGCAGGCCGGCCTCCCGCCCGGGCCGGTCGAGTTCGGCGCGCAGCTGCGGGGCGCAGCGCTCGACGACCTCGAGCAGGACCGGGTTCGTGGGGCGGCGGCCCCAGCCGGAGCGGCGGGCGGTGGAGAAGCGCTCGAGCCAGCCGGCGGTGCCGTCGGAGCAGCGTTCCTCCTCGGGCAGGTTCTCGTCGGCGAGTCCGGCGGTGGCGCCGGACTCCTCCAGGACGTCCAGCCACAGGTCGATCAGGTCGACGTCGCCGCCGGGCGGGGTCAGGCCGAGGAGCGTGCCGCGTACGGCGGGGACGCGGCGGGCGAGCGCGACGAGGGCGCCGCGGTGGGCCTTCCACCAGCCGAGCGCGGCACGCAGGGTGGCGGGCAGGGGCAGCAGTTCGGCGAGGTAGTCCTGCTCGGGTTCGGTGCCGGTCAGGCCCGCGGCGCGGGCGAGGCGGCGCAGTTCGACGGCGGCCTGCGCGGAGGGCGGCAGACCGCCCGCGGTGCGGCGTACGCACAGGCGGCGGAAGCGCTCGTAGGCCTCGGCGGGGCTGACGCGGACGGCCAGGGCCTTGCCGTAGCCGGCGAGCACCTTCACCGGCAGGGCGCCGGCCAGCGCGAATTCGAGGAAGACGGAGTCGAGGCGGTCCTCGTCGACGGGCAGGCCGTGCTGGGCCTCGGCGGTGCGGGCGCGGCCGAACAGCTGCGCGGCGTAGGTGGTGTTCTCGACGGCGAGGAAGATGCGGGCGGCCTGCTCGTGGAAGAGGGGCAGGAAGTGCGGCACGGAGGCGGCGAGGCGCTCGGCCAGTTCGGTGCAGGCGTCGAGCGCGGCCTTCGGCTTGGTCTTGGCCTGGCGGGCGATCCGGTCGAGTTCGGGGACGACGGCGAGGGCGTGGTGGCCGTCCTCGGGGTGGTGCACGAGGACCCATTCGGGGAAGCCGAGTGCCTGGCGCCGGCTCAGGCCGACGACGGGCGGCTCGCCCTCGTCGCGTACGAGGCCCAGGAAGCCGGCGGCGAGGTCCTCGGCCGCGCCGAGTTCGGCGGCGGCGAGCCGGACGACGACGCGGTCCTCGTCCAGGCCGGGGTGGCGGTAGCTGCGGGCGGTCAGGTCGACGGCGTCGGCTCCGGCCCCGGTGGTGCCGTTGGGGAGGACGGCGCCGGCCTTCAGCAGCTCGGACTCGGCCGTCCCGGTGTTTCTCAGGTTCTTGCTCACGCGTTCCCGCCCTCCTCGATCTTGCGCCCGGCGTACAGTGCCGCGGCCATCCGCATTCCCTCGGACCAGGCCACCGGTCCGACCTTGGCCAGCGTCACCGCCCGGCCGTCCTCGTCGTGCCAGCTCAGCGCGCCGGTGGTGGTCTCGTCGTCGTAGTACGGCTCGCCGATCCACACCGCCGCCTCCGTGCCGGAGCCGGCTCCCGCGTCGCGGACCTTGCAGGTGGCGTAGCCGCCGGAGACCCGGTAGCCGAGGGCGGTCGCGCGGGCGGCGAGGCTGAACCGGGTGGGGAAGACCCCGCCCGCGTAGGCGCGGACCTCGGTGGCGGTGGCGGAGACCTCGTCGGGCTTGCGCCAGGTGGCGCGGTGGATCTGCTCGACCTGCTGCACGATGCCCAGCTCGGCCGCGAACTCCCGTACGTCGTCCAGGTCGGGCAGCAGCACCGGGTGGGGCAGGGTCACCGTGCGCGGGGAGAGCCGTACGGTCTCGCCGTCGAGGTTGACCACCTTGAGCTCGCCCGACGCGGTGGCGTCCCGCAGGAAGCCCACCTCGTCGGGGTCGTCGCCGACGACGGCCAGGTCGCGCAGGGCGTTCTGCCAGGCGTCGTCGGGCCAGACCCGGGCGAGCAGTTCGGTCGGGACGGGCAGCGAGGACACCATCCAGCCGTCGACCTGGGCGACGCAGGCCGCCGCGTGCCGGTCGAGCCATTCGGCGAGCCGGCGCAGCCGGTCCACCTCGGGATGGTCCTTCAGTGCCTTGGGCAGCGTCTTCAACTGCCGTCCCGCTGCCCGGCCGGTGACGGACCTCGCCGCCACCCGCCCCTCCACCAGGGCGATCTCGTACCCCTCGCCCGCCGCCAGCCATGCCATCAGACTGTGCCCCTCCGCCTGTCCCGTACGTGTTTCCGCGCAGCCCTGACAGGGGGAGCAAACCCCCGTGAGCTGCGGTATGTCGGGAGACTAGCGAGGGCCACTGACAACGCCCGCCGGAGGGGCCTCCATAAGTTGAATGTCCGGTTCTGGGTAGGCTTTCCGGGACAGTGGCGGAGCGGTTCGGGCTCGGGGTGGGGTTATGGGACGTCAGATACGTGGACCGGGCGTGCTGCTGGCCGCCCTGCTGCTGGCGGCCGGGGCAGGCTGCTCCGGTGCGGCCGGTCCGGATGCGCCGGGCGGCGGGGACGCCAAGCCGAAGCCGTCCGACTCCCGGGCCGCGCCGCCGGCCGGGGGTCCCGCGGGCGGGGCGCCGGCCGGCGGGGACGTGCTGCCCGGCATGGTCACCACCGCCGTCGCCCGAACCCGGCTGGCCGCGCTGAAGGTGGCTCCGGTGGGCTCGATGGCCGGCTACAGCAGGGCCCGGTTCACGCACTGGGCGGAGCAGGGCGACAAGTGCGACACGCGCGAGACAGTCCTCGAACGGGACGGCACCGCGGTGAAGCGGGACGGCGAGTGCCGCGCCGTGTCGGGTACGTGGAAGAGCCTGTACGACGGGGTGGTCGTCACCGACGCGAGCGAACTGGACATCGACCACATCGTGCCGCTCGCCGAGGGATGGCGCTCCGGCGCGTCCGGCTGGGACGCCGCCCGCCGCAAGGCTTTCGCCAACGACCTGGCCCATCCTCAGCTGCTGGCGGTCACCGCGGCCTCCAACCGGTCGAAGGGCGACCAGAGCCCCGACCTGTGGCAGCCGCCGGACCGTTCGAGCTGGTGCCAGTACGGACGTGCCTGGACCACCGTCAAATCCGCGTACGAACTGACCGTCACCGAGCCGGAGAAGAAGATGCTCACCACGATGCTGGACACCTGCGCCTCATGACCGGGGCGGAGCGGTGGCAGGACGACGTGCTCGCCGGGCCGGGCGGCGCCATGACCGACGAGGTCGGCGTCATCACCGGCCCGCTGACCCTGCGCACCGCCGTGACGGGCGGAGGGCTGGTCCGGTTCGACGTCCAGTACAAGGACGCCGACGAGTGGTACACCCTCACGGGCAGCCCCCGGCCGCATCACGGCGCCCCGGCCGCACTGCACGCCGCGGCCGTCGCCGCGGTCCGTGCGGGCGGCGGGGCCGTCGCCCCCGGCGGCGGCCCCGCCTGAGGCGGACCGAGGGTCTCCGGTGCGCTGCTTTCCGGCACCTTCGGCGGCCGTGGTGAGAGCAGCACCATGTCCGGCGCCGGCAAGACCTACGCGTACGGGAGCGGGCCGGCCGACCCCCGGGTCGTCCGATCGGCTGATGAGCTAGCCCTCGTACTGCGTGAGGTCGATGCCGTAAACCTCCACGGCGTGCCCGTAGCGGGGGTCGGTGGTCTCGTGTTCCCGCACCATGTCCAGCTTGCGGATCACGTTCTCGGAGGCGGTGTCGCCGAGCCGGTTGACGGCGACGACGCGGTCCAGGCCGCGGTCCTGGAGGGCGAACTCCAAGGTGGCGTGGGCGGCTTCGGAGGCGTAGCCCTGGCCCCAGTACTGGCGGCCGAGCAGCCAGCTGATCTGTACGTCGGCCCGCGCGTCGGGCAGGTCCTCCAGGACCGAGAGGCCGACGGCTCCGATGAGCTCCCCGGAGCCGAGGAGCTCGACGGCGAAGAGCCCGAAGCCCTCCTCGTCCCACTCCTCCTCCCAGCGCTCGATCGCCTCGGCCGTCTCGTCGAGGCCGAGGGTGGAGCCGTCGCCGATCCAGCGCATCACCTCGGGGTCGGCGTGGATCTCCGAAAGGGGGACGAGGTCGTCGTCGGTCCAGAGGCGGAGGAGGAGGCGGGGGGTACGGATCTCGGTCATGTGCCACATCCTGCCGAAATTCGCCGGACCAGCGGTAATCGGCCGTTGCGGCTGTGTTGCGGGTTCGTGGCCGTCCGGCGGGGAAGCTTTCCGCGGTTCGCCCCGGGCCGCTACGGTCCGTCGGGAACCGCGACCTAGGAGTGACCCTGCCATGCCGCTCGATGTGTCGGACGAGAGCCGCTACGACCGTACCCGCCTGCGGCAGTGGACCCGCGGCCGAGCCCGCTCCGCCGGGGTGGACCGCCGTGGTCTGCTGAAGCTGTTCGCGGTGGGAGCCGCGGCCGGATCGCTGGGGGTGGCGGCGGCCGGTACGGCCTCGGCGGCGGGCCCGGAGGCCGCGCCCGGGATCGTCAAACCGCTGCCGCCCGAGCTGTTCACGATCCGCGGGACGAACGCGGAGACGAACTTCGCCGCGCTGCGGGGCACGGGCCGGCTCACCCCGGTCGACCGCTTCTTCGTGCGCAACCACACCTCGACCCCGCGCATCGACGCCGGCGCGTGGCGGCTGAAGGTGTGGGGCGACGGGCTCGCGGGCGGCCCGGTGGAGTTCTCGTACGAGCAGCTCCGGGCCCTGCGGGCGGTCGAGCGGACGCTGTTCATCGAGTGCGCGGGCAACGGCCGGAGCTTCTACTCCACGCAGCAGGGCCAGCCGGTGACCGGTACGGCCTGGACACTGGGCGCGATCGGTGTCGCGCACTGGCGCGGGGCGCGGCTGTCGGACGTGCTGCGGCTGGCGGGGGTGACCCGGGGTGCGGTCGACGTCCTGCCGCGCGGGCTGGACGACGAGGTGGTGGCGAACGGGGTGAACCTGGGCCGCGTGCGGCGTCCGCTGCCGGTGACGAAGGCGCTGGACGACGTCCTGCTCGCCTACGAGATGAACGGGCGTCCGCTGCCGCCCGACCACGGCGGTCCCGTCCGCCTGGTGGTCCCGGACTGGGTGGGTATCTCGTCGATCAAGTGGGTCGGTGACATCGAGGTGAGCGGCGAGGCGCTGTACTCGCCGTGGAACACGGACATGTACCGGCTGTTCGGTCCCGGGCATCCGGCGGAGGGCAGCGCCCCGCTCACCCGGCAGACCCTCAAGAGCGCCTTCGAGCTGGAGTTGGGCGCCACCGTTGCGGTGCACCGGACTCGGCTGCTGACGGGCCGTTCGTGGTCCGCCGCCGCCCCCGTGACCCGGGTCGAGGTCAGTACGGACGGCGGCGGCCACTGGCGGCGCGCCCGGGTGCACGATTCCCCGCAGCGGGGCGGCTGGGTGCGCTGGTCGGTGCCGTGGACCCCGCGGACGACGGGTGCCACCGCGCTGCTGGCCCGGGCGAGCGACGGGACTGGGCGTACGCAGCCGGAGACGGCGGTGCACAACACGCAGGGCTACCTCTTCGACGCGGTGGTGCGCCACCCGGTGACGGTGGTCTGAGCCTGCTCGGACGGCCTACGGAGCGTGGAAGCGGACCTCCGGGGCGCCGGCGGAGGGGCCGTCCAGGACGGGCCGGGACTCCCCGCGCAGGTGCCGGTCGAGGAAGGCGCCGACGTAGCGGCGGGTCAGTTCGACGGAGCGGGCGCCGGGCAGCGGGGTCTCGGGGTCGTTCAGGCCCAGCTGCTCGCCGATGACCGGGAAGTCGCTGAAGGTGAAGTGGCCGGAGCCGTCGAAGGTGATCCAGCGCTTCCAGCCGTCGAGCAGCGGCCAGTCGCGGTCCCAGGTCGCGTTGCCGCCCGGGCCCCGCTGCTGGGCGCCGAGGAGCAGGAAGGGGCGCCCGCCCAATCCGTTGGCGGGTACGGGGGTGGCGTTGCCGCCGTCCATGTTCACCCCGGCGCGGATCCTCGGGTCGGCCGCCATCGCGGCGATCGCCGAGGCGCCGCCGATGGAGTGGCCCGCCATCGCGATGCGGCCGGGGTCGATCAGGCCCGCGTGGCGCCAGGCGGGGTGGGGTCCGGTGAGGCGGTCCAGCAGGAAGGACACGTCGCGGGCGCGGTTGTCGCTCACCGCCCCCATACCGGTCTCCTCGGCCTTGTCGCAGGCCAGGCAGGTGAGCACGCGGCCGCCGGGGAAGGCGGTGCCCACGCTCTCGTGGGCGTGGTCGACCGCAGCGACGACGTAGCCGCGGGAGGCGAGGTCTTCGGCGAGCGCCGTGAGGGTGGCGCGGTGGACGGTGAAGCCCGGCGAGAGGACGACCAGCGGGTGGCGTCCGGCGACGGGGCGTGCGCCGGTCCGCGAGGCGCTCGCGGTACCGGCCAGGGTCTCGACGGGGACGGCCTGGTCCAGTCCCCTGTCGACGAGGAGCAGGCGGGCCTCCTCGCGGGTGAGGTAGCGCGCGGCGCTGCCGGTGTCGCGCCGGGCCGGGTAGCGCATGGTGACCATCAGTTCGCGCGGTCCGGAGCCGGCCCAGGGGTCGGTCCGGCTGCGGTCGACCAGGTGCAGGTCTTCCCGGCCGACCGCGAATCGGCCGGTGGGGTGAGGGAGTTGGACCGCTGGGCGGCTGCGCTCGGCCGTGGCCGGGGAGTCCGCCGCGGCGGCGGTACCGGCGGCGGCGGTGCCGGCGGCGGCGAGCGGGAGCGGCAGGAGGAGGGCGAGTAAGGCGGCTGCTGCGGCCGTTCGGCGTCGTGTCATGGAACGGACGCTATGCACCGTGGCCGCGGCGGTCGTCACCTTTCCGGTTGATCCGGGCGTAACCCTTGGGGAGGGCTCCGCACCGTTTGTCACTCCGAAGTATCGACACCCGCGGGGACGCTGATGGCCCGGAGCTTCTCCCGCAGATACGTGTGGGAGTCGACGGGGTCGTGCACCACCCGGCCGATGGGGGCGGGGAGGGATTCCACCCGGGTGTGCGCGTCGCACTCGTAGAAGTAGACGAGGGAGATCAGTTCCTCGGCCGGCGTGTCGGCGGGCGGGGGCAGCACGCGGTGGCGGCCGGCCCGCCATCGGTCGCCGGTCCAGCGGGCCATCAGGTCGCCGATGTTGACGGTGAGCGCGGCCGGGTCGTAGGGCGCGTCCTGCCAGCCGTCGGCGTCCGTGTGGATCTGGAGCCCGCCCGAGCCGAGCTGGCGGTCGAGGACGGTGACCGTGCCGAAGTCGGTGTGGGCGCCGATGCGGAACTGTCCCGGCAGGGGAGCGCCGACGGTCTCCGTACCGGGGTACCAGTTGAGGTTGAACCCCCAGGTGGGGTGTCCGGTGTGGCGCGTGAAGTGGTCCTGGTCGAGTCCGAGGGCGGTGGCGAGGAGTTCCAGCAGTTCGTCGGAGAGGGCCCGCATCCGTGCCAGGTATTCCGTGACCAGGGGGCGCAGCTCCGGTACCTCCTGCGGCCAGGTGTTGGGCCGGAACCATTCGGCGTCCACGGCGGGGTCACCGGTCGGTTCGTCGGCCGCGAAGGACCAGGACTCCTTGAGGTCGGGCGGCGAGGCCGTGCCCTCCGCATGGCTGTTGGCCTCGGCCCCGGGTCCCAGCCAGCCCCGGCCGCCGACCGTGACGGCGTAGGGCTCCTTCATGGCGGCCGGGAGCCGGAAGAACGCGCGGGCCGTGTCCCGGATCCGTGCGGGGAGCGCGGGGTCGACGCCGTGGCCGGTCACGAGCAGGAATCCGGCCGCGCGCAGGGCCTCGTCGACGCGGGCGGCCGTACGGGCGCGTTCTCGCGGCCCGCCGGACCGCCACGGCCCGAGATCGATCACGGGAACCTGGGATCCGGCCATGGGAGACCTGCCTTTTCGACGCTGCGCGGTGGTGTCCGGGACCGAGGCTATCGCCGCGCACGACCGTAGGGATTGGCACGGAAAGTGATTCTCGGCCACTTTGTGTGTGCATCGGCGACCGCCGACCGCGAGGATCGTCACGATAGGGACCAGAATGGAACGACGGGGTGCCTGAGGGACGGAGCGTGCGGTGGAGATTTCGACACGGGAGGTCTTCGGGGCGCCGTGCTGGGTGAGCCTGATGACGCGCGATCTCGGGACGGCCCAGCGCTTCTACCGTGCGGTGGCCGGCTGGCGCTTCCGGCCGGCCCGCCTCGGCGAGGCCTTCACGGTGGCGTTCCTCGATCGTGTCCCGGTGGCGGGCATCGGGGCGCTGGCCGCGGACCTGGGCGTCGCGGCGGCGTGGACCCCGTACTTCGCCGTGGACGACGCCGACGCGGCGGTGGACCGCATCCGTGAGCGGACGGGCACCATCGCGGTCGGTCCGGTCTCCTTCGAGTCCGGGGGCCGCGCGGCGCTCGTCGCCGACCCGGACGGTGCGGTCTTCGGGATCTGGGAGGGGGACGTCGCCGCGGACTGGCGGGCCGGCAAGGGCCCCCTTCCCGCCTGGCTGGAACTGCGTACCAGGAACGCCTTCGACGCGGCGATGTTCTACGGCGCGGTGCTGGAGTGGGCCACCGACCGCCCGGGCTGCTGCGCGGTCTCCTACGAGGAGGACCAGGTCGTCCTGCGGCAGAACGGCGAGCCCGTGGCCCGGCTGAACAGCGGTCCCGTCGAGCTCGCCTCCTACTCGCCGCACACCCGGCCGCGCTGGCACGTGCATTTCCGCGTGCCCAGGCTCCGGCCGGCGATCGAGGCGGCCGTCATGCTCGGGGGGCGCATGGTCTCGGACATCACCTCGAACGCGGCGGAGCGGTGGGTGACGCTCCGCGACCCGGACGGGGCGCTCTTCACCCTCACCACCGGGCTGGGGGCGGACTCGGACGAGGACCTCGCCCGGCCGGGGCTGTACTGACCGGACGCGCTGCGGTGCCGCTCGGCCGAGGGCGCCGGCATCGCCGATCGCCGCCGCCGGCGTCGCCGATGGCGGCGCCCTTCCGATGGCACCGATCGTGCGCTGGGCCGACCGTGTGGTGTCGGCGGGCGCCGACAGCCCCTCGGACGGCAGCGGCCGTGGGCGGTGGATCACCTTGGGTGACGGTTCGAGATGCGGGTGCCCGGCAGTGCTGGTTCGCTGAATCCGCCTGCCCTACCCCAGACGCAAGGAGCGATCATGAGCGTTTCAGGCGAGTCCCGCGGCCGTTCCCAGCAGATGCGCACCAAGGCCAAGGAGCTGAACGAGGCCGCCGAGCGGTCCACCGATCCTGAGGAGCGCCGCCGGCTGAAGGAGAAGGCCCGCCGTCTGCAGGAGCAGAGCGAGCAGGAGAGCCGTATGGACGACCGGGGCATGGACCCGATGTAGCCTGCGCGCCCCTCCGTACGCACCGCGCCCCGGCCGGTGGCCGCCGCGACCCACCGTCGCCGCGGCCACCGGCCGCCGCGCGCCTGCCTCGCGCCTGCCTCGCGCGGCTACCGGTACCACTCGTCCCCACCGCCGGTCAGCGACCGCCCGAGGTAGTCCCGCAGGTCCCGGGCGACCCACCGTCGGCTGTCGTCCTCGTGCTCCCACACGAAGATGTCGTCCCGTTCGGGGGTGCGGACGAAGGCGAACCGGTCACCGCCGCCGTTGTCGGCGAAGAAGAGCAGGGCGTCGAACGGCATGTAGAGCCGGGCGAAGCCGGGGTCCGACCGGAAGTGGAGGTTCTCCTCGACGATCTGGTCCAGCGGCCAGACCGTGTCGGTCCCGTGGTGCCCGATGACTCCGTCGGTCTCCCCGAGCAGCCCCACCAGCGCGGCGGGCAGCGGCCCTCCGAGCCGCCGCTCCGCGCCGGCCACGGCGGCCGCCCCGGCGGGCTCTGCGAACCCGACATCTTCGTACGCCTCAACTGCGGCCTCTTTCCACATGCGTGCAGCCTAGAGCCGTACCTTCCACTCCACCGTGGAGCGGAGCGTGCGGGCGGTCTTCGGGTCGCGGACCGACGGCGTGCGGTCCTCGGCCGTCACCGACAGGCGGTGGGTCCGGAGGTCGAAGAGCCACAGCTCGGCCACGGACACCTCGGTGCGCCCCTCGAACCGCCTCAGTTCCCTGCCGTCCAGGTACCAGCGGACCACGAGCTGCCGGCCGTCCGCTCCGGCCAGCTTGGGGACGGCGACCTTCGCCGTGTGGCGCAGCCGCAGGGTCCGGTCCGTCGGGGTGAGCGCGGTGGCGACCTTCGCGTGCTGGTAGAACCCCGCGATCATCGACTCGACGCCGGGCAGGTTGAAGGGCTTGCCCAGGACCCGCATGAGCGAGTTGTCGGTGGGCCGGTACAGCCCCGTCACGTAGTAGTTGCCGCCCTCGTACGCCCCGACCGTGCCGCCGTCCGGCGACTCCTCGCCGAGCCAGCGGTACCACTTGGCCCGCTGTGCGGCCATCCGGTCGGCGGGCAGGCCGGAGCTGTTGGATTCGACGGGTTCGGGCCCGGTGTACTTCTCGTAGTCCGGCACGCCCGGGTAGAAGTACTCGTCGGCGAGCTTGCCCAGCGAGTGGCCGGTCTCGTGGATGGCGACCTGGCCGGACTTCGGGTGGCCGGCCGAGGCGGTCGATATGCCCTCGTAGCCGAGGGTGGCGCTGGGCTCGTTGTAGCCGGCGCCCCCGTACTTGGCGCTGTTGGCCAGGACGATGACCAGGTCGGCCGCCGGCGCCTTGGCCACGTACGCGTCGACCTTGGGCTGGTCGATGCAGAGCAGCCGCTCGATGTCGTCGCACCAGAAGTAGGAGCCGAGGGCGGTGTCGCGGACGGTCGCCGGGTCCGGATCGCCGGAGACGCCCGATTCGCGGGAGACCGCGTCGACCGTCCAGACGTTGAACAGGCCGCGGTAGGTGGTGTACGGCTCGACGGCCGCCACCTCGGCCCACTTCTGCTCGGCGTCCGCGTGGAACCGGGGCAGTTCGGCGGCGGTGTAGCCGTCGCCGATGACGACGACGTCGAGCCGGTCGGCGGTCGGGCCGTTGTCGATGATCTTGGTGACCTCGCCGTCGGCCGACCGCTCGGCCTCGGTGAGCCGGCCCGCGCTCTTCGCGGGGCCGCCCGCCGACGGCACAAGGGCGTGCCCGGATCCGGCGTCGCCGCCCTGTTCGGGCCCGGGGATCTCGACCTCCACCCGGGTCCCGGCCGGGCCGTCCGCCGCGTCCGCCGGGCCGGCGGCCACCAGCGCGGCGGTCGCGCAGACCATTGCGAGCGCCGCGCGCAGTGCCGGACGCCGCACCCGTCGTCCGGACGACGCACCTCTGACCGGATCCATGAAGTCTCCCCCCGAGAAAGGAAGTTAAGCCGATTGATAAGCGTATTGAATCGGCTGCTTAAACTAGGCGGCGCACGGGAGGTGCGCAATGGCGTTCTCCGGTTGAATACTGGGGAGTTCGAGCAACCAGGGGGGATTCCATGGACGAACCGGACCAGATCGGGCGCAGGGTCCAACGCATGCGGGTCGAACGCGGGCTGACCCAGAAGCAGTTGGCCCATCCCTCCTACACCTCGGCCTACATCTCCACCCTGGAGTCCGGCAAGGTGCGCCCCTCCGAGACCGCGCTGCGCTTCCTCGCCGCCCGCCTGGGCACCTCGTACGAGGAGCTGGCCACCGGCCGCCCCGCCCATCTGGCCACCGAGCTGCGGCTCGCCCTCACCGACGCGCAGCGCACCCTCGCCACCGGCGCGGCCGAGGAGGCCGCCGCGCGCTACCGCCGGCTGCTCACCGAGGCGGAGGAGCTCGGGCTCGTCCCCGAACAGGCGCAGGCCCGCCTCGGACTCGGTGAGTGCGCGCTCGAGTCCGGTGAACTCCCCGCCGCGATCGGCCACTTCGAGGAGGCCGAACGCCTCCTGGCCGACGAGCCGCTACCGCTCCGGGCCCGTCCCGTGCGCGGCCGGGCCGTGGCGCACCTGCTCGCCGGCGAGCTGCGCTACGCCTGCTATCTCTTGGAGTCCGCCATCGACGAGCTGGGCGCGAGCGGGCTGGCCGACCCCGACGCGCTGGTCCTTCTGCACGCGGCGGTCATCGGGCCGTACATGGACATGGGCGCCCACGCCCGCGCCGCCCACTCGGCGGAGCTCGCCCTCGCCCTGGCGCCGCGGGTCAGTGATCCGGCGCTGGTGGCGGGCATGCACCGGCAGGTGGCGCGGACCTTCCTCGCCGAGGGGCGGATGGCCGAGGCCGACGCCTCCCTGGCCAAGGCACAGGCGATCTACGGCCAGCTGCAGCTGAGCACCGATCTGGCGCACTGCCACTGGATGCGCGGCTACGTGCTGGCCCAGAACGGTGAACTGGGGCCGGCGGAAAGGGAGCTACGCACGGCCCGGGACATGCTGTCGGCCCGGCGGGCGGGCCTGTACACGGCTCAGGTGGAGGTGGAACTGGCGGACGTACTGCGTCGGCTGGGCCGGCAGGAGGAGGCCGCGGGGCTGCTCGCCGCGCTGCTGGACCTCGGCAACAGCCATGGCGCGGTGCACGCCGGCGGCGCGCACCGGCTCCTCGGCCTGATGGCCGAGGAGCGCGGCGAGTCGGAATCCGCCGAGGAGCACTACGTACAGGCGCTGGCCCTGTTGGAGCGCAGCGGGGCGACGGGCGATCTCGCCGATCTGTGCCGGCTGCTGGGCGACCTGTTGCGGCGTACGGGCCGGGTCGAGGCGGCGATGGACGCCTACCGCACGGGGCTGGGGCACCGGGCGGCGCCGGGCACCACCACCCTGGGGCCGGCGCCGGCCGCCGCCTTCCGGCCCGCCCGGATCAGTGGTTCTCGGTGGGCCGGAGATCGCGCGGAATGAGCGCCCAGCTCGTGGCCGCCGCGGCGACGGCGAGGCCGCCGGCCATGAGGAACGCCGGGGTGATGGCGAGGGTGTAGGCGTGCGAGGCGGTGTCGAGCAGGGCCCGGCCGACGGAGCCGCCCAGTCGTTCGGCGATGTGCGCGGCCTCTCCGACGGAGTCCCGTGCGGCGGCCGCGGTGGGGGCGTCCAGTTCGAGGTCGGGCAGGTTGCCCCGGTAGAGCGCTGCCGCGGTCGAGCCCAGGACGGCGACGCCCATGGCGGAGCCGAGTTCGTAGCAGGTCTCCTCGATGGCGGCGGCGCTGGAAACCTCGGCGGCGGGCGCGGCGGAGACCAGCGTCACCGAGGCGACGGTGGTCGCGGTGCCGGCGCCCAGGCCCATCACGGCGAGGGCGGCCGCGAAGGCCGGGTAGCCCACGCCGGTGAACTGCTGGAGGGTCCACGGCAGTGCCATGCCCGCTGCCAGGACGACGAGTCCGGCGCCCAGCACGTGGCGGATCGCGAAGCGCTGCATGAGCGAGGGGGCGACCATCGATGCGGCGATCAGGGCGAGCGGGGCCGGGAGCAGGCGCAGTCCGGCCTGCAGCGGGGTGTAGCCCTCTCCGTACTGGAACCACTGGGTGACCAGGAAGAGGATCGCACCCATGCCCACCATGGGAAGGAAGATCGCGGTGGCCGCGACGCTGAAGGCGGGCTCGGCGAACAGCCGTACCTGGAGCAGGGGGTTGTCCAGCCTCGTCTGGCGGCGGACGAAGACGGTCAGCGCGACGGCCGCGACGAGGAGCAGGGTCCAGGGCAGCGGGTCGGCGACACCGCTCTTGCCGAGCTGCTTGATGCCGCCCGCGAGGGCGAGCATGCCGACGACGGACTGTCCGACGCCCCACCAGTCCCACCGGCCGCTGCTGCGCGGGGAGCGTGATTCGGGCAGGTAGCGCAGGCCTGCCGCCACGATGACGGCGGCGACGGGCAGGTTGAGGAGGAAGGCGGAGTGCCAGCCGTGGTCCTGGACCAGGAGGCCGCCGACGACGGGCCCGAGGGCCATGCCGCCGCCGAAGACGGCCGCCCAGACGGCGAGCGCGAAGGCGCGCTCCTTGGCGTCGGTGAAGACGGTGCGCAGGATCGACACGGTGGCCGGCATGATGGCCGCGCCGCCGATGCCGAGCAGGGCGCGGGCGGCGATCAGGTGCCAGGCCTCGGTGGCGACCACGGCCATGAGCGAGGCCGCCGAGAAGATGCCGAAGCCCGCCATGAGCAGTCGCTTGCGGCCCCAGCGGTCACCGAGCGCGCCCGCGGTGACCAGCAGGCCGGACAGGGCCAGCGCGTAGACGTCGATGATCCACAGCTGCTGTACGGCGCCGGGCCGGAGGTCGCCGACGAGCGAGGGGAAGGCCACGTTGAGGATCGTGGTGTCCATGGAGATGAGCAGGAGGCTGCCGGAGAGGATCGCCAGGACGATCCACCTGCGAGGGTCCGGCGCGGGGGTGTGCATGGGGTTCCGTTCGGGGTGTGTGCGCGGTGTCGGGCGGATCAGGGTGCGGCCGCGGCTGGAGGCCGCGCGGGAGGTGGCGCGGAGGGCCGCGTCCCGCTGAGGAAGGAGGTCAGGACCAGGTGGCCGATCTGTCGGGGGGCGAGGTGCCCGTCCCGTACGCCTTCGGCGGCGGCGTCGAGGAGTCCCCAGAGGGAGTACCAGATCCAGTACGGCGGGAGGTCGGCGCGCAGCCGCCCCAGCCGCTGGCCGAGGGCGAGGAAGGCGAGGGCCCGCTGGTCCTGCCGGTCCACGCCGGCCCGGAACGCGGGGTCCGCGAGCACGGTGGCGTCCCGTGAGGTGAAGCCGTAGAGGTGGGCTGCGGGCAGCAGCGCGACGACCAGTTCCTCCAGGGCGGCGTCGAAGGCAGTGGCGTCGGCGTTCTGTGCCAGGTCGAGCGGGGCCAGGCAGCCGTCGACCACCTCGATCGCCCGCACCGCGACCGCTTTCAGCAGGGCCTCGCGGGTCGCGTAGCGACGGCTCAGCGTGGCGCGGCTCGTCCCGATTCCGGCGGCGATCTGCACCATCGAGGCGCTGTGGTCTCCGGCGAGGACGCGGGCGGCGCCGTCGAGCAATTCTTCTTCGTGCACCATGGTGAGCCTCCTTCGCCTCGAACGATACAAGATTGTCTCATTCGAGGCAAAGGAAGCCCACCCGCCGTCGCGCTGGCGGCCGATGGGTCCGGTGTCAGTGCTCGCCCTCGGTGCGGGCGCGGGCGCCCGATCGGGTGCGGGAGGCGGTCTGGGCCCGCTGCGGGTGGCGGCGCACGTACTCGTGCTCCAGCTCGTTCATCCGCTTCGTATGGGTGATCAGGGCATCGTCGGACCCGTGCAGCAGGGTCTCGTGGCGCGTGCGGTGGATGGCCTCCAGCTCCTTGAGCAGCCGGCCTTCCTCCAGGTCCTGCGCCGACGGACCGCCGTCGTGCTCCGTCATGGCACGTGCACCTCCTCGTCGGGCCCCCGCCCAGTCCATCATCCTCCGCACCGCGCCGCGCGGCCTCGCCAACCGCCCCACCGCCCCGCACGCAGCGAGTAGACACTGTCTACGCACACTGGTAGACAGAGGTCCATGGACCAGGAGAGACCCCTTCGGGAACGGCTGATCGATGTCGGCGCGGAACTCGTCATGAGCGAGGGCACCGGCGCCCTCGGACTACGGGAGATCGCCCGCCGTGCGGGCGTCTCGCACGGCGCGCCGCGCCGGTACTTCCCCACCCACCACTCCCTGCTGTCGGCGATCGCCCGGCGCGGCTTCGCCGATCTCGGCGAGCGGTTCGCGCAGGTGGCGGCCGGAGCGAGGAACTCCACCCCGCGGGATCGGGTCCGGGCGATCGGCTGCGCCTACGTCGGCTACGCGCTGGAGCACCCCGGTATGTTCGAGCTGATGTTCCGGCACGACCTGCTGGACAGCGCGGGACAAGACCCCTCGGAGGAACCGCGGCTGCGCGAGTCGACCCTCCCGCTGTTCGCCCTGCTCGTCGCGCTCGCCGGCCGGTGCGGGGCCGAAGAGCCCTCCGTCACCGCCGCCGCCCTGTGGGCCAACCTGCACGGCGTGGCACAGCTGTGGCTCTGGGGCAGCCTGCCGCTGGTCCTCGGCGAGAACCGGGCCGCGGGCGTCGAACGGCTGGTGGACGCCGCCGTCGCCGCGCACCTCGGGGTTGCCCCGGCGTGAGGCAGCGGATCTCACTGCTCGTCAGCGTGGCGGGTGCCATGCTGGTCGCCCTCGACGGCACCGTGCTGACGGTGGCGCAGCCGAGCCTGAGCCACGACCTGGGGGCGAGCGTCACACAGGTCCAGTGGACCAGTACCGCCTACATGCTGGCGGTGGCCGCGTTCCTGGTCGTCGCGGGACGGCTGGGCGACCGGTACGGGCACTCCCGGCTGCTGTTCGTCGGCGTGCTCGGCTTCGCCGCGGCCTCGGCGGGCATCGTGTTCGCGCCCGGCGTGGGCTGGGTGATCGCCCTGCGCGCCGTGCAGGGCGTGTTCGGCGCGCTGCTCCAGCCGGCGACGCTGGCGCTGCTGAGACTCGCGTACCCGCCCGACCGGCTGGCCACGCCGGTGGCGGTGCGGACCAGCGCGATCGGGGTGGCCGCGGCGGCCGGTCCGCTGCTGGGCGGTCTGCTGGTCGCGCAGTGGGACTGGCGGGCCGTGTTCGTGGTCAACGTGCCCGTCGCCGTGGTGATCGCCGCGCTGACGCTCGCGGTACGGGCGCCCGCGCCGCCGCGCGCCGGGGCGGGGCGGCTGGAGCTCGGCGGTGCGGCCCTGCTCGCGACGGCCGTCGCGGTGTTCGTGCACGCGCTGGTCGGCGTACCGCAGTACGGGTGGAGCGGGGCGGGGACGCTGCTCGGGTTCGCGGGCGCCGGCGCGCTCGCCGCCTGGTTCGTCCGGCGGGAACGGCGTTCCGCGCGGCCGCTCGTGCCGCCCGCCGTGGCCCGCGCCAGGGCGGTGACGGCCTCGATGGCCCTGCTGCTCGTGGTGTCCGCGGGCATGTTCGGGGCCCTGTTCACGGCGACGTTCCGGCTCCAGGACGTCCAGGGGCTGGACGCCCTCGACACGGGACTCCGGGTGCTGCCGCTGACGGCGGTGATGGTCGCGGGGGCTCCGGTGGCGGGGATGGCGCTGCGCCGGTTCGGGGCGCGCCGGACCGCGCTGACCGGTACGGCCCTGGTCGTGGCCGGGATCGCCGGGCTCGGCTCCGCGTCCGGGCCGGCCTTCGCGGTGCTCGGCGCCGGCTTCACGACCGTCATGGTCACCGCCACCGGGGCGGTGGTCGGCGAGGCCCCGGCCGGGTACGCCGGGGTGGTCGGCGGGCTCAAGCAGACGGCCATGAACGTCGGTCCGGCCCTGGGCATCGCGGTCGCCGCGAGCGCCGGGGTGCACGGCCCGTCGCTGGGGGCCCTGGCCGCGCTGGCCGCGGTCGGCCTGGCCGCGGCGTCACTGCTGCCCGGCCGCGCGCGCCCGGCAGCTGCGGGCGACCTCGTCGGCGAAGACGAGGGCCGGCGGGGTGAGGGCGGCCCAGCGGCGGACGGCCCAGCCGACGGCGAGCGGCGGCAGGGCGGGGATCGGCACGAGGCGCAGCGGCCCGTCGGATCCGGGGACCTGCCAGCCGGGCAGCGCCGGCACGACGGCGTGGCCCAGGCCTAGCTCGGCGAGCAGCAGGGCGGTGTCCCAGTCGGCGACGCTGGTGTCGGAGCGTACGTGGATGCCGGCCTCGGCGAGGGCGGCGTCGAGGTGGGAGCGGGAGGCGGAGTTCTCCGGGAGCCGGATGTGGCGGATGCCGGCGAGGTCGGCGGGGGTGAGGCAGGTCCGGCTGGCGAGCGGGTCGTCGGCGCCGACCGCGAGCACCCAGGGCAGGTCCATGACGGGGCGCTGCTCGATGCCGCGGACGGGGGCGCCGATGGTGATCCAGGCGAGGTCGAGGTCGCCGGCGGCGAGGGCGTCGAAGCAGCTGCGGCTGGAGTTCTCGGTCTGGAACTCCAGGCTCACCGCGGGGTGGTCGCGGCGGAAGGAGACGACGGCCTCGGACATGAAGTGCCGCACGGTCGTCGCCCCGGTGGTGACGCGCACGGTGCCGGCCCCGCCCCGTACGAGGTCGTCCACGCGGCGCAGCGCGCCGTCGAGGCCGGCGATGCCGTCGGCGGCGGCCGCCTGGACGATGCGGCCGGCCTCGGTGGGCACGACGCCGCGGGCGTGCCGCTCCAGGAGGCTGGTGCCGGTCTGCTTCTCCAGGCGGCGGACGTGCTGGCTGACGGCGGACTGGGTGCGGCCGAGGTCGCGTGCGACGGCGCTGAGGCTTCCGGCGCGGCAGACGGCCACGAACACGCGGAGGTCGTCGAGAGTCATGAGACCCAAGATATTCCTTGGGTGTGGGGAGCAAACCGGAGGATTGACTTGGGTATGGGGGTGGATCAAGATCGATGCAGGGCCCGGGCGGCAACCCGTCCCCGCCCTCGCCACGGGGTCCGGACCCCCGGCGAAGGGTGTGGACGGGTGCCGACCCACCACCACGATCCGCAGGAGGCTTCCGTGTCGGAACGTGCCGTCGCATGGCTGCGGGAACTCGGTGCGCAGGACGTCGCCCACCCGGGCGGGACCCTCCTGGCCCATCTGGAGCGCGTACGGGAGCTGCTCGCGTCCTGGGGCGCCCGGCCGGCCCTGCAACGGGCGGGCCTGTGCCACGCGTTCTACGGAACCGACGGGTTCCCCACGGCGCTGCTGCCGCTCGCCCGGCGGGCGGAGCTGGCCGAGGTGATCGGTGACGAGGCCGAGGAGATCGTGTACCTCTACGCCGCCTGCGACCGGGCGGCCTCGTATCCGACGCTCGACCGTCCGCAGGCGGCCTTCCGGGACCGGTTCACGGGCGGTGTCCACTCCCCCGCCGTGGAGGCGCGGCGGGACCTGGCCGAATTGTCGGCGGCGAACGAACTCGACCTGGCGCGGATCGACCCCGCCTTCCGGGAGGCGTGGGGCGGCGAACTCCGTCTACTGTTCGGTCGGTTGCGGGGGCTGCTGAGCGAGCCGGCCCGGCGGGAGTGCCGGGCCGTGCTCGCGGAGACGAGCTAGGCCGGGCGGCCGGTGAGGGTGATCTCGGCGGCGCTGGTCCAGGGGCCCCGGCCGCCGGCTTCGGTCAGGGCTCTCAGGCGGAGGTAGCGGCCGGTCTTCGGGGGCAGGGCGATGGTCTTGGCGGCGGCGGTGTCGGCGAAGGTGCCGCTCGCCGCCGGCGGACCCCAGTCAGCGGTGGTGTCGGAAACGTGGATCTCGTAGCCGCCGATCCTGCCGTTGACCCCGCCGTCCTGGCGGGGGAGGTAGCCGAGGCCGTCGACGGTATGGCGGGATCCGAGGTCGATCTGGATCTCGTGCGGGAGCGGGGCGGGCTCGGTGGAGGACCAGGAAGTGTGCCACATCGTGGCGGGGTTCCCGTCGAAGGCGCCCACGGCCGCGCCGTTCTCGGCGGCCGTCTCCTGGCTGTCGGCGCGGACCAGGGACCAGCCCGCCCGGTCGATCGGGGCGGAGGAGGGGGGCAGGGCCTCGGCGGCCGGGACGGCGGTGCCGGTGGCCTTGACGGTGAAGGCACCCGCCTTCGTACCGGTCTTGACCCAGAGGATCCCCGCGCGGTCCGCCGGGTCGAAGAACCAGCCGGACGCGGCGGAGTCGTAGGCGGCCTTGGAAGCCAGGCGCGGCACGGCGGCTGCGTCGACCGTGAGGGCGGTGGGCGCGGAGGCCACGTGGAGGGTGAACTCGTAGCCCCGGGAGCCCGGTTTGCCGGCGTAGCTGCCGGTGGGGGCGCCCACGGAGACGGTGACCGTGCCGGTGCCGGACGCCGGGGCGCTGACGTCGACCCGCTGGCGGGCGTAGGCGCCCGACTGGTGGGCGCGGGTGCGGCCGTCGTCCTCGTAGAGGCTGAAGGAGGAGGCGCCCCGCGGATGGATGTCGTAGGTGAGGGTGGAGACCGGCTTCTCCCCGGTGTGGTTCATCTGCGGCCACATCGGCACGATGCCGCCGCCCTTGACGAACAACGGGAGGGTGTCGAGGGGCGCCCGGTACCCGTCGAGTCGGCCGGGGCCCTGGTACGTCCGACCCGTCCAGTAGTCCGTCCAGGTGCCCGCGGGCAGGTGGATGCCGTCCCGGACCGTGGTGTCGGAGACGACGGGCGCGACGAGGAGGGAGTCGCCCGCCATGAACTGGCCGCTGGTGGCGTTGGAGCGCGCCACCGGGTCGTCGGGGTACTCCAGGACCATGGCGCGGGTGCTGGGGACGCCCGTCTCGTGGGCGACGCGGCTCATCGTGTACAGGTAGGGCATCAGCCGCATCTTCAGCTGGAGGTACTTGCGGTTGATCGACAGGTACGGTTCGGCGAACCGCCAGGGCTGCTTGTCGTGGTAGCCGGCGGCGGGGTTGGTGGCGCCCCACCCGGACATGGTCATGAAGGCGGGGGTGAACGCCTTCCACTGGAGGTCGCGGGTGTACGTCTGCGGGCTGCCGCCGAAGATCCCGTCGACGTCGCCGGCGGCGTAGTTGAGGCCGGAGAGGCCGGCGCCGGTGATGGCGGGGACGTGCCAGCGCATGTCGTCCCAGGTGCCGTGGGTGTCGCCCGTCCAGACGACGGCGTTGCGCTGGGTGCCCGCCCAGCCGTCGACGGTCCAGACGAAGCGGCGGGCGTCGGAGTTCTTCTCGATCCCGTCGACGGCCTGCTGCACGCCGTCGAAGGCGTACTTGTAGCCGCTGCCGATCCATGCCACGTCGGTCTTCACGCCACGGCTGCCGGCGGTGCCCACCTCGTCGGCGATGGAGCCGAGGCCGGTCGATGTCCACAGGCCGGTCTGAAAGCCCTTGGCCCGGAGGGCGTCGACGGTCGATTTAAGGGGCGCGGTGTAGCCGCAGCCGTAGCCGTCGTTGGGGAGGAACCAGCCCGAGGGCATGTCGGCGGCGCGGGCGTCGGCCGCGTAGCCGACGACGTCGGGCGTGGTCTGGTGGCGGGGACGGGCGTGGTCGCCCTGGTATTCGGGATTGGAGGCGTTGAAACAGTCGGCGTTGCCCAGCTCGAAGCCCCACATCGGTGCCAGGAACGGCTTTCCGCTGACGTCGGTGTAGGCGTCGAGCACGGACTTGGGCGAATCACCGGTGAAGTACCAGGCGTCGAAGCGCTTCTCGTCGTGGGTGAGGGTGGTGGGGGCGTTGAAACCGTAGGAGCCCGGCGCCCAGGTGTTGCGCATCACGCCGTAGCCGTTGGTGGACATGTAGAAGGGGGCGGGGCTGGCGTTGTCGTTCTCTCGCCACTTGTTGTCGACGGCGATGGGAACGGTCTTGTCGCGCAGCGCCCATTCGCCCAGACGCAGGCCGGTGCCGTAGAACTGCTCGTCCGCGCCGCGGGCGAGGTACTGCGTGGTGCGGCCGCCGGTCCAGCTGGTGGGCCGGGTCTCCTGCCAGACGGGGGTGGTGTTGTCGGCGCGGTAGACGGCGAACCGCAGCGGCGACTTGTAGACCCTGATGGAGAGGGAGCCCGTGCTGATCCGGTGGTACGCGCCGGCGTCGGTGTGGTCCACGGGCACGGAGCCGAAGTCGGTGGTCTCGGCGAGGTCGGAGCCGGCCGGGTCGTCGGTGAAGGTACCGCCGGGTGAGAGCCAGAGGCGGAAGATGTCGGCGCGGGCGACGACCACCCGGGCTTTGGCGCCCTTGGAGGCCGTGACGGTGAAGGTGTTCCCGGACCGGCTGAATCCGGTGACGTCGCCCGCCGTGGCCGTGGTCCCGGAGGGAGCCGCGGTGGCGGGTGCGACGAGCGGTCCGGCCGCGGCCAGGCCCGCGACGGTGAGGGCGGCGGCGAGCAGGGCGGCGCCCGGGGCTCGCAGGCGCCGCCCTGCTCGCCGGCGTGGTGAGCGCGGCCGGCCGGATAAGGGGACCCGTCGGCTCCTGCGGATGCTCGGCAGTCTCATGGGGCAGCTCCTCGTGCGGTCCGGAAAACGGACACAGCTCTTTGGCATGCTCCCGGCAAGATAGCGCTCTGGCGGGCTTCTTTGAAGGATGCTGCTCGAAGTCGCCCCCGACCACGCATCTTTGAACATCCCACAGCCTCCGGTGGGCGCGCGGAAGCCACGGTCGGCCACGGTGCGCGCGGGTGGGCGAGGGCCTGGCCGGGGAGGTGACGGTCCGGGGGGTGACGGTCCGGGGGGGTGACGAGGGGGGCCGTCCAGAGCGGACGAGAAAGGCAAGGAGGTGAACCCACTCCTTGCCACTCTCAACTTATAGCGCACCGGGGGGCTTGCGGCAAGACCCTGGTGCTGGGGCAAAATCGCGGACCGAAGCCAGAAGCTGCAGAAATGGGAGATTCACGAAGTGCATGCGTTTTTGCCGGTTCACGAATCGCGCGGTGACATCGAGCCGGTCTCGGACACTCCGCGGGCCAGCAGCGCGTTCGACCTTCCCGACCACCTCTCCCCCAAGGCCGATGCGGCCCTGATCGACGGCGACGAGCGGCACTTCGCGGCCATCTCGGAGAGCCTCGCGCAGTCGATCGCCGAACTCTCCGACCGTCTGGAGGCGGAGCGCAGGGCGCCCGGCGGCATCGGCCGCGAGGCCATGGACCGGGACGCCGAGATCCACCGCCTGACCGCCCGCCTGCGCACCCTGCGCCGCTTCGGCCTGGACCTGTGCCTGGGGCGCATCGTCCCCGCCGACGGCGGCGAGCCCGTGTACGTGGGACGTCTCGGCCTCACCGACAGCACGGGGCGCAGGCTGCTGCTCGACTGGCGCTCCCCCGCCGCCGAGCCGTTCTTCGCGGCGACCCACGCCAACCCGCTGGGGCTGGCGAGCCGGCGCCGGTACCGATGGACCCGTGGCCGGATCAGCGACTACTGGGACGAGGTGTTCAGCACCGACGCGCTCGAAGGGCACGCGGCGCTCGACGACCAGTCCGCGTTCATCGCCAGCCTGGGCGGCAACCGGTCGGCCCGGATGCGCGACGTGCTCTCCACCATCCAGGCCGACCAGGACGCCGTCATCCGCGCGGGGTCCCGCGGCGCCCTCGTCGTCGACGGCGGCCCCGGCACGGGCAAGACCGTGGTCGCGCTGCACCGCGCGGCCCACCTCCTCTACTCCGACCCCCGTCTCGGCCACCGTCGGGGCGGTGTCCTGTTCGTCGGCCCGCACCAGCCCTATCTGGCCTACGTCGCCGACGTCCTGCCCAGCCTCGGTGAGGAGGGCGTGCAGACCTGTACGCTGCGCGACCTCGTGGCCGAGGGCGCCGCAGCGGGGGAGGAACGCGACCCGGACGTGGCCCTGCTCAAGTCCTCCGCGGACCTGGTGAAGGCGGTCGACGCGGCCGTCCGCATCTACGAGGAGCCGCCCACCCGGGGGATGACCGTCTCCAGCCACTGGTCCGACGTCTGGCTGAGCGCCGACGACTGGGCCGCGGCGTTCGACGCGGTGGAACCGGGTACCCCGCACAACGAAGCCCGCGAGCAGATAAAGGAGGAGCTGCTCACCATCCTCATCGACAAGCACGAGGACGGCGGCGAAGGGCACGACGTTCCGCCGGAGCTGCTGCGGCGGTCCCTGCTGCAGGACCGGGAACTGGTCCGGACCCTCAACCGGGCGTGGCCGATGCTGGATGCGGCCGACCTCGTCTCGGACCTGTGGTCGGTGCCCGCCTACCTGCGCAAGTGCGCGCCCTGGCTGGGCCCCGACGACGTACGCAGGCTGCAGCGGGCGGACGCCCACGCCTGGACGGTGTCCGACCTGCCGCTCCTGGACGCGGCCCGGCAGCGGCTCGGCGACGCGGAGGCCGCGGTCCGCAAGCGCCGCAACGAGGCCGCCGTCGCCGCGGAACGCGCCCGCCGGGCGGACGCCATCGACAGTCTGCTGCAGAACGTCGTGATCGACGAGAGCGAAGGCGCGGTGGGGATGCTGCACGGCCGGGACCTCCAGGACACCCTGATCGACGAGGGCGCGCTGTCCAGCGCCGAACCGGACCTCCTGGCCGGCCCGTTCGCCCACGTCATCGTGGACGAGGCCCAAGAACTGACCGACGCCGAATGGCAGATGCTGCTGGCCCGCTGCCCGTCGCGGAGCTTCACGATCGTCGGCGACCGGGCCCAGGCCCGGCACGGCTTCACGGAGTCCTGGCGGGAACGGCTCGAACGGGTCGGGCTCGACCGGATAACGGTGGCTTCCCTGAGCATCAACTACCGCACCCCGGAGGAGGTCATGGCGGCCGCCGAGCCGGCCATCCGCGCCGCGCTCCCCGACGCCAACGTGCCGACGTCCATCCGCAGCAGCGGCATCCCCGTCGTCCACGGATCCGTCACCGACCTGCGGACGGTCCTCGATGACTGGCTGGCCGAACACCCCGAAGGCATCGCCTGCGTCATCGGCGACCCCACCTTCCGGCCGACGTCCCGTGTCCGGTCGCTGACGCCGGCGCTGTCGAAGGGGCTGGAGTTCGACCTGGTCGTCCTCGTCGACCCCGACCGGTTCGGCGAGGGCGTCGAGGGGGCGGTCGACCGCTACGTCGCGATGACCCGCGCGACCCGGCAGCTCGCAGTCCTCACCCCCTGACCGCCGTCACCGCCGGACACCCCCTGAAGCGTGTGTCTTTGACGGGTTGATCCGATGTGTCTGTCCGACGAGTGATCACTGATGCGCTGTGGGACCGGATCGAGCCGCTGATGCCGGCCGATCCGGTCCGTGGACGACGGTGGGCCGGCCACCCCGACCGGCTGGTCAGACGGACTGTCGACCGCACCGGGGGACGGAGCCTGGCCGCGGTCCTGGCCGCGGTCCTGGCTGCGGTCCTGGCCGCGGTCCTGGCCGCGGCGGACGCCGCCGACGACATCGACTGGACCGTCTCCGTCGACTCCACCGTCGTCCGGGCGCACCAGCACGCCGCCGGAGCACTCAAAAGGGGGCGGCAGGACGCCGGGAGCCGGTCGATCACGCACTCAAACGCTCCCGCGGCGGCCTACTCCTTTTGAAGGAGGGTCTCGGCGGTGGTGGTGCGGGCGTAGAGGACGGAGCGGCCCGCGCGGTGGGCGCTGACCAGGCCCGCGTTGCGGAGCGCGGTGAGATATTGGGATACCCCGGCTGGGGAGAGCCCGGTGCGGTGGGCCAACTGTGTGGTGGAGGCCGGGGTCTCCAGTTCGATCAGCAACAGGGTCCGCGAGCGGCCCAGTACGGCGGCGAGGGCGTCGGCCCGGGGCGCGGGCCGCGTCTTCCATAGTGAGCCGACACCGCGCGCGGGATAGGCGAGCTGAGGCGGGTCCGGAGGCGCCGTCCGGGTGCGCAGTCCTGGACCAGCGAAGGCCGAGGGGATCAACAGCAGTCCGGCACCTGCCGTGTTACGGGTCAGCGGCTGCTTTCGGCCGGCCAGCTGTAGCCCGTTGTCGTCCCAGCTCACGGAGGTGTGCAGGTCGTTGAAGAGACGGCCCGCGCCGTGCTCGGCGATCATGCGGGCCCGGTGGAGGATGTCTGTGTCCAACACCGCCTGGATTCGCGCCCAGTAGGGGGCGAGTGCCAGTCCCCAGTACGTTTCGATCTCTTCTGTGACCTTGGCCAGGCGGTTCTGCGGGTCTGCGCGCAGGGTCCGTAGCCGGGGGCCGAGATGCCCCTGGTGGCGGGCCAGGTGGTCGAGGTCCTGGCGTACCCGGTCGGCGGATGAAGCGAGGATCGCATCCCACTCTGCCGTCGGCGTGGGGGCCGGTCCGGCGGGGGCCGGGTTGAGGAAGTCGGGGACGTAGCCGCCGGTGGGCGGGATCAATTCGGCCAGCCAGCCCCGGTCCAGCCCGGCGGCCACCAGACGCGGGCGCACTTGGTCGGCCCAGGCCCGGTGGATCGGATGTGCGGCGGCGGACGTCAGCAGCCGGAAGCTGGGCGCGATCTCCCACATCGGCGAGACGGCGAACCGCACCTGCGCCAGATCGCTCGCCGAGAACGCCAACTCTGCCAGGATGACCACTCCTCAATGGATTCAGGTATGTGTGAATGAATAGCGGGCCAGCCTACCGCGCGGAGATCATCCCGCCATGACCTCACAGACGATCACCGCAGCGGCATCGGGCACCTGGAAACTCGGCGACCTGACGGTCAACCGAATCGGCTTCGGCACGATGCGCCTGCCCCAACACGGCGAGGCGTTCGCGGTCGACGCCGTCCCACGCGACCGTGACCAGGCGATCCGTGTGCTGCGCCGCGCGGTCGAGCTCGGCGTGAACCACATCGACACCGCCGCGTTCTACTTCTCGCCGCTGCGCTCCGCCAACGAACTGATCAACCGTGCCCTGGCCCCCTACGGAGACGACCTCGTCATCACCACCAAGGTCGGACCGGGCCGTGATCCCTCGGGCCAGTGGCTGCCGCATGCCACCCCCGAGCAGCTGCGCGGCCAGGTCGAGGAGAACCTGCGCCAGCTCGGCCGCGACCACCTCGACGTGGTGAACCTGCGCATCGTCGGCACCGACTCGATCGCCGAACGCTTCGGCACACTCGCCGAACTGCGCGAGGCCGGACTCATCCGTCACCTGGGCCTGTCCAACATCCGCCCCCACCACCTCGCCGAGGCCCAGGCCATCGCGCCCGTGGTCTGCGTCCAGAACATGTACGGCATCGGCGCATCACCCGAGCAGAAGGAATTCCTGAACCTCTGCGGCGAACAACGCATCGCGTTCGTGCCGTTCTACTCGATCGCCGGCACCGGACGCGAAGGCGGCGCGACCACCGACAACAGCCCGCAGGTGGTCGCCATCGCCCGCGCCCACGGCGTGAGCACGGCCCAGATCCGGCTGGCGTGGACCCTGCACCAGGGCTCCCACGTCCTGGCCATCCCCGGCACCGGCGACCTCGACCACCTCGCCCAGAACGTGGCCGTCGGCTCCCTGGGCCTGTCCGAGGACGAACTCACCGCCCTGGACGCACTCCGCCACTAAGCCGCATGAGCAAGATCCCCGTGGCGCTGTGATCCACTTCTGCTGATCGGCCTGTCTGCTTTGCCAGTTCCTGCCGCCCGCCGCATAACCCTGACTGCCGCCGAGCGGCACCGTTGAAGAAGGCGGCCTACGGTCACAAGACTCCGCACCAGAGCAGGGTCCGGTCGCAGATCGTGCTCCTGGCGGCCCGGGGCAGGTCCAACGCGCGGATTGCACGCCAGACGGGCGTGCGCGTACACCGTTCGATGTCGTGATCGGGGACGCCGCCCCCTTTGTGCAGCCCGCTCGGCGGGCAGGGCCTCAACTCGGTCTCCGACGCCCTGTCCCTGGGTCGCGCACGCCTGGCCCCTGCGTGCGGTGCCCGCCCGAACGGGCCGGGACACCGTCCTGCGCGGTGCGCTCACCGCCCCGGCGGGCCTCCGCCTCCCCGCCGAGGCGGTCGCCGTCCCCCGCCCCGCCGCCCGACCCGTCCGACCTGGTGCTTTCCGGCCGGGAGATGCGGGCGGGTGGGGTGCGGCGGACAATCGGCAGGGATGGGGGTGACCGGCGGCGGCGTTCGCCGCGTCTGCCGCTTCTCGTCGAGAAGGAAGGTAATCCCATGGCTTTCGGATCCGGCCGGGTACGGCGCGGGTGCACCGCGGTGTGTGCGTCCTCGCTGCTGGTGCTCGGGGGCGCCATCGGCGCCGGAGCGGCTGCCGCCGCGGAGCCCGCGACTGTGGGCACGCGCGCCGCCGTTCCGCTCCAGGCCGACCCCAACAAGGTCCTCGAACTCGTCAACCAGGCCCGCAAGGACGCGGGTTGCGCGCCGCTGACGAGCGACCCCAAGGTTCAGGCCGCGGCCCAGGAATACGCCAACGACACGACCACCTCCCACACGGGCTCGGACGGCTCCACCATCCCGGACCGGCTGAAGAAGGCCGGGGCGACGTTCAACGCGTACGCCGAGAACATCGCCTGGGGTTCGGGCGACGAGAAGGCCCACGTCGACGGCTGGCTGAAGAGTTCGTGGCACGCCCCCAACATCAAGAACTGCAGCTTCGCCAAGACGGGCGTCGCGGTTTCGGGCGACCGGATCGTGCAGGTGTTCACCGACTGACCACCTCACCTGCCTGACCACAGGTCACGCCGGCGTCGGCTCAGCCCGCGTCGGCGTGACCGTGTGTCCGCGGCGGGGTGACGGCGAGGACCGGCGGGGCGGGGGTGCTCCAGCGGTGGCCGCAGGGGTCGAAGACCAGCAGCACCGGCTCTCCCGGGCGCTGGCGCCAGGAGATGCGTTCCGGCACGCCGCCGCACACCGGACAGCCGGGCAAGGGGCCCGGCCCCGGCGGACGCACGGGGGCGGCCACGAGCGGCGTGACGTGCGGATCGCGCATGGAGGCTCCCTGCTCGTGCGGTTGGGCTGATCGCACTGTGCCATGGAGGAGGCCCACTCCGCACGGGCGAATCATCCAGTGTTCTGGCTGGTCAGAGGTACGGTCACCAGGAGGATTCCGGTCCTCTTGCGGGCACTTTGTGATCAACCGCTCCCGCAACCGGCCTCCACCAGCCCCGATTCGTAGGCCGCGATCACCGCCTGGGCGCGGTCCCGGACGCCCAGCTTGCCGAAGATGCCGGTGATGTGGTTCTTGACCGTGGAGACGCTGATGTCCAGGTCCGCGGCGATCTCCGCATTGTCCAGGCCGGAGGCCAGGAGCTGCCAGATCTCCCGCTCGCGCGGGGTCATGTCGGGCGGCACCGCGGCCGCCGTGGACGGACGGGCGGCCGGCACGGGGGTCCGTACGTAGGCGGAGAGCAGCCGGGTGAGCAGCCGGGGTGCGACGGCCGCCTCGCCGGCGTGCACGATGCGGACCGCGGCCCCGAGTTCCTCCGGGGAGACGTCCTTGGGGAGGAAGCCGTACGCTCCGGCGCGCAGGGCGGCGACCACGTACTCGTCCATGTCGAAGGTGCTGAGCGCCAGGACGCGGACGTCGGGGAGGGTCCGCGCCAGCTCCGCGGTGGCCTGGACGCCGTCGAGGACGGGCATCCGGATGTCCATGACGACCACGTCGGGCCGCAGTTCCCCGGCGAGCACCACGGCGCGGGCGCCGTCCTCGGCCTCGCCCACCACCTCGAACTCCGGGTCCGGGCCGAGGATCAGGGCGAGGCCCCGCCGTACCAGCGGCTGGTCGTCGGCTATGAGCACACGGATCATCGGTGTCGTTCCCCTCCCCCGCCGCCCCGCCCCGCCGGGACCGGGAGGCGTGCCGCCACCCGGAATCCGCCGCCGACGCCTGCGGCCGCCTCCAGGGTTCCGCCCTGGAGGGCCACGCGTTCGTGCATTCCGATCAGACCGTACCCGCTGCCCTCGGCGGGCCGGGCGACCGGCGGCGGTGCACCGGCCCCGTCGTCGCACACCTCGACACAGACCTCCTCCGAGCGGTACGTCAGCCGTACGTGGGCACGCGCCTCCCCGGCGTGCTTGCGGGTGTTGGTCAACGCCTCCTGGACGATGCGGAAGAGGGTGAGGCCGACACTGGGCGGCAGCGGGCGCACGGGCCCGTCGACGGTGAACTCCGTCTCCGTTCCGGCCAGCCGTGACTCGGTGACGATCCGCTCAAGGTCCGCGGCTCCGGGCTGCGGCGGCGGCGGGGCTTCGTCCGCTTCCTCCCCGGCCCGCAGGACGTCCAGGAGTTGGCGCATCTCACGCAGTGCGATGCGGCCCGAGTCCTCCAGGGTGACGAGGGCCTCGCGGGCCGCCTCGGTGTCGTGCGCCAGGTTGGCGCGCGCGCCGCCCGCCATCAGCTGCATGGCGGTGATGTGGTGGGCGACGATGTCGTGCAGTTCCCGGGCGATCCGGCGGCGTTCCTCGGCGACCGCGCGCTCGGCCTGGAGGACGTGGTTGGCTGCTACCTCCCGCTGCCAGCGGTTGATGACCAGGGCGGCGCCGGCGACCAGGGCCGCGGCCGCCGCGTTGGCGACGAGGGACCAGCCGGAGGGGACGAGCATGCCGCCCAGGCCCGCCGAGGCCAGCGGCACGGTCGCCGCGACGGCCGCCGCCGCGACGGCGGGCCGGCTGAACCGGACCACCGAGTAGAGGGCGACCGCGAGGCCGAGCGGGAAGTGCGGAGAGACGTCCGGGACGGCCATGTTGGGAACGATCCCGAGGAGCAGCACCGCCGCGAGCACGGCGACCGGTCGGCTGCGGCGGGCGAGCAGGCACGTGGCGGCCGCCACGAGGGCGCAGACCGCCGAGAGGGTGAGGGACATGCCTTCTGACCGGGTGCCGACCGAGAAGCCCAGCAGGTCCACGGCGGCGGCCCCGATGGCCACCAGTGCGTCGTTGCGTGTCCAGCGCAGCCTGTCGGCGCCCTTGTTCGTCGTGCCCCTGTTCGTCGCGCCCTTGTTCATCCCTGCCGGCCCTCCCCCGCCGGCCTGCTCCCCGCCGGTGCGGGGGCGGTTCGTGCCGGTTCCTCTCGATCCATTCTGGCACTCCGGCCGACCGGTGCCGCCGTCCCGTGGGCCGGTTGCCGACCAGGACCGGGGTCCTGGTCGGGGCCGCGGCCCGGACCCTGCTCCCGGGGTGCGGTTCCTCCCCTACGGCGACGATCGCACGGCCCCCGCCTGGTGGTCTGGAGTCGGGCCGGGAACCCCCGGCCCGCACCACTGACCTGAGGAGTCACGTGATCCGCGCCCTGACCGGGTTCTCGACGAGGAATCCGTGGAAGGTGATCGCCCTGTGGGCCGTGCTCGGCATCGCCCTGACGATCCTGGGGCAGGCGCTGGTCTTCCGCGCCACCCAGAGCAACACCGGCGATTTCCTGCCCTCGACCTACGACTCGGCGGCGGCCCTGAAGGTCGCCGAGGAGCGGTTCGGGGTGGAACCGGACGCCAACACGCTGACCGTGCTGGTGGCCCGGCCGGACGGCGCGCCGCTGAGCGGGGCCGACGAACGCCGCATCGACGAGGAGGCCGCGGAGCTGGGCCGCCACCGGGTGGCCATGCCGAAGCCCGAGGAGGAGACGCCGTTCGCCCAGGACCACTCGCAGACCCCGAAGGTCGTCCCGGCCATGACGGCCCCCGACCGGGGCTTCCGGCTGCTGTCCGTGGAGTTGCAGGGCAACCCCCAGGACCCGGGACTGCAGGACACCTACCGGGCCTTCCGCGAGCACGCCCGGGCCGGGTTCGCCGAGGCCGGGTTCCGGACCGGTTACACGGGCGGGCTCGCCTCCACCGTCGACGGCCTCGACGCCGAGGAGACCCGGTCCCGGGTGATCGGCATCGTGATGCTCGGCGTCATCGTGCTGCTGCACGTGCTGGTGTTCCGCAGCGTGCTCGCCGCGCTGCTGCCGCTGATCGTGGTGTCCGTCATCGGCGGTGCCGCGACGGGCACGGTGGTCGGCGTCGCGATGCTGACCGGCATCACCCTCGACCCGTCCACCCCGCAGCTGATCAGCGTCGTACTGGTCGGCATCGGCATCGACTACTTCCTCTTCCTGCTGTTCCGCTTCCGCGAGCAGTTGCGCCGGCGCCCCGAGCAGCCGGCGCGTGCCGTGGCCGACGAGGTCTCCGGGCGTGTGGGTACGGCGGTGACGTCGGCGGCGCTGACGATCGTCGCGGCGTTCGCCACGCTCGGCGTGGCCTCCTTCGGGCAGTTCCGGGTGCTCGGTCCGGCCATCGCCGTGTCGGTGCTGGTGATGCTGTTCGGAAGCCTCACCTTCATGCCGGCCCTGCTCGCCGTCACGGGGCGCAGGATGTTCTGGCCCTCGCGGGCCCACCGGCGCGAGCCCCGCGGCGGTTCGGCGGGCCGGCTGGGAGCCTGGCTGGTCAAGCGGCCCCTCACGGCGGCCCTCGGCTCCGTGGTGCTGCTGGGCGCGCTCGCCGCGGGCATGGCCGGCATGCGGATGGACTACGGGTCGGGCGGCGCGGACGGTGAGCGGACGGCCGCCGCGGCCACCGCGGGCGAGATCTCCCGGGCGATGCCGGCGGGCGTGTCGGACCCGATCAGCGTCTACGTCACCGCGTCGGACGGCGCGCCGCTCACCGCCGGCCGGGTCGACGCCCTGTCCGGGACGCTCTCGCGGGTGGAGGGGGTGGGACAGGTCGCCCCGACGGTGCTGAGCGAGGACCGCCTGGCGGCGCGCATCGACCTGTTCCCGAACGCCGATCCGCACGGCCAGGAGGCCCGCGACCTGGCCTCCGGCGCGGTCCGCGACGCGGTGTCCGCGCACCGGCCGGACGGCACCGAGGCACATGTGGGCGGTACCGCGGCGGTGTTCGCCGACGTCTCGACGGCCGTGGACGAGGACCTGCGGCTGGTGTTCCCGGTCGCGGCGGTCCTGATCGCGCTCATCCTCTTCCTGCTGCTGCGGAGCCTGCTCGCCCCGCTGATCCTGATGCTGGCGGTGGGGCTGGGGTTCGCCGCCACGCTGGGTGCCGCGACGCTCGTCTTCCAGCACGGGCTGGACCAGCCGGGCGTGGCCTTCACGCTGCCTCTGGTGCTGTTCCTGTTCGTGGTGGCGCTGGGCACCGACTACAACATCCTGGTGACCGACCGGATCCGGGAGGAGATGGAGCGGCCCGGTCCGGCCCCGGAAGCGGTGGCCCGGGCGGTGCGGCACACCGCGCCGGCCGTGGCGACGGCGGGGCTGGTGCTGGCCGCCTCCTTCGGCAGCCTCGCGGTCAACCCGGTCGCGGCCACGCAGCAGATCGGCTTCGCGACCGGGCTCGGGATCCTGCTCTCCGCGTTCGTCCTGTCGATCGTCCTGGTGCCGGCGTGCGCGGTGCTGCTGGGCCGGTCGCTGTGGTGGCCGGCGCGGGAACGGCCGGCGGCGCCGCGGTCCGGCCCGGGGGCGCAGGCATCGGAGCGCGTGCTGGTGCCCTGAGCAGGGCCCGTGCACGCGTCGGGGGCGGGGGGGGGGGGGGGGGGGGGGGGGGCGCGGGGCCCGCCGGGGGGGGGGCGGGGGGGGTTGGGCGCCGGCGGCGGACCCCGGGGGGGCGGGGGGGGGGCCCCCCCCCCCCCCCCCCCCCCCCCCCCCCCCCCCCCCCCCGACGGGGGCCCTTTGGGTGTGCCGCGAGTCAGGACAGCGCGGCGACCTCGGGGTGGTCCCCCAGCCAGGCGCGGACGGCCTGCTGCTCCTTGCCCTTGCCGGTCTGCTGGATCCGCGCCTCCAGACCGGTGAGCTGCTCCTCGGTGAGCTTGAAGGAGCGCAGCCAGGCGGCCACTTCGGGCTCGTCGGCGGCGAAGCCCTTGCGGGCGAGGGTGTGGATTCCGTCGCCCTTGCCCCAGACGCCCTTCGGGTCCTCCAGCTTGGTCAGCTCGTACGAGGAGTACGCCCAGTGCGGCGACCACAGCACGGTGACCACCGGCTCCTTCTTGTCGTAGGCCCGCCCCAGCTCGGCGAGCATGCCGGGGGTGGAGCCCTCGACGACCTGGTACTCGCCCTCCAGCCCGTACTCCTTCATGACCTTGTCCTTCAGCAGGGCCATGGCGCCGGCGCTCGGCTCGATGCCGATGATCCGGCCCTTGAACTGCCCGGACTTGCCCTTCAGGTCGGCGAGCGAGCGGACGTCCTTCATGTACGAGGGCACGGCGAGCTCGATGGAGGTCGGGCCGTACCAGGATCCGAGGTCCTCCAGCTTGTCGCCGTACTTCTCCCAGTACTGGGCGTGGGTGAGGGGCAGCCAGGCGTCGGTCTGGAAGTCGAGGCCGCCGCCGGCCAGGCCGGTGTAGAGCGCGCCGGCCTCCAGCTGGCGGGTGTCGACCTTGAAGCCGCGCCGTTCCAGGAGCTCCTTCCAGAGGTAGGTCGAGGCGATGCCCTCGTCCCACGGGATGTAGCCGATGGAGACGGTGCGGCCCTTGCCGATGTTCTCGGCGCCCGCCGCTCCGTCCTCGCCGGCGGAGCCGCCGGAGCCGCCGAAGGTGTTCAGGCCGCCCGCGACGAGGGCCAGTACGACGGCTCCGGTCACGGCGTACGCGGGCTGGGGGCGGTGGTTCCACACACGGGCGGCGCCGGTGGCGACCGACCGGGCCCGGGCGAGGGCGCGCCGGCCCAGCGGGGAGACCTGGCGGCCGAGCGCCCCGGTCATCCGGTCGAGGTACATGGCGAGGATGACGATGGAGAGGCCGGCCTCGAAGCCGAGGCCGATGTCGACGTTGCCGATGGCCCGGTAGACGGCGCCGCCGAGGCCTCCGCCGCCGACCATGCCGGCGATGACGACCATGGACAGGCCGAGCATGATCACCTGGTTGACGCCCGCCATGAGGGTGGGCAGGGCCAGGGGCAGCTGGACGCGTACGAGGGTGTCGCGGGGGGTGGTGCCGAACGCCTCGGCGGCCTCGACCAGTTCGGCGTCGACCTGGCGGATGCCGAGTTCGGTCATCCGGACGCCCGGCGGCAGCGAGAAGACGATGGTCGCGATGATGCCGGGCACCACGCCGACCCCGAAGAAGATGATGCCGGGGATGAGGTAGACCATGGCGGGCATGGTCTGCATGAAGTCCAGCAGCGGCCGCAGGACGGCGCTGACGCGGTCGGAGCGGGCCGCCCAGATGCCGAGCGGGATCGCGAAGACCAGGGTGGCGAGGGTGGCGACCAGGACCAGCGACAGCGTGGACATGGCGTCGGACCAGAGCCCGACGGAGTCGACGAGCGCGAAACCGGCGAAGGCGAGCAGGCCCGCGAGCAGACCGCGCAGCCACCAGGCGGCGATGGCGAGGATGCCCGCGAACAGGAGTGGGGCGGGGGCGGAGAGGACGGCGACGAGGCCGTCGTAGAGGCCGGTGACGAGTGCGCTGATGGCGTCGAACAGCCAGGACAGGCGGCTCTGGAGGAAGTCGACTCCGCTGTCGACCCAGGCGCCGAGGGGCAGGCGGGGCATCAGGCGGCCACCTCCGCGCAGCGGACCGGGGCCCGCTGCTCGTCGCCGATGAAGGCGACGAGGCGGTCCTGGGGTACGGAGCCGACGACGGCGCCGTCGGTGCCGGTGACGGTGACCGGGTGCGGGACGCGCGCGCTGACGGCGCAGAGGTCGGCGAGCGGGGTGTCGGCGGTGACGGTGGGGCAGCCGCAGGAGTCGGCGCGGGGGCGGTGCGGCCGGGTCGTCGTCATCACCGCGTCCGCGGTCAGCACCCGGGAGCGGTCCACGTCCTGGACGAAGGAGGCGACGTAGTCGTCGGCGGGGCGGGTGAGGATGTCCTCGGCGGTGCCCTGCTGGACGATGCGGCCGTCGCGCATGACGGCGATGCCGTCGCCGAGGCGCATGGCCTCGTTGAGGTCGTGGGTGATGAAGACGATGGTCTTCTTCAGGGTGCGCTGGAGTTCGAGGAGCTGGTCCTGCATGTCGCGGCGGATCAGCGGGTCCAGCGCGCTGAAGGACTCGTCCATCAACAGGAGCTCGGCGTCGGTGGCCAGGGCCCGGGCCAGGCCGACCCGCTGCTGCATGCCGCCGGAGAGCTCGTCGGGCCAGGCCATCTCCCAGCCTTCGAGCCCGCACAGGGCCAGGGCCTGCGCGGCCCGGCGGTCGCGGTCGGCGCGGGGCACGCCCTGCACCTCCAGCCCGTAGCCGGCGTTCTCCAGAACGTTCCGGTGCGGGAAGAGAGCGAAGTGCTGGAAGACCATGGATATCTTCGTGGACCGCACGCGGCGCAGCTCGCGCGCGCTGAGCGCGGTGAGGTCCTGGCCGCCGAAGAGGATGCGTCCCGCGGTCGGCTCGAGCAGGCCGTTCAGCATGCGCAGCAGGGTGGACTTGCCGGATCCCGACAGGCCCATCACGACGAAGATCTGGCCGGGCTCGACGTCGAAGGAGACGTCGATGACCGCGGCCGTGGCTCCGTCGGCGCGCAGCTCGCTGCGGTCGCCGCCGCCTTCGAGTGCGCGCACGGCGTCGTCGGGCCGGTTGCCGAACACCTTGTAGACGTGCTCGGCCTGGAGCGTGGACACATACACCTCGCGGGTCGTACCGGGTACGGCTCGCGCGGATCGGTCCGGCGCGCCGTGGAGCGGGACGGGATCCGCCCGCATGCGCGTCGCCCCCCGGCGCAAGGCACCGGAGGGCGAGGCTCCGCTCCAGCTGCGCCGATGCCCGGCATTCACTTCGGCAAACGCCTTGGTGATCCACCTCACGTGTGGGGTGCGCGGGGCCGCTCCGGACTCCGAACTCAGACAGGGACTCCGGACTTCCGCTGGACGACGTCGAAGCCGGCGGCGGCGGGGTGGCGGCGGTCACGATGGATCGTCAGATGGTCCCAGGTGGGAAAGGACAGGTCGGTCACGGCCAGGAGCAGGCCGGACGGGGAGTGCACGGTGCGGCGCACGGTCAGACCGCACGCGGGGGCGGCGGACGGCGCCGATGCCGACGGGTGGGTGGTGCGGGTCATGGTGATGGTCTCGGCGACCCGGCCGCCCGCCGCGGCCCGCTCCAGCCAGCCCCGGAGGGCATCCAGGTCCTGTTCGCGGGCGTGCCCGGCACGCACGCGGCAGGCGGCCAGCTCGGGGCTGCGCGCGACGACGTCCGGGCTGAAGTAGGTGACGGCGTGCCGGAGCGTCTCCCCGGTCCGGCCCCGCTCGCGGTGGTGGTGGACCAGGGTGCGGTCCCCGCCGGACATGCCGAGCGGTACGGCGAGCGAGGGCGGGACGGTGACCACCGTCACCCAGCTCCGGGCGAGGGCGGGCGCGGGGGACGCGGGCGCGAAAGCCACCGGATCGGCCGCGGCGGGGACGACCTCGGCACGGACGGCGGGGCGGGAGCCGCGGCGCCCGGTGACGACGAGGCCGTCCTCGCGCAGGTGCTGGAGGGCGGCCCTGATGGTCTGCCGGTTGACCTGGTACCGGGCGGCCAGGCTGCGCTCGGAGGGCAGTCTTCCGCCGGGGGTGCGCGCGGCGCGGTCGAGATCGCGGCGCAGCGCTGCGGCGATCCGCTGGTACTTGGGCATGGCGGTCGGGCCGCCGCCCCGCGAAGGGGAGGGCATGGCTTCTCCTCTGACGGGTGGTCAAGGACTGGCGGTGCCCGACCAAACTAGCATTGGTCTATACCTTTACGTGAGGGGGGATCGCGGTGCACCGCCCGCCTTGGCCGGTTCCCGACCACCCCCCGGACGGGGGGAGGCCCTCCCCTACCCGCGCAGCGGGTTCGGCAGGGGGCGGTAGCGGGCGTCCGCCCCGTCGGCACGGGTCCAGCGCAGCAGCAGGTTGGTCTTCGCGGGCAGGGCGGGTGCGGCCAGGAGTCCGGCGATCTCGGGGAGCCCGCGCAGGGAGTCGTAGCGCAGCAACTCCTCCCGTACGGCCGGCCAGAGGAGCGGAGAGATGTCCGGATACCGATCGGCCAGCGCGCCCGCGATCTCCGACAGGTTGTTGACCACCAGGCAGTACACCAGGCGCTGCCAGGCGTCCGCCCGCGGCAGGTCCGGCAGGAGCTTGACCCCCTCCGCGTCCCGGAAGAGGGCCTGCACGGGCATGCCCGACGCGTCGACCGCGACCAGGGTGTTCTGGAGGTGGGCCTCCAGGACGACGCCGTGCCGGGCGAAGAGTTCGAGCACCGGCGGGACGACCTGGCGCAGGTACGCCCGCCACCAGGCGGCGGGGTCGGCGGCGCCGGCCGGCGGGCTCCCCGGACGGCCCTCGGCGAGCGCGGCGGCCAGCAGCGGCGTGGCCCCGGGCACGGTGTGGGCGCGCAGGCCGTCTCGGACCAGTACGGCGAGTTCCTCGAAGGCGAAGGCCGCGGTGCGGTAGCCGCGGTCGGCGAGCCAGGCCGCGTCCGAGCCGGTCCGGCGCAGGGCGGCGAAACCGGCCTCGACGGCGGCGTCGGTGCGGCGCAGCTTCAGCAGGTCGTGCCGCCACAGCCGGCGCACGTCGTTGGTGATCCGCACGTCGAGGCTGAACTTCACGAAGAGGTCGGCCGCGGGATCCGGAACGTGGAGGGTCCGGACGGACGCGGTGGGCCAGGCCGGGCGGCGGCTCTCGCCGAGCCGCAGCATCCGCCCGTCGGCGAACGCCTCGCGCACCGCGGGCCGCTCGTCCACCAGGTCGAGCTGCCAGGGGTGGGCGGGCAGGAGCCGGTAGCCGGCGGGGGCGGTCGGCCCGTCGAGGAGGTCGGCGAGGGAGTCGACGGCCTCGGAGGCGGCCCGTCCGCCCTCTTCCACGCACTGGTCCTCGCGGATGCCCAGGAACACCAGCGGGAACCGGGCGTACGCCTCGGGCGCGTAGGGCAGCCAGCTGCCGGCCGGCGCCCCGCCGCGGGCCTTGGGGGCTGGGTGGTACGGGTGGCCCGTCACCAGGGACTGCTCGGAGAGCACGTACGGGTCCGCCGGGGGCTCGGCGGCGGCGCGGGCGGTCAGCAGCGCGAGGAGCGCGTCACGGCTGTCGGCGATCTCCACCGGTAGTTCGTCGTTGCTGACTCCGGTGAACCGGCCGAGTTCGTCGGAGACGAGTTTGACCAGTTCGGTGTGGCTGAGCGGGTGCCAGCCGTCCGCCGTCCGCAGTTCGGGGCGTACGGGACGGCGGCCGCCGCGCACGCGGAGCAGCCGCCCGCTGCCCCGCAACCGGTGCACGGCCGCTCCGGCGGGCCCGGGCCCGGCCGGCCCCGCGGGCTCGGCCGCCTCCCGGAGCAGGCAGTTCAGGAGCGGGGCGGCGGCGTACGCGTCGGCGTCGGCGTTGAGGTCCACTGGTTCCATTCGGTCCATCCGGTGGGCCGGCGGCCCGCGAGGGGAACCACCGGCCATGATCGTCGGTATCCGCAATGATTACTTGATCATCCCGTGAAGCGACATTCCGAAGGCGGAGCCCAGCATGCCCATTCCCTCCTCCGCGGCCGAAGAAGCCGTCGCCGCAGAACTGGCCACCGTACGGCCCGCACTCGGACCCACGTACGCCGCCGCGCTGAGCGCCGCCCGGGCGGCCGTGCTCACCCGGCTGTGGCGGGCCCTGGCCTTCGAGCCCCTGCCGTGGGTCGTGGGCCGGGAGGCGACGCCGACCGGCCTGGCGCTGCTGCTGGCGGGAGGCCGCCGGCTGGAGGGCCCGCTGCCGGACCCGTACGCGACCCGGCCGTACGTGGAGGAGCTGCTGCTCGACGGCAGGTCCCAGTGCCGGGCCGGGCAGCTCGTCAGGGCGCTCGGAATCCCGCACGGGGAGGACTTCGCCGCCGAGCTGGACGCCGGTACGGCCTCCCTCGCGCTCTCCCGCGCCGGGCAGCCGCCCGCCGGGGAGGACCACGCGGCGCGGGCCACCTGGGAGTGGGAACAGCGGGTGGTCGACGGCCATCCGTACCATCCCAACTGCCGCTCCCGCCCCGGCTTCTCGGTCGCCGAGCAGCTGTCCTACGCCCCCGAGCACCGGCCGGTGGTGGAGCTGGGCCTGGTCTCCGTACGGGCCGAGGAGTGCCTGGTCACCGGGGACTGGCCGGCGCGGCTGCGGGACGGCGGGCGGATCCTGGTCCCCGTGCACCCGTGGCAGGCGGCGCACGTGCTGAAGCACGAGCGGGTGCGGACCGGTTTCGCGGCGCATCCGCTGATGGCCCTGCGCACGCTGGCGCCCGCCGACGGCGGCCCGCACGTGAAGACCGCGCTGAGCGCCCGGCTGACCTCCTCCGTCCGGGACATCTCGGTCTACTCCATCGAGACGGCGGCGGCCGTGTCCGCCTTCGCCCAGGGCCTGGCCGAGCGGCTCGACGGGCGGCTGCACATCACCCGGACCCTGGGCGCGGCGACCGCGCACAGCCCCGACCTCGCGGCCGTGCTGCGCGAGCCGCCGGAAGCGTACGCGGACGCCGCCGCGGGTGAGCGGGTGCTGCCGGTGGCGGCGCTGGCCTCCTACCCGCCGGCCCGTTCGGCGGCCTGGCGGGCGCGGTTCGCCCGCCTCGCGCTGTCGGTGTGCCTGCGGGTGCTGGAGCTTGGGGTGGCCCTGGAGGCCCACGGCCAGAACCTCCTCGTCGTCCTCTCCCCCGCCGGCGAGCCCCTGCGGCTGGTCTACCGCGACCTGGCCGACATCCGGATCAGCCCGGCCCGGCTGCGGGCGCACGGGCTGCAGGTGCCGCCCCTGTCGGGCAGGCTGGTCACCGACGACGTGGCGGTCCTGCGCCGCAAGCTCTTCGGGTCCCTGCTGACGGGGGCGCTCGGTGCCACGGCGGGCTCGGCCGGAGCCTTCGCCGAGGCGCTCGCGGAGGCGACCGCCCTGCCGGCCACCGCCGACACCGGGGCGCTGCTGACGGGGCGGCTGCCGACGAAGGCGCTCACCCTCATGCGGCTGAGTCCGGGGGTCCCCGGAGACCAGTGGGCGGAACTGCCCAATCCGCTCGTTGGAGGGTGATCCGCGACGCCGGGCGGGCTACTGTTCACGGGCATGACAGCTTCCTCGTACCTGCACTCCGTACGGGCGGCGTACGACGCCGTCGCCGTCGACTGCGCGCGGCTGCTGGGCACGGAACTGGCCGGGAAGCCGCTGGACCGGGCCATGCTGGCCGCCTTCGCCGAGTGTGTGCGCGGTGACGAGGGCGGCGCCGGCCGGGCGGTCGCCGACCTGGGCTGCGGTCCGGGCCGGGTGACGGCGCATCTGGACGGGCTGGGCGTAAGGGCTTTCGGTGTGGACCTGTCCCCGGCGATGGTTGCGGTTGCCCGCCGGACGTATCCGGGGCTGCGGTTCGAGGTGGGGCCGATGTCCGCGCTGGACGTGGCGGACGGTGTGCTGGGCGGGGTCCTCGGCTGGTACTCCACCCTGCACACCCCGCCCGGGGAACTGCCGTCGGTGTTCGCCGAGTTCGCCCGCGTGCTGGCGCCGGGCGGTCATGCCCTGATCGCCTTCGAGGCGGGCGACGGGCGGGTCCGGCTGGAACACGCGTACGGGCACCCCGTCGACCTCGACGTGTACCGGATGCCGCCCGACCGGATCGCCGCCCTGCTGGCCGGGGCCGGACTGGCCGAGGTGGCCCGCCTGCTGCGCGGACCGGCCTCCGGGGAGAACTGCCCGCAGGGCTTCCTGCTGGCCCGCAAGGGCTGACGGGCCCACAGGCCCGTGGCGCCGGGGCCCGGTTCCCCTCGGACCGGGTAGGTGACCGGTCCCAGCGGCGGGCGGGGAACGAGCGTGGTGCAGGTCGGCCGCGTAGACTGGCGCGCATGGCATGCCGCATCAGTGAGCTGGTCCTGGACTGCGCCGAGCCGGAACGGCTCGCCGCGTTCTGGAGCAAGGTCCTCGGCTACGTCGAACTCGGCCGCGAGAACGACGGCAGCATCGAGATCGGCCCGCCCGGCGCCGGCTTCGGCGGCCCGCAGCCCACGCTGGTCCTGAGCCCCAACAGCGACCCGCGGACCGGCAAGCTCCCCCTGCACATCGACGTCAACGCCACCGACCGCGACCAGCCCGCCGAGCTGGAGCGCCTCCTCGCGCTCGGCGCCAGGCCCGTCGACATCGGCCAGGACGGCACGGAGGCCTGGCACGTCCTGGCCGACCCGGAGGGCAACGAATTCTGCCTCCTCCAGCGCCGCCTCCCACCCTTGGAACCCCCCGCCGCCTGACCCCGAGCGGCTGCAGGCGGCCCACCGGCCGAAGGCCGGTGGCTCAGGGCCTCCCTGGCCTCGTGGTGGCCGACGACCAGCCATGCGCGTTCGCCGCCCAGCACCAGCCGGTGGACGGGGCCGGCGGCGCGCAGGGCCTCGTAGAAGGGGTACGGGTCGGCGTTGAACTCTTCTGCGTGCGCTGTGAGGTCCACCAGGCTCATGGGTGCAGCGTACGGCGGCGGTTCGCGACGCGAGGGGCGGTCGGGGAACGCCGGACACCTCCGCCGCCCCGGTCCGTACATATGACGAGTCGAACCGTTTCGGCGATGAGCCGTTCGGATGTCAACGGGGTGCGCGTGGGACCCGCCTGCACGGGGATCCGGGCGGACGGTGGCAGGAAAGAGGTATGAGCCTCCATCGGCGCCAGGTCCTCGGCGGTGCGGCCGCGGCCGTCCTCGCCACCGTCGGCGCGGCGGCCGGGGGCCCGGACTACGGCGCGCTGGCCCGCGGGATCGACGGGCGGCTGGTGCTTCCCGGGGACCGGGACTACCCGGAGGCGCGGCGGCTGTTCCAGCCCCGCTACGACGCCGTCGCGCCGGCCGCGGTCGCCTGGCCCGCGCACGCGGGGGACGTCGCCGTCTGCCTGGACTTCGCCCGCCGCACGGCCGTACCAGTGGTGCCGCGCGGCGGCGGCCACAGCTACGCCGGCTGGTCCACCCGGACCGGTGCCCTGGTCCTCGACGCCGGGGCCATGGCCTCGGTGGCGGTCGAGGGGGACGGCGTACGGATCGGCGCGGGCGCCCGGCTCGGTGACGTGCACGCGGCCCTCACCGGGCGGGGCGTGTCCGTCCCGACCGGGCTGTGCCCCTCCGTCGGCATCGCCGGGCTCACCCTCGGCGGCGGCCTCGGCCTGGCCTCGCGGGCGTACGGCACCACCGCGGACCGGCTGACGGGGGCGCGGGTGGTCACCGCCGACGGGGCCGTCCGCGAGGTCTCGGCCGACCGGGATCCGGATCTCTTCTGGGCCCTGCGCGGCGGTGGCGGCGGCAACTTCGGCGTGGTGACCGAGTTCCGCTTCCGCACCCACCCGGTCGGCGACTGCGCCCTCGCCGAACTCCACTGGCCGGACGACGCTTGCGGGGGCGTCCTGCGCGGCTGGCAGCGCTGGCTGGCCGGCCTGCCGGACCCGTTCTGGAGCCAGGTGGAGTTCACCGTCGAGGCGGGTTTCGCCGGATCCGGGCCGGGGGCCGCGGCGGCCGCGGTGCCCTCGGTCCGGGTGGTGTGCCTCGACGGACGCCGGGAGTTGGAAAGGCAGTTGACGCGGCTGTCCGACCTCGTCGGCGCAGCGCCGCGGGACAGCTGGATCGTCGTACGCACTCACGGCGACACCGTGCGGGCCATGTCGGGGTGTCCGGACCTGGGCGCCGCGGAGTGCCGGCTGCCGGGCACGTTGCCCGGCCGGGACCCGCGGGGGCGGCTCCGCAGGAACTCCCACGCCGCCCGCTCCGACTTCTGGGCCGGCGCGGGACTGCCGGACACGGCGATCGGCGCGGTCCTGGACGCCGTCCGCCGCTACGGCGCCGACGCTCCGCGGGGCGGCCTCGCCGTGGTGCAGTTCGACGGGGTCTGCGGCGGCGCCGTGAACCGGGTCCCGGTCGGCGACACCGCCTTCGCGCACCGGGACGCCGCGTTCCTCGCCCAGTACCTCGTCCACTGGCCCGAATCCGCGCCGGCCGCCGACGTGGCCCGGCACGAGGCGTGGCTCGACGGGCTGTGGCGGAGCCTGCGCCCTTGGGCGAGCGGCCGGGCGTACCAGAACTACATCGACCCGAAGCTCATCGGCTGGCGCGAGGCCTACTACGGCCCGAACCTCGCCCGGCTGGAGGAGGTCCGGCGCAACCACGATCCGGACCGGCTCTTCCGTTTCCCCCAGGCCGTTTAGGGAGTGACCGGCATGCGACGTACGTTGACGGTGGCCGCGGCGGTGGCCGCCCTGCTGGTGTCCGCGGGGCCGCTGCCCGCGGCCGGGGCGGGGAGCGCCGCGGCCGCTCCGGCGGCCGCGGGCCGCTGGGGGGCGCACGAGGCGGAGTCCTTCTGGACGCCCGAGCGGATGGCGTCGGCCCGCCCCCTGCCGCCCGTTCCCCCCGGACCGGGCGTCCTGCCGGGACCGGGCCTCCTGCCGGGACCGGGCGTGGCGCCGGAGTTCCCCGCCGACCCGGTGCAGATCCCGCCGGTCCCGCCCTTCCAGGCGGTCGAGCCGCCGGAACCGACCCCGGTGGCCACGCCGTCCCCGTCCACCACCGCCCCCGTCACCACCCCCATCGCCCCCACCGTGCCCGCGCCCGCGCCCGCGCCCGTTCCGGCGCCGAGCATCCTCCCCGCGCCCGCGCCCGTACGTCCGGCCCTCCCCCGGATCCCGGCCGCCGGCCCGGGCGTCGGGCAGAACTTCGGCGGCCTCCCGGTCGTCGGCCGGATGTTCCTCGTCAAGGGCAGCGGTTCCTACTTCTGCACCGCGAGCGTGGTCGCCTCCCCCGGCCGCAACCTCGTCATCAGCGCCGCGCACTGCCTGCTCGGCGCCGACACCCAGCAGGTGGCCTTCGTCCCGCAGTACACGCGGGCCACACCGCGGCCGTTCGGCATGTTCCCGGTGGTGCGGACGGCGGCCGGGCGCTCCAAGATCTGGATCGACCAGCGCTACCGCACCCAGGGCGTCAACCGCGCGGCCGCCCTCGACGTGGCCTTCGCCCAGGTCGGCCCCGGCGCCAAGGGGCTCCGTGTGCAGGACGTCGTCGGCGGCAACCGGCTGGTCACCGGCGCCGGTTACGCGCACGCCCGGGCCACGCTGATCGGGCACCCGTCCACCGCCGCCCGGCCGCGCCTGTGCGTCAACCGGACGACGAAGTACACCAGCACCGACGCCCGGATCCCGGGCTCGTTCCTGCGGATCGCCTGCACCGGCTACCCGGGCGGCACCAGCGGGGGCCCCTTCCTGCTGCGGCTCGACGGCCGCACCGGGACCGGCGACGTGGTGGGCGTGATCGGCGGCTGGAAGACGGGCGGGGACACGTCCGACGTCTCGTACAGTTCGTACTTCGGCACGGACATCAGGAAGTTGTACGAGAAGGCGGTTGCCGGGGCGAAGGCGCCGTGAGCGCGCGCACCCACCGGGTCCGACGCGGGTTGCCGACCGTACGCGGGACCGCCGGGAACCCGTCGCCGGTCAGCAGCTCGGCGGGCGCGAGGCCGAGCCGGCGGCGCAGGTCGGCCAGGGCCGCGTGGACGGGCGCGAGGACCACCTCGGCGCCCGGGGCGACGGAGGCGAGGGCGTACGCGGTGGTCTCGATCGCCTCGGCGGCGTCCTCGGCCGCGGTCCGGCTCCACCCTCCCGGCGCCCCGGGGCCCCAGGGCGCGACGGTGTCGTAGAGGTGGCAGGCGGCATCGGCCGCGGCGTCGGCCCGTTCCCCGACGCCCGGCGCCGCGATGGTCGGCAGTTCCATGCCGGTTCAACGAGCCGGTCCCGCCCGGGGGTACGTACCCGTTGCCGCCGGGTCGTGCCGTCCACCCGGGCGGCGAACGCTCAGCCGGCGACCGTCTGGAGCCAGAGGGGCAGCAGCACCAGCGACAGGAGGGAGGTCTTGATCACTACCGAGGCGGAGAGGTCCACGCCCACGTCGTAGCGCTGGGCGAAGATGAACAGGTTCTGCGGGGTCGGCATGGCCGCGATCAGTACGAGGTACGCCAGCCAGTCGCCCCGCACCCCGAACAGCAGCCCGCACACCGCCCACGCCAGCAGCGGGAACGCCAGGCACTTGAACCCGATCAGGGCCAGCTCCTCGCGCGTCGTGCCCCGCAGGTGGAGGCCGACGCCGCCGAGGTGGAGGCCGAGGGCGAACAGGGCGACCGGCGAGGCGCTGTTCCCGACGAAGGCGGCTCCGTCCAGGGCCACGGCCGGGACCCGCACCGACAGCAGGTTGAGCAGGATCCCCGCGTTGCAGGCGAGGACCAGCGGGGTGGCGAGCGAGGCCCCGACGGCCCGGGACAGGCGTCGGCCCGGGCCGCCCTCGGCGGGGCCCGCGCGGCCCAGTTCCATGAGGGCGATGACGACCAGGGACAGTACGCAGACCTGGAAGAGCAGGATCGGGAAGATCGGGGCGGCCGTCCCGAAGACGGTGATGAACACCGGGACGGCGAAGTAGGCGGTGTTCACCTGGACTCCGGCCATCACGCGCAGTGCCACGGCGCGGGGCTCCCGCCGGCCGCGGGCCACCGCCGCCACGGCCACGACCGCCACGGCGACCGCCGCGGCCGCCGCGTACCCGGCTATCGCCCGCCAGTTGAACAGGGCGGCGAGGTCGCTGGCGTAGATGTTCCCGAAGAGGTAGCAGGGCATGGCGAAGAGGAAGGCGTAGTCGGAGAAGACCTTGGAGGCCTCGGCCGGGACGACCTTGCGGCGCGCGAGGAGGACTCCGCCGCCGAAGGCCAGCAGCACCGGCACCAGCTTCTCCAGCGCCGCCGCCCCGCCCATGCGAACGTCTCCCCCATGATCGACTGCTGTGCACCCTACCCCTGCGCCCGTCCGGGCCGGGCGGCGCATAGGCTGGTGCGATCATGAGCGACACACCCCGCGCACGGACCGGAAGCGGACTCGGCGGTCGGCCGGCCGGGCGACCGGCCGCGCGGCCCGGCGGCCGGACCCGGGGGCCCGGCGCCCCGGCGCAGCTCGCCGCGGCCCTGCGTACCCCGGCCGGGGCGGCCCAGCCGCTGTTCGCGCAGGCCCCCAAGGCCTGGCAGCGGGCACTGCCGTACGTCCTGGTCGGCATCGTGGTGCTCTCGCTGCTGCCGACGACGATCGTCGTGCTGAGCGACGACTACGGAATGGACGGCGGTTGGGCGGGCGCGCTCGGGGTGGCGCAGACCGTGCCCCTGCTCCTCTCCGTGACCCGGCCGCTGCCGGCCTGGCTCCTCGTCCTGGTCGCGGACACCCTCGGCGCGGTCCTGCTGACCCAGGCCGACAAGGTCGCCGGACACTCCTGGCCGTGGACGCCGATGGCCGTGGTCGGCTACCTGGTGCTGATGGCCTGCCTCGGACTGCGCGAGTCCATCCGGACCCTGGTCGCCGTGTGGCTGGTGACCGGTGCGCTCGGTGCGGTGCTCGGCTTCTTCCAGCCGGCGGACACCATGAACACCGCCGCGCTGCTCTTCGTACTCGTCGGCGTCGTGCTGGCCCTGACGGGTGCGCTGCGCGGTCTGGGCGACGCGCGCCAGCGGATCGCCGAACAGGAGAGCATCAGCGAGGCCGAGCGGTCGCGGCGCACCCTGCTGGAGGAACGCGCCCGGATCGCGCGCGAGTTGCACGACGTGGTGGCCCACCACATGTCGGTGATCACTGTGCAGGCCGATTCGGCGCCCTACCGGCTGCCGGGCATGCCGGAGCCGGTGCAGGAGGAGTTCGCGGCGATCGCGGCAGGCGCGCGGCAGTCCCTCGGCGAGATGCGGCGGCTGCTGACCGTGCTGCGGGCCCCGGACGGGGCGGGTGGCGCGGGCGGCGACGGCGGCGACGGCGAGCGGGGTCCGCAGCCGGGGATCGGCCGGCTGCAGCAGCTGGTGGAGGCGACCGTACGGGCGGGCCAGCCGGTGGAGCTGTCGCTGGCGGCCGGCGCGGCGCGGGCGGCGCCGCCCGCGGTGGACCTGTCTGCGTACCGGATCGTGCAGGAGGCCCTCGCCAACGTGGTGCGGCACGCGCCGGGCGCGTCCACCCGGGTGTCGGTGACGGTCGACGACGAGGTTCTCGTGCTCGTCGTCAACGGTCCCGCGGCCCGGGACGCGGTGGTGGAGCCGGACGGTCCGGGCACGGGGCACGGCCTCGTGGGCATGCGCGAGCGCGTACGGTTGACCGGCGGGACGCTGGACACCGGGCACCTGCCCGACGGGGGTTTCCGGGTCGCCGCGCGCCTGCCGTTGCGCGCCGGTGCCGGTTCCGCCGACACGGACGGCACCGACGACATGAATGAGGAGCGCAGTTGACCATCCGCGTGGTCATCGTCGACGACCAGGCCATGGTGCGGGCGGGGTTCGCCGCGCTGCTGTCGGCGCAGGCCGACATCGACGTGGTGGGCGAGGCCCCCGACGGGCGCCAGGGGGTGCGGGTGTCCCGCTCCACGCACCCCGACGTGGTGCTGATGGACGTACGGATGCCGGAGATGGACGGCCTGACGGCGGCCCGGGAGATCCTCGCCCCGCCGCCCGGGGTGGTGCACCGGCCGAAGGTGCTGATGCTGACCACCTTCGACATCGACGACTACGTGTACGAGGCGCTGCGCGCCGGGGCCTCCGGCTTCCTGCTCAAGGACGCCCCGCCCGCCGACTTGATAGCGGCGGTACGGGTCGTCGCCTCGGGCGAGGCGCTGCTCGCGCCGTCGGTGACGCGGCGGCTGATCGCGGACTTCGTCCAGCAGCGGCCGGCGCCGCGCAAGGACCCGGCGCTGCGGCTGAACGGTCTGACGCCGCGCGAGACCGAGGTGCTGGAGCTGATCGCGCGCGGGCTGTCGAACCAGGAGATCGCGGGTCACCTGGTGCTGGCGGAGCAGACGGTGAAGACGCACATCGGGCGGGTGCTGGCCAAGCTCGACCTGCGGGACCGGGCCCAGGCCGTGGTCTTCGCCTACGAGGCGGGCCTGGTGCGCCCGGGCGACTCGGCCTGATCCCACCGGCCGCCGGGCCGTCTCCTCCACCCCCTACCGGGGTATGACATCCGACTTGGCTCCACGGTCCGACGTACGCGCCGGTGCCGTCTTCCTACCTTCCCCCTCGTCACGACGAGAGGAGAAGGGGCATGCGCCGCTTCGGAAGGACGCTGGTCACGGCCGCACTGGCGGTGACCGTCGTCGGGGGGACCGCCGGATGGGCCTCGGGCGAGAGCCAGTCGGCGGTCACCGGGCCGCCGCCGGGCACCGCCGCCTGGCGGGCCGACACGGCGCACGGCCGGGCGCTGCCCGATCCGGCGACGGCGACGCCGCACGAGGTGGCCCGGTTCTTCGACGGGCTGGACGACGCGGCGCGCTCCGCACTCGTACGGACCCACCCGCTGGTGGTGGGCAACCTGGACGGAGCGCCGGTCCCCCTGCGGTACGAGGCGAACCGGCTCGCCGCCGCCGCCACGGGTGAGGCGCGGTACGCGTCCCTGGCCGCTCCGGACCGGCGGATCCTGGCCTTCGACCCGCGCGGCCGGGGCCAGGTGGCCGAGGTCTTCGGGGACCTGGAGCACGCCGCGCACGTCTCGGTGATCGTGCCCGGCTCCGACAACGACGCCACCTCCTACGACGCCCTGCGCGCACCGCACACCGGCCCGGTCGGCATGGCCCGGGCGCTGCTCACGGCGACCGGGGGTTCGGCGACCGGCGCTTCGGCGACCGGGGGTTCGCCGACCGACGCTTCGGTGGCCCTCATCGCGTGGACCGGGTACACCACCCCGGTCGGCGTGGGCCTCGACGCGGCCGACGGCCGGCTGGCCGCCGCCGGGGCACCGCGGCTGGCCCGCTTCACCGCCGGCCTCGACGCGGTCGGCGCACCCGACCCGGCGCTGTTCTGCCACAGCTACGGCTCGGTGGTCTGCGGGCTGGCGGCCCGGCACACCGACGCCTCCGACATCGTGGCCCTCGGATCTCCCGGCATGCGGGCGGACACCGCCGACGCCCTGCGCACCGGCGCACGCGTCTGGGCGGCCAGGGGCCCCTCGGACTGGATCGCGGACGTCCCGAACGTCAGCTTCGCCGGGGTCGGCCACGGCGCCGACCCCACCTCCGCGGCCTTCGGCGCCCGCCGGGTGCCCGCCGCCGACGTACGCGGCCACGCGGGCTACTTCACACCCGGCACGCAGTCCCTCGCGGCCTTCGCCGCGATCGCGAAGGGAGAGGTCCGATGAGCGGCCCCACCGTCCTGGCACCGCTGCGGAAGGCCGCCGAGCGGATCGACCGCCAGACCCCCGCCCACCGCGACCGGGCGGTCGACGGGCTGCGCGCTCTGGCGCTGCTGGCCGTGCCGACCGGCCACTGGCTGCTCGGCGGCTTCACGCTCGACGCGGACGGCGGCCTGCACAACGCCAGCCCCCTGTCGGCCTTCGGCGGGTGGGCGCCGGCCAGTTGGGTGCTCCAGATGCTGGGCGTCTTCTTCCTCGTCGGCGGCTACGCCTCGGCGCTCGCCTACCGTCGCCGCCCGGGGTCGCCCGGCGCGTGGCTGAAGGGCCGGCTCGTACGTCTGGGGCGGCCCGTGCTCGGCGTGACGGCGGTGTGGGCGCTGGCCGCGCCCGTGCTGTACGCGGCCGGGGTGCCGGAGTCGTCGCTGCGGACCGGCGCGAAGCTGGTCGTCCAGCCGCTGTGGTTCGTCGGGGTGTACGTGGTGGTCACCGCGCTGACGCCGTACTGCGTGCGGGCGGCGCGCCGGCTCGGCGGCTGGGCGGCGGTCCCGCTGCTCGCCTCGGTCGCGGTGGTGGACCTCCTGCGGTACGGGCCGCTCGCGGAGTCGGTGCCGTCCTGGCTGTCGCTGCTGAACATCCTGCCGGGCTGGCTGTTCGCGTACCAGCTGGGCGTGTCCTGGGGCGAGCGGCGCATCGAGCGGCGCGGGGCCTGGCTGCTGCTGGCCGGCGGGGCACTGCTGTTCGCCGCGCTGTTGGCGGTGTTCCACTATCCGGCGTCGATGGTGGGGGTGCCGGGTGCGGCGCGGACCAACTCGCACCCGCCGTCGCTGCTGGTGCTCGCGCTGGCCTCGGCGCAGTCGGGTGCGGCGATCCTGTTGCGGGACCGGCTGGCTCGGCTGCTGGCCCGGCCTGCCCTGTGGGCCCCGGTGGTGGCGGTCAACCTGTGCGCGATGACGATCCTGTGCTGGCACCAGACGGCCATGCTGGCCGCTGCCGTGCCCGCTTCGTTCGCGGGCGGGGTCGCCGGGCTGACGACGGCGCCGGACAGCCTGGCCTGGATCGTGGCGCGGCTGGCGTGGATGCCGGTGTTCGCGGGGCTGCTGGCCGCGATCGCCCGGTACGCGCGGCGGTTCGAGGCACCACCGGTCGAGGGCCGGCGGGCGAGCGCTGTGCGCCGGGCGGTGCGCCGCACGGTGGCGGGCCTCCTCGCCGCGGGCTACGGGGCGTTCGCACTGGGCCTGGCCTGAGGGCTGCCCCCAAAACGAGCGTCGGCCGCCCGCCGCGCCGGCCGGGATCTGCGGACACGACCCATGGGACCGGGCCGGGTACGCGGAGAGCGCCGCTCCCCTGACGGAGCGGCGCTGTCCACGCGTACGGGTGCTCCCGCGTCAGGCGATCGATGCGGCGACGATCGCGGCGACGGCGAGGTTGCAGGCGGCGGAGACCCAGACCGCCGGGTGGGGCTCCGGGTCGACGACGATGGCACCGAGCTTGCCGGGGGTCACCACGTCGAGCACCAGGAAGGCCACCGCCATCAGGACCAGGCCGAGGAGGCCGAAGGCCGCCGTCGACGCCAGGCCCTTGCCGAAGTCGTCGTAAGTGGTCCAGATCGAGGTGAAGACGATGCCGCCGATCCCGAGGAGCGCGGAGCTGAGGAAGAGGGCCGCGTTGCGGTTGCGCTCCTCCCAGATCTGCTTCGGGAGCTTCCCGGGCGTCAGCACGTCCACGAGGACGATGCCGAGGATCAGCAGGACCAGGCCCAGGGCGCCGTAGGCACTGGTGCGGCCAAGTCCGTTGATGATGTCGCTCATTGAGAAGCCTGTCTCCGGTGATGGGAAAATATGTGTCGTGGGGAGGCCGAATCTATCGCACGGCCTTCCGGCAGACCATGGGGAGGTCAGCGAATGGTAAAGGTCAGGGCCGCGCGGGCGGCCGAGGCGGAGGCCCTGACCGGGCTGGTGATGCGGTCCAAGGCGCACTGGGGATACGACGCCGGCTTCCTGGCCGCGTGCGCTCCGGAACTGCGGATCCGGCCGGACGAGGTGACGGCACGCCGGATCGTGGTGGCCGAGGACCCGGAGGGGGCGGTCCTCGGGCTCGCCTCCCTGGAGGGGGGCGCCCCGCTGGCGACGCTCGGGCTGCTCTTCGTGGAGCCCTCCGCCATCGGGCAGGGCGTGGGGCGGATCCTGTACCGGGACGTGCTGCGCCGGGCCGTGGAGCAGGGGGTGCGCCGGCTGGTCATCGACTCGGATCCGCATGCGGCCGGCTTCTACCGGGCGATGGGCGCGGTCGCGGCGACCACGCCGACCGCAATGACCACGCCGACCGCGGCGAAGGGGCCCATGGCGCAGGCCGGGACCCTGGTGCGGTTCGAGGCGGCCCCGGCCCCGCTCGCCGGCTGGGCACGGGCCTGGACCGGTGGCGGGCGGGCCGTGCACGTCGGCAACGTCGCCGAGTTCAACGCGCAGTTCGGCGACTCCTCCCTGGATTTCGGGCAGTCGGCCGCGCACCACTACTCCTGCCTGGCCGCCTTCTACAGCCCCTACCCGTCCGCTCTCGTGCTGCCCCGGGCGGTGCCCGCCGGCTGGACCGAGCTCGTCTGCCGGCAGCTCGGCTGGACCGGGGTCGAGGTGTACGACGGCCTGGTGGATGGCGGGTCCGGCCTCGTCGAGGCGGTACGGGCCCGGCCGGCGCTGGCCGCGCGGCTGGCCGGGGCCGGGGAGCCGCTCGTACCGTGGGGGCTCACCCGGCCGTTCGGGCTGCTCGCGGGGCGGCCGTGGCGGTCCGGGGAGCTGCGCTACGAGTCGAAGGCCGCGGCGCACGACCTGTTCGAGCGGATCCTGGCGGAGGGCGGGCATCCCGGGATCGTGCTCCCCGCACAGGTACGGGCCGCCGGCCGGTGGGCGGCGGCCCGGCTGCTGGCCACACGGGCGCGGGCCGGCGAGAGCACCGTCTTGAAATCGGAGCACGGTGTCGGGGGTTCGGGCACGACCGTGGTCAGCGCCGGGCAGGTCCGGGCCGCGGGCGGCGCCCGCGCCGTACTGCGGCGGCTGCCGCGCGGACCGCTGCTGGTGGAGGAGTTCGTCGAAGGGCCGGCGGATCCGGGCGCGGCCCGCGACCTGACGTACGACGGTTTCGTGGACCCGGCCGGCCGGGTCCACGAGGTCGGCGCTGCGCTGATGGACGTGACGGCGGGTGCCTATCGCGGAGCCACGGTGGGCCCGGGCGCCGTGCCGGAGTGGGCTTGCAAGCCGCTGCTCGCCTTCGGTGCGGCGGTGGGGCGGGAGCTGGCGGCGTCCGGCTACCGGGGCTGGTTCGACGTGGACTTCGTGGTGGATGCCGAGGGGCGGCTCGCGCCGACCGAGACGAACCTGCGGCTGACCGGGCCGTCGATCGCCTTCATGGTGGCGGCCCGGCTCGACGCGCTGAGGGGCGCGGGGCACCTCGTACGGATCGCCGACCGGGTGGAGCTCGGAGCCCGGCTGCCCGAGGCGCAGCTGGACGAACTGTGCGCGGACCTGGCCCGCGGGTGCGCGGAACTGGGGGCGGTGTTCGTCCCCGCGATCCCGACGGGCGCCTTCGATCCGGCGCCCTGGCTGGGTGTGCTGGTGGCCGCGCGCAGCCTGGAGACGCTGGACGCGGCGGAGGCGCTGGTCCGCTCCGAGGCGGCGGCCGTCGGCGCGATGTTCGACCTCTTCGAGCCGGCCGACCGGCCCCCGGGTCCCGCTCGGCGGGCCGGGGGACGGCTCTGACGGCCCGGTGGAGGTCAGTCCTTGTCTTCGAAGTCGAAGGGCGAGTCCGGCTTGCGGGCCACGTGGACGGCCAGGACGAGGCCGGCGATCATCAGGGGGATGTTGAAGGCGTAGACGAGGAGGGCCTGGAGGGGCCAGTCCTGTTTGGCCGCCAGCCGGTAGGCGTTGTCCTGGGGCCACCAGGCCAGCAGCAGGTAGCTCGCCGCGAGGTGGACGGCCCGGATGCGGCCCGGGGGCCTGCCGCGTTCGCGGCGTTCGATCAGGCGGTACCCGGTGAACAGGAAGGCGAGGCCCGCGCCGAAGGCCAGGCTCTCCGCCACGTAGAGGAGGAAGAACAGCGCCGCCCACGGGTAGGGCACCGCGGTGAGGTCGGTGGAGCCGGGCCACACGACGGGGGTGAACAGCAGGGTGAGGAAGGCGACGACGAGCGTCAGGCACCCTGCGCCGACGAGACGGCCGCCGTCGGAATCTGCGACGGCGGCGGATGCCCGGCCGTACTTGCTCCCGTGGACGGCGGGCCGTTCGGAGACGGGCTGGGTGGGCAGCGGCAGGGCCGAGCGGTCCTCCTGGCCGGCCCGGTTGCGCGGCAGTGCCCGGAGCCGGATGAGGACGGTCGGGGACACCTCCTTGAGGACGACGCCCGAGAGGTGGTTGCGCAGCCCGTGGATGTCGGGCAGCGGCGCTGAGGCGTCCCAGGCCGGGTCGCCGGGCGGCGGGGTCACGTAGGCGACGAGCCGCCGCTCCCCGTCCTTGTCGACGCCGGCGACGATGGCCGCGCCGATGCCCGGGTGGGTGCGGATCGCCGCCTCGACGGCATGGGGGTCGAAGGAGCCTCCGTGGAGGGGGATCCGGTCGCGGATCCGGCCGGCGAACTCCAGCAGGCCGTCGGGACGCAGGACGCCGAGGTCGCCGGTGGGTATCGCGTCACCGCCGCCGGGCGGGGTGAGGCGTATCTCCCCGCCCCGCAGGTGGACCTGGCATCCCGCGAAGGGGGTGCCCAGCAGTGAGAGGCGTTCCGGTTCGCCGACGGGGGCCTGCAGCTGCGGAAGTTCGAAGCAGGTACCCACTCCGGCCGTCTCGGTGAGCCCGTAGACGTTGAGGACCCTTACGCCGGGGCGCAACCGCATGTGCAGGGCGTCCAGTTCGTCGAGGTGGAGGCGGTCACCGCTGACGGTGGCCAGCCGGAGCGAGCGCAGCGGCCGGGGGCCGGTCCTGCGGTCCGCGGCGGTGGGTCTGGGGCCGTCGACCACCAGCGCGGCGATGCCGGCCGGATCCGTGTGCAGGACGGTGACCTTCTGGACGTCGACCGCCGTGCGGACCTGCTGCGGGTTCCCGGACGGCCAGGAGGGACCCGGGGGCAGGACGAGGCCACCGCCCGTGCACAGGGCCCGGGTCCAGCCGGCGGCGAAGGCGGTGACGTCCGGCCGCGCGGTGATGAGGTGCCGGTCCTGCGGGGTCGGCCGGGCCAGCTCGCTCCAGCCCGAGTGGGCGGCGAGCAGCAGGGCGTGGCCGACGGGTACGGGGCGCGGTTCGGCGCTCGCCGTGAACAGGACGGCCGCGCCGGCCGGCGCTGCGGCTCCGCCGGCCGTCTCCGCGAGGTCCGGTGCGTAGGCGGGTCGGGAGGCGATCTCGGTGGCGGCCTCGTCGGTCCGGATCGCGCGCAGGCCCCTGGCGGTGTCGAGGGCGGCCCGGTGGGGCGTGTGGGTGAGCAGCGCGAAGGGCGCCGAGGGCTGGAGGGCGGCGAGTTGTCGGCGGCCGGTGCGGGGCGTTTCGGCGTCGACGACGGCATAGACCCCGCCGGCCTTCAGGACGGCGAGGATGCCGACGACGAGTTCGGCGGGCCGGCTGGTGCCGATGGCGACGAGACCGCCGGGCGGCAGGCCGCAGGCGAGCAGGTGGTGCGCCAGCCGGTTGGCGCGGGCGTCGAGCACCCCGTACGGGAGCCGGTTCTTCGAGCCGGCGATGAGGGCGGGGGCCTCGGGCGTGTCGCGCGCCCAGCGTTCGAAGTGGTGCAGGACGGTGTCGGTGGTGCCCTTGGTGAAGCGGACGGACTCGGATCCCTGCGTCATGAACCGATGATGCCACCGGGTACCGACAACGGAGGAGCCTTCGAAATCGCCTGCTGTCCACCGAAGTTGCCGGAGGCGGCTCCTCCTGTACCCCCGGCGGTCCCCCGGTCGGGGGGTCCGGAGCCGAACCCTTGACCTCTACTTTGGTTGAGGTCCTAGCGTTCGGGTCATGGACATGGAAGTCACCGCTTGGACCTCGCTGCACAGCGCGATCAACGCCCAGCAGGACCGTCGCCCCCTCTCCCGGGCCGGTCTGCGCCGCGTGGCCGCGTTCGCCCGCCCGCACCGCCGCGGGCTCGTTCTCTTCCTCCTGCTGAGCGTGGTGACCGCCCTGCTGGCGGTGGCCACCCCGGTGCTCGCCAGCCGGGTCGTCACCGCCGTCGTGGACGGCCGGGACGGCGCCACGGTGACGCGGCTCGCCCTGCTCATCGCGCTGATCGCGGTCGCGGAGGCCGGGCTCGGGCTGCTGGCCCGCCGGCTCTCCGCCACCCTCGGCGAGGGGCTGATCCTGGATCTGCGGACGGCGGTCTTCGACCACGTGCAGCGGATGCCGGTCGCCTTCTTCACCCGGACCCGGACCGGCGCCCTCGTCAGCCGCCTCAACAACGACGTCATCGGCGCCCAGCGGGCGTTCAGCAACACCCTGTCGGGCGTGGTCGCCAACACCGTGACCCTCCTGCTGACCCTCGCCGTGATGCTGAGCATCTCCTGGCAGATCACCCTGCTGGCACTGGTGCTGCTGCCCGTGTTCGTGCTGCCGGCCCGCCGGATGGGGGCGCGGATGGCGGCGATGCAGCGGGAGGCCTCCGCGCTGAACGCCGCGATGGGCACGCAGATGACCGAGCGGTTCTCGGCGCCCGGCGCGACGCTGGTCAAGCTGTTCGGCCGGCCCGCCGACGAGTCCGCGGAGTTCGCGGTCCGGGCGGCGCGGGTACGGGACATCGGGATCCGTACGGCGATGGCCCAGTCGGCGTTCATCACGGCCCTCACCCTGGTCTCGGCCCTGGCCCTCGCGCTCGTCTACGGACTCGGCGGGTACTACGCCCTGCGCGGGACCCTGGACGCCGGTTCCGTCGTCGCGCTCGCCCTGCTCCTGACCCGGCTGTACGCCCCGCTGACCGCTCTCGCCGGGGCCCGCGTCGAGGTGATGAGCGCGATGGTGAGCTTCGAGCGGGTCTTCGAGATCCTCGACCTGAAGCCCCTCATCACGCAGAAGCCGGAAGCCCGCCCGGTGCCGGAGGGGCCCGTGGCCGTCGAGTTCGACCGGGTGTCCTTCGGCTACCCGGCCGCCGACAAGGTCTCCCTCGCGTCGCTGGAGGAGGTCGCCGTCCTCGACGCCCGGGGCGGTACGCAGGTCCTGCACGAGGTGTCCTTCCGTGCCGAGCCCGGCCAGATGGTGGCCCTGGTGGGCTCGTCCGGCGCCGGCAAGTCCACCATCGCGCAGCTGCTGCCGCGGCTGTACGACGCGGACGCGGGGACGGTCCGGCTCGGCGGGGTCGACGTACGGGACCTGACGGCCGATTCGATCCGTGAGACGCTCGGCATGGTCACCCAGGACGGACACCTCTTCCACGAGTCGGTACGGGCCAACCTGCTGCTGGCCCGCCCGGACGCCACCGAGGAGGACATCTGGGAGGCCCTGCGCAGGTCCCGGCTGGACGGCCTCGTCGCCTCCCTGCCGGACGGGCTGGACACGGTGGTCGGGGAGCGCGGTTACCGGCTGTCGGGCGGGGAGCGGCAGCGGCTGACGATCGCCCGGCTGCTACTGGCACGGCAGCGGGTCGTGGTCCTCGACGAGGCGACCGCACACCTGGACTCCACGTCGGAGGCGGCGGTGCAGGAGGCCCTGGGCGAGGCCCTGGCGGGCCGGACCGCCGTGGTCATCGCGCACCGTCTGTCGACCGTGCAGGCGGCCGACCTGATCCTCGTGGTCGAGGACGGCCGGATCGTGGAACGGGGCACGCACACCGAGCTGCTGGCCGCGGGCGGCCGGTACGAGGAGCTGTACCGTACGCAGTTCGCCGCGGCGGACACGCCCGCCGGCATGGAATCCGGCGGCGCGGCACCGGTCCGGGGCGCATGATGCTGTGATGGACATCAAACTGGAACTCGTCGCCGTCCCCGTTACCGATGTGGACCGGGCCAAGGCCTTCTACGAGAAGATCGGCTTCAACGCCGACCACGACGTCACCGTCAGCGAGGACATCCGCTTCGTCCAGCTGACCCCGCCGGGGTCGGCCTGCTCGATCGCGATCGGCAGGGGCCTCACCCGGATGACCCCGGGAGCCCTCGACAACATGCAGGTCGTCGTCACCGACATCGAGGAGGCCTACGAGGACCTGCGCGGCCGGGGGGTCGAGGTGACGGAGATCCAGGACCTCCCGTGGGGCTCGTTCGTCTACTTCTCGGACCCGGACGGGAACGGCTGGGCGGTCCAGCAGACCACCCCGCGCAAGTCGGCGGAATCCGGGGCGTGATGTCCGCCGACCGCGGCCGGCGCCGGGCGGGACGCCGCGTCGCACGGTGCGGGGAGCACCGTGCGACGGCGTCCGGCGCGATCAGGCCTCCGCGGCGGCGTGGTGGTGGTCGAGCTCCCAGGCGTGGTGCTTGAACTCGTGGCGGAAGTCGGCGTGGTCCTCCCACTGGCGGGCGATACCGCGCAGCACGTCCCAGTTGTGCTCGACGGACTGGTCGATCACGCGGCGCATGGCGGGCTCGGCGGCTTCCCGCTTCTCGATGAGGCCCTTGATGGCCGAGGCCTCCAACACGGAGTTGCGCAGCGCGCGCAGGGCGCGCGAGGTGTCGTCCATCGAGAAGCCTCGATCGCTCCCCGTCCCCGCGTCGAACAGCGGGGTGAGCCGCGCCTCGATGAATGCGGTGATCCGCTCGAAGTGCTGCACGTCCATCGGGGCTCCCTCTCCTGCCGGACCACCATGTGACCCGGCGTCTCCACTGCTTGTGCCGTTCGCGGACATTATCCCCCAAGCCCCCACGGGCCCCGGTGCTGCAGGCCGCTGTGGTTCCGGAACCTGCCCGGCGTCGCCGGCGCGGCGGGCCGGCTGCGGCTGACGCAGCCGCCTACGGGGCGAGCAGGACGTCCAGTTCCTCCAGCGCGCCCACCGCGATCCGCCGGGTCAGTGCCTCGGCCCGGGCGGCGTCGCCCTCGCGGACCGCCTCGGCCACCTGGACGTGCAGGGTGACGGCGGCGGGGTCGGGGTCGTGGAACATCACCTCGTGTTCGGTACGCCCCGTCAGGACCTCCGCGACGACATCCCCGAGCCGGGCGAACATCTCGTTCCCGGAGGCGTTCAGCACGACGCGGTGGAAGGCGATGTCGTACCGCAGGTAGTCCTCGAGCTGGTGGCCGCGCGAGGTGCGGACCATGCCGAGGGCCGCCGCAGTGAGGTCGGCGCAGTGCTGCGGTGTGGCCAGGGTCGCGGCGAGCCCGGCCGCCACCGGTTCGATGGCGGAGCGCAGCACGGTGAGGGAGCGCAGCTGCCGGGGCCGGTCGGGGCCGGCGAGCCGCCAGCGGATCACCCGTGGGTCGTAGACGTTCCACGCGTCGGCCGGGCGCACGGTGACGCCGACCCGGCGGCGGGACTCGACCAGGTGCATCGACTCCAGGACCCGGACGACCTCGCGCACCACGGTGCGGGAGGCGTCGAAGCGTTCGGCGATCTCGTCCGTGCGCAGGACGCTGCCGGGCGGGTACTCGCCCGCGGCGATCGCGAGGCCGAAGGTGTCCAGCACATGGGAGTGCAGGCCCGGCCCTGAACCGCTTTCGGCGCCTTCGGTGGTCATGGCGCAAGCGTACGGGGACGCCCCCGGCAGAAGATATGACGTTTTCGACGCGAGGCTTGAATACGTACTATTTAATGCGCTTCAGTGGTGCAGCACGAACCGATGTCGACGAGGACGGCGAGGTGGACGTGAGCACGCAGCGCGTCATTGTGGTGATGGGCGTGGCCGGCACGGGCAAGACGACCGTGGGCCGGCTGCTCGCGGAACGGCTCGGCCTTCCCTACGCGGAGGGCGACGCCTTCCACCCGGCGGCCAACGTCGCCAAGATGGCGGCCGGCCACCCCCTGGACGACGCGGACCGGTGGCCCTGGCTGGACGCCGTGGGCGAGTGGATCCGCAACCGCGCCGGGACGTGCGGCGGGGTGATCGCCGCGTCCTCGCTCAAGCGCGCCTACCGCGACCGGCTGCGTGCCGCGGCCCCCCGGGCCGCCTTCGTGCACCTCACCGGCGAACGCACTCTGATCGGGGAGCGGATGGCGGCGCGCAAGGGCCACTTCATGCCCACCACCCTGCTGGCATCGCAGTTCGCCACGCTGGAGCCGCTCCAGGACGACGAGTTCGGCGTCGCGGTCGACGTGTCCGGTTCTCCGGAGGAAGTCACCGAACGGGCCCTGGCCGCGCTGCGCCGGCTCTGCGCCGCCGAGAACTGAGGGAACGTCATCGTGATCCGGTGGTCCGGCACCGCGCCGATCACCTCGGCCGGCAACACCCGGCTCAAGATCGCCGTCCTCACCGCCCTCGCACTCGTCGTCCTGCTCATCACCCGCCTGAAACTGCACGCCTTCCCGGCCCTGGCGGTCGGCTCGCCGGCCCTCGGCGTCTTCGCGGGCGCGCCCCTGGCCAAGACCGTCGCGAGCTTCACCGCCGGACTCGGCGCCACGGTCGATCGTGGACAACGTCCTTGCACGGGCCAGGGGCCGGGCCATGCCCCGGGCGATGGTGCTCATCGCCTGCTGTTCCCGGTGGTGCCGCTCGGGGCCGAGCGGGGGAACTACTCCCTGATGCGCATCGGCATCCCGGCGCCGGCCGGCCCGTCCGTGATGCACGGGCTGATACCGCCGCACCCCGCGCCCCTCGTCGCGATCGAGCGCTCCACGCGCACCTGGGCGTCCCTCGCGCTCGGTGTGGTCGTCGCGATCCCGACCGTGATCATCACCGGGCCGCTGTTCTCCCGGTACGCGGCCCGGTGGTTGGACGGCACGGTGCCGGAGGACACGATCGTCCGAGCACGCCCGACGGACGGCGCGGAGCACCGCCCGCGGTCCGGGGCGACCGCGTCCACCGTGTTGCTGCCCGGGGCCCCGCTGATCGCGCTGCTCACGGCGGTGCTCACGGGCATGTTCGCCCTCGGCCGGGCGGCCGGCTTCACCAGAGCGCGTCCTCACTCGCCGGCCGTCACGGATCCCGCAGTTGGGCGGAGGCGAGGGCGAGACCGCCCGCGGCCGTCGCGCAGCGGGCCGCGAGGTTCTCGACCTCGGCGCGCAGGGCTTCGGTCTCCCCGCCCTTCCATCCCGGTGACCAGGCCGCGGCCCCGCGCAGCCGGACCGCGTGCGCGCGCAGCGCGGCGGCGTGGTCGCGCAGGCTCCCGCCCGGGGGCCGCGCTGCCGGCCTGAGCGGCCGGGGGGTGCGGGGCGGCCGGTCCGCGACGCGGCGCCGGACGGGCCCGTGTTCGGGGACCGGCTCCGCCGGGGGCCGTACGGGCAGACCGGAGCCGCGGTCGCAGAAGGCCCACAGGGCGGCGCCGAGTCCGAGGAGCGGCCGGGCCGTCTCGGCCCGGCCGGTGGCGACCTGCCAGCCGGCGTGGTCGTTGAAGGGGTTCGCGTCGGTCAGGGCGTGCCAGGCGAGGATGTCGGCGAACGAAGGCGCCAGCAGGGAGAAGGCGTGCTCGGCGCCCCTCTCGCGCATGATGGCGCGGAACAGGCGGACGGCCTCGGCCTGGCGGCCGGCTTCGACGGCCCGCAGGACCGCCGCGGTGCCGGCGTCCTCCAGGAGTTCGGGGCGGTCGGCGCTCGCGGCCCGGATCCTGGCCTTGAGTCCGCAGACGGCGATGCTGATGGCAAAGCTCTCCCGGCCGGCCAGGACCCCCGCGAGGCGGCCGGCGCGGGCCGCGCCCCGGCCGCGCGCGGCCCAGCCGAGGCCCGCCGGGTCGGTGAGGGTACGCAGCAGGGTGCGCCAACCGCGCCTGCTGCGGCCTCCCCTGGCCAGCGCCGCCGCGGGCAGGCGGGTACCGAAGGCGAGGCCGGAGGCGTAGCGGGCGGCCTCGCCGACCGCGTCGGCGGCCTCGGCAAGGGCGCGGCACGGGGCATCGAGCTTGTCGACGTCCGGGGCGGTGGACGCGGAGGTCGCGGCGTCGGACATGGGTTCCTCGTGGGGGTTCGGCAGGGATCTGAGGGCGTGGACGGCAGGGCACGTGGTCCGGGTGTGGCGGCGCCGGCGCCACGACCCGGTCAGCGGCGGGTGAGGGTGAGCCGGACTCCGTGCGGGTCGAGCGTCATGGGCAGCGGTCCGACCGGGTCCAGGACCGGCCGGGCGCCCGTGATCCGGTGTCCGCGCAGCACCTCGGCGCAGAAGGCGGCCGTGATCATGAGCCCGAGCTGATCGCCGGGGCAGCGGCCGCCGCCGTGGCTGAAGGGTGCCATCCGGATGTCCCGGTCGGCGCCGGGGTTCTTCCACCGGCCCGGTACGAAGACATGGGCGGCCGGGACCCGTTCGGGGTCGCGCTGGTGGAACGCGGCGGGCAGGAGCACGGCGGTGCCGGCCGGGTGGCGCACTCCCCGCCATTCGGTCTCGCCGCGGGTGACGCGGATCAGGTCCGGCACCACCGGGTACAGGCGCAGCGACTCGCGGACGCAGGCCCGCAGCCTGGGCAGTTCGCCCCGGGCCGGACCGGCGGCGACCTCGGCGGACGCTTCGGCGGCGGCCGCGTCCTGTTCGCAGGGGTGCGCGCCCAGCAGGAGCAGCGTGCGCAGCAGTGTGTCGGGCACGGCGTCCATCGCCAGGAGCCACAGCCGGGCCTCGTCGGCGGGGTCGACGGCGCCGTCGGGATCGGTGGTGTCCACGGGGCCGGCGTGGCGGACGGCGCGGCCGGCGAGGGTGTCGTCGCCAGCGTGCCGGACGTACCCCCCGATGCGTGCGCGGGCCTTGTCGTGCACCGACCGTGCGGCGCGTGTCCGGCTGCCGCGCGGGCGCCCGTCCTCGGCGCGCAGCTGGGTGAGCCATCCGGCGAGTTCGTCGTCCTCGGCGGCCGGGTCGCCCAGGACGATCCGCCGGGCGGCCCGGTTCACGGCGTGCCGGGCGCGGGCGAGTTCGAGGGTGCCTGCGGCGGTCAGGTGCCGGGCCTCCTCGGCGACGACCGTGAGGATCGGGCCGGCGGCGGGGTGGACGGGCAGGCCCGCGGCCAGCACGTCGGCGCTCATCCGCCGCCGTTCCGGGCGCTGTTCACCGCGGGCGCAGCCGGGGGCGTCGCCGTTCCCGCCGGGCTCGTGCGTACTCAGGCCCCGGCACTTCTGGGGCGGGTCGGCCGCGAGGACGCTGAGGGGTTCGGCGTAGAAGCGGCGCAGGTCCAGCGGGTCGAGGAGGACGAGGACCGTCTGGCCGGACCGGGTGCGTACGAGCGCGGGCGCGTCCCCGTGGCGTGCGCGCAGGGCGCGGAGCGTGGCGGCGGAGGCGCGGACCTCGCCCGGCCGGCGGCGGGATCGCGGCCGGCCGGCGGCGGTGAGCAGGGCGCCGAGGGAGGCGAACACGGTGGCCGCGGCGGCGGGGGTCCCGGCGGGCGCGAGGGCCGCGGCGGGGCCGGTCGGCGCGGCGACGGCCGTCCGCCGGAGCGGTTCCTTCACCGTCCGCCGGCCGGGGTCCTGCGCGCCGAACGGCGGCACGGCCGGAGCGGGGTCCGCGAGCGGCGCCCCGCCCCGCAGTGACCGGCCGGCCCGCTCCGTGGGGCGCGGCCGGGCGGCCGGTCCGGCGTGCGAACCGGCCTGGCCCCGCGTGGACCGCACCGGGAGCCCGGTCCGTTCCGCGAGGGCCCGTACCCGGGCCTTGAGCCCGTCGAGGGCGGCCCCTTGGACCGTACGCATCCGTGTACCTCCGCGGCGGGAACGACGACAACGGTCGGTGACATCGGCATCACCGTACGTCCCGTCCGCTGAGCGCGCGCCCCGAGGGCCAGGCCGTGTCTCGTCGTCGATCCGGCGGCGATCGACACGACACGGCCTACGCCAGGGGGACCCCGTTCGGCGTGCTGCGCCGGGCCGGTCCGTGCGGGGCGAAGACCGCCTCGCGGAAGGTGGTGCGCAGCGGGCCGACGGCGGCCGGGAGGAGGACCGCCCACCGGTGGTGGCGGGGGGAGATCCAGACGGCGGGGCCCGGGTCGGTCGGGGCGTGGTGGGTCCAGACGCCGTGCGGGGCGGGGTGCCAGAGGAGCCCGCGGGCGGGGGTGAGTTCGCCCGTGCGGATGCGGAGGGACTCGGCCGTCCAGGCGCGGGTGAGGGGCTGCGGGCCGGACGCGTGGTCCGGGTCGTTCGTCTCGTTCGCGGCACTCGCGGCACCCGCGGCACCCACGGCACTGGCGGCACCCGCGGCGCCCCCGGCCCTTGGGGCAGTCGGGGCACTTGGGGCAGTCGGGGCACTCGGGGCACTCGGGGCACTCGGACGAAGGAGGTGCCTCAGGAAGAGGGCGAGGTCGGCGAGGGGCGCGCGGAGGGTGCCGTCGGCGAGGCGGGTGCGGGTCATGCCCAGCGGGTTCCAGACACGTGCGGCCGCGACCTCGGCGAGGGTGCTGCCGGCGAGGTGTTCGACGAGGCGGGTGAGAGCGGCCGTGCCACCGGGGCGGGTGAGGAGGTGGTGGGCGGTCGTCCCGGCGGGGGTGCCCGACGCGGCCTCGTCGCCGTACGCGGCCAGCGGGGTGTGCAGCCGCAGCGCGCCCTCGTCGACGAGGGTCCCGACCGCCGGCCACAGGGCGAGGACGGCGGTGAGGCCGCCGACGTCGAAGACCTCGTCCGCGCCGTCCGAACACGCCTGTGGGCCGTCGGGTCCGCCGACGGCCCACACCGCTCCGGGATCGGCGGACTCCACGAGGGCTCGGACGGCGTCTGCCTGGTCGCTCAGGAGCGTCATGGTCGCTCACGCTAACGACCCGGGCCACCGGCCCGTGGCAGGTCGTGCGAATCGGCCGGTCCCGCCACCCGAATGGGCCGGAAAGGCCCGGGACCCCGGACCGGAAGGAGGGGGCGGGGCCGGTCGGCACCCCGCCCCCTCACCGCGTCAGCTCTTGTCGGGGCGGTCGGTCACCCGGAGGGTGTTCAGCAGGGGTTCGCCGAATCCGGAGTGCGTCACGAAGCGGACGTTGAGCACCCCGTCCGTGACCGTGACCGTGTACGTGCGGGTCAGGGCCTTGTAGGTGCCCGCCTCCAGCGCGATGTCGAGGGAGGGCAGGACCTGCGTGCCCTCGGCGAGGACGTCGAAGACCCGCTTGTTCGGCTTGGTGGAGGAGAGCTCCGCGAAGCCGAGTTCCACCGTGTAGGTGCCGTTCGGCACGTTGTCGAAGCGGTACTCGTACATGCCCTCACGGGCGCTGCGGAAGAGCCGCTGCTCGTCCGTGCCGGCGATGGTGCGGCCGGTGGACTGGACGGTGCCGTTGCCCTGGTACCCGTAGGAGCCCGCCGTGTACTTGCGGTCCGGGGACCAGGCGTCGCCGAGTGCGTCGGTGGAGCCGTAGCCGGAGCCCGCGTCCAGGCCGACCTGGTAGCGCGGGACGACGACCTTGACCGGGACGGTGAGCACCGGGGTGCGGCCGCTCGTGGAAGCAATCTTCAGGTCGGCGGTGAGGACCGTGCCGGGAGCCAGTCCGGTCGTGTCGACCGAGAGGGTGACCGGGGCCTTCCCGCCCGTCGGCAGGTCGCCGCCGGCGGGTGTGGCCGTCAACCAGGCCGCGTCCTCGGACACCGTGAACGCCGTGCCGAGGCCCGGGTTGGTGAGGTCCAGGGTCCGGGTCCGTTGCTGGCCGGCCGGGAGCACGACCTCCAGAGCCGGCTGCGACGCCGTCACCTTGCCGGTGCGCAGGGACCGCGTCACCGTCGTGACGTCGGCGGCCTTGACCTCCACCGCGGCCGTGGCGGGCTCGTACTGCGCCGCCGCGAGGGAGACGGTCCGCGAGCCGGAGGGGCTCTGGACGACGTACCCGCCGTCCACCGCCGTGGTCGCCGACACCGCGGTGTCGCCGGTGCCGACGGTCACCGTGGCCCCGGCGACGCCGTTGCCGTCGTTGGCGTCGAGCACCCGGCCGGCCACCACGCCGCTCTTGGTGGTGCGGAAGGCGATGGACAGGCCGTCGGTGATGACCGGGGTGTTGAAGGAGTACTTGAAGGCGTCGGTTCCGGTGGCGTTCTCCACGCCGACCGTGGCCGTGGAGCCGCCCTTGATGCCGGTGCCGCCGGTGCCCTTGTAGGAGTAGGTGACGGTGCCGTCCTCGCCGATCGCCGCGGAGAAGGAGAACTTCTCGGCCTGCGCCGACCAGTGGGCCACCTCGCGCCACTCGATCACGTAGCTGCGGTGCGGGGCGGTGCCGGTGACCGCGGTGAAGACGCCGGAGCCGCTGCCCGCCGCGCCGACGACCAGGTCGTCCCAGAAGGGGTAGAGGGAGGCGTTGGGCGTGGCCGTGCTCGGGAGGTCCCCGTTGATGTCGCCGGTGTGGTTTCCTCCGAAGCTGACCGTGCCGTTCGTGCCGATCCAGGCCTGGGCGTACGTCTTGCCGTACAGCGGCAGCGGGAAGGGCAGGTCGACCCGTTCGGTGGTGTTGTCGCCGGTGAGCGCGAGCTGCCGGCTGCCCGCCGGGTACGGCCGGTCGCCTGCGGTGGCGCAGGCGTAGCCGTAGCCGTCGGTGCGCTCGGGCAGGTTCACGGTGACGGTGGTGTCACCGCCGACGGTGACCTCCGCCGTGCCGGCGCCGAGGCAGCGGGAGGCGTGGGTGGCGTTCACCCGGTAGGTGCCGTGTGGCAGGGTGGCCTCGAAGCGGCCCTGTGCGTCGGCGGTCGCGGTGACCGGGGTGTCGGCGATGGTGACGGCGGCCCCCGCGGCCGGCCCGGAGGCCGAGGCGACGGTGCCGGTGACCTTGCCGGAGGCCGCCTGGGTGAGGGTGAAGTCGCCGGTGGCGGTGGCGTTCTCGGTCACGGTGGCGGTCGCTGTCTGCTGCCCGTAGCCGAACTTGGCGGCGGTCAGGGTGTACTCGCCCACCGAGAGGGCCGGGAAGGTGTAGCTGCCGTCGGCCGCCGTGGTGGTCGTACGGTCGATCGGGCCGTCGGCGGTGACCTTCACGCCCGCGAGCGGCTGGCCGCCGGAGCGGACGGTGCCGCCGAGGGCGCCGATCGCGCCGCGCGGGGCGGCGTTGACGGCGGCGAGGACGTCGAGCCGGCCTTCGCCGAAGACGTTGTTGTCGGCGGCGTTGCCACCGCACTGGCTGCTGTCGGTGTCCAGGGCGGTGCCGTCCAGGAGGGACTCGGTCTGCGCGATGTCGCCTTCGAGGGACGGGGCGGCGGACCACAGCAGGGCCACGGCGGCCGCGGTGTGCGGCGAGGCCATGGAGGTGCCGGAGAAGGCCTCGTACGCGCCGCCGGGGACGGAGGAGCGGACGTTCACGCCCGGAGCGGAGATGTTCGGCTTGACGATGCCGCCGGGGCCGGCGCCGCGCGAGGAGAAGGACGCGATCGCGTTGTTGATGTCGAAGGCGCCGGAGCTGTAGGAGCTGGCGTAGTCACCCGGTGAGCCGCTGGTGGAGCAGCCGGGTCCGGCGTTGCCGTTGGAGAACGCCGGGAAGATGCCGGCGGCCCGCCAGGTGTCGACGATCTGCTGGTACCAGGCGTCGCCGCCCGTGCCGCCCCAGGAGTTGTTGACGATGTGCGGGGCCAGGTCGGGGCGCGGGTTCTGCCCGTTCAGGTCGGTCGGGGCGACGATCCACTGGCCGGAGGCGAGCAGGGAGGCCTCGGAGCAGGAGTTGGACTCGCAGCCCTTGGCGGCGATCCACCGGGCGCCGGGGGCGACGCCGATCTTGTTGGCGCCGCCGTCGTCGCCGACCATCGTGCCCATGGTGTGGGTGCCGTGGTCGTTGTTGTCGCACGGTGCGGCGCCCGCGCACACGCCCGCCGGATCGAACCAGTTGTAGGCGTGGGAGTAGCTGCCGTCCGCGTTCTTGCCCCGGTACCGGTCGGCCACGGCCGGGTGCGTGAAGTCGACGCCGCTGTCGATGTTGGCGACGACGACGCCCTCGCCGCGGACCCCGATCTGGTCCCACACCTGCGGGGCCTTGATCCGGTCGATGTTCCACTCGACGGCGTCGGCGACGGCCTTCTCGCGCTTGCCCTCGGTGGGCTTGGGGAGGTCGACCTTGTCGTCGGCGTCGATCCGGGCCACCTCCGGGCGCTGGGCGAGGGTTCCGGCGAGCTTCTCGCCGCCGACGACGCGCACGGCGTTCACGATCCAGTACGAGGTGTACTCGGCCCCGGCGCCTTCCAGGGCCTTGATGACGTCGGCCTGGCTGCGCGCGGCGTGGTCCTTCTTCGTCCTCAGCACGGTTTCGGCCTTGGCGGCGCGGGTCTGCTGCTTCCCCGCGGCGGTGAGGTCGGCGGCGCTGTCGAGGTAGACCCAGAAGACGGCCTTGGCCGAGCCGTCGAGCTGGGCGCGGAGCTTGGGTTCGATCTTGCGCTCGGCCGCGCTCGGCGCGCCGGGGCCGGGATCCGGTGCCGCCGCGGCGACGCCCGCGCCGACCGGGAGCAGCAGGACCGAGGTGAGGGCGGCGAGCGCCGTGCGTAAGGACCGTGCGGGCCGGCCCGGCCTTGTGGGCCGTAGGGCTCGTGAGGACCGCTTGTCGCGTTGGGCCACGTGTTGTCTCCTCGTACGCCGTGTGCGGGATGTGCGGGAAGGGTGCGCGTGACGTGCGCGGGTCATGCTGAAGTAGGCGTCATGCTCATTACAAGAGGGCCTTATGAGCCGTCCTCGGCCGCACGGACCGGCGCGGCGCCCCGGTGGCCCTTCCGCGCCGGGCGCGCCAGCCTGAAGGCATGACCGTGCCCCCCGAGCCGCCTGACACCCCGCCCGAGCCCGGCACCCCGCCCGAGCCCGCCGTCCCGCTCGCCTCGGCGCGCGGCCGGTGGATCCTGCTCACCACGGTGCTCGGCTCGACCATGGCCATGCTGGACGGGACCGTGGTGAACGTGGCGCTGCCGCGCATCGGGGAGGACCTCGACGCCGATCTGGCGGTGCTCCAGTGGACGGTGAACGCCTATCTGCTCACCCTGGCCGGGCTGATCCTGGTCGGCGGCTCACTGAGTGACCGCTTCGGCCGGCGCCGGATCTTCACGCTCGGTGTGGTGTGGTTCGCCGTCGGCTCGCTTCTGTGCGGCATCGCGCCGAACGCCGGGGTGCTGATCGCCGCCCGGGCCCTGCAGGGCATCGGCGGGGCGCTGCTGGCGCCCGGCTCCCTGGCCCTGATCCAGGCGTCGATCCGCGCCGAGGACAGAGGGCGTGCGATCGGCCTGTGGTCGGGGTTCGGCGGGGTGGGTGCCGCGGTGGGGCCGTTCCTCGGCGGCTGGCTGGTGGACGGGCCCGGCTGGCGGTGGGTCTTCCTGCTGAACGTTCCGCTGGCCGCGGTGTGCGTGCCGGTCGCCCTGCGGCACGTACCGGAATCCCGGGACCCGCAGGCGCACGGGCGGTTCGACGTGGCCGGCGCGGCACTCGGCGCGGGCGCTCTGGGGCTGGTCACCTACGCGCTGATCGAGGCCCGGTCCGGATCGGCGGCGGTGACCGTCGCGGCGGTGCTCGGGGTCCTGCTGGGCGCCGCCTTCGTGTACACGGAGCGGCGGCGGACCGACCCGATGGTGCCTCCGGACATCTTCGCGTCCCGGCTGTTCACCGCGGTCAACCTCGTCACCCTGTGCGTGTACGCGGCCATCGGAGGGTTCTTCTTCCTCGTCGTGCTCCAGCTCCAGGTGGTGTCCGGCTACTCGGCGCTGGCCGCCGGGGCCGCGATGCTGCCGACGACCCTTCTGATGCTCCTGCTGTCGGCGCGCTCGGGTGAGCTGGGGGAGCGGATCGGACCACGCGTCCCGCTCACGGTGGGGCCGGTGCTGTGCGCGGTGGGGACGCTGCTGATGCTGCGGGTGGGGCCCTCGGCCTCCTACGTACAGGACGTGCTGCCCGCGATGGTCGTGATTGGCATGGGCCTGGTGGCCCTGGTCGCCCCGCTGACGTCCACCGTGCTGGCCTCGGTGGACCCCGGCCGGGCGGGACTGGCCAGCGGCATCAACAACGCGGCGGCGCGCGTCGCCGGGCTGCTCGCGGTGGCGGCGCTGCCGCTGCTGTCCGGGATGGGACCCGAGTCGTACCGCTCGGCGACCCAGTTCGACGCCGCGTTCGGGCGGGCCATGCTCTGGTGCACCGGGTCGTTCCTGGCCGGTGCCGCCGTGGCCTGGGCGACCGTACGGAGCCCCGTGTCCAAGGCGTGCCACCCGCAGTGCCGCACGTACTGCGCGGTGTCGGCCCCGCCGCTCGAACCCCGCGAGCAGGGTGACCGTACGACGCCGGGCTGAACCAGTGCTGGAGCGCGACCGCCGATCTGGTGGCGGGCACGGCCGTCGCCGCCGTCGGACTCGTGCGCGCGGCGCGCGTACGACGGACCCGCGGCCTGCCGCCTGCCGGTGGCGCCTGTGGGCACCAGTGGCGGTCGGCACCGCGACGGCGGGGCCGGGAACCGGCCGCCGCGGGCCGCTGATCGACCGAAAGTTACCTAGACGTATGTAGTGACTTCACACGCACCCAGCAGTAGAACTCGTTCCCATTCCATCGAGAGTGAGGGACGTCACATGGGTGACAACACCCTGCCTGAGAGAGGCTCCAAAGGCATTTCACGCCGCGGATTCATAGGTAGAACAGGTTCCGTCATCGGGGCTGTGGCCCTTGCCGGTCACCTCGCTCCCGCGGCGGCGCGGGCGGCGGCCGCCGCCGCACCGGGACCGATCGCTGACGGCGTCCGCGTACCGGTCCTGGTCATCGGCACCGGCTACGGCGGGTCGGTCGCGGCACTGCGGCTGGCGCAGGCCGGAGTGGACGTGCAGATGATCGAGATGGGCATGAACTGGGACACCCCCGGACCGGACGGCAAGGTCTTCCCGAAGGTGACCAGTCCGGACTACCGCTCGTTCTGGCTCCGCACGCGGACCAAGGCACCGCTCAGCAACTTCCTCGGCTTCCCGATCGACAAGGACGTCCCCACGTACACGGGGGTCCTGGACGCCGAGGACTTCGCCGGCATCACGGTCTACCAGGGCCGCGGCGTCGGCGGCGGTTCGCTGGTCAACGGCGGCATGGCGGTCACGCCCAAGCGGGCGAACTTCGCCGCCGTCCTCCCGTCGGTGAACGCCGACGAGATGTACGACACCTACTACCCGAGGGCCAACGCCGGTCTGGGCGTCGGGATGGTCGACCCTGCCTGGTTCGACACCGCCGACTGCTACCAGTTCTCCCGGGTCGGCCGCAAGCACGCCCAGCGGTCCGGCTTCGCCTGGACCTTCGTGCCGGACGTGTACGACTGGGACTACATGAAGCGGGAGGCCGCGGGCACCGCCACCAAGTCCGCCCTGGCCGGCGAGATCCTCTACGGCAACAACGCCGGCAAGAAGTCCCTCGTCCAGACCTACCTCGCGCGGGCCAGGGCGACCGGCAGGGTCACCGTCTCGCCGCTGCACAAGGTCACCACGGTCTCCCCCGCCGCGGGCGGCGGCTACACGGTCGCCATCGACCAGCTCAACACCACCGGCGACACCGTGGCCACCAAGACCGTGACCGCCGACCGGGTGTTCTTCGCGGCCGGCAGCGTCGGCACCAGCAAGCTCCTGGTCAAGCTGAAGGCCACCGGAGCACTGCCGAACCTCAACGGCGAGGTCGGCAAGGGCTGGGGCGAGAACGGCAACGTCATGTGCGGCCGCGCCAACCACATGTGGGACCCGACCGGCAAGCTCCAGTCGACCATCCCCTGCTCCGGCATCGACAACTGGGACGCCGGCGGCGCGTTCGCCGAGGTCGCCCCGCTGCCCACCGGGATCGAGACCTACGCCTCCTTCTACCTGTCGATCACGAAGAACCCCAACCGCGCCGAGTTCACCTGGAACGCGGCGACGGGCAAGGCCGACCTGAGCTGGCAGACGGCTTGGAAGCAGCCGTCCATCACCATGGCCAAGACCATCTTCGACAAGATCAACTCGAAGGAGGGGACGATCTACCGGACCGACCTGTTCGGCGGCAACAAGATCTGGAACGACACCCTCACCTACCATCCGCTCGGCGGCGCCGTCCTCGGCAAGGCCACCGACAACTACGGCCGTCTGCACGGCTACACCGGTCTGTACGTGATCGACGGCGCGCTGATCCCCGGAAACGCCAGCGTGAACCCGTTCGTCACCATCACCGCGCTCGCCGAGCGCAACATCGAGAAGATCATCGCCACAGACCTCTCGTAGGGCCGCGTCCTCCCCCCAGCGGCCGGGGCCGTTCGGATGCGCCGAACGGCCCCTTCTCCACGTTCCGCTTCTTCACGTTCCGCCGCGCCCTGCGGGCTCAGTGCCCGGGCAGCACGCAGACGCTGTCGAGGCCCAGCACGTGGTTGAGCCGCCCGAAGGCGAGCCAGGACCCGATGCTCATCGTGAGTTCCACGATCTCCAGCTGGCTGTACCGCGCGGTCATCCGGTCCCAGAACTCGTCGTCGAGCCCGTGGTGGTCGAGGGTGTACCGCTCGGCGTACTCCGCCGCCAGCCGGGTGCGCTCGTCGAACGCCTCGGTGGTGCGCCACTCGGTGACCGCGTCGGCGAACTCCTCCTCGACTTTCTGCCCGTCCCGTTCGGTGCGCCAGTCCAGGCAGAACACGCACCCGTTGATCTGCGCGACGCGCAGCCGGGCCGCCTCGAACTCGCGCAGCCCCAGCGTGGTGTGGGCGTACACGGACAGGGAGAAGTTCGCGGCGGCCATGCCGATCCCGGGGACCATGTCGCCCCACACGTACTCGATCGGGTGCTGGCCTTCGGGGATGTCGATCCTCATGACGGTTTCCTTCCGAGTCTGCCGGTGGCGGGGCGCAGCGGGACGTCGAGGGCGTCGTAGAGTCCGGGCTCCGCCTCGGTGAGCCAGTCGATGGCGCCGACGAGTCGGCCGACGGCGGTGGCGTTGCCGCCCGCGGCGCGGTTCTCGCCCTCGTCGGTGGCCTCGACGGTGACCTCGATGCGGGGGCGGCCCTCGATGACGACGCGGTGGGCGCCGGCGCCGCCGTCCGGCGGCAGGGGCCAGTCCGGTGCGCACGAGGCGTGGATACGGGTGACGTGCTCGATGACGATGCGCGGCTCGCCGGCGACGATGCCCTGGACCTCGAAGCGGATCGCGCCCTGGGTGCCCGCCTCGAACACGCCCATGCTGCGGGTGGTCACGGTGGTGTCGAGGGCGCGGCGCTCCGACGTCTCACGGATCTCGTCGAGTTCGACGCCGAGCGCCCGGGCCATCATCCGTATCTGGCCGCCCCAGACCATCGTCGGGATCGAGGGCATGAGCATCATCGGCTCGAAGTCCATGGGGTGGCCCATGCCGACGAGGTTGCGGACGGAGTCCGGCTGGTCGTAGGTGGAGTAGTCGAAGATCTCCTGGCAGCGGATGGCCTCGATCGTGGTGCCGAGTCCGCTGATCAGGAGGGGAAGTACGTCGTTGCCCCAGCCGGGGTCGACGCCGGAGGCGAAGAGCGAGCCGCCGCCCGCCGCCACGGCCGCCAGCACCGGGTCGCGGAACTCCGGCGGCGCGCTGCGGTGGTCGTACAGCGGGTAGAGGGCCGGGCTGACGACGACCGCGCCCGCCCGGATCGCACGGGTGATGTCGGCGAGGGCCTCGTCGGGCCGGACGTCACCGGACGCGGCGTACACCACGGCCCTGGGACGGCCGGCCAGTACCGCTGCGGCGTCGTCGGTGGCCTCGACCCCCAACAGGCGGTCAAGCCCGCCGAGTTCGCCCGCGTCGCGGCCGACCTTGGCTGGATCGTGGACGATGACTGCGGACAGTTTCAGCGCGGGATGGGCCGCGACGGCGCGGATGGCCAGACGGCCGACGTTGCCGGTACCCCAGACAACCGTGGGAATCATGCGCGGAGGGTAGCCATCGCCCCCGCACCTTTCCATAGCCGCGCGGTCCGAACTCGCGCGGCCGGGGCGGCTACTGGTTCTGGCCACCCAGGACGAAGAGGAGGTAGACGAAGAAGGCGAAGAGGTGGCCCACGAAGAGGTAGGCGATCAGCCGGATGATCAGGCCGCGCGGAAACTTGGCCTCGAAGCGCGCGCGTACGCCGACGGGCTCGTCCGCGGGGGGCACGGGGGTCATGGGTGGGCTCCTCGCCTATCGGTGGTGCGTGGTGGTCGTGGCCCCGCCGAGGCACAGCCCGGCGAGGCTGCTCTGGAGCAGGGTGTGGACGAACAGCAGGTCGGCCCCGCCGGAGGAGGCCGCCCCGATCCGATGCGGGGTGAGGGAGTCGAAGTGGGCGCTGTCCCCCGGCTCCAACAGGTGTTCGGCCTCGCCCAGGTGCAGGCGCAGCCGGCCGTCCAGTACGTACAGCCATTCCTCACCGGGATGGACGCGGACCAGGTCGTCCGGACCGCGGCCGTGCGGGACGTGCACGCGCAGCGCCTGCATCCCGCGCCCGGCGCCGCCCGCCTGCCAGTACGTCCAGCCGTCGGCCTCGCGGGCTCCCGGACCGCCGGCCCGTACGATGGGATCGGCGACGGCGGAGGTCTCGCCGAGCAGCTCGGAGACCGTCGTACCGTAGGTGCGGGCGAGCCCCAGTAGCAGCGGCAGCGAAGGCTGGCGCCGACCGGTCTCCAGCCGGGACAGGTGGGCGGGCGAGAGCCTGGCCCGGGCGGCGGCGGCCTCGAGGGTGAGACCGGCGCGGCGGCGCAGCTCGCGCAGCTGCGGCGCCACGGCGGGCAGCTCGTCGGCGGCGTCTTCCGAGCCGGGGGCGGGACCGGTGTTCATGTCCCCGATTGAGCCAGAATCTTGCCCTCCTGGCAAACCTGCTTACCTCTGAGGCAAATCACCGTGGCATGCGGCTCTGCCGCTACCACCAGCGGACGGGGTACCGCGGCGCTGCCCCGTGCAGGCGGGAGGCGGCGAGAGCGCCGAGGACGAGCATCAGCGTGGCGCCGAGCAGCAGGGGGACGAACCGCGCGGCTGCCGGAGTCTGCAGCACGACGACCACGGCGGTGGCGCAGGCGGGCGAGTGCGGGGTCCGGGCGAGGCTCGTGGCGGCGAAGGTGAGCCCTCCCGCAAGTGCCGCGCTCCAGGGGCTGCTCGGCGCTGCGGCGAGGACCGCGTAGCCGGCCGCGGCACCGAGGAGGTGGGCGACGACGACGGTCCGGGGCTGGGCCGTGGGCAGGGTGGGGGTGTGGTGGAGGACGGCGGCGCTCGCGGCCAGGGACGGTATGAGGACCGGTTCGCGGATCATCGCGCCGACGGCGGCGAGGGCGAGGAGGACGCCGGCGACCGCACCGGTTCCGGGGAGGGCCCCGACCACGGCGGTCCGGGCACGGTGGAGGAGGCGCCCGGACCCCTTCGGGGGCGGTGCGTCGTCGCGGGGCGGTGCGTCGTCGCGGGGCGGTGCGTCGTCGCGGGGCGGTGCGTCGTCGCGGGGCGGTGCGAGGCCGGGTAACGGCCGGCGGGTCAGCACGGAGTCGAGGTCCACGATGGCGGCTCCTGGCACGGCGGATCACGGTCACAGTCACGGTCACGGCGGTTGCCGTCGCCGTCGCGATCGCCCTCGCGGTCGCGGTCGGCGGAAAGGACGGAGCGGGCCGTCGTGGTGCGTGCCTGCCGTCACGGGCCGGCACGTGGACAGCCACCCTGCACCGCCGGTCTATCGCGGCCCTATGACGGTTCCGTGGTCCGCTCTCCACAGGCCGCCGGCCCTTCGCCGGCTGCCCTCAGAGGGCGTTCCCCTGGGCCAGGACCGTCTCGACGGTGTCGGCCTGCTCCGCCGCCTTGTCCGGGCGGTGCCTCACCACCCGCGCGAAGCGCAGGGCCACTCCGGCCGGATAGCGCGTCGAGCGCTGCAGGCCGTCGTAGGCGATCTCCACCACCAGTTCGGGCCGGACCCGTACGGTGAACCCGTCGTCCGAGGTGGCGAGCGCGCGCAGCGCCTCCGTCTGCCAGCGCAGCATCTCGTCCGTGAGGCCCTTGAAGGTCTTGCCGAGCATGGCGTAGGTGCCGTCGGCGGCCCGCGCCCCCAAGTGAAGGTTCGAGAGCAGTCCCGTGCGCCGCCCGTGGCCCCATTCGGCGGCGAGCACGACCAGGTCCAGGGTGTGCACCGGTTTCACCTTCAGCCAGTGCTTGCCGCGCCGACCGGCCGCGTAGGCCGATTCCAGGCCCTTGACCACCACGCCCTCGTGACCGCGGCGCAGGGTCTCGGCCCAGAACTGCACGGCCTCGGCCTCCTGCGCCGCCGGGTCCCGCACCTCCAGGCGGCCGACCCGGGCGCTCTCGGGCACGAGGGCGGCGAGGGCCGCGTACCGCTCGCGGACCGGGAGGTCGAGGAGGACGTCGTCGCCGACGGCCAGGACGTCGAAGAAGTAGGGGACCACCGGGAGCGTCCGCCGGGCGGCGTCCACGTCCACCCGGGAGCCGACCCGGCTCGCGATCTCCTGGAAGGGGACCGGGCGGCCGTCCGCCGTCTGCCCGATGACCTCCCCGTCGAGGATGAACCGCTCCCCCGGCAGCGCGCGGGCGAGGTCCGCCACTTCCGGCAGCCGCCCGGTGATCTCGTCGAGAGAGCGCGTGTAGACCCGTACGTCGTCCCCCTCTCGGTGGACCTGTACGCGGATCCCGTCGAGCTTCTCCTCCACCGCGCACGGGCCGAGCGCCGCCAGTGCCTCGGTGACCGATGGGGCCGTACCCGCCAGCATCGGCTGTACGGGCCGCCCGACCCGAAGGGTCACGGCGCGCAGCGCCGCGGGGCCGTCGGCCAGCACCGCCTCGGCCACCCGCGGCAGGGAGCCGTCCAGCATCACCGCGCGGCGCAGCTCGGCGGCGGGTACTCCGGCGGCCGCGGCCACGCCGTCCAGGGCCACCGCGTCGAGGGCGCCCTGGCGTACCTCGCCGGACAGCAGGCTGCGCAGGAAGGCCTGCTCGGCCCCGGTGGCCGCGCCGAGCAGACCGGCGACGATCCCGCTGCGCCGGGCGGCGGACCCGGCGCCGGCCTCCGCGACGAGTCCGCTCACCGCCGCGTCGACGTCGCGGACGGTGAGGGTGGGCTCGGGTGCCGGTGCGATCTCCTGGCCCAGAGTGCGCCAGCCGATGCCGGGACGGCCCTGCGGGAGGCGTCCGGAGAGGTAGGAGATGACCAGCCCGGCCTCCTCGGGGGGAGCCGCGGCGAACAGTTCCGCGAGCAGCGCGGTCTTGCGGGACCGGGCGGAAGTGGCGGCGACTTCCCGGGACACACGGGCGACCTCGGCCAGCAGCATGCGGCCATCCTCCCGCTGTACGGGGCGCCGCGCAGGTCGGACGCCCGTACCGCCGGTGCGGTGGACGGGTGGGGCACTCGTACCGCGGGTGCGGTACGCGCGGGCGGCGGCCTGGTACCTGAGAAGGTCGGGAGTTCCGCCTGTGGGTGCTCGGAGGCCGGCCGACGGGCCCTTAGGGTGCCCGTATGAAGCTCCGTATGCCCCGGCGCCGCCGAGACCGCCTGCTCGCGGGCGCCGCCGCGCTGGCCGTCGTGGCGGGGGCCGGTACGTGGACGGCCTCGTCCGCGTCCGGCGACGCGCCCGCCGTGCACCGCCGGGACCAGGTCCTGAACATGCCCGGCGCCGACATCGACACCTCCTACTTCGTCGCGGGCGACGGGGAGGGCGGTGGGGCGAAACGTCCCGCCGTACTCCTCGGGCACGGCTTCGGGGGGAGCAAGGACGACGTCCGTGAACAGGCCGAACGGCTGGCGCGCGACGGCTACGCCGTCATGACCTGGTCTGCGCGCGGCTTCGGCCGCTCCGGCGGCCGGATCGGGCTGAACGACCCCGAGCACGAGGTCAAGGACGTCTCCCGGCTCGTCGACTGGCTCGCGGCCCGGCCCGAGGTGCGCCTCGACGCGGACGGCGACCCGCGCGTCGGCGTGTCCGGAGCCTCCTACGGCGGGGCTGTCTCGCTGCTGGCGGCCGGTCACGACCGTCGCGTCGACGCGATCGCCCCGGAGATCGCGTACTGGAACCTCGCGGACTCCCTCTTCCCGGGCGGCGTCTTCAAGAAGCTGTGGTCCGGCATCTTCTTCACCACCGGCTCGGCCGGCGGGATGCAGCAGGCCGGGACCGCACCCCAGGACACACCGCCGAACACCGGGACCGGACGCCCCGAGGCGGGGACCGGACGGCCGGAGACCGGCGCCGGGTCCTCGACGGGGTCCGCGTCCGGTCCGCAGGACGCCGCCCCGGTCGGTGCCGGCTGCGGGAAGTTCACCCCCGAGCTGTGCGCGATGTACGAACGCGTCGCCGTGGCCGGGAAGCCCGATGCCGAGGCCCGCACCCTGCTGGAACAGCGCAGTCCGTCGGCGGTCGCCGACCGGATCAAGGTGCCGGCGCTCATCGTGCAGGGCCAGGACGACTCCCTCTTCCCGCTGGACCAGGCCGATGCGATGGCCGCGGCCATCGCGGCCAACGGCACGCCCGTGTCGGTGGACTGGGCGGCCGGCGGACACGACGGCGGCATGCGCGAGGCGGACCGGGTTCAGGCCCGCGTGGCCGCCTGGTTCGACCGCCACCTCAAGGGCGACGAGGGCGCGGAAACCGGCCCGGTCTTCCGGGTCTCGCGCTCCGGCGGGATCGACTCCACCGACGGCGAGGTGATTCTGCGCGGGGCGAGCGGCGAGCGCTACCCCGGGCTGGCCTCCGCCCCGCGGGAGTTCGCCCTGACGGGACGCGAGCAGACCTTCGTCAACCCGGCGGGCGGCGCACCTCCCGCGCTGTCCTCCCTGCCCGGTGTCGGCGGGCAGCTGGCCTCCTTCGGGGCCGGGCTCTCGCTGGACTTCCCCGGGCAGAACGCCCGCTTCGAGTCGGCGCCGCTGACCGAGGACCTCCGGATCACCGGGACCCCGACCGTAACCCTGGAGGTGAGGTCGACGGCTGCGGACGGTTCGGCCGTGCTGTTCGGCAAGGTGTACGACGTCGGGCCCGACGGGCGGCAGCAGGTGCTGCCCTCCCAGCTGGTCGCCCCGCTGCGGGTGGAGAACGCGCAACAGGGTGCGACCGTACGGCTGAGGCTGCCCGCGATCGACCATTCCGTCGCGGCCGGACACCGCCTGCGCCTCGTGGTCGCCGCCACGGACCTGGGCTACGCGAGTCCGGCCGCGTCGGCCGCCTACACGGTCGCGGTGGAAGGCCCCCTGGCGGTGCCCGTCGCCCCGCGCGTGCGGACCGCCACGGCGGGGCTGCCCGCCTGGACCTGGGGGCTGCCGCTGGGCGCGGCGGTACTCGCGGCCGCGTTGCTGGGGCTGCGCGGGCCGGGCAGGAGCGGCGCGCGGGCACGGGCCGGCGCACCGCAGCCGGACCCGGCGCTGGCCGACGTACCGTTGGAGATCACGGGACTGACGAAGCGGTACGCGAAGGCGCAGGACCGGTACGCCGTACGGGACCTGTCGTTCCGGGTGGAGAAGGGGCAGGTGCTGGGGCTGCTCGGGCCCAACGGCGCCGGGAAGACCACCACGCTGCGCATGCTGATGGGGCTGATCTCGCCGGACGCCGGTGACATCCGGGTGTTCGGGCACGCGGTACGGGCCGGGGCTCCGGTCCTGTCGCGGGTCGGGGCCTTCGTGGAGGGTGCGGGCTTCCTGCCGCACCTGACGGGCCGCGCCAACCTGGAGCTGTACTGGCAGGCCACCGGCCGCCCGGCGGAGGACGCGCACATGGCGGAGGCCCTGGAGATCGCGGGGCTCGGCGACGCGCTGGAGCGCGCGGTGCGCACGTACTCGCAGGGCATGCGGCAGCGGCTCGCGATCGCGCAGGCGATGCTGGGGATGCCCGACCTGCTGATCCTGGACGAGCCGACGAACGGTCTGGACCCGCCGCAGATCCGCGAGATGCGGGACGTGATGATCCGCTACGCGGCCGGCGGGCGGACCGTCATCGTCTCCAGCCACCTGCTGTCGGAGGTGGAGCAGTCGTGCACGCACCTGGTGGTCATGGACCGCGGGCAGCGGGTGGCGGCGGGGGAGGTCGCCGAGATCACCGGCGGCGGGGACACCCTGCTGGTGACCCTGGCCGAGCCGGTGGACGAGGTGGCCGTCGAGAAGGTGGCGGCACTGGAAGGGGTGGGGTCCGTGGTGGCCGTGGACGACGGACTGCTCGTACGGCTCGAAGGCGCGACGGCCGCCGGGCTGATCGCCGAACTCGTGCGGCTGGAGGTGCCGGTGACCGGAGTGGGGCCGCACCGGAGGCTGGAGGACGCGTTCCTCACCCTGATCGGAGGTGCGGCGTGAGTACGGCGACGACGGCGCGGGAGGTGGCGCCCGGCTACCGGGCGAGCCGTACGCTGCCGCTGCGCGTGGAGGCGCTGCGGCAGTGGCGCCGGCGGCGGACGCTGGTGATGGGCGGGGTGCTGGCCGCACTGCCCTTCATCATGATCATCGCGTTCGCGGTGGGCGGCGGCCCTGACCGCAGGGGTGGCGGGAACGGCCGGATCACCCTGATCGACACGGCCACGGCCTCGGGCGCGAACTTCGCCGCGACCTGTCTGTTCGTGTCGGCCGGTTTCCTGCTGGTGGTGCCGGTGGCGCTGTTCTGCGGGGACACCGTGGCGTCGGAGGCGAGCTGGTCCTCGCTGCGCTATCTGCTGGCGTCACCGGTGCCGCGGGCGCGGCTGCTGTGGAGCAAGCTGGTGGTGGCGCTGGGCTTCAGCCTGGCGGCGATGGTGCTGCTGCCGGTGGTGGCGCTGGCGGCGGGCACGGTGGCCTACGGGTGGGGGCCGCTGAAGCTGCCGGCGGGCGGCGCGCTGGCGGCCGGCGACACGGTGCCGCGGCTCGCGCTGGCGGTGGCCTTCGTCTTCGTCTCGCAGCTGGTCACGGCGGGGCTGGCGTTCTGGCTGTCCACGCGGACGGACGCACCGCTGGGCGCGGTGGGGGGCGCGGTCGGCCTGACGATCGTCGGCAACGTGCTGGACGCGGTGACGGCGCTCGGCTCGTGGCGCGACTTCCTGCCGGCGCACTGGCAGTTCGCGTGGGCGGACGCCTTGCAGCCCCAGCTGGAGTGGGGCGGCATGGTGAAGGGGGCGGTGGTGTCGGTGTCGTACGCGCTGGTGCTCTTCGCCCTGGCCTTCCGCGGCTTCTCCCGCAAGGACATCGTGTCCTGAGGCGGCGGACGGGTCGGCCCGCCGGCCCGAGTGCGCGCGCCACGAGCGCTCCTCATGCCCCTGCGGGGGTGCGGGGAGCGCTCGTCGGCGTTTGCGGCCCCTACGCCGGGACGCCCGGCGCGATCGCGTCGATCTCGGCGAGCAGGTCCGCGTCCAGCGGGAGTTCGCCGGCGGCCGCGTTCGCGCGGATCTGCTCGGCGGAGGTGGCGCCGGCGATGACGGAGGCGCAGCCGGGCTGGGCCGAGAGCCAGCCGATGGCCAGTTCGAGGACGGTGCGGTCGTGCTTCTCGGCGATCGCGGCCAGCGCCTCGACCACGTCGAGGCGCTCCTCGGTGAGGTAGGAGCTCCTGCCCTCGAGGCGGGAGCCGGCCGGGACGGGAGCGCCCCGGCGGATCTTGCCGGTCAGCAGGCCGTTGGCGAGCGGGTAGTACGGGAGTACACCGACGCCGTAGTGCCGGGCGGCCGGGACCAGCTCGCGCTCGGCCGACCGCTCCAGCAGCGACCACTCGTTCTGCGCGGACACGAAGGGGACGGCGCCCGTCTCGCGGGCGACGTGTGCGGCTTCGGCCAGCTGCCAGCCGGTGAAGTTGGAGTGTCCGATGTAGCGGACCTTGCCCTCGGCGACGAGCTCGGTGAGCGCGGCCAGCGTCTCGGCGACGGGGGTGGCCGGGTCGTGGCTGTGCAGCTGGAGCAGGTCTATGTGGTCGGTTTCGAGCCGGCGCAGGGACTCCTCGACGGCGCGCCGGATGTAGGCGCGGCTGCCGCGGGAGCCGGCGGCGGGCCCGTACTTCATGTCGACGCCGTCGTAGCCGAACTTGGTGGCGAGGACGACCTGGTCGCGCCGGCCCTTCAAGGCTTGCCCGAGGTACCGCTCCGAGCCGCCACCGCCGCCGTAGATGTCGGCGGTGTCGAGCAGGGTGACGCCCGCCTCCAAGGCGGCGTCGACGACGGACCGGGTGGCCTGGGCGTCGAGACGGCCGCCGAAGTTGTTGCAGCCGAGGCCGACGGCGGACACCTGCAGACCTGAACTGCCCAGCGGGAGATAGCGCATGCGTTTTCGTTCCTCCGACTCGACTGACACACGATCAAGGGAGCCTCGCCCCCACTGCATACTGCCAGCCCGAGCGGATCGGAGGGCGGCCGGGCGAAGGCGCGACGGTCGGATTCGCCCGACCGTTCGCGGCGGCACGGTCTGTGTGTGGCGGACCGTGCCGGGGCAAGGGCCTGGGCCGCACCCAGGCTTCGAAAGTGCCGAACCTCGTCGTCTCCTGACCCACGGTGGACGGCCTGCGCAGGCGTTGATCAAAGGATCCGGACGTTTGGAAACCTCGGAACGGTGAAGACGAGCGTCAACACCGGCTCACTTCATGAGGTTGGAGAAGCGCATGGGCATCATTGCCTGGATCCTGATCGGACTGCTCGCGGGCTTCATCGCCAAGGCACTCATGCCGGGCAAGGACCCGGGCGGAATCATCATCACGATGCTCATCGGCATCGCGGGCGGCCTGCTCGGCGGCTGGCTCGGGAAGGTCATTTTCGGCGTCGACTCCATCGACGGCTTCTTCGACCTCTCCACCTGGATCGCGGCCATCATCGGCTCCGTCCTCCTTCTCGCCGTCTACCGTCTGCTCACCGGCAACAAGCACCATCACCGCCACGCCTGAGCGACGCGCCGGCATCCCGCCGCAGTCGCACCGATGGGGCCACAGCCTGGAGGCTGTGGCCCCATCGTCGTGAACCGTTCACTCGCACCCGCCGGGACGGGCGGGGTGGCACCCCGGTCGGTCGCGTTGTGCACCGCTGGCCCGGGGTGCGGTCGTCCGCTGGGGCTTGAACGACCGGGAAGCCTCGACAACCTCGTACCCGGGCGCAGGGAGTTCACCTCATCGCGGGCGGCGCGCTGATCGACCGCATCTTCTCGGAGCACCCGGACATCTCCGCAGTGGTGCACTGCGCGGCCTTGACCGTGGTGTCGGAGTCGGTCGCGGACCCGGTCGGCCACTGCGAGGCGAACGCAGAGCCTGGCCTTGGTCAGCCGCCTGCACCGCAACGGCTGCGACCGCATCACCTTCGGCGAGGACGGCTCGTCCGTCACGAGGACTCCCCCCGGCGGCAGACGTGGCCGGGGGCTGCACCACGAGCGACCGGCGGCCCGGGGCCGGGCGCGGGGGAATGGGGCAGCGTGGATCGGCGTTGTCGCAGCATGGGTGATGCATCCCGGTACGGCCATGACGAGCCCGACCCGTCCGCCTCCTCGGCCGTCCGCGCACGACTCGCGGCCGACCGCGCCGACACCCTCGCGCGGGCGGCCGCGCTGAGCCGCGACTTCGACGGTATCGTCGCGGCCAACGCGCTGGTCGCGGTCGATGACGAGCACGACCCCGAGGGCGGCACCACCGCCTTCGAGCGGGCTCACGTGGCCGCCCTGATGGCCCAGGCGCGCGAACACCTCGAAGAGCTGGACCGGGCACTGCAACGACTCGAACGCGGGCAGTACGGGCGCTGCGAGGGCTGCGGCGGCACCATCGCGCCCGAACGCCTGGAGATCCGCCCGGCGGCCACCACCTGCGTCCGCTGCGCCCGGCGATCTGGAGGGCGGCTCAGCAGTTCTCGCTGATCACGTCCTCCAGATCCGACAGCGACGTGCGCTCGTCCTCGATCTTCTTCCTGATCACTTCCAGCGTCTGCTTCAAGGCGGTGATCTGGCCTTGGTCCGGATTCGCCTGCGCCTCCAGTTGGGCGATCCTTCCCTCGACCTCGTCCGCGTGCTTCTCGCCCTTCTTGATGCTCTCCTTGAGGTCCTTCGCGAGGCGCTTCATCAGCTGGCACCCGGTCTCCGCGGCCATTGGTGAGTTCATGCCGGTACTCCTTTCGTCAGCACGCCCCGCCGTCGGGGGGTCCGGCGGCCAGTATCGAAGCCACCGACCGCCCGCACCCGGCGGAGTAGCCCGTCCGGACGCCGGACGCCACTGCGGGCCCGCGGCGGCACGAGAACATGCCGGTGGCCCGATGCGGCGGGGTTTACGGGCGGCGATCGGGAGCAGGAGAGCGTTCACGACCAAGCCGGTACAACAACGAGGAGGTCCCCGATGTCGGGCACTGAGAAGAGCAAGGCCCACGCCGAGCAGGCGAAGGGCAAGGCCAAGGAGACCGTCGGCCGAGCCGTCGGCAACGAGCGCATGACGGCGGAGGGACAGGCCGAGCAGGCCAAGGGCAAGACCCGCCACGCCAAGGAAGACGTCAAGGACGCCTTCCGCCGCTGACCACGGTCAGCGGTCAGCGGTCAGCGGTCCGCCGCGAACCGTCGCATCGACTCGGCCGGGCCCCGACCCCTCCCCCTGGGTCGGGGCCCGGCCGCGTGTCCGCCGACCACGGGAACGCCCCCCAGCGAGAGAGGAAGGGCCGCGCCGCCTCGTGCGTGCTTCACCTCGGCCCGGCTGGGTAGCCGCGGGACGACAGAGCACGCGGCAGGGGTGAGGAGCATCAGTGATCACGCAGGAGCAGATCGCGGCCATGGAAGGTTCCACGGCTTTCACGGACCAGGGGCAGCGCCTGGGGCTGGTGGAGTACATCCTGGTGGACGACACCACCGGCAGGCCCGAGTGGGTGCGGATCATCGATCGGGCGTCCGGACTGGGCGGGGTGTTCGTCCCGTTGCGACAGGCGGACCTGCAGAACGGGCGCCTGGTCGTCCCGTATCCGGTGACGATGATCGAGCACGCTCCCTGTGCGGCCCTGGACTGTGGAAGCGTCCTGTCCGTGTCGGAGGAAGCGGAGCTCTACAGGCACTACGGCGTGCGTGACGCGCGCGACGAGGTGAATGCGGAAGGGGGGGCGGGCTGGGCGGTCATGGACCGGGCGCAGACCATTCGCGAGGGCACGGCCGGTCAGGAGCAGGCGGTGTCCCGCCTGCAGCAGGTGCAACCGGGGCGGTGATCCGCGGACCGGTACGCCGCACCGCGCCGGCCGTGCCGTACGGCTCGGGTGCCGGTGGGGGCGCCGATCGGATGAGGCTCGGGGCCGCATCGGCCGGTCAGGAACCATCGGTGGTCCGGGGGTCTTAAGCGTGGGCGTTCCCTTGCCCTTCCGCAGAGAGGTGCAGCATGCGCTTCCTTCTGACCGCCCTTGCCGCCGGCGCCGGCGCCTTCGGTACCGCCGGTGCCGCGAGCGCCGACGTGACCGTGGACTACCAGCCGCATCCGTCGTTCACCATCGTCTTCGGCGACTGGTCCCAGGTCGCCGGTGACGACGTCTTCGACGCCGGCCACGACAACACCGTCGGCTCCAACGACTGACACCCCGACGCCTCCCAGGGCGCCCCGTTCCCCGTCGCCCTCCGCGCTGACGGCCCGTTCGCCGTCACCGTCACCGCGCAGCAGGTCTGCCGGAGCGACGGGGCGCCCGGTGCTGTCAGCGGGCGACGGCGCCCGTGTGACGGCAGCGCGGCCGCCGAGCGCCGGTCATGCCTCGGCAGGTCGTCCGCAAGGGGCCTGCAAGTAGGGCTCGGGGACTGGGAGTCATGACGTCGCGCAACACTTGCCACTCACCCCTTACCCCTACGCCCGCGTGCCTCAAAGTTGATCACCGCGCTCATCCCGCACCGGTGAGCGGGCGCCTAAGGAGGGCCCGCTGACCGGCCGGGACGGGGTGGGGTCAGCGCTCGAGGTCGATGGTGAAGCGCCTCGTGCCCGTGGCGATGGTGTCCGCGTGGACCGAGCCCCGGGCCCGGTCGAACTTGCCCGTGCCGCCGGTGATCGCGTTGTCGAACGACGGCGGAGGACCCGGGACGAGGTGCCCGAAGACCATCCCCTGCACGGTGAGCTGCCCGCCCGGCAGGACGTACGTCACGGCGCACTCCTCCGCTCCCCCGTTGGCGACCCGGGTGGTGGTGCAGGTACCGCCGGTCTCGCCGACCTCCTTGCCGTCCTGGTCGAAGAGGACCGAGCGGAAGACGGTCCGGTCACCCTGGGCGGGGGCGCCGCCGGGGTTGACGGGGAAGCGCGACTGCTCGGCGAGCCGACCGGTGAGGACGATGACCCGGTCCCGGTCCTTCTTGGGGGCGGGGTCGGTGTCCGCCGCGGCCGACACGACGGGGGCACAGGCGAGGAGGGCAACCAGGGCGGTGGTCGTGCCGAGAGAGGCTGCTCTGATGGGGCGCATCAACTGGCTCCTGGGATTGACGCTCGTGGACGGTGAAGCGACCCATTCATAGCCTCGGGTCCGCGGCCGCCCGGAGCGTCACGGCGCGAACCACCAGCAGATCCGACCGATCGGACCAGCCGGCGCTCTCAGGACAGCGCGGCCCGCCGTACGCGCCGGGGCGTCGGCCCGGACAGTGTCGGACCGGCTCCGCACGAGTGGCCGGGCAGAGTGGCCCGAAGCCGACCCCCGGGAAGTGCTGTGCCCATGGGGTTCGGCCGATCCGGGGGTACGCGCGTCGCAGATGCGGACGGTGACGCTGTTCAGGCGGTGTCCCGCACCCCGGCTGGTGAAGTCGTTGCCGCCGGTTGCCAGGGTGTCGCCGCCTGGGCCGAAGCCACGGCCGGTACGGGGTCGCGTGGCCGGTGAGGACGGTGGGGCGGTGGTTGTCGGGGCTGGACACCCAGTCGTCAGCGAGTCGGAGCGGAAGGGGGACGGCGATTGCCCTCGTCACCACCGTGCGGCCGTCCGGCCGGACCGCGGCCCGTCACCCCAACCCCTTGTCCAACCTATCGATAGTCGATAGATTTCCATCGCAAGTCGATGGAGGGATGGGTCATGGGGAAACTGACAGTGCGCGCGCTGCGCGCCGTTCTCACGGTGGTGCTCGTCGGCACCGTGTTCGTACAGGCCTCTATGGTGTGGGCGTTGGGACACGACCCGGAGGACGGGTCGCTCCCGCTGGCCCCGCTGCGCGTGATCACCATCCTGGGCATGGTGTCGGCCCAGGTCGCCCTGGTCTGCGTATGGCGGCTGGTGACGATGGTGCGACGCGGAACCGTGTTCTCGCACGCGGCGTTCCGCTACGTGGACGGCGTGATCTGGGCGGTCACGGCGGCCGCGCTGTTGTGGTTCGCGGTCACAGCCGTCAACGCCCCCGGCCAGCGGGAGGACCCGGGCGTCACCGTGATCATGGGCGGGATCGGCCTGGCCATCCTGGGGGTCGCCCTCATCGTGCTGGTCCTGCGGATGCTGCTCGCCCAGGCCGTCGCGCGCGACGGCGAAGCGGCGCAGATGCGGGCCGAGCTGGACGAGGTGATCTGATGCCCATCGCCGTCGACATCGACGTGATGCTGGCCAGGCGGAAGATGTCCGTGGGCGAGCTCGCGGACCGGGTGGGGATCACTCCGGCGAACCTGGCGGTACTCAAGAACGGCCGCGCCAAGGCAGTGCGCTTCGCGACGCTCGCCGCCCTCTGCGAGGTCCTGGAGTGCCAGCCGGGCGACCTGCTCCGCTGGGAGGCCGAGGACGCCGCGACGCAGGAGGGGGCAGGGCTCTGAGCCGCCGCCGGCGTCGGCCCGGCGGACCCGCGTCCCGCCCTGCCGGGCTGATGACTGGACCGTACGGGTGGTCATGTTCATTGCAGGAACGATCAGGCTCCGGATGGATGCCGCCGGTGCGGGCGGGCTGTGGAACGTTGTCGCCACCTGCCCAGCCGGAGACACCGGCTGGCTCGAGGAACGGAGAGAGCCATGAGCACTCAGCTGCCTGCCGGCGTCGTCGCGATCACCCCTGACGGTGCGGAGTGTCCGCCCAAGACGCTCGGCCTGTACCGGGACTACAACCGGAAGGGGCCCGGTTACGGAATCGGTGCCGGCTATGACGTGGACCTGGCGCAGCTGCCGCTTCCCGGTGGGGGCAACATGGCCAAGAACGTCTCGGCGTGGTGGAACCGGACGGACAGCAACGCGATCCTGATCGGCCGGACCGAACGTGTCCTGAAGGCCGGCGAGAGGCTCGAGGAGCCGTCGGACTCCAACGACACCGTGGTCAGGGTCACCTGGGAGGAGTAGGCCCGCCAGTCGGCTTGTCCACCGGCCCGCTCGAAGGCGAAGCTCGCCTTCGAGCGGGCCGGCCCGCGAACGTCGGCAGCGCCTGGCACTGAGCCCGGTGCACCACAGGCCTCTCTCAGGTCTCAGGCGCCGTCACCCGTCAGGGCCCGTCAGCGTCGGCCCGGCCGTCGATACCGGGATTTCCGAGGGAGAGGCACCACGGACATTCGTGGAGGTCGCTCGCGGCGCTCGCTGCATGCGGGGAGGACAGGGAGAAGCCCGCCCTGTATTCATCCTCACGCACCCGCTCCGAGCATATTTTCATCCAGCTCGAGGCAATGCACCCACCACCGCCCCCTTGAGCGAAGCGGCGTACCACCCGCATCAGCGCCGCCCTCACAGTGTTTCCGCGACGTGCCGCTGCAAGCAGGACACGGCGCAGGGCGGACGACCGCGGGCCGCGATCGGATCGGTCACCGTAAGGTGCCATGCCCGCGCAACCCTTCTCGTGGAAAATCCATATGACCCTACAATCTCCGACATCGTCGGCTGGCTGCGAAACACCCCTCCCCGATCGGGCGGGGCGCGAGTGCTGACCTTGCCGCCAGGGAGGCACTCCAGGGAAGGGTGGCAGCCCCTTGCGAATTTCGGACGGGGATCTCTATGTAGATGATAATTCTTTTATTTTTGACACTTCCCGAATTCACCCAGGCATGCAGAACGGAGATCTGTCGAACATGAATTAGACAAGCCGCACCGCTTTGACGCGACCTCAATATCGCGACGAAAGCCAGCAATGTACAGATTGCCGGGGTTTCTTAGGTGACGGCCCGCGCGTGAATTGCCGGTGTTTCTGCCGGATGCGGCGGTATCCGACCTCTTCCCGGCGCCGGCATGACGAAGTGGTTCGGCGAGCGGGGTCAGCCGACGGCGTGGAGGGATGCCGACGCAGAGGTCTCGCGTGAAGAGTGGTCGTCCGGCTCCTTGCCACCCGGGAGCGGATCCGCACACATGCATGCCGAGGCACCGGCGGGCTCCCCTCCCCGCGGTACCGGGGCAGCCACTCGCCGGGGAGACAGCCGGACAGCGTCCACATGGCAGGCCAGGACGCGCCTGAAGCGTTGCTGACGCTGCAACTCAAGGGCGTCCACGCGCCACAGGCGGCCGGCCCCTGATGACGTCCATGCGGTGCAACCTGTGCCCAGTGCGGTCGAGATCAGCACGATCCACAGGAGAATGTCCCCCATAGCCGGTCCTTTCGAAGGCTGACGGTTCCAGGGCCCACGTGATCGGAGCCCCGCGATCGTGGGGCATAACGCAGAGGCATATGCAGAGTTGCGCCCTCCCGTCTGATTGCAGCCATGCGCAGCAATCTGCAGGCCTTGGCATCTCAGCGTTTTTGATGATGGTCGGTCGATGTGGGGGTGGTCCCGAGAGAGGTGTCCGACAGCCGCCTCAGCAGCCACCAGGGCCGAAAGCCGCGCTCACGCAGGGGCGTGCGACCGCCTGATGCGAGGCAAGCGAAGCCGCTGGATTCGGCGGCAGGGCTCGGCCGCGAGTGCCGGCGAACGTGCGATCAGGGGCGACGGGGCGACGCATTCGGGTCCGCTGCGGCCCGCGCCATGGCGCCCTGAACTGCGGCGCAGCGGGACGCAACTGCTTCTCCTGTTGTATTCGCAGATCCGATAAGCGGCAGGAAACATGCAATCATCTGCCACCACCACCCGAATGGCCCACACCCTGACCAACATCAACGGCGTTTACGGCATATGACAACCGCAAAGCTCCCCATCTCCTTCCGCAGGCCCGCGGAAAGAGACGGACAGGGAGGCAGCTCAGAGGCCGGGCCCACTCAGATCGGAAAGTGGACTTTCACTCCGCGTCCCACCGACTGCGGCGAGACCGCGAACGCGACGTTGGAACAAGACAGCCTGGCGGTCGACCTGAGCTACTCTTCCTCGATCCTTGAGGACTTCCTCCATACGATGAGCATGATCCAGATCGACTTCGACCGGCGGTCGGGGAACATCGACCGGTCCACGATGCCAGGCGACCGACGTGCAGGCGGCAGCTCCCGTGTTTGAGCCGTACGGATCGCCGGACCTCCACGCCCCCCATCCCCAACCGGACGACACCGCCTTCTGGCCTCAGCCGGACCATGTGCAGCGCCACTCCCCCGGGCAGCCGTTCGACGGGCCCGGTGAGCAGGAGCGTCCGTGGGATCCGGCGGAAGAGCTCGCCATCCTCCTCCAGGAGAGCGCTTCGCCCCGGGGGCCGGAGTCCTTCAACCGTGTCGGCTTCGACACCGCGCCTGACACGGTCAGCGCCATGGGGCTCGTCGCCGGGCTGAAGCACACCCCCGTCGAGCGGCCGCCCGGACAGACCTCCAGGGGGCACCGCCGGAGCCCGTCGAAGCCGCCGGTCGTGACCCTGCTGCGAACGGGCAGCCTGTTCACCGCCGTGCTGGTCGCCGTCATCGCCGCCGTGGTGAGCATCCTCAGCGGCCTGGCCATCTGCGAAACCCTGCGCCAGAGCGCCGGACTCCATACGGCACGCGAAGTGGGCAGCTGGTGGCCCCTGCTGATCTACGGCCCCTGGATGGTCGCTTCCCTCTCCATCCTCAGATCCGCGCTGCACCAGCGCCGCGCCCTGCATTCCTGGTCCATCGTTCTGCTGTTCTCCACCCTGGCCACGCTCCTGTGCGTTGCCCAGGCACCCAGAACGATCGCGGCTGGAACGGCGTCCGCCCTTCCAGCCGTCGCCGCGCTGGCCTGCTTCCAGCAGCTGGTCCGCCAGATCACCCTCACGCGGCCGCCGCGCCAGTCCTCGCCACGTCACCGGAACCTGCCCGCCTCCGCGCTCGGCCGGACGACCACCGGCGGGCGCGGCCCGGAAGGCGTCCCGCCCGGCTACCTCATGGCAGGAAAGAGGACTGCTGCCCAGCCTCCGTCCGGCGGTCACAGATTCGGGTACGGCGCATGACGGCCCCACGGACGCGGCGGTGCCGGCTGCGACGCAGGTCAGAGCTGCGGTTCTCGGCCAGGGCGATGGATTGCGACTCCCGTGACGGGCGAGGTGGCACCCGGGTACCCCCACAACGGTCGATGTCGTGCCGACGGCAGGGGAACAGCCTCGGGGTTCTTCAATCGTCTTGTGCACAGGACTCGGTGGGCCCCCGTCGGAGGGCCGAGCATCCCAAGGGCGGCGACCGCGGAGAACAAAGGCGGTAGCAGTCGCCAACTCCCTTGCCAACCCGGTCCTTCCCACACGTCAAAGGGGTGTTCGCCTGCACCTTTGAAACGAAGATCCAAACCGATGGTCACGGGCCGCACGCAGACTCAGTCCTACGGTCTACCCGCCCGTGCCCCGTCGCGAGCCCATGCGGGCCCGACACGCCGGGCGGAAGGCCACACCTCGCTGAACCGAGGGCACAACGCGCTCCGGAGCCTCCCCTCCCTTGCCCTCCACTCCACTCCCCTCCACTCCCGTCACGAAAGGTCAGCAGCATGTACGAAATGACCCACGCAGAGCGAGTCCAGTACAAGCGGCGCCAGGACGCCGCCTACCAGGCCGGCGAGGATGCTGTCACCAACCTTCGGGCGGCGCTCGCGCTCGCAGACCTGACCCTCCCCTCCCTGAGCAACGACGGGCCGGTGGCAGGCCACGGCTTCGTCCGGCTCGGAGGATGCAACGCGGACTTCGCCAACCGGCTCGCCGAAGTCGTCGCCGCGGGTGCCGACGCCCTGCGATGTCGTCGGAGGGCCAGCACGGTGGAACGGCTTCAGGAAGGGCTGCAGCGACAGCCCGCCGTCCACGGCGTCGAAGTCGACGGCTACCGGATTCTGCGCGCCGAAGTCCCGCCCGTACCGGACCCCATCGCCGCGTTCCTCCTTGCCGTGCGCGACACCCCCGGGCATCCAGCCTGCGTGGACCGAAGGGCATCGCTGGCCCACTGAAGCCCCGCGCGCTGACGGCCTTGGCTTCGGCCGGCTGTGAACCGCCGCGAACAGCGCATGCGGCAGCTCCAGTGTGCGCGGCCGTGTCGCGGGGTACCCGTGGGGCGTGGGACGCGAACGGCTGACGTTCGACGGCTGGATCGCCGCCGTCGGGACGGGCTCGGGCACGCGTGTGGTCGTGGGCCACTGGCCGCGGTCGCCCTTCGGGCCGTTCAGCGACGTGATGCTGGAGCGCGCCGACGGCTGGCGCACGCTGATCGCCCCCACCACCCGCACGGCCGAGTACATCGCCGGCGTCTACCACTTCGACGAGGTCCGAACGGACCCGGTGGACGTACGGATCCGTGAGGGCCGGTGGGACGTCACGGCGGGCCCTCTCCAGCTGCGCTTCCGGGTCGGGCGGCAGGGAGTGCTCGGCTTGGCCCTGCGGGCCGTCCCCCGGCCGCTCGCCCGCCGGCCGTTGTGGGCGGCCGCGACCGACGTGCCCGCCCGCCTGATGGCCGGCGTACGGACCCGGGGCAGTTCGCGCCCCGGATGCCGCCAGTGGTACGCGACAGGCGGCCTGTGGCCGATCACCGCCGCCCGGGCCTCCTTCGACGGCACCGACCTCGGCGCCCCGGCCCCCGTCGTCCCGCCCGTCCGCTTCGGCTTCGCGTCGGCCCCCGCGTCACCCGCACTGGTACGGGTGCACTCCACCGTCGAACGCACAGAGCCCCCTGACGGGCCGGAGCCCACATGGCGTTGACCAGAGGGTGACGACCGTGGTGCGGCCGAGGTCCCGGTGGGCGCGCAGGGGGAGCCGGGGCGCTCCAGTTCGAGGACGGCGATCTCGTTCTTGGCGTAGCCGGCCCCTCCTGTGCTGAATCGTTCACCTACGCCGCAGTGCGCCATCTCGTGCACCACCGCGACCGGTTGGTGTTCGGAAACGACAAAGGGTCAGCCTAGAACGCCCGAGTGCGCTGCGGGAGGCCCTCTCCCCCGTTCTGCGGCACGGCTGGGACCGGATCAAGTCGATCACTCCCGGCCCCTCGGGGACCGTATCCGATCACCCGGCGGCGGACGCTGATCGTTCTCCGCGGCCCAGGACGGCCGGGTGCGTTCAAACCGTCTGGACGGGTGAAGCCCGCCGACCTCCACCAAGAGCGCAGATGTCCTGATATGCCCTGTGGCGTGTCCCGGCCGGGTTAGAACGGGTGCCCCCACGGCACCGACCGGCACACCCGGTCGGCGATTTCGAGAGGACCCCTCCGTGAGCCACTCGCAGGACGACAACCCGATCACCCCTGTCACCGCGCCACAGTTGAACCGGATCGCCGGGCACGGCATCTACAGCTCGGCCACCGCCATCGACCCGGCCGCCGTCAACATCGCCGAGGCTCTGGTCGCCACGCTGAACGGCACGGCCGAGACGCCGCTGCTCACCCCCGACCTCCAGAAGCTCACGGAACAGGTCCGGCAGAAGGCGACCTTCGGCTTCCCCCGCATCACCGCCGACGACGGGGTGAAGCTCTCCGCGCACACGATCAAGCTCACCACCTCGGAGCCCCGCCCCGTGGTGATCGTGCCGGCGGGCTGGACCCCCTTCGGCTGGATCCTCTTCGAGTACGCGTACCTCCAGCTGGCGCTGCGCGGGTACCACGTGCTGGCCTACACCCCTCGCGGCATCGGCCTCACCTCCGCCCTGCCGGACGGCGGCTACCTCGACGCGCCATGGACCTCCGGGGGCACGATCCAGGTGGGCGGCCCCTCGGACTGGACCGACGGCTCCACCGTCATCGACTACGCCGAGCGGCACTTCAACCCGAGCAAGGTCGCTTTCCTGGGCGAGTCCTACGGGTCGGGCATCAGCCAGCTGGTCGCGGCGCACGACCCGGCGGCCCGCGTGGACGCGGTCGTCGCCCTGAGCACGTGGGGCGACCTGGCCGACAGCCTCTACCAGAACGACACCAGGCACCTGGAGGCGGTCCAGAAGCTGATCGACTTCACCGGCGGCCCGATCGAGAGGAAGTTCGACCCGGCCACCCAGCAGATGCTGAAGGACTTCCTGGCCGGCGAGAACCTCGACAAGGTGGTGGCGTGGGGCAAGGAGCGCTCCCCGTCGTCGTACGCCGACCGGACCAACGCCCGCGGCGTTCCCACGTTCATCTCCAACACCTGGCACGAGACGCTGTTCCCGGCCAACCAGGCCATCGCGCACTTCGAGCGGCTGACGGTCCCCAAGCGGCTCAACCTCTGGATCGGCGACCACGCCGCGCCGGAGGGCGCCGGCCTCACCATCCCCTTCAGCGGGCCGAACCTGCCCGTCGAGGAGGCCTTCGCCTGGCTCGACCACCACATCCTCGGGGCCCCGAACGGCGTTCCCGGGTGGGAGCCGGTCAGCAGCCAGATCATGTTCACGTACAAGACCAAGCCCGACCCGGAGTCGGGACAGGACGTCATCATCGAACCTGCGGTCCGCGAGCCCGCACGGTCCTGGGCGGACGTCACCACCTCCACCGAATGCTGGTACCTCACCGCCGGCGCGACGGACCGCCGCGACGGCGGCCTCGGCACCGCGCCGGAGACGGGCTGGAAGAGGGAGTTCACCGCCGGGCAGCTCACCTCCGCCACCGCCGTGGACGCCGTCATCACGACGGGCCAGGCGGAATGGAACGGCAACCCCAAGACGTACTTCACCAGCACCTTCGACCGCACGCACCTCGCCGTGTGGAGCAGCGGCCCGCTCCAGACGGCCCGCCGCATCCGCGGCGTGCCGCGGCTCACCCTGAACGTCCGCAGCTCCTGCGCCGCCACGACCCTCGTGGCCTACCTGTTCGACGTCGGCCCCGACGACACGGCCCGCATCATCACGCACGAGCCCTTCACCCTGCGGGAGCTCTCCCCCGGTGAGGACCGCCAGGTCGCCTGGCAGCTCCAGGCCGCCGGTTACGACCTCGCCCCGAACCACCGGCTCATGCTGGTCGTGAACAGCGAGGACCGGCTCTACTCCGACGCGAACACCGACGGCAGCACCACCACGATCACCTCGGCCGACGACAGCGTCGCCCAGCTGGAACTGCCCCTCGGGTAGTCGCCGGGCGGGAGCGGGCCGGCCCGACACGCCCGCCCCGCTCCCGCGCCCCCGACGCCGTCCCGGCCCGCCGACCGCACATCACCAGGTCAGCAGGGTCGGGGCGGTGGAGGCGGAGCGCGAAGCGTGACATAGCGTGCCCCTCATGGATCAGGAGCACATAGCGGGGCCGGCCGGCGACGGCGCGGGCAGGCGGCGGTTCCTCGCGATCGCGACCGGCGCCGCGACGGCCGCGGGACTCGGCGCGGTGGCCGGCTGCGCGAAGGGGGACGGGGACGACGTCGGCGACCGCGGCGCCGACGGGAAGAACGGAGCCCCGGCACCGGACGGCAAGCCGTCGGCGCCGGGAGGCCACGGCTTCGACGTGAAGGCCGAGAACGCCCGCGCCGGCCATGCCGACTGGGCCGTGACGAAGGCCGGTCCGGCCCGGGCCGTCGAGGGCTTCGCCGACAGGGTCAGCGTGCTCCCCGGCGAGTCCTTCGGGTTGTACGTGTCGACGACCGCGCCCCGGTTCACCGTCTCCGCCTACCGGATGGGCTGGTACGGCGGCGCCCGCGCCCGGCTGGTGTGGCGCTCGGAGGCCCTGCCCGGGGTGCGGCAGCCGGAGCACACCGTCGACTCCGACACCCGGATGGTCCGCACGCGCTGGTCCCGCACCACCACGGTCGAGACGAAGGACTGGCCGGAGGGCAGCTACCTGCTGCGCCTCGACGCGCAGGGCGGCGAGGGCGGCCAGCGTTTCGTGCCGGTCACCGTCCGGTCGGCGGCGACGGCCGGGCGTACCGTCGTCGTCAACGCGGTCGCCACCTGGCAGGCCTACAACCGCTGGGGCGGCTACGGCAGTTACGACGGCCCCAGCGGCGGCTACGCCTCGCGCTCCCTCTCCGTCTCCTTCGACCGGCCGTACGAGTACGACGACGGCGCGGGCCTGTTCCTGGTGTACGAGGCCCCTCTGATCGCCCTGGCCGAACGGCTCGGCATACCCCTCGCCTACGCGACCACCACGGACGTGGCGCGGGAGAAGCGGCTCCTGGAGGGAGCCGCGGCGGTGCTCTCGCTCGGGCACGACGAGTACTGGTCGCCGGAACAGCGCGCCCACTTCACGGCCGCCCGCGACGCCGGAACCAACATCGCGATCCTGGGCGCGAACTGCTGCTTCCGCCGGATCCGGCTGGAGGCCTCCGAGCTGGGGCCGGACCGGACCCTGGTCTGCTACAAGTCCTCCTACGAACAGGACCCGGGCTTCAAGCGGGGCCATCCCGCGACGCTGGACTTCCGCTCCGCTCCCGGTGCCGACCCGGAGAGCTCCCTGCTCGGTGTGATCTACGACGGCTATCCGGTGGACGCCCCGTACGTGGTGACCAACCCCGGCCACTGGCTGTTCGAGGGTACGGGCGCGAAGGCGGGCGACCGTTTCGAACACCTCGTGGGCGTGGAGTACGACAAGGTCGACACCGGTTTCACGACGCCCCGGCCGATCGAGATACTGGCCCACTCACCCGTGGTGTGCGAGGGCCGCCCCAGCCACCAGGACACCGCCTACTACTCGGTGCCGAGCGGCGCGGGGGTCTTCGCGACCGGCACGATGCGGTGGGTGGAGGCGCTGGACGCGACGGGCGACGGCCGCAGCGGACGCAACCACGGGCTCGACGCGCGGTCCGGGGCGCTGACCACCCGGGTGACGGAGAACCTCCTGCGGGTGTTCGCGGCGGGCCCGGCCGGCCGGTCGCATCCGGCGCAGGACAACGTCAAGGCGGTGTACGGGAAGTCCTGACCCCTAGGGGAACCGGGCGGCGCCCGGGGCGGCGCGCACGCGGAAGGCGCTTGGCCCCGCCCCGGCCCGGTGCCTGGGGAGTGTCGTCAAAGCAGCGTCGACCGCCCGAAGGCCAGGCGGGACTTTGACGACACGGCCTATGATCGCGAGCACGGCATCGCGTGTCGGTCACCGACCGGGTGAGGCATGGAGGTGCCCGTGAGGTGCCTTCCGGAGGCATTCACCCATGTCCGTACAGCTGAACCACACGATCGTCCACTCCCGTGACAACCGGGAGTCCGCCGAGTTCCTGGCGCACGTCCTCGGCCTGGAGGTCGGGGCCGAGTGGGGGCCGTTCATCCCCGTCGTCACCGCCAACGGCGTCACCCTGGACTTCGCCACCCTCCCGGCCGAGTCCATCACCCCGCAGCACTACGCCTTCCTCCTCTCCGAGGAGGAGTTCGACGTGGCGTTCGGGAAGATCCGCTCGGCGGGCGTCGCGTACTTCGCCGACCCGCACGGCAGGCTCCCCGGCGAAATCAACCACAACGACGGGGGCCGCGGCGTCTACTTCACGGACCCCGCGGGGCACGGGATGGAGATCATCACACGCCCCTACGGCTACCAGGAGCCCGCCGCGACCGGCAGGTAGACCACGTTGGGCGCGCCCGTGTCGGGGTGGACCCCGACCCGGGCGCGCACCCCGTACACCTCGGCCAGCAGTTCCTCGGTGAGCACCTCCCCCGGCGGCCCGGAGGCCAGGACGCGGCCGCCCGACAGGACGTACAGCCGGTCGCAGAAGGCGGCGGCGAGGTTGAGGTCGTGCAGGACGAGCAGGCTGGTCGCGGGCAGCGCCCGGACCAGGCCGAGGACCTCCAGCTGGTAGCGGATGTCCAGGTGGTTGGTCGGCTCGTCGAGGGCGAGCAGTCCCGGGTCCTGGACGAGGGCCCGGGCCACCAGCACGCGTTGCCGTTCGCCCCCGGACAACTCGTCGAAGCGGCGGGCCGCGAAGGGGCCGGCGCCCACGGTCTCCAGGGCCCCGGTGACGCGCCGTACGTCGTCCGGACCGTCCTGCTCCCAGAAGCGCTTGTGCGGGCTGCGCCCCATCGCGACGACCTCGCGCACGGTCAGGCCGAAGGTGCCGCTCGCGTCCTGCGGCACCACCGCCACGCGCCGCGCCCGTTCCTTGACGGTGAGCGCGCCCGCGTCCGCGCCGTCCAGCAGCACCCGGCCGGCGGTCGCCCGCAGGGTGCCGTAGACGCAGCGCAGCAGGGTGGTCTTGCCGCTGCCGTTGGGGCCGACCACCCCCACCGTCTCGCCGGGCCGGGCGGTGAGGTCGATCCCGTGCAGCAGGGTGTGCCCGTCGGTCTCGTAGCGCACTCCCTCGACGGCGAGTTCCACCGGCCGGACCGGTCCGGTCCCTGCCGTCATCCCGTCACCCCTTCGGTACGGCCGGAGCGGCGCAGCATCCAGAGGAAGAAGGGCCCTCCGACGAGGGCGGTGACCACACCAACCGGTATCTCCTCGGGGGCGGCGGCCGTACGGGCGACCAGGTCGGCCAGGATCAGGAACACCGCACCGCCGAGCGCCGCGACCGGCAGCAGTGCCCGGTGTCCGGCGCCCACGACCATCCGGGCGGCGTGCGGGACCATCAGCCCGACGAAGCCGATCGCCCCGCTGCAGGCGACGAGCACGCCGATGACGAGTGAGGTCAGGACGAACACGGCGGCGCGGAAGCGTCCGGTGTCCAGGCCCAGGGTGTGCGCGCCCTCCTCCCCGGCGAGGAGCAGGTCGAGCGGCCGGGCGAGGGCGAGGAGCAGTGCGCCGCCGGCGAGCAGCGCGACGGTGGGCAGGGCCAGTTCGTCCCAGCGCGCCCCGCCGAGTCCGCCGAGGGTCCAGAAGAGCACGGAGCGGATCTGGTCGGGGTGCGCGGCGAGCACGAGGACGAGGCTGGTGAAGGCGGACAGGATGTACTGGACGGCCACGCCGGCCAGGATGAGCCGGCCGGTGGTCATGGTGCCGCCGCGGCGGGCCATGGCGTAGACGGCGACGAGCGCGGCCATGGAACCCGTGAAGGCGGCCAGCGGCACGCCCATGCCGAAGCCGGCCGCGGCCGTGCCGAAGACGATCACGAGGACGGCTCCGGCGGAGGCCCCGGAGGAGGCCCCGAGGAGGAAGGGGTCGGCGAGCTGGTTGCGTACGAGTGCCTGGAGCACGGTGCCCGCCACGGCGAGTCCGGCTCCCACGACGGCGCCGAGCAGGAGCCTCGGCATGCGCACGTCCCACACGATGGAGGCGAAGGCTCCGGTGGGCCGGTTCCCCGTCAGACCGCCGAGGACGATGTCGAAGACCCGGTCGGGGGCGATCCGTACGGGGCCCAGCGCCAGGCCGGCGATCGCCGAGACGGCGAGCGCGGCGGCGAGGACCGCGAGGACCGCCCCGGTCCGGAGCCTCACGCGGCGTTCGGGTGGAGCTGGCCGCCCAGCGCCTCCACGGCGTCCGCCACCCGGACACCGAGGACGACGGAGGAGAGCGGCAGGACGACGAACCGCCGGTTCTTGACGGCGGGCACGTCGGCGAGGGCCGGGTCGTTCAGCAGGCGCTGCTTCTTGGCCTCCACCGTGGTGCCGCCGTAGTCGTAGATGAGGACGACTTCCGGCTTGCGCTCGATGACCTTCTCCCAGGCGACGTCGCCGAAGGTGTCCTTGAGGTCGGCGAAGACGTTCGTGCCGCCGGAGAGGGAGATGATCTCGTTGCCTATGCCGTTGCCGCCGGAGGTGGAGGCGGAGGCCTCACCGGAGTCGTAGGCGAAGACGGTCGGCCGGGGCTTGTCCTGAACGCGGCTGGTCACGGCGTCGATGCGGCGCTGCTCGTCCTCGATCAGCTTCGCGCCGCGCTCGGGCACGCCGAAGGTCCGCGCGACTTCGGTGATCTCGGTCTTCAGCTGGTCGAGGCCGACGGTCCCCTCGGTGCAGTACTCCACGTTGAGGCGGGAGTTGATGCCGGACGTGGCGAGCCCCTCGCGGTCGCGGCCCTGCGTCTTGTCGAAGGCGCTGGCATAGCCGCCGTAGACGAAGTCCGGGTCGGCGCCGAGCAGGACCTCCTTGGAGGGGTACTCCTCAGCCAGCACCTTGATCTTGTCGTAGGCGGGCCGGTAGGCGGGCAGTACGGCGTCGTCGAGGTAGGCGGAGCCGGCGATCCGGTCGCCCAGACCGAGGGCGAGCATCAGCTCGGTGGCGTGCTGGTTCATGGTGACCGCCCGCCGGGGCGGCGCCTGGTAGGTGCTGCTCACACCGCAGTTGGAGACGGTGTAGGGGAAACCGGGCGCGGCGCCGGGGTCCCCGGCCGCCCCGTCCTGTCCGGCGCCGGGTGAACCGGCGCAGCCGGTCAGGGATATGAGGAGCGCGACGGGGGTGAACGCGCGCAGGGCGGCGCGGGAACGCGACATGGCGGGCCTCTCCGGGGGATCCGCGTCCCCTGGTCGACGTGAAGGAGCAGAGGCGGTGCGTCAGTGTCTGACTCCCGGTTTCCCCGCGCGGGGAGACCGGTCACAGTGGCGGGACCGCACCGGAATCACACCGGTTTCCTGTCCTGCACCGCCTGGTACGCGTCCAGTCTGCCAGAACGCGCACGTGGGGTGGGGGCCGCATCCGCCCCGGCCCTTTCGGGCTCAGCGGCACAGGTGGGGCGTTCTCCTCGGCCCCTGCCGGAACGGCCTGCCCGGGGGGCTCTCCGTGACCATGCCGTCGAAGTAGCCGCGCCGCCCCGTCCGGCCGCCGCGGGCCGGGCAGGTGGTACGTCACCCCTGCCATGCCCGCGGTGCGCAGGGGCTCACCCGGCCCGCCGCCGACGACCAAGCGGGTGCATCGTGCCGACTGTCCGGTACCAGGTCGGCGAACCAGCCGCGGGCGGTGTCCCGCCAGGGTGCGTCGACCGGCCCGGGATCGACGTCGAGCACGTCGAGCTCCGTCGCCCGGAGCCGGATCGGTTCGGGTATGGGGGCGGTGGTCGCCGTAGGGGGCACACGCCGTCGGGGGGGGGGCGGGGGGGCCCCCCCCCCCCCGGGGGGGGGGGGGCGGGGTGGGGGGGGGGGGGGGGGGGGGGCGCCCCCGGGGGGGGGGGGGGGCCCCGGCCCCCCCCCCCCCCCACGGCGGTGATCCGAACTGTTGGCAGGGGCGGCAGGATTTGAACCCGCGGCCTACGGTTTTGGAGACCGTTGCTCTGACCGGCTGAGCTACACCCCTTCGGCGAGACCAACGATGGCACGGTCACGCCGGGAGTTCCACTGGATTGGCGCTGCGCGGGTCAGCGGCAGAGTTCCATGATGGTGCCGTCGAAATCGGGGAACTCCTCGGCCGCCAGCTCGATCACGGCGCCCGCCGAACGGCGCGAGTCCGGAGCGAACCGCTCGGCCACGGCCGTCAGGGCGCCGTCCGGGCGCGAGGCCCAGTCGGCGCCGTACGGCGCGGCCGCCTCGTACGGGCCGCAGCCGTCGGCCAGCAGCCACAGGAAGTCGCCCAGGTCGCGCGCCACGACGGCCGTCTCCCCCTCGGACCCGAGGAACACCACGGGCTGTTCGGCCGCCGGCAGGCCCGGCCGGACCAGCCAGAACGCCGCGTACCCGCCCGTGCCGTCCTGGCCGAAGACGCGGAAGGCATCTCCGTCCAGTTCGTTGTTCCCGGTCCACGCCCTGAACCAGTCGGTGGTGTCCTCGGCGGAGAGGAAGGCCTCGTAGGGCTCGAAGTCGATACCGTCGCCGTCCGCGTAGTCGATGGGAACCGCCATCGCGGCCGCCAGCGCGGCGGGGAACTGTCGATCGTCGGTGAGCGTCACTCGCACACACTACGAGGCTGCACGGCCGCACGGCCGCACGGCCCACGTCAGGACGGCGCCGGGAGGAAGCCGCCGCGGCCGGTGCCGGATCCCAGCAGGTGCGGCCAGTCGAGCGTCTCGGGCAGTGCGTCCAGGGACAGCACCACCGCCCCGCCGGCGCGTTCGGCGTCCGCGCACCAGTCGGCCATGTCGCCGGGCTGAAGGCTTCCGCCGGATCCGTCGAGCACCGGCGCGACCATGGCGGGGACGACGAGGCCGGCATCGCCGGGACCGTCCACGACGCACAGCGTGAGCTTGGGGACGATGCTCCAGCCCGCGCACCGGGGCACCGCGCCGTCCGGCGCGGCCAGCACCGGCAGGGCGTCGTGCACGGGGGCGTCGGCCAGAAGGAGGACGGGGGTGGCCCCCCGGACGAACAGGGTCTTCTCAGGGTCGAGCAGCATCGGGTCACCCTCGCAGACCGGCCCGGCCGAGTTTCGGCCACCCCCTTGACCGCTCTGGTCCAGACCAATAGTTTCCGGCATGCACCGCCGCACGCGCTCACGCCCACTCCTCGCATCCGCAAAGGAAGCCCATGCGCCGCAGCATGCTCGGCAGACTGGCCGTAGCCGCCTGTTCCCTCTCCCTGCTGACCGCCTTCGCCCCCGCCGGCGGTGACGACGCAGCCGCCGCGGGCGGATCCGGCCGCTCGTACAAGAAGGTCGGCTACTTCACTCAATGGGGCGTCTACGGGCGGGACTTCCAGGTCCAGGACCTCGATGCGAACGGCTCCGCCGGCAAGCTCACCCACATCAACTACGCCTTCGGCAACGTCAGCGCCGAGGGCAAGTGCTTCACCGGGAACATCCCGGGCGGGGCCGACGCCTGGGCCGACTACGCCCGGCCGCTCGACGCCGCGAACTCCGTCGACGGTGTCGCCGACACCTGGGACCAGCCGCTCGCCGGCAACTTCAACCAGCTGCGCGAGCTCAAGGCCAAGCACCCCGGCCTCAAGGTGCTGATCTCGCTGGGCGGCTGGAGCTGGTCCACCCACTTCTCCGACGCCGCGCTGACCCCGGCCTCCCGCAAGGCCTTCGTCGAGTCCTGCATCGACCTCTACATCAAGGGCAACCTCCCCCAGGACGGCACCCGCGGCGGCGCCGGAGCCGCCGCCGGGGTGTTCGACGGGATCGACCTCGACTGGGAGTGGCCCGGCTCCGCGGGCGACGCCGACACCAAGTACCGGCCCGAGGACAAGCGCAACTTCACCGAGCTCGTCAAGGAGTTCCGCACCCAGCTCGACGCGTACGCGCGGAGCCGGAAGCGGGACACGAAGTACGAGCTGACCGCCTTCGTCCCGACGGCCCCCGCCAAGATCGACGCGGGCTTCGACGTCCGCCGCATCATGCGCGACCTGGGCTTCGTCACCCTCCAGGGCTACGACTTCCACGTCTCCGGCGAACCGAGGACCGCGCAGCAGTCCGCGCTGTACGCCCGCGGCGACTTCAGCGTCCACGGCACCGTGGAGGCCTGGCAGCGGCGCGGCGCGCCCGCGCACAAGCTCGTGATGGGCATGCCGTTCTACGGGCAGGGCTGGACCGGCGTCAGCGGCGGCGGTGACGGCATGGGGCAGCCCGCCACCGGGCCGGCCCCGGCCACCTGGGCCGCCGGGTACGAGGACTACAAGGCGCTGAAGAAGCTGGCCGATTCGGGGGCCTACGAGGTCCACCGCGACCGGCGCGGCGGGCACGCCTGGCTGTTCGACGGCACCACCCTGTGGACGTACGACGACCCGCAGGTGCTGCGCGCCAAGACCGGCTACATCCGCGAACACGGCTTGGGCGGTGCGATGTTCTGGTCGCTCGACGCGGACACCGCCGACGGTGAGCTGATGACGGCCGTCGACCGGGGCCTGCGCGGCCGCTGACCGGCGCCGCCGGGCCGTGGAAATCCGTCCGGCCCGGCGGCGTCCCTCCACGTACGCTCCCCCGCATGACGCACATGAATTCGACGGTACGGGCGGTCAACCACCTCACCGCGCGCTGGGGCGCGCGGGCCGTTTCCGGCGGCGGGGGCACGGTCTTCACCGCGGCCGGGGTCTGGCCGCTGCTCGCCCTGCTCGCGGACGGCTCCGCCGGGCCGGCCCGCGCCGAACTGGCGCAGGCGCTGGGCATACCCGCCGCGGACGCCGCCGCGGCCGCGCGGGAGCTGCTGGCCGCGCTGGACGGCGTACGGGGACTCGGTACGGCGACCGGCCTGTGGGCCGCGGCCGACCTGCCGCTGGAGGACGGCTGGTCCGCGAAGCTGCCGCCCGGCACCCGGGGCACGCTGACCGGGGACCTGGAGGCGGACAGGGATGTCCTGGACGGATGGGCGTCGGACCGGACCGGCGGCCTGATCGAACGCATGCCGGTCACCCTCCAGCCGGACACCCGCCTCGTCCTGGCGACCGCGCTCGCGCTGACGCTGAAGTGGGCCGAGCCGTTCCGGGAGTTCCCGGGCCGCCCGTCCGACGGCCCCTGGGCGGGCCGCGGCCTGCGGCAGCTGATGCGCACCACGTCCTCGCTGGACCCGGTCCGGGTCGCCGAGGGCCCCGCGGGGCCGGTCACGGCCCTGGAGGTCACCGGCGCCGAGGACATGGACATGGACGTGCACCTGCTCCTGGGCGGCCCGGCGGCGCCGGCCGCCGAGGTCCTGGCGACCGGCATCGCGGCCGTCTCCGGAGCCCTCCCGTCCGTGGCCGGCGACGCCCTCCCGGACGGGACCGCGGGCCCCGGGCTGGCGATCGGGACGGTGGACGCGTTCAGCCCGCGGCCCATGCTGTCCGTGTCCACGGTGGTCTTCTCCCTGTCCGCGGAGCACGACCTGCTGGAGGACGCGGCGCTGTTCGGCCTGCTGACGGCGACGGACAGCGACTACGGGCACTTCCCCGGCATCAGCGGCAGCCCGCTGGCGATCAGCTCCGCACGGCAGTCGGCGATGGCCCGGTTCCACGCCGAGGGATTCGAGGCGGCGGCCGTCACCGCCGTCGCCGCCCGGCCCGGCGGCGCCGCACGGCAGCCGAGCCACCGGGCGCGGCGGGCCGCGGTCCGTTTCGACCGGCCGTTCGGGTTCCTGGCCGTCCACCGGGCCTCCCGGCTGGTCCTCGCCGCGGGCTGGGTCACCGATCCGGAACCGGCGGCGCAGCCTCGGCCCCGGGCGGCCGGCCTGCTTCCTCCGCCGCCCTTCTCCGGTGTGCGGCCGCCAGCGCCGCCGTCTCACTGAACGCGGGGACCCGCCCGGTGCCGCCGCGGCCGGACACCGACAGGGAGGCGGCGGCGGTGCCGTGGGCCACGGCGTCCGCGAGGGTGTCGCCGAGCACGAGCCGGGCGGTCGCGGTGCCCGTGAAGCAGTCGCCCGCACCGGTCGCGTCGACGGGTGCGGGGTTCACCGGCACCGGGTGGTAGTCCGCCCGCGTGCCGTCGTCGAGCAGGAGCCGGCCGGCGCCCGCGGTGACCGCGACCGTACGGGCGCCGAGCGCGCGCAGGCGGGCGGCGGCCCGCCGTTGGTCGGTGGTGCCGACGAGGGCCTCGGCGTCGGCCGGGCAGGAGGTCTTGAGCAGTCCGGTCAGGGGGGCGATAAGGGTGAGCAGTTCCCCGGCCTCGGCCCGGCCGGTGAGCCGGGGGCGGAAGTTGGGGTCGTACGTGAGGTGCCCGCCCGCGGCGTGGACCAGGCGTGCGGCGGCCAGTACGGCGGCCCGGCTGCTCGGTGACAGGGCGCCGGTGATCCCGCTGGTGACGAGCGCCCCGCAGCGGGTCAGCAGGTCGCGCCAGGAGCCGACGTGCCCGGGCGAGAGGGTGGATCCGGCGCTGCGGGTGCGCCAGTAGACGAACTCGCGGTCGCCGTCGGGGTCGGCGGAGAGCAGGTAGGCGCCGTTGGGATGCGGGGCGCGGCGGACGTGGGAGACGTCCACGCCGAGTTCGGCGGCCCGCCGCAGCAGCGGGACGCTGAGCTCGTCGTCGCCGACCACTGCGAGCAGGGCGGTGCGGGCTCCGGCGGCGGCCGCTGCGGCCGCCGCGTTGAGGGCGTCGCCGGAGTAGGAGATGCGGGCCGGGGTGCCGTCGGCGGCTTCGCGCAGGGCAGTGCCCGCGTGGATCTCGACCAGGACCTCGCCGAGCACGAGGACGTCGTAGTCGGCGGCGGCCCGACCGGTCACGGCCGCGGCTCCGGGGCGGCGCCCTGGCGGCCGGCGGTGCGCGGGTCTTCGTGGGCGCCGCTGCCCGGCAGGGCCGCGGCGGCGAACACGGCGGCGAGTTCGGCCGGTTCGGCGGGCAGGCCGTCGCCGATGCCGACGGCGGTCGCGCCGGCGGCGAGCCAGTCGGGGACCTCCTCGGGCCGGATGCCGCCGGTCGGAACGAGCACCGCGTCCGGCAGGACGGCCCGGACGGAGCGGAGGAACCGCGGGCCGCCCACGTGGGCCGGGAAGACCTTGGCCGCCCCGGCGGCCCGGACGGCGGACGCGATCTCGGCAGGGGTGAAACCGCCCTCGATGAAGACGGCTTCGCGCCGCCGGGCGACCTCGCGGACCTCGGGCGCCGGGTACGGGGAGACCAGGAAGGCGGCGCCCGCGTCCAGGGCGGTCTCGGCCTGCGCGGTGGTGGTCACCGTGCCCACGCCGATCAGGGCGGGACGCCCGTAGGCGTCCGCGAGCGGCGCCGTACGGGTGACGGCCCCGGCCCAGTCGCGGGTGGAGGTGGTCAGTTCGACGGCGCGGCAGCCGGCGGCGAGCAGGGCGGTGGCGGCGCGTACCGCGTCGTCGGCGCCGGCGTTGCGCAGCACCGGCAGGAGGCGCTGGGCGGCCAGCACCGCGTACGGGTGGCTGGACATGTGACCCTCCCGTTTGTTCCGTGTAGTGGAACTGCGTATCGTCTGACGGAACGATGTGGTCCAGACCTTACACACAGCGGGAGTTGGCGTGCCGTCCAATGCCGAGGAATCCTCCGGGGGCGTCCGTACGGGCCGGTCGTCGGCGGCCGGTTCGGCGGCGGAGAAGTCCTTGCGCGTCCTGGAGGCGGTGGCGGCGCCGGGCGGCCCGCACCGGCTGACCGATGTGGCGGCGGCCGCCGCGGTACCCAAGTCGAGCACCTTCCGCATCCTGGCCACGCTGATCGACCAGGGGTTCGTACGCCAGGCGCCCGAGAGCCGCTACGGCGTGGGGCCCCGGCTGCGCGCTCTGTCCGCCCTGGTCGACGGCGGGGAGCCGGCCGGTATCGGGCGCGTCCTCGGTGAACTCCGGCGGACCACCGGCCAGACGGTGCACCTCGCCCTGCACAGCGGCGAGACGGTCACCTACATCCGCAAGCTGGAGGGCGACCAGCCCTTCCGGACGGCATCCCGGGTCGGGATGCGCATGCCGCTGCACACGACGGCGATCGGCAAGGGCGTACTGGCCCACTTGCCCGCCGGGGAGGTGGCCGACCTCGTGGCCGCCACCGGGCTGCCGGGCCGGACGCCGAACACCCTCACCACCCCGCATGCGCTGTACGCGCAGTTGGCTGCGGTCCGCTCCCTCGGCTACGCGCTCGACGACGAGGAGAACGAGCCCACCATCCGCTGCATCGGGGCGGCGGTCCTCGGCCCGTCGGGCCGCCCGGTCGGCGGGGTCAGCGTCACCACCGTGACGTTCCTCGTCTCCCGTGAGGAGATCGAGTCGTACGCGCCCGCCCTGCGCGCCGCCGCGGAGGCACTGGCGCCCCTGCTGTGACACCGGCGGGTGCCCGGAAGTGGTCTCCGGGAAAATTCTTCCGATTAACTGTTATCGAGGCCCCCCTGCACGGTCTCCCAGGTATCGGGCATCATCGACCGCCGGTACGGACAGGGACATTCACATGACTACTCAGCACACCGCAGCGCTGGTGGCAGCGGCTCGCGCGGGCGATCCCCGCGCACAGGACGAGCTCGTCGGCGCCCACCTCCCGCTCGTCTACAACATCGTCGGGCGGGCCCTGAACGGCTCCTGCGACGTGGACGACGTGGTGCAGGACACGATGCTGCGGGCCCTGGACGGGCTGGGCGGCCTGCGTGCGGAGGAGTCCTTCCGGTCCTGGCTGGTGGCCATCGCGATGAACCGGGTGCGGGCGCACTGGCAGGCCCGGCAGAGCGGGTTCGGCGAGAGCACCCTGGAGGCGGCCTGGGACGTGGCCGACCCGGGCGCGGACTTCGTCGACCTGACCGTCGTACGCCTCAACCTGGCGGGCCAGCGGCGTGAGACGGCCCGGGCGACGCGCTGGCTGGAGCCCGAGGACCGCGCACTGCTGTCGCTGTGGTGGCTGGAGTGCGCCGGGGAACTGACCCGGGCGGAGGTCGCTTCGGCGCTGGAGCTGTCCCCGCAGCACACGGCGGTGCGCGTGCAGCGGATGAAGGCCCAGCTGGAGGCGGCGCGGGTGGTGGAGCGCGCCCTGGACGCCCAGCCGGCGTGCGAGGAGCTGAGGACCGTGCTGGCGGGCTGGGACGGGCAGCCGTCGGCGCTGTGGCGCAAGCGAATAGCCCGTCACGCGAGGGAATGCGTACGGTGCTCCGGCCTGTGGAGCGGCCTGGTCCCGGCGGAGGGACTGCTGGCCGGTCTGGCCCTCGTACCGGTCTCGGCGGCCCTGCTGGCCGGGATACGCACGGCCGGCACGGCCGGCTTCGAGGCCGCGCCGGCGGCCTACGCGGACGGCATGGACGCAACCGGGGCGATGAACGGCACGAGCGGCGCCGACGGCGGGTTCGCCGACGCGGCGACCCAGCTCACTCCGGTGGCGGGCACGGGCACCGGCACCGGCGGCCGCGGCGCGCTGCGCAAGCGCCGGCAGAGCCGCCGCCGGGTGGTCGGCGGCGCCGTCGTCGCCGCCTGCGTCGCGGGCAGCGGCCTGGCCTACCTCGGCGGGCTCCCCGGCTCCGGGAGCCCGAAGGACGAGGGCGGCGCGTCCGCCGCGCCGCTGGCCGCGCTCTCGGCCACGGAGTCCGCCGGGGCCCCTTCGCAGTCGGCCTCCCCCTCTCCGTCCGCATCGGCCTCTCCGTCCGCCTCCGTCTCCGCTTCGGCCTCGGCGAGCCCGTCGGCGAGCCCGAGCCCCACCCAGAGCCGCAGCAGCTCGCCGAGCCCGCGCACCTCGGCGCCCAAGCCGGCGCCCGCCCCGCCGGGCATCGCCGGCCAGGTGGTCGCACTGGTCAACACCGAGCGGGCGGCGGGCGGCTGCGGCCCCCTCAGGGAGGACCCGCAGCTGCGGGCCGCGGCCCAGGAGCACTCCGAGGACATGGCCGCACGGAACTTCTTCGACCACACCAACCCCGACGGCGAGGACCCCGGCCAGCGCACGACGGCGTCCGGCTACCGCTGGTCGACGTACGGCGAGAACATCGCGAGGGGCCAGCAGACGGCGCAGTCGGTGATGGACTCCTGGATGAAGAGCCCGGGCCACCGGGCGAACATCCTCAACTGCTCCTTCAAGGACATCGGCGTGGGCATCCACCGGGGCGCGGGCGGCCCCTGGTGGACGCAGAACTTCGGCGCCAAGTAGGAGGCCCCCTCGTACCGGCCTCAGCCGTGTCCGCCGGGGGGCGCGTGGGTCACGGGCGGCGGCCGCGGACCGTCCAGGCGCGGGCGGTGAGGGAGACCGAGCCGTCCGGGCCGGTGGGGAGGGCCGCGGCGAGCCGGGTGCGCAGGCGGTCCCGGGCGGCGGGGTTGAGCCTGGCGACGTAGCCGGGAGCCGGCCCCTGGCCGGAGAGGAACGGCTCCCACACGTCCTCGAAGCGGCCGAACACGGTGGGCACCTCGACGGGGGCGACCGTCACGTCGGCCAGCCCCGCCCCGGTCCAGAGCGCGTGCAGCGGACCGGGGCGGCAGAGCGGGAAACGCCGGCCCTCGTCCAGTGCGGCCGCAGCCGGATCGACGGCGGCCGCGGCGGTCCAGAAGTGGCTCAGGAGGGCCATGCCGCCGGCGTAGTCCCACACGTACGCCGCGACCAGCCCGCCCGGCCGGACCACCCGGGCGGCTTCGGCCACCGCGGTTGAAGGCGATTCGAGGAAGTTCAGGGCCAGCCCGCTGACGACCGTGTCGAAGGATGCGTCGCGGACCGGCAGCGCCGAGGCGTCGGCGATTGCGAACCGGGCCGGCGCGGGCGCGGCGGCCCGGGCCGTGCGCAGGAATCCCGGGGACCGGTCCAGCCCCACCACGGCGCGCGGCCCGCACCGGGCGGCGACCACGGCGGTCAGCGCCCCGGTGCCGCAGCCGACGTCGAGCCACCGCAGACCGGCCGGGGCGCCGAGCCGGGCCACGAAGACCTCGGCGACCCGACGGCTCCACCGGCCCATGTACCGCTCGTAGGCGTCGCCTTCCGCCCAGACGTCGGCCGGTCCTCCCTCCATCCGGCGCGGCTAGTGGTGGAAGCCGGATCGGGGCTCGGCGGCCGCCACGGGCGGGGGTGTGGCCGTCAGGTGTTCCACGGCCCGGCGCATGTCCTCCACGAGCAGGGCGATCTGGTCGCGGGTCACTCCGTGGCGGACCAGGACGCGCTGGATGACGGTGTCGTCGCGGTTGGCGGGCAGCGGGTACGAGGGCACCTGCCAGCCCCGCATGCGCAGCCGGTCGGAGAGGTCGTAGAGGGTGAAGGGGGACGCGGCCGGGTCGGTGAGGGTGTAGGAGACGGCGGGCAGGGCGCCCTTGCCGTCGTAGAGGAGGGTGAAGGGGCCCATGTCGGCGATCTGCCCCGCCAGGTACTGGGCGGTGTCGGCGCAGGCCTGCTGGACGCGGCGGTAGCCGCCCCGGCCGAGGCGCAGGAAGAGGTAGTACTGGGCCACGATCTCGCCGCCGGGGCGGGAGAAGTTGAGGGCGAAGGTCGGCATGTCGCCGCCGAGGTAGTCCACCTTGAAGACGAGGTCCGCGGGGAGCAGGTCGGGGGAGCGCCAGATGATCCAGCCGACTCCGAGGGGCGCGAGCCCGTACTTGTGGCCGGAGGTGTTGACGGAGGCGACGCGCGGCAGCCGGAAGTCCCAGACCACGTCGGGATGGAGGAAGGGCGCGACGAAGCCGCCGCTCGCGCCGTCCACGTGGATGGGGACGTCCCAGCCGTGCTCGGCCTGGATCCGGTCCAGCTCGGCGGCGAGCTCGGCGACGGGCTCGTAGTCGCAGGTGTAGGTGACGCCGAGGATGGCGACGACGCCGATGGTGTTCTCGTCCACGTACTCGGCGAGCTGATGGGGCTGCAGACCGGTGGCGCCGGGCTCGAGCGGGACCTGGCGCAGCTCGACGTCGAAGTAGCGGGCGAACTTGTCCCAGCAGATCTGGACGGGGCCGCAGACGAGGTTCGGGCGGTCCGTGGGCAGCCCCTCGGCGCGGCGGCGTTCGCGCCAGCGCCATTTGAGGGCGAGCCCGCCGAGCATGGCGGCCTCGCTGGAGCCGGTGGTGGAACATCCGGTCGCGGTGGTGCCGGCGGGGGCGTTCCACAGGTCGGCGAGGATGTTGACGCACCGGGACTCGATCTCGGCGGTCTGCGGGTACTCGTCCTTGTCGATCATGTTCTTGTCGAGACAGACGTTCATCAGGCGGTGCACGCCCTCGTCCGACCAAGTGGTGCAGAAGGTCGCGAGGTTCTGGGCGGCGTTGCCGTCGAGGAGGAGCTCGTTGCGGAGCAGTTCGTAGACGACCTCGGTGGGCGAGTGGTCCTCCGGAATCCGGTACTTGGGGAGGATCTGGCCGCTCAGCGTGGACGCGAACACGTCCGTATCGGCGTCCTGGCGGGTTACGTCCTTCGTCTCATGCAGAGCCATGCCTGGACTATAGGTGAAGAAGCGGACCATTCCCGGACAGACCGGACATCGGCGCGAAGCGGGGCTCGGCGGGCGCACGCGCCGAGGGTCCGCTGCGCCAAGCGGCCCGCCCGAACCGACACCGCGGCCGGGGGCGAGTGTCGTCAAAGTAGCGCCGGCCAGACGGGACTTTGACGACACGACCCAGGGGCGATCGTCCTGCAAGAGGGGCGGGCTCCGCGAACCCGGAGTGAGCCCGCACCCCGGCCCGGCCGCCCGGTCGGCGCTACTTTGCGGACACGACCCCGGGTCAGGGGCCGCCGTGGGGCGGGCCGTCACCGGTCACCGCGCCGACCGGCTGCGGAGGGCTGTCGGCGGCGGACGGAGCCGCCGGGGACCGGCGGCCGTCGCGATCGACCCACAGAAGGGCTCCGGCCAGCATCGCGACGCCTCCCAGCAGCCAGGGCAGCGGCCCCGGCGGCAGCAGGCCCGCGATCGAAGCGGTGAGGGCTGCCGACAATTGCAGCGCGAGGGACTGGACGGACAGGGCCGTGGCCCGCCCCGACCCTTCGACACGCCGGTGCAGCAGCTCGTTCTCGCTCGGACCCGCCGCACCGCGGCCGAGGTAGACCAGCCCGAAACCGGCGGCTCCGAGGACCACGGGAGCCATGCCGGTGGACGCCGCCGTGGCGGCCAGCAGGAACAGGCCGCCCGCACTGGCACCGAGGCCCGCGACGACCGCCCGCTGCCCGCCGCCCGCGAGCCTGGCGGTGAGGGGCGCGAGGTGGCTGCCGATGGCGGAGCAGGCGAAGCCGGCGCACGCGAGCGCGGCGAAGAGCACCGCACCTGACTCCGGAGCACCCGTCAGGGCGGCGGTACGGCCCGGGGTGAGCAGTTCGACCACGGCCAGCGCACTGCCGGCGCCCGCCGCGCCGAGGAGCACCCGGCGGACCAGCGCGTCGCGTCCGCCGAGGCGCAGTCCGCCCGCCACCGTGGCCGGTACGCCCCGGAGCACGTCGGGCAGCGTGGCCGCCGGCCGGGGCGGCTCGTGCAGGGCGGCCAAGACGTACAGGACGAAGACGACCTCGACCGCCGCGCCCAGCAGCAGCGGCCAGGAGAGCGGCAGGATCAGCCCGGAGGTCGCCGCGCTCAGCCGGGCGCCGAGGTCGGGCCCGAGTCCGAGCAGCCAGGGAAGGGCGCCGCCGAGCAGGGTGCCGCCCGCGAGCGCGACCGACATCGCGGCGGCGCCCCGGGCCAGACCGGTGCGCAGTTCAGCGCCGGGGCCGGCGTCGGCCTGGACGGTGTCGACGTACCAGGCCTCGGCCGGCCCGCTGGACAGGGCGCGGCCCGCGCCGATGAGGGCCATGCCGAGTGCGAGCTGCCAGGCGGCCGTGCCCAGGGCCACGAGGATCAGTGCGGCCAGGTTCGACATGCCGGCGGCCGCCAGGACGACGCGGCGCCCGACGACGTCGGACAGTCCCCCGGTGGGCAGTTCCAGTGCGGCGGCGGTGAGGGAGTGCGCTGCCAGGCAGCCGGCGACGGCCGGCAGGGAGAGGCCGCGCTCGGTGAGCAGCAGGATCAGGGGGGCGATGGTCAGCCCCAGCGGCAGCCAGTACAGGACGCAGACCGTGGCGTAGCGCCGGCGCGCTGCGGGCAGGTCCGCCACCCGCCTCATGACCCGCCCCCGTCGGCGGTGCCCGGGCCGGACCCCGGTTCACGCGGAGCCAGCGGCAGGGCGGCGGTGAGCAGGACGACCTGCACCGCGCGCGGATCGCCCGCGTCTCGCGCGGTCAGTTCCTCCAGCCTACGGTCGAAGGCCTCCCGGAGCTCGGTGAGGGACTCGGGGGTCAGCCGGGGCATCAGGTCGCTGATCCCGGAGGGCTCCACCCATTCCCGCCCCAGCCGGCCGTCGGCGATGTCGGCCTCGTGCCGGGCGAGGGACGCCGCCAGGTGCCGGATCTGCGCCCTGCGCGAGAGGTTGACGTAGGCACGGCTGCCCGGCGTGGCCTCCATGGCCTCGTTGCTCCAGGAGGTCAGGGCGTGCACGGCCTGCCAGCGGCGCTCCCGGCCGTCACGGTGCTCGGCCTCGGTGACGAACGCGTACTTCGCCAGGACCCGCAGGTGGTAGCTGGTGGAAGCGGACGACTCCCCGGACCTGACCGCGAGTTCACTGGCGGTGGCGGGGCCGTCCTGCCGGAGCATCCCGAGCAGCCGGATGCGCAGGGGGTGCGTGAGGGCCTTGAGCGCCGCCGCGTCCCGTTCGGGATCGAGTACGCGTTTTTGATCTTCACTGGGCATGAGGAGGAGGCTAGAGCGGCCCGCACGCTTCCCAAAAGTCTTTTTGCAGAACTTCTTTTGCAGAGTCCCCGAGCCGGAGAGTCAACCCGACGCTGGGGACTCCGCACCGGCGCCGGCGGCCTTTCGGGCCGTCAGCCGCGGGCGCGCAGGTACGCCTCCAGCTCGGCGGCGCCTGCCAGCAGGGCACGGCCGCGGGAGGACAGGCGCTCGCGCCAGGTGAGCAGTGCCGCCTCCAGGGGTTCCAGGCCGCCGGCCGAGCGGACCTGGGTGAGCAGTGGGGCGATCTGTTCCAGCAGGTAGCCGCCCCGCCTGAGTTGGTGGGCCAGGCGGGCGTCCCGTACGGCGGCCTCGTCGTAGACGCGGTAGCCGGTCAGCGGGTCCCGGCGCGGGCGGACGAGCCCGGCCCTCTCCCATGCGCGCAGGGTCGCGGGCCTGATCCCCAGCTCTTGCGCGAGCGGCCCGATGAACGACTCGCCGGACGCCGGCACCGCCGGGGCGGGTTCCAGATCGCGGAGGGCGTTCTCCACGGCGCGCAGGATCCGCCGGTCGTCGAGCAGTTGGGCGTGGCTCTCGTCGATGAGGCGGAACGCCTCCTCGACGGCGCCCGCGTTCACGGCCCGCATGATCGACGTCGCCGTCCGGTGGCCGTGGCCGGGCACGAGGGCGAGGAAGGCGTCCAGCGCCCGCGCGTGCAGGGGGGTATAGGTGCGGTAGCCGTGGGGAGTGCGGTCGGCGGGTGGAAGTATTCCGGCCTCCTCGTAGTTCCTGACGGCCTGCGTGGACAGACCGTGCCCGCGCGCCAGGTCGACCGGCCTCAGCTGTATCCCGGTTTGAAGGTTGGGTGCCACGATCCCGACGATATCGCGGGAAAGTTTCAACCGGAGCTTCAACGATAGCGTTGAAGGCATGGCTACTGACATCAAGGACGCCGTCCACGCCGTCGAGGCCGCTGCCGTCATGGGGCTGCTCGCGACCCGGCCGCGGCTGCTCGCACTGGGCGAGCCCACCCACGGCGAGGACGCCCTGCTCGACGTGCGCAACGAGCTCTTCCGGCAGCTCGTCGAGGAGGAGGGCTACCGGACGATCGCGATCGAGAGTGACTGCATGGCCGGGCTGGCCGTCGACGCGTACGTCACCTCCGGCACCGGCAGCCTCGACGAGGTTATGGAGCGCGGGTTCAGCCACGGCTTCGGCGAGTCCGCGGCCAACCGTGAACTCGTACGCTGGATGCGCGCGTACAACGAGGGCCGGCCCGCGCCCGAGCGGCTGCGCTTCGCCGGCGTCGACGGCCCGCTGGAGATGACCGGCGCCGCGAGCCCCCGGCAGGCCCTCACCGCGCTCCACGGCTACCTCGCACCGCATGTGGACGCCGACCTGCTCCCCTGCGGTGCCGACACGCTCGACCGCCTGCTCGGCGCCGACGACCGGTGGACCGAACCGGCGGCGATGACCGACCCGGCCCGGTCGGCGGGCCGCTGTACCGAGGCCGGTGAACTGCGGCTGCTCGCGGACGACCTCGTGGCGCTGCTCGTCGCGCAGGCACCGCACCTGATCGCGGCGACCTCGCGGGAGGCGTGGGAGCGGGCCCGGCTGTACGGGCGCACGGCGACCGGCCTGCTGGGCTACCACTTCTGGATGGCCGACACCTCACCCGGGCGCATGGCGCGACTGGTCGGCCAGCGGGACCTGATGATGGCCGACAACCTCCTCGCCCTCGCCGAGCGCGGCCCCACCCTGGTCCACGCCCACAACAGCCACCTCCAGCGGGACAGGAGCTCGATGCGGATGGGCGGCCGGCCGCTGGAGTGGTGGAGCGCCGGTTCGATCGCGAGCGCCCACCTGGGCGAGCGGTACGCCTTCTTCGCGACGGCCCTCGGCACGATCCGGCACCGGGGAGTGGACACCCCGCGGCCGGGCACGCTGGAGGGGCTGCTGTACGCGCTCCCGGACGACGTCTGCGTGGTCGACTCCCCCGGCCTAGGCGCAGCCCTCGCCGGCACGCTCGCCGCACCACGTACGTCCGCCTGGTTCGGCTACTTCCCGTTCGACCCCGCCCACTTGGCGGCGACCGACGGACTGGTGTTCATCAAAGACATCCCGCCGGGCCGGGACGCGTCCACCTGACGGTCCCGCTGACACTCTGCTTCCGGCCGACTCTGCAGTGTGACACCGTTCATACGACCCCTGTCGGTCAGAAAAAATTACCGTCCAGTAAACTCACCACCGCAGATCTTCCCGTTCGGACCTCAGGAGCCGGCCCGGACGGGAAGATCATCCAACTTGTTCTACCGGCAACTTATCCACCGATGTCCGGATACCGGCCAAGCCACCCCCGAGCGCTGATACCTCTTCGGGCATGAACAAGATCACCCGCCGTCAGGCCCTGGGGACAACCGCCGGTGCACTCACCGTCCTCGGCCTGACCGCAGCAGCAACGAGCGTCGCCACGAGCGCCGCCGCGACCCCCGCCGCGCCCACACCCCCGGGCACGGTCGACGAGGTCTACCAGGGCCGCCGCATCCAGATCACCAAGGGAGGCGGAGGCCACCACGGGGGCCACCACGCGCCCGACCAGCCCACCGTCCGAATAGACGGCAGAGAACTGCACATCATGCGCAACGCCGACGGCAGCTGGATCAGCGTCATCAACCACTACGAGACGTTCGCCGAGCCCAAGCTGCTCGCCCGCGCCGCCGTGCGCGACCTCCAGGGGGCGCCCCTCGTCCCCTTCGGCGGTGCGGCATGACCGTCCGCAAGAACCAGGCCACGCTGACCGCCGACGAGAAGCGCGCCTTCACCTCGGCCCTGCTGGAGCTCAAGCGCAACGGCAGCTACGACCGCTTCGTCACCACCCACAACGGCTTCATCATGAGCGACACCGACTCGGGCGACCGCGTCGGCCACCGCTCCCCCTCCTTCCTGCCGTGGCACCGCCGCTTCCTGCTGGAGTTCGAGGAGGCGCTGCAGAAAGTGGACGCGAGCGTCGCGCTCCCGTACTGGGACTGGACCGTCGACCGCACCACCCGCTCCTCCCTCTGGGCCCCCGACTTCCTCGGTGGCACCGGGCGGGCCCGTGACGGGCAGGTCATCGACGGCCCCTTCGCCTATGCGACGGGCCGGTGGAACGTAGACGTACGCGTGGACGGGCGCCCCTACCTGCGGCGCGCGCTCGGCGCGGGCGTCGCCCAGCTGCCGACCCGGGCCGAGGTGGACTCCGTACTGGCCATGCCGGTCTACGACATGGCTCCCTGGAACAGCTCCTCCAACGGCTTCCGCAACCACCTGGAGGGCTGGCGCGGCGCCAACCTGCACAACCGGGTGCACGTGTGGGTCGGCGGGCAGATGTCCACCGGGGTCTCCCCCAACGACCCGGTGTTCTGGATGCACCACGCCTTCATCGACAAGCTGTGGGCCGACTGGCAGGCCAAGCACCCGCAGTCCACGTACCTGCCGGCCGCGGGCACGACGAACGTGGTCGACCTGAACGACACCATGCGGCCGTGGAACAACGTGACTCCGGCGGACATGCTCGACCACCGGAAGTTCTACACCTTCGACACCGAACCGGCCGCCGCCAGCCAGCGGTAGTGCAGTTCGGGGCGACCGACCTGGCCGTACCGGGGAGTACGGTCCGCACGGCCGGTGTCCACCAGGTGCTCCAGGTAGCGGCGGGCGGTGATCCGGGAGATCCCGGCCGCCTCGGCCGCCCCCGCCGCGGTCAGCCCCTCGGCCGCCGCCCGCAGCAGGGCGGCGACCCGGTCCAGGGTCGGCGCGCTCAGCCCCTTGGGGAGCTCGGCCGGGCGGGGCGCGCGCAGGGCGGCCATCGCCCGATCGACGTCGTCCTGGCCGGCCGCCTCGCCCGCCGTCGCACGGAACTCGGCGTAGCGCAGCAGCCGTTCACGCAGCGTCGGGAACGCGAAGGGCTTCAGGACGTACTGGACCACGCCCAGTGAGACGCTCTCACGGACCACGGCCAGGTCCCGGGCGGAGGTCACCACGATCACGTCGACCGGATGCCCGGCGGCCCGCAGTCCGCGCGCGAACCGCAGGCCGTGCCCGTCGGGCAGGCCGAGGTCGAGCAGCAGCAGGTCGACCCGGGTGCGCTCCAGCGCCCGGGTGGCCTCGGCGAGCGAGTGGACGGCGCCGACGGCGGTGAAGCCGGGCACCCGGTCGACGTAGAGCGCGTGCGCGTCGGCGGCGACCTGGTCGTCCTCGACCACCAGCACGCGCACCTCGCCGCCGCTCACCGCGCGCCTCCCGCGGCCGCGCCCCGGTCCGCCGTCCGCTCGGGTGCCGTGGGCAGCCGTACGGTGAACTCCGCGCCGCCGCCCGGTCCCTGCGAGGCGGTCACCGCGCCGCCGTAGCGCTGTGCCACCTGGCGGACGAGGGCGAGGCCGAGGCCGCGGCCCTCCCCCTTGCCGGACCAGCCCCGGCGGAACACGTCCACCCCCTCGGGCAGCCCGGGCCCGTTGTCCGCGACCCGCAGGAGCAGCTCCTCGCGCTCGGGCCGCAGGGTGACCGCTATGCGGGCCCCCGGCACGGCCGCCACCGCGTCGACGGCGTTGTCGATGAGGTTGCCGAGCACCGTGACGAGGTCCCGGGCCGGCGGCAGTCCGCCCAGGTCTGCGAGGCTGCGGCTGTCGGCGGTGACGACGAGTTCGATGCCGCGCTCGTGCGCCTGGGCCGCCTTGCCCAGCAGCAGCGCGACGAGCACCGGCTCTCCGACGGCGGTGACCACCTCGTCGGTGAGGGCCTGGGCCAGTTCCAGCTCGGCGGTGGCGAATTCCACCGCCTCCTGCGCGCGGCCGAGTTCGATCAGCGAGACCACGGTGTGCAGCCGGTTGGCCGCCTCGTGGGCCTGGGAGCGCAGGGCCTGGGTGAAGCCCCGCTCGTGGTCCAGTTCCCCGGTCAGCGCCTGCAGTTCCGTGTGGTCGCGCAGGGTGACCACGGTGCCGCGGCGGCCGCCGCCGGCGACGGGCGAGCTGTTGACCACCAGCACCCGGTCCGCGGTGAGGTGCACCTCGTCCACCCGGGGCCGGTCGGCCAGCAGCACGCCGGTGAGGGGGGCGGGCAGCCCGAGATCGGCGGCCCCGGTGCCGGTGACATCGCCGCGCAGGCCCAGCAGCTCGCGTCCGGCGTCGTTCATCAGGGTGATCCGGCGCTGCCCGTCGAGCATGAGCAGCCCCTCGCGCACCCCGTGCAGGGCCGCCTGGTGGTAGTCGTACATCCGGCTGAGCTCGGCCGCGTTCATGCCATGAGTGTGGCGGCGCAGCCTCGCGTTGACGACGTACGTGCCCGCGCCACCCAGGGCGAGCGCGCCTCCCGCGACCCAGGCGAGGGCGGAGAGCTGCGCGCCGAGCCGGTCGCTGATGGCGCGGACGGTGATCCCCGCGCTGACCAGGCCGACGATCCGGCCGTCGTCCTCCAGCGGGGTGACCACGCGGATGGAGGGGCCCAGGGTGCCGGTGTAGGTCTCGCTGAAGGTCTCGCCGCGCAGGGCCCGTGCGGTGTTGCCCATGAAGGGCTCGCCGATCCGGCGGGGGTCGGGGTGGGTCCAGCGCCTGCCGTCCGGAGCCATGATCGTGACGAAGTCGACGCCGGAGTCCACGCGGACCTTCTGCGCGTAGGGCTGGAGCTCGGCCGAGGGGTCGCTCCCGCGCGCCGCTCCCCGTACCGCCTCCCGTACGGAGGGCGAGTCGGCGACCGCGCGGGCCACGGCCCCGGCCTGGCGCCGTGCGGCTTCCTCGGCCTGGCCCCGGGCGGTGGCGTAGGCGAAGACGGCGCAGCCCGCGACGACCACGGCGACGAGCAGTACCTGCATGGCGAAGAGCTGGCCGGCGAGGCTGCGCGGCGGACGAGGGAAGCGGAACATGGCGCTCAGTGTGCCCCGGGTCGTGAACTCAATGAACGCAAGGGTGACCGGGGTCACAGCCCTGGGTGATGGTCTCCCCGGACGACTTCACCACCAGGAGGCATCGTGGCCGCCAGACGCGACAGAACGCACTATCTCTACATCGCGGTGATCGCCGCGGTGCTGCTCGGCATCGCGGTCGGGTTCGCCGCACCCGGCGTGGCCGTCGAGCTCAAACCGCTCGGCACGGGCTTCGTGAACCTCATCAAGATGATGATCTCCCCCGTGATCTTCTGCACGATCGTGCTGGGCATCGGTTCCGTACGCAAGGCCGCCAAGGTGGGCGCCGTGGGCGGACTGGCCCTCGGCTACTTCATGGTCATGTCCACGGTGGCGCTGGCCATCGGTCTGCTGGTCGGCAACCTCCTGGAGCCGGGCAGCGGGCTGCACCTGACCGAGGCGGCGCGGAGCGCGGGTGAGGCGCAGGCCAAGGCCGGCGGGGCCGAGAGCACCCCCGAGTTCCTGCTGGGGATCATCCCGACCACACTCGTCTCCGCCTTCACCGGCGGGGAGGTGCTCCAGACGCTGCTGGTGGCACTGCTGTGCGGGTTCGCGCTCCAGGCCATGGGCACGGCGGGCGAGCCGGTGCTGCGGGGCATCGGGCACGTGCAGAAGCTGGTGTTCCGGGTCCTCGCGATGATCATGTGGGCGGCTCCGGTCGGGGCCTTCGGGGCGATCGCGGCGGTGGTCGGGGCGACCGGCATCGACGCGCTGAAGTCCCTCGCCGTCATCATGATCGGCTTCTACACGACCTGCCTGCTCTTCGTCTTCGTCGTGCTGGGCACGCTGCTGCGCGTGTGCACGGGGGTCAGCGTCTTCGCCCTGCTGCGCTATCTGGGCCGGGAGTTCCTGCTGATCCTCTCGACCTCCTCGTCGGAGTCGGCGCTGCCGCGGCTGATCGCGAAAATGGAGCACCTGGGGGTCTCGCGGCCGGTCACCGGCATCACGGTGCCGACCGGGTACTCCTTCAACCTGGACGGCACCGCGATCTACCTGACGATGTCCTCGCTGTTCGTCGCCGAGGCCATGGGGACGCCGCTGGCCCTGGGCGAGCAGATCTCCCTGCTGCTGTTCATGATCATCGCTTCGAAGGGCGCGGCCGGGGTGACCGGCGCGGGCCTGGCCACCCTCGCCGGCGGCCTGCAGTCGCACCGGCCGGAACTGGTCGACGGCGTCGGCCTGATCGTGGGCATCGACCGGTTCATGAGCGAGGCCCGGGCCCTGACCAACTTCGCCGGGAACGCGGTCGCGACGGTGCTCATCGGAACGTGGACGAAGGAGTTCGACCGCGGCCGGGCCGCGGAAGTCCTCGCGGGGCGGCTGCCGTTCGACGAGAAGACGCTGGTCGACGACGAATACCGGACGGAGCCGACCGAACCGGACACGACCGCCCCGGCCCCGGCCTCAACCCCGGCCTCGCCCGAGGCGCCGGTCCCGGCGCACAACCCCAAGGACGGCGTGCCGGTCTAGGTCGTGCCGTCAAGGTCCCGCCCGTCCGGCGGGGCCTGGCACCCGCTCAGCCGGTCCGCCCGCATGCGGGCCGGCCGGGCAGGGCTCGCCCCCACGGTGCCCAGCCCGGCCGGCCCGCCGCATTCTCCCCACTTGCACCCATAGTCGGTATTCGGCCACCGATAAACGAACCCCCGTGCTGTAAAAGGTACTTCCGTAACCGGCCGCGTGCATGACATCTTGCGTCCACCACTTGTTTCGTACGACCCGGCCTGACCACCGGGTCTTCGGAGGACGCATTGATACCCCACATATCCAGCCGACCTCGACGTGCCCTCGTGCTGGCTGCCACGCTCGGCGCGGCGCTCGCCCTCGGGGCTCCCGCCGCGCTCGCCGGCACCGCCCCCGTCGCTCCCTCCGGCTCGGCCGTCCCCGCCCCCGCGGCGGCGGCCCCCAAGGCCGCGGCCCCCGCTTCCCAGAGTGCGACCTGGGTCGCCGGCACCCGCGCCTACCTCGTGATCACCGCCCCCGGTGACACCACGGCGGTCCGCAACGCGGTCACCGCCAACGGCGGAACGGTGTTCCAGTACTACGACGCGATCGGCGTCATCACCGCCCACTCCGCGTCCGCCTCCTTCGCCGCCACCATGCGCGGCGTGAGCGGGGTCCAGCAGGTCGGCGCCACCCGCACCTCGGACGTGCCGGCGGACGCCTACAACCCGGCGCTGCCCGCCAACCCGGCCCAGTCCACGACCCCTTCGGGCGAGCCGGTCCGCGCCGACATGACCCAGATCAAGGCCGACCAGGCCTGGGCCGTCACCACGGGCTCCGCCTCCGTCAAGGTCGGCATCCTGGACACCGGTGTCGACGACCAGCACCAGGACCTGGCCCCGAACTTCAACGCCGCGGACTCCGCGTCCTGCGCGTACGGCAAGCCCGACACCCGTACGGGAGCCTGGCGCGACGTCGGCACCCACGGCACGCACGTGGCCGGTACGGTCGCCGCCGCCAAGAACGGCAAGGGCGTCATCGGCGTGGCCCCGGGCGTGAAGATCTCCTCGGTGCGCATCGCCGAGCCGAGCTCCTCGCTCTTCTTCGCCGAGAACACCATCTGCGGCTTCATGTGGGCCGGCGACCACGGCTTCAAGGTCACCAACAACAGCTACTACACGGACCCGTGGCAGTTCAACTGCCCCGACAACGCCGACCAGGCCGCGATCATCGAGGGCGTCAAGCGCGCCCAGGAGTACGCGGAGGGCAAGGGTTCGCTGCAGGTCGCGGCGGCCGGCAACTCCAACATCGACCTGGCCAACAAGACGACCGACACCGAGAGCCCCAACGACTCGACTCCGGTCACCCGCACCATCACCAACGCCTGCCTCGACATTCCGACCGAGCTCCCGGGCGTGGTCACCGTCTCGGCGATGGGCACCACCGCGAAGGCCTCGTACTCCAACTACGGTCTGAACGTCGTCGACGTCACGGCCCCCGGCGGAGACACCACCGGCATCTACAGCACCCTGCCGGGCGGCAAGTACGGCTCCATGAGCGGTACTTCGATGGCCTCGCCGCACGTCGCCGGTGTGGCGGCGCTGCTGGCCAGCACCAACCCGGGCATCACCCCGGCGCAGCTGCGCGACAGGCTGGCCACGCAGGCCAACGACGTCGCCTGCCCGTCGGACAGCCGCTGCAAGGGCACCACGGCGAAGAACGGCTTCTTCGGCGAGGGCCAGGTCGACGCCCTCAAGGCGGTCGGCAGCACTCCGCCTCCCGGCAAGTACTTCGAGAACACCGCGGACTTCGCCATCGGTGACAACACCACCGTGGAGAGCCCGATCACCGTCAGCGGCGTGACCGGCAACGCCCCGGCCACCCTCAAGGTCGGCGTGAACATCGTGCACACCTACATCGGTGACCTGAAAGTCGACCTGATCGCCCCGGACGGCACCGTCTACACGGTCCACAACCGCTCGGGCGGGAGCACCGACAACATCAACCAGGTCTACACCGTCAACGCCTCCTCCGAGGTCGCGGGCGGCACCTGGAAGCTCCGGGTCAACGACAACGCCGGCGGCGACATCGGCAAGATCGACTCCTGGAACACCACCTTCTGACGTCGCCTTCCGAGGGCGCGCACGGAGCACTCAGCGCTGGAGGACGTCGGCGAGCCAGTCGAAGACGACGTCGCAGTGCTGCTGAGGGGCCATCGGGGAGCAGTGCAACTGCGCCCCGGTGGCCTTCGTCAGTTTCACGTACTCGCGGCGGGTGCGCAGCAGGTCGTACATCTGCCGCGGCTGGCCGGGGTAGAACTGCTCGAAGTCGTAGTCCAGTACGAGCGTCGGGGCCTTGATCCTCCCGACCACCTTGGTGATGTCGAGGCCCATGGCCACCTGTGCCGGCGTCCAGAGGTCGGTGAGGACCTTGCCCTCGCGCGCCTGGCGCAGCGCCTGCCGGTCGAAGATCTCGAAACGCTTCTTGACGGTGAAGGCCGCCTGCGGGGTCAGCTCCGGGACGACCTCCTCGTTCCAGATCCGGTTGGTCTCCGCCTTGTCGGGCGTGACGATGTCGCGCAGCTCCTTGTCGAAGCCCAGCCAGGGGTTGAGGCATCCGGGCATGGCCGCGACCGCGGCGAGCCGGTGCTCGAAGGCGGCGGCGCGCGGGGCGAGGTTGCCGCCCATGCTGAGGCCGGTGATGGCGATGCGGCCGCCGTCCACGTCCTCGCGCCCCAGCAGCCAGTCGACGATCGGGCTGACCGCCGTCTCCCAGCGGGTGGTGAAGGGGATCTCTTCCACGAACAGCAACTGCCCTTGGCCCGGGCCGTCGTAGACGAGGGCGTTCCAGCCCCGGTCGAGGGCCGCGGACACGCCGTAGGTCCACATGTCGACGTTCTGCCCGTCACTGCCGTTGGTGAGGATGACGGTGGGGCGCCGCTCGGAGGGACCGTCCGGGCGGAAGAACCACAGCGGCAGACGGGTCTTGCCCCACGGGACGTGGGCGGTGACGGCGGCCGGTGTGCACAGTCGGGCGAAGGTGTCCCAGGCCGTGCGTCCCGCCCGGTAGACCGCCTCCTCGTCACCGGGCCGGTCGGTGCCGAGCACGTAGAACAGCGCCTGGGCGTAGTACTGGGCGGCGCGCAGCGAGCGGAAGCGGCGGGTCTGCGACGGTGTCCCGCCGCCGTCCCGGCCGGCGGCGGGGGGCGCGGCGAGCTTGTCGCCCCAGGACCGGAAGGTGTCGGTGTAGGTCTGCTCGGACAGTCCCGCCGCGTTGATGACGTTGACCGCGGTGAGCACCTCGCCGACCTCGGAGGCGCGCATGCCGGCGGCTCCGAGGGCGAGCAGTCCCGCGAAGTTGAAGCCGGGATCGGTGAAGAGCCGCATGGCTCCCGGCGCCGGTTCGGACGCCGTCGCGGACGGCGTGGGCACAGCCTCCGCGGTGCAGGCGGTGCTTCCGACGGCGAGCGCGCCGGCTCCCGCGGCCAGCCCGGTCAGGGCGGCGCGGCGGGTGAGGGCAGCGGGCTGGTGCGGTGTACTTGCGGTCATGGAGGGGACGCTACGGCGCGCCCCCGCGCGCCGGGGTGTGGCGCGCCCTCCCCTGCTCCGAACGGGCTTCCCGCGCGGGCGGCTTCAGGTGCTCCGCCGGGTGCGCAGGACGCAGTCGCCGCACAGGCCGCCGCCGGGGACGCGGTAGTAGAGGCAGCAGCTGCGCCGTACGAAGGCCACGCCGAGCCCCTCCTCGTGGATGAAGGTGCCGGTGCCCGCCAGGGGGCCGTCCTCGGCGAGCAGGGCGCGTGTGAGCGCGACGGCAGCGCCCCCGGGGATCCGGTCGATCAGCACCCGCAGCGCGCCGACCAGTCCGGACGCCGCGTTCCCCCGCAGGACCGTCGGGGAGACGCCGTACAGCCCCCGCAGACCGGTCTCCAGCAGGGCCAGGTTGCCCAGGACCGACTCCCCGAGGCCCTCGGCCGGTCGTGCGGCCGGCTCGGGCAGCCAGAGCTGGAGCGAGCCCTCGTCGGGCAGCCGCCACCACACCCGGTCGGCGGCCAGGTCCGGCACCCGCCCGGCCAGCGCCGCGCACCCCAGCCCGATCGACCAGAGCCGGGAGGCGATCCCGAACTGGGCGGTCGAGGCGGCCACCCTGCCGGGCCCGCTGCCGATCCGGCGGCCCACCTCGGCCACGTACGGCGCGAGGTGCCCGCCGTACAGCGCGGTGAGCGGACGGAAGCCCGGCCCGGGCGGCTCCTGCCCGTACGGCACGGTGAAGAAGGGGCCCACGGGGGCCAGTCGCCGCAGTACGTCGTCCATGCCCGGAATGATCTCAGTACGGCGCCCTGTGCAGGGACGTGCTCACGAGACCCGCGTTGCCGGTCAGGCGGGGTCGGGGGTCGCCCCTTCGAGGACCTCCACGTAGTGCGGGTTGCGCATGATCCCGAGCACGTTGCCGAAGGGGTCGGTGACGGCCGCGGTGACGAACCCGCCGTCGCCGTGGGCGGTCACGGGCTGGTACTCCTCGGCCCCCAGCTCCAGGAGCCGCCGCAGGACCTCCTGGAGGTCGTCGACGGCCCAGTAGGCCACGGCGCCGCCCGGCTCCTTGGCGGCGCCCGGCGGGGCGTAGCGCCGGTCGACGATGCCGATCTCGTGCTGGTAGTCGCCGATGCGGAACTCCGCGTACCCGGGCCGCTCGAAGTACGGCGCGATCCCGAGCACCTCGGTGTACCAGGCCTTCGCCGCCTCCAGGTCGTCGGCCCAGAAGTTGATCGTCGCAAATCCGCGCAGCATGAGCACCCTCCTCGACGTGATCCCGCCCCGACTCTACGGCGGCCCGGGCGGGCCCGGGCGGTTCCTCGGAAGGGCCGTCCGGCTCAGAGGCCGGCGAGGAAGTCCAGCAGGGCCCGGTTGAAGGCTTCGGGCCGTTCCACACCCGGCAGGTGGCCCGCACCCTCGATGACGGTCAGCACCGAGTGGGGCAGCAGCGCGTGCAGGGCCTGGGCCTCCGCGACCGGGGTGTAGACGTCGTCGGCGCCGACCAGGACCAGGCAGGGCTCGGCGGCTCCGGCGAGCAGCGGCCGGTAGTCGGGGCGCTCGGCCCGGCCGCGCTGGGCGGCGGCCGCGCCCTGCGGGTCGGTCGCGCACATCATGGCCGTGACCCGCGCGGCGGCCTCGGGCATGCCGGTCACGTTGTAGGGCGCCAGCATCTTGTCGATCACCTCCTCGGCATAGGGCCGCATGCCCTCCGCGATCAGTCGTTCGGCGGTCTCCCGGCGGAGTTTCGCCCCGGCTTCCGTCTCGGGCGCCGGGGAGGTGTCGGACAGCACCAGGGCACGTACCAGACCCGGGTGGCGCAGCCGCATCTCCATCGCGATCTGACCGCCCATGGACACACCACCGACGACCACGCGTTCGAGGCCCAGTCCGGCGAGGAGGGCGGCGAGATCGTCGGCGAGGTCGGCGAGCAGGGCCTTGCCCGGCAGCACCGGGCTGTCTCCGTATCCTCGCAGGTCAGGGGCGATCACGCGGTACCCGGCGGCCGTGAGGGCAGCCGTCTGGGGAGCCCACATGGTGCGGTTGAAGGGATGTCCGTGGATCAGGATCACGGGCGCTCCGAGGCGGGGACCCGAGTCGTCGAAAACCAGCGTCACACCATTGCCAAATTGGGGCTTCATGAGAGGACTTTAAGGGGCTACATTGAGCCACTCGCGTTCACCCGACAGCCGGTTGCCTTTCACTCGTGTTTTGCACGGGGGGCGACGTCATGGACGCAGACTGTGCAACCACCCCACCGCCCAGAAGGACCGAAGGCTCCGTGCCCGTACCCGTACACCTCGCGGGCCGCACCGTGCGGCTCGAGCCCCTCGCACCCCACCACACCGAGGCCCTGGCCGTGGCCGGTGCCGAGGATCGTACGACTTACGCCTTCACCCCCGTACCCCATGGGGTGCAGGCGTCACACGAGTACATCGACCGCGCCCTCGCCGATCAGGCTGCGGGTCGATCGCTCCCCTTCGCCATCGTCAGAGCCACTGACGGGCGCGTCGTCGGTTCGACCCGGTTCCTGGAACTCGACTACTGGCAGGGGCCACTGGTGTGGCCCGCCGTGCCCGGCGTCCCGTTCGGCGATCCGGCGACGGCGGTTCCCGATGCCGCCGAGATCGGCAATACCTGGCTGTCCCCGACCGCCCAGGGCACCGGCATCAACACCGAGGCGAAGCTGCTCATGCTCCGCCATGCCTTCGAGACCTGGGGTGTCCGGCGCATCTCGCTGCGCGCCGACGCGCGCAACGGCCGGTCGCGGGCCGCGATGGACCGTCTCGGCTTCACCTGCGAAGGGGTCCGCCGGGCCCATTCGCGGGGGCTGGACGGCGCCGTCCGCAGCACCGCCTTCTACTCGATCCTCGACGAGGAGTGGCCGGCCGTACGGTCGATCATCGAGCTGAGGCTGTCGGCGGGCACGCAGCGCAAGCGCCGCCGCAAGACCCTGGTCCCGGCCTGATCGGCAAGACACCCCTGCGCCGGACGGAAGAACGGAAAAGCGGTCCTGCACCACCCGTGTCCCGGCCCCCTCATCCGAGGAAGGCCGGGGCCAGGGCCGAGTCCATCAACCGGGCCGGGGCGCCGCTCCCGTCCGCCGGTACGGCGTACAGGTCGGCGCCGAAGTCCCCGGGCAGGGAGTAGACGACCGTCCCGCGGTCCGTCCACACCACCTGGTCGTCCACGCTGCGCTCCTCGGCGAGCGGGGTCTCGGCACCCGAGGCCAGGTCCAGGACGTGCAGCCGCCAGGGCGCCTCGGCCGGCAGGCCCGGCACCCGCTTCTTGAACACCACCCGGGTCCCGTCGGGCGACAGCGACGGGCACTCGACGTTATCGCGCAGGCTGGTCACCGTGCGCTCGGCCAGGTCGCCGCGGACCAGGTGGGTCCGGCCGCCGGTGGCCATGGTCGCGTAGAAGGTCCGCTCGTCGGCGGCGAAGGCCACACCCCAGAAGTTCACGTCGGCGCTGCGGTACGGCTTGCCGTCCTTGTGGATCGTGAAGTCCTCCAGCGAGGCGTCGAACCTGCCGGTGCGCAGGTCGAGCACCGAGGTCCGCGTCGAGAAGTTCGTACCGGCGTACGAATCCCCGCCGACGAAGACGGTCCAGGCGGCCAGGTGGCCGCCGGGTGACACCCGGGCACGCGTGGGGATCCCCGCCAGCGGACGGGCGGAGACCTCCTTGAGGCGGGCGTCGAGGACGACGGCCCGGTAGCCGTCCTGGACCCCGCTCCTGTCGGCCTGGAGGCAGATCCCCGTGCCGCCGGCCGCGTGGAAGCGCAGGCAGCTCACCCCGGACACGGTGCGGGCGCGCTCGGGCGCGTCGGCGGCGACGGTGGCGAGCGCGTCCCGGTGCGGGCCCCAGGCCATGTTCCGGAAGACGATCCGCCGGCCGCCGCCGTCCGGGACGAGGGAGACCTCGCCCCGGCCGGTCCGCGGGCCGTCGGCGCGCGCCCGGTCCTTCTCGTCCGCGGCGGAGGAGGCCCGCACGACGGCGATCAGGCCCACGGCCGTGAGCACGGCGAGGGCGGCGGCGAAGAGCAGGATCCGGCGCTGCAGGGTCATGGACCGACTCCGGGCGGGGTGGGCGTTCCGGGCGGGGCGGGGCGGGGCGGGGCGGGGCGGGGCGGGGCGGGGCGGGGCGGGGGCACCCTACCCAGCGGCCTGTGCGGATACCAGGCACGCGCGGCCACCGGATCGGGAACTCGCGGCACCCGGCCCGGCAATCGGGCAATGCGCTGGCCTAGGGCACCCCAAGAAAAGGAAAAATGCGGAACCCTGACGTACTTACGTTCATCTTCCGAACGGAAGAACCGAGTCGTCGGACCACCCCGCCCCCCTGGGGGCAGCACCAGCCGGAGAGCCACCGCACATGTCGTACGCACCCGAGGGGCAGCAGCACCAGCCGTACGGGCCGGGAGGGCAGGGCCCGCGGCCGCCCCACGGCGATCAGTACGGCCGTCCGTACGGGCAGCCGCACGGACAGTCCCCGCGCCAAGAGCAGTACGGAGAACCGTACGGGGAGCAGTACGCCCGGCAGGACCGGCACGGCGGGCCGTACGGGCAGCAGCCGCAGGGTCCCTGGGAGCAGGAGCAGCCCGAGCCCCCGCGCCGCCGGGGCAGGCGCTGGCTGATCGCCGGCGTCACCGTGCTCGCGCTCGCCGGCATAGCCGCCGGCGTCATGAACCACTACGAGATACCCCCGTTCACCGACAAGGGCTCCGCGGTCTCCTTCGGGCAGCAGCCCGGCGGCAAGGGCTCCGGGCAGGGCGGCGCGGGGGCCCAGCAGCCGGCGAACTCCAAGATGCTGATGCCGACCGGGCCGACCGCCGACTTCAAGAACTCGATGACCCTGGCCGACGGCACGCACGTGGCCGTGACCACCCTGGACGGCAAGAAGTCCGGCTTCAAGGGCAAGGTCTGGGTCTGGGCGCCCAAGGAGTACAACGACCCGAAGTTCGCCAAGAGCGGCTTTCCGGTCATGATCGCCCTGCCGGGCGGCGCCGGCTACCCGAACAATTACTGGATGGGCACGGACCTCGGCCTCCAGACCAGCATCAGCAAGTGGTACGCGGAGGGGAAGAGCAAGCCCTTCCTGCTGGCCATGCCGGTGCTCAACCCCGGCCCGGACGACAAGGGCGTCTACTGGGACGGCTCCGACATCCCCGGCCAGCCGAAGATGGGCACCTGGCTGACCGAGGACGTCCCGGACCTGATGAAGGCGAACTTCCGCACCGTGAAGTCCCGTGACGGCTGGGCCTTCATGGGCTCCTCCACCGGCGGTTTCGCGGGCATGAAGGCCGTGCTCAAGCACCCGGACAAGTTCAAGGCCGTGATCGCCTCCGGCCCGGACATCGTCCCGGACTCCTCCCTGTGGAAGGGCCACGACAAGGAGAAGGCCGAGAACAACCCGGAGCTGCTGGCCAAGCAGCTCATCGACACCAAGGGTCCGGACGTCTACATCGCCTTCCAGGTCGGCGACAACGAAAGCAACAAGAAGACCCTGCCGGACGTGCAGAAGTTCGTCGCCGCCTTCGGCAACAAGGGGCCCGTTCACACCAGCCTGCGGGTGATACCGGGCGGCCAGCACAACGCCAAGACCTACGTCCCGAACATGGGCGAGGGCCCGATCCAGTACATCAGCAAGGTCATGGAAGGACCGGTCGAATAGCCACCGGCACCTCCGTCCGATCGCGCTCCGGCCCGCCGAACACCTTCGGCGGGCCGTCGCCGTTCCAGGGCGCCCAGCCCGGGTCGCCCGTCGTCGCGAACCGCACCCACGCCGTGTGCATCTCGTCGGCCAGTGCCTGCGGCGCCTCGTTCCCGGCCAGCCACGCGGCCTCGGGCACGGACAGCGTGTCGAACACGAAGCCCAGCTCCAGGGCGTGGCAGGCGCCGAGGCCCGGGACGCCCGAGCACCAGGCGAACTCGTACAGGTAGCTCGGCGCGGCCCGGCGGGCCCCCGCGAGCCTGCGCAGCGGATCGCGCAGCAGCCGGTCGGTGAGCAGCTGCCCGGCGAGCTCGGCCGGCCCGGCCCCCGGCAGGACCGTGCGCAGCGCCCGTACGGCATCGCGGTCCTTGCCGGCACGGGCGCGGGCCAGCGCCACGGCGAGCGGCCCCAGCCGGTCCAGCAGCCGCATCCCGCCGGTCGGGACGAGCCAGAGCCGGTACTCCTCGGTGGTCCATCCGAACAGCAGCGGCACCGCGCCGGAGGCGGCGTCCGCGTCGGCGGTCAGGGCGTCGAGGGGGTCGACGGGGAGCGTGTCCGGGTCGACGACCAGGCCGAAGGCGGGGCCGCCGAGGAGGGGGCCCGATCTGCGCAGGACGGCGGCCTGGGCGGCCATGAGGTCGGGCAGGGAGGCGGCGGTGAAGGCCCCGGCGGTGGCGTCCACCTTCAGCAGCGAGGCCATCCGACGGACCATGGCGCGCACCCTCGGGCGCGGCAGGGCCTCGGGGGCTCCGCTCTGCAGGACCGCCCGGTGGAAGAGGCCGGCAGCGCGCGGTGCTGCCAGGAGGGCGCCGATGCTGATGGCTCCGGCTGATTCGCCGAAGACGGTGACGCGGGCCGGGTCCCCGCCGAAGGCCTCGATGTTGTCGCGGACCCATTCGAGGGCGGCGATCTGGTCCAGCAGGCCCCGGTTGGCGGGTGCGTCGGGGAAGAGCCCGTACCCGAGGACGCCGAGGCGGAAGTTGAAGGACACCAGCACGATGCCGTCGCGGGCGAAGGCCGTGCCGTCGTAGACGGGCACGGCAGCGGAGCCCCGGGTGTGCGCCCCGCCGTGGATCCACACCATGACCGGCAGCCCGGCCCCGGGGGCCGGGTCGGGGGTCCACACGTTCACGTTGAGGCAGTCGTCGCCGGGGATCTCCGGGTCGGTCAGCAGGGCCGCGAAGGTGGCCGGGTAGGGCACTTTCGGTGCGGTCGGGCCGAAGGCCGCGGCCTCGCGTACGCCGTCCCAGGCGGCCGGGGGCGCGGGTGGCGCGAAGCGGAGGGCGCCGACGGGCGGGGCCGCGTACGGGATGCCCCGGAAGACCGCGATCCCATCGGTCCCGGTACGGCCCTCGACCAGGCCGGCCCCGGTCCTGACCCGCGGCCGGCCGACGCCGGCGGCGACGCCCTCTGTGCTCATCCATCCTCCTGCAGCTGGTGCCGGTCCCGCACGGTCGCACAGCCGTCCAACAGGTGACAAGGCGTGACCGGGCCGGGGACCGGCCCGGTTGGACGGGCATGCGAATCCTGCGTATCCCCCACACTGTGCCCGCCCTGCTGTTGGCGGGCATCTCGTGCGTCACCGGTCCGGCCCACGCCGCGGGCCCGGATTTCCAGTACGTGGGCCGGGACGACCGGGTCCACGGGCTCACCGCGCCGCGTGGCTGCGTGGCGGCGGAGGGCGGCGGCGGGCGCGCGGTCACCAACACGACCCGCGGCTCGGCGACCCTCTACCAGGGCCCACGCTGCTCGGGCCGGGTCGTCGGCGCGCTGCGGCCCGGGGAGGTGGCTCAGGTGCGGCCGTACTTCGCCTCCGTCGCCTTTCCCGTCACCGGGTAGGCGTAGGGGCCGTGACCCCGCGGCCGTCCCCGCGTTGTATGCCATGTCAAATGCCACGGATTCTGTGGCGCCTTACATCTCACGAGGAGATCTTGATGTCGCGTATCGCGAAGGCATTCGCCATCACCGCTGTCACCGGTAGCGCCGTGGTCGCCGGTGCGGGCCTGGCTGTCGCCGATGCCGGAGCGCACGGTGCGGCGGTCGGCTCCCCCGGTGTCCTGTCGGGCAACCTGCTCCAGGTTCCGGTGCACGTCCCGGTCAACGTCTGCGGCAACACGGTGAACGTGATCGCCCTCCTGAACCCCGCGTTCGGCAACACCTGCGTCAACGCGTCGGGCGGCGGCGCCGACCACCACACCGAGGACGAGGGCTACGGCCACTGATCGCCGGCTCGACCGAAGGGCCCCCGCCGCTCGGCGGGGGCCCTTCCCCTGTGCCCCCTGCCCGCTGGGGGCCCGCAGTGCCCTGTGCCCGTGCCCCCGCTCGCTCCCGGGACCGCCGGGTCACTCGTAGCGGTACAGGCCCCGGTGGCCGAGGGCCTCGCGCGGCGTGACGTTCCACGGCGGCATCGGCTCGTCGAGGGCGATCACCCGGCCGCGCTGGAGGTCGCCCTTCGCCAGTGGGGCGGCGGGCAGGTAACCGGAGCGGGGGTGCTGCCGCTGCCAGCGGTCCCAGATCAGGTCCACGAAGGCGTGGTGCAGCCAGAACGCCGGGTCGTTGGGCGCCGTACCGCCGGTCATGTGACCGCCGATCCACTGGTGGACCTTGTTGTGGTTGCGCCAGCGCTCGCTCTTTGGGGCGGCCCAGCCCTCCAGCTTGTTGCGGAAGCCGCCGGCCGTGGCCGTGGAGTCCCAGGGCGAGACGTCGTAGACCGGGTCGTCGATCGCCCACTGGAGTTCGGCCGGGGTCGGCAGGGTGATCGGGTTCTGCGGCCTGCCCAGGTTGCGGGTGAGGAACGCGGACTCCGTGATGCCCACGGTGACCGTCCAGTTGCCCTTGTCGTAGGCGAACGGCCCGGTCATCACCTTGCGGTCGGTCGCGCGGCCGGTTCCGCCGAGGAAGTCGTCCGCCCAGAGCGAGGACACCGGGCTGGTGTCGGTGGTCCAGTCCCAGTACGGGACGGACACGCCCGGGTCGATCTGCTGCAACTGCTTCTCGAACTCCAGGAGATAGAGCCGGTGCCACGGGAAGAAGGAGGGGGACATGTGCCCGACGCGCAGCTTGCGGTCGCGGTCGGGCACGAAGTACTTGTCGTGGGTGCGCACCAGGGCGTCGTAGGCGCCGCTGCGCTTGAGCTCCAGCACCGCCGCGGTGAACCGCTTCTTCTGGGCGCTGGTGAGGTTCTTCTGGTTCTGCCGGACGTGCAAAGCGGAGGTCCTCCCGTTCCCGTGGGTCTGTCAGCCGTGGTGCGGCGCCGCGAACGCCAGCTGGGTCGTGCCCAGTTCGTCGACAGCGGCACGGGCCAGTTCCAGTGGGGTCGGATAGGACTGGAAGTGGTTGATCCCGCTCAGGTAGCTGCCGTCGGCGCGGCGCATGACGTGCAGGGGGCGGCCGTCGATGCGGACCCCGGCGACGTCGACGGCGATGTGCCGGCCGCGGTACGTCTCCTCGGTGAGCGGCGCGGGGGTGAGGGTCTGCCGGGGCCGGCGGGCGCGCAGTACGGGGGCCAGGACCGCGCCCGTACCGGCGAGCACGGCCGCGGTGAACGCCGTGCGCAGGAGGGCGCGTCGGGTCAGAGGTGCGGCGTCGGTTGCTGCGGACATACGGTCTCCCTCGCTCGGTGGCCGGCGGCTACGGGTCTAACGCCGCGCGGCGGGCGAGGTCACCCGTGGGCGCCGCGCAGCTGCTTGTAGAAGAGGGTGGTCGGGTGCAGCCGGCCCGCCGGGTCGGTGGCGTAGTCGGGAATGGTGCCGGCCTCCGTCCAGCCCGCGGAGCGGTAGACGTGTTCGGCGCCGCTGCCGGTCTCGGTGTCCAGGAACAGCAGCAGCACCCCGGCGCGGGAGGCCTCGGTCTCGGCGTGCGCGAGGAGGGCGCGGGCGGTGCCGCGGCCCCGGGCGGCCGGGTGGACCATGAGCTTGCGCAGCTCGGCGCGGTGGCGGCCGTTGGGCTTGGACTCCCGGTACCAGCTGACGGTGCCGTCGATGGGGCCGTCGGCGCCGCTGCGGGAGACCCACAGGGCCAGGGATCCGTCCTCGACAGCGGGCAGCAGGGAGTCCCACCAGGCGGCGGCGGTCGCGTGGTCGAGGCCCGCGAGGAAGCCGAGCGAGGAGCCGTCGCGGACCACGGCGTGCAGGAGGGCTGCGAGTTCGTCGCGGTGGGTGCGCAGTCCGGCGGCGGACAGAGCGGTGATCACAGCGGTCATGGGGCGAGCATAGGGATCGGCCGGGAGCGCGCCTCAGGCGGGGCAGATGCCGGTGCCGATGCCGGTGCCGGTGCCGGTACAGGTGCCGGTACAGGTGCCGGTACAGGTTCCAGAGCGGTGCAGGTGCAGGTCGCCGAGCGGTGCCGGTGCGGTGAGGTGCAGGGCCCCTGAGCGGTGCCGGGTACTGGTCCCGGAGCGGTGCCGGTGCGGTGAGGTGCAGGCCCCTGAGCGGTGCCGGGTACAGGTCCCGGAGCGGTGCAGGTGCAGGGGCAGGTGCAGGTCGTCGAGCGGTGCTGTGCAGGCCGCGGAGCCGTGCTGGTGCAGGCCCCGGAGCGGCGCCGGTACAGGTCCCGGTCCAGGTCGCGGAAGATCGCGCCGTGCGTAGGGCGGGAACCGGCCCTGCGGGGACCGGACCTGCGCAGACGGCTGTGCCGTCGGCCGCCGGTGTGCCCGTCCACCGGCACTCGACGTGGGTGCGGCGGCCGCCGGGAAGGGGAACCGTGCCCTCGACGTCCCCCCGCCCGCCGTCGGCGGGGGGGCCGTACCGTCCCCGGCCGCGGGCCCGGCCGCTGCCGGACCGGCCGGGGCGAGGGCCGCGACGCCGAGAGGGCCGCGGCCGCGATGGCCGCGGCGCGTGACGGCGGGGCCCGCGTCGTGCGGGCATGGATCCAGTCCGGCACCGCCCCCGCGGCCGCAGCTACGGCGCCGGGAGTTCCGCGAAGTCGGCGACCAGGCCGCGGTGGTGGCCCGCGGTGCCGAGGGCGAGGGAGTCTGCCTTGGCCCGCTTGAGGTACAGGTGGGCGGGGTGCTCCCACGTCATGCCGATGCCTCCGTGGAGCTGGACGCATTCCTCGGCGGCGCGGACGGCGACCCCCGAGCAGAAGGCCTGGGCGACGGCGACCGTGAGGGGCGCGTCGGAGGCCCCGGTGGCGAGGGCGTCGGCCGCGGCCCTGGCCGCCGCGCGGGCGGAGGCCACGTCGAGCCAGAGCCGCGCCAGGCGGTGTTTGAGGGCCTGGAAGGAGCCGACGGGCCGGTTGAACTGGTAGCGGCCCTTGACGTGGGCGACGGTCTCGGTCAGGCACCACTCGGCGAGTCCGACCTGCTCGGACGCGAGGAGGCCCGCCGCGGAGAGCAGGGCTCCGGCGACGGCGGCCCGGGCCGTGGCGGGGTCGGCGAGACGGGTGCCCGGGGCCGCCTCCAGGGTGACGGTGGCGAGCGGGCGGGTCAGGTCCAGCGGGACCAGCGGGGTCACGGCGGCGTCAGTCGCCCGGACCGCGTACAGCCCGGTGTCGGCCGGGACGAGCAGTACGTCGGCGGCCACCACGTCCGCCACGGCGCTGACCGTGCCGGTCAGGCTCCCCCCGCCGGAGTCCCGTACGGAGGCGGGCAGGCGGGCACCGGGGGCGAGGGTCAGCGGAACGGCCGGGGCGCACACCGTGCGACCCGAGGCCAGCTCCGCCAGCAGTGGGGCGGCTTCGGCGGTGTCGCAGCCGAGCAGGACCTCCGTGGCGAGCACGGCGCTGGTGAGGTACGGGACGGGAGCCACGGCACGGCCCAGCTCCTCCAGCACCACGGCCGCCTCCCGGTGTCCCGCGCCCTGCCCGCCGAGCTTCTCGGGCACGAGGAGCCCCGCCGTGCCGATCTCGGCGGCGAGGGTGTGCCACAGAGCGGGGTCGTGCGGCCGGCCGGTCTCGGCGCGGGTGAGGACCGCCTCGGCGTCGCAGCGGGCGGCGAGGAGCGAGCGTACGGCGGCGCGCAGCTCCTCCTCGGCTTCGGAGTAGAGGAGGTCGGCCGGCGCCGTCGGCGCTGTCGGTGCCGTCATCGGGACAGGTCCTTCCATGCGAGGTCCTTGTCGTCGCGCGGCTCGGGGGGCAGGCCGAGGACGCGTTCGGCGACGATGTTGAGGAGGATTTCGCTCGTGCCGCCCTCGATGCTGTTGCCCTTGGCGCGCAGGTAGCGGTAGCCGGCGTCGCGGCCGGTGAAGTCGACCAGTTCGGGACGGCGCATGGTCCAGTCCTCGTACAGCAGTCCCGCCTCGCCGAGGAGTTCCACCTCCAGGCCGCTGATCTCCTGGTTGAGGCGGGCGAAGGTCAGCTTCATGCCCGAGCCCTCGGGTCCGGGCTGGCCGGCGGCGAGCTGCTGGCGCAGCCGCTCCCCGGTGAGGCGGGCGACTTCGGCTTCCACCCACAGTTCCAGCAGCCGCTGGTGGAGGGCGTGGGTGCGCAGGCCGGGGCGTTCGCGCCAGGCCGCGGCGACGGGTGCGATCATGCCGCCCTCGCGCGGGATGCGCATGCCGCCGATGGAGACGCGTTCGTTCATCAGGGTGGTGCGGGCGACCGCCCAGCCCTCGCCGACGGCGCCGAGGCGGTGGGCGTCGGGGATGCGGACGCCGGTGAGGAAGACCTCGTTGAACTCGGCCTCGCCGGTGATCTGGCGCAGCGGCCGGACCTCGACGCCGGGGTCGTGCATGTCGCAGAGGAAGTAGGTGATGCCCTGGTGCTTGGGCAGTGCAGGGTCGGTGCGGGCGACGAGGATGCCCCAGCGGGCGTTGTGGGCACTGGAGGTCCAGACCTTCTGGCCGTCGACGACCCACTCGCCGGCACCCTCGTCGAGGACGGCGCGGGTGGCGAGCGCCGCGAGGTCGGATCCGGCGCCGGGCTCGCTGAAGAGCTGGCACCAGACCTCCTCGCCCACCCACAGGGGGCGCAGGAAGCGCCGCTTCTGCTCCTCGGTGCCGTACGCGAGGATCGTGGGCGCGGCCATGCCGAGGCCGATGCCGATCCGGCGCGGGTCGTTGTCGGGGGCGCCGGCGGCTTCCAGTTCGGCGTCGACGGCGGCCTGGAGGGAACGGGGCGCGCCGAGTCCGCCGAGTCCCTCGGGGTAGTGCACCCAGGCGAGTCCGGCGTCGAAGCGGGCGCGGAGGAATGCGGTGCGGTCGGTGCCGGCGGGCGGGTGCGCGGCGAGTAGTTGCCTGGTGCGGGCGCGTACGGTCTCGGCGGTGACGGGAGTGACCGGAGGGATGGGGGCGGCGGGGGTGGCTCCGGTGGTCATCGGGCGGCTCCGTCCAGGCCCGGCAGGACCACCAGGCGGCCGGTGGTGGTCCCGTCGGCGAGGCGCTGCACCGCGTCGGCGGCGCCTGCGAGCGGGACGCGTTCGCTGACCAGCGGTTTGACCGCGCCCTCGGCGGCGAGCCGGGTGAGTTCGGTGTGGCAGGCGAGGATGGCGGCGGGGTCCTTGGACGCGTACAGGCCCCAGTGCAGGCCGAGCACGGCGTAGTTCTTCACGAGGGCGTGGTTGAGGGCGGGGGCCGGGATGGTGCCGCTCGCGAAGCCGACGACGACGATCCGGCCCTCGAAGGCGACGCACTTGGTCGACGCGGTGTAGGCGCCGCCGCCGACCGGGTCGTAGACGACGTCGGCGCCGCGTCCGCCGGTGAACTCCTTGACGCGGGCGGCGATGTCCTCCGCCGTACGGTCGATCACCAGGTCGCAGCCGAGCTCCTCGGCGGTACGGGCCTTGTCCTTGCCTCCGACGACTCCGACGACGGTGGCCCCGGCGGCCTTGCCCAGCTGGACGGCGGCGCTGCCGACGCCGCCGGCGGCGGCGTGCACGAGGAGGGTCTCGCCGGCCCGGAGGCCGGCGCGCCGGTGCAGGCCGAACCAGCCGGTCTGGTAGCCGATGTGGAGGGCCGCCGCCTCGGCGTCGTCCAGGGTCTCCGGGGCCGGGAGCAGGGCGCGCGCCGGTGCGGTGACGTACTCGGCGAACCCGCCGTGCGGCAGGCTCGGGTTGGCGATGACGCGGCGGCCGTCCTCGGTCTCGCCGCAGATCTCGACGCCGGGGGTGAAGGGCAGCGGGGGTGTGATCTGGTACTGCCCGCGGACGAGCAGCGCGTCGGGGAAGTTCACGTTGGCGGCGAGCACCCTGAGTCTCACCTCGCCCTCGCCGGGGACCGGTTCGGGTACCTCTTCGAGGCGCATGGCCTCGCGGGGCTCGCCGGGGGTATGTACTCGCCAAGCCTGCATCCGGGGCCTCCAGCCGCCGTCGAGGAATCACGCTCCGAGCGCATACTAAGCGGTCGCTTGCCCTTCTGTGAATCGCCGGGACGAGTGGACCGTCACCCGGTCCGAAACAACAGGCGTCATTTCAGGCCGCATCCGACCCACCATCAGGCAATATGTGGCGTGCACGTGTCATGACTCAACGGGGAACTGCACCTGTCCAGGGGGACCACCACATGAGAAGAAGCATGTCCGCGGCCGCAGCCGCCGTCGTTCTGGCGGGCCTGATCACCGCCGCCGGCCCGGCCGTGGCGGCCGACGCGAGGTGCACGCCGAAGATCCAGGTGCTCGGCTCGATCGGGGACGAGACGTACGTGCGCGACATGCAGCGCGGCCAGGGCGTCTTCGACCTCGGCCCGGACGGCCTCGCCGTCGGCGTGTCGGGCCACAAGCCCGTGTACTGGACCGGCACCACCGTCCACCAGGTACCGCTGGGCGACCCGAACCGGACGGGGCAGGTCGTCGCCGTCAACGCGCACGGACTGATGGTGGGCGTCCTCCACGGCTCCGGCGGTGCCTCCCTGTTCACCTACCAGGCGGGCGCCGCGGCGATCACCCCGCTGCCGGACGGCTACGGCTACGACATCGAGGCCGACGTCAACGACGCCGGGTACGTGGTCTCCCGCTCCGACGGCGGGCTCGGCACCGTCTGGAAGGACGGTCAGAAGGTCCGGGAACTGGCCGTCCCGGCCGACGCGGGCCCGGGCACCCGGATCACGATGGTCACGGGCATCAACAACCGGGGCGACATCCTCGGCATGGCCACCCAGGACTACGAGGTCCCCGAGACCGGAGCGCACCTGGAGGGCACCCACCCGGTGCTGTGGCCCGGGGACGGGACCGCCGCCCGGCTGCTGGATCCCACGATGAACGACAGTTACGTCCAGGACCTCGACGAGAGCGGCCGGATCGTCGGCTACGACTGGGCCGGGCCGTGGCACGAGTACCGGACGTGGGTCTGGGAACCCCCGCTCACCGGTCCAGGCACCAGCCCCGGGGGCCTGAGTTCGCACCCGTACGCCACGTTCGAGGCGATCAGCCCGACCACGAACGTCAGCGTCGGCACGGCCAAGTTCCACCCGGACGAGATGACCCTGCCGGACCAGGCGCTGCTGCGTGCCGGTTCCGGCCCGGTCAAGGCCCTGCCGCGGCTGGCCGCGAGCGGGGCGAGCATGGCCGATGCGGTGTCGGACGACGACCGCGTCGGCGGGGCCGCCGTGAACGCGAAGGGCAGGCTCAAGCCGGTGATCTGGACCTGCGCGCCCCAGCAGGCGTACAACCCGGGCAGCTAAGGGTGTCTTGTCGGTCAGGGCGGATCAGGGAGCGGTGCCATGCGCCGCGAGCCCGGCGGGATCGGCGAGACACCCCAGGGGGTGTCCGCGCCCTGGTGATCTGAGCGCCCGCGCGCTATCGATGGGCGCATGGAGAACCCTCAGCACGGCCTTCCCGCGCCGCCGCCCCTCGGTGCCGCCGCCCTGCCCGCCGGTACGTACGCCGGGCAGGTGGTCCTGGTGACCGGCGGCGGCACCGGGCTGGGCAAGGCCGTGGCCACCGAGTTCGCCCGGCTCGGCGCCGATCTGCTGATAGCGGGCCGGCGCCCCGAGCAGCTCCGGGCGGCGCGGGACGAGCTGGCGGCCGTACCGGGCGCGGGCCGGGTGAGCTCCGCCGTCTGCGACATCAGGAACCCCGAGCGGGTCGCGGAGGTCTTCGACGCGGCGCAGGCGGCGCTCGGGCTGCCGGACGTACTGGTCAACAACGCGGCCGCGAACTTCCCCTCCCCCGCGGAGGACCTCTCGCCCAACGCCTGGCGGGCGGTCGTCGACATCACCCTGACCGGCACGTGGTTCATGACCCGTGAATTCGGCCGCCGTCACCTCGCGGTCGGCGCCCCCGGGTCGATCATCAACATCGGCGCCTCGTACGCCTGGACGGGCGGGCCGGGCTTCGCCCACAGCGCCGCCGCCAAGGCCGGGGTCAAGAACCTCGTGGAGACCCTCGCCGTGGAGTGGGGTCCCTACGGCATCCAGATCAACGGGCTCGTCCCGGGCCTGTTCCCGCACGCCGACATGACCGCGGACATCCGGGGCGGCCTCGAACACGCCGCGCCCGGCGCCAGGGACGCCCGGCAGCCGGCGCTGCGGGTCGGGGTGCCGCGCGAACTGGGCTGGGCCGCGACTTTCCTGGCCTCGCCGTACGCCCGGTTCGTCACCGGCCACACCCTGGTCGTCGACGGCGCCAACTGGCAGCGCCGGACGGTGGTCGGTCCGGAGGTCGTCCCGGTACGGGAGCAGCTGGGGCGCGGTCCCTTCGCCACCCGGCCGGGCGGGCCCCGCCCGACGGATCCGCCCGCGGGCGGCGCGTAGGTCGTGTCGTCGAAGGCCGGCGGGGCCTGGCACGCACGCTCCAGGGTTCCATGGGTGCCCGGCGGGTCAGCCGCCGGTGAAGCGGGGCGGCCGGCGCTCCGCCTGGGCGGTGTAGCCCTCGCGGGCGTCGTCCGAGGCGAGCGTGAGGGCCGCGGTCATCGCCACCCGGTCGAGGGCCGCGGGGAGGGCGGCGTCGGCGTAGGCGTCGACCGCACGCTTGATGCCCTGGACCGCGAGCGGGGCATTGGCGGCGACCTCCGCCGCGAGGGCGCGGGAGGCCTCCTCCAAATCCTCTCTTTCGACGAGGAGTTGGACCAGGTTGAGCCGTTCGGCGGTCGCCGCGTCGATCCGCCGACCGGTGAGGGCCAGGAACTTCGCCCAGCCCGCGCCCGCCTCGCGGGCGATGCGCAGGTCGCCGCCCGCGTCGACCGCCACGCCCAGCCGGGCCTCGGGCAGGGCGAAGACGGCGTCCCGCGCCGCCACCCGGACGTCGGCCATCAGCGCCAGCTCGAAACCGAAGCCCAGGCAGTAGCCCTGGACGGCGGCCACCACGGGCTGCGGGAGCCGGGCGAGGACCGTGAAGCGCTCGTGGACCCAGCGGATGCCCTCATAGTAGTTGCGGGTGCGTTCGGCGGTGGATCCGCCCGTGATGGCGCCGCCCGGCGCGGTCACGTCGATGCCGGCGCAGAAGGCCCGGCCCTCGGCCCGCAGCAGCACGGCGCGTACCGAAGGGTCGAAGCGGATCCGGTCGGCGAGCAGACCCAGCTGGCGGCTGGACTCCCAGCTCCAGCCGTTGAGCTGGGCGGGGCGGCAGAGGGTGAGGACGGCCACGCCCTCCGCGATCTCCAGGCGGATCCGCTCCTCACCCTCCGCGATCTCCGTGGAGATGGTGTCGATCACCTTTTCCGCACCCCCGGCTCGACAGCTGCCCATGTACTGACAGGCCGTCAGACTAGGGGTGTGGCGGTCAGCGGGGGAAGACCTCGAACGCGACCGCCGGGCGGCCGTCGTACCGCGCCGCCACCCGTTCGGCGTTGCCGGTGAGGAAGGTACGGACGTACTCCTCCGGGTCCTGGTCCGTCAGCGCCGCGATGTAGGCCTTGTGCTCCAGCAGGGACAGGACCGAACGCTCCAGGCCCGGGCCGGCGTCGGCCGCGTGCGTGGGCGTGCTGGTGCCGGCCACCGCCACCCAGCGGACTCCGTTCCACGGCTCCAGGCCTTGCTCGGAGACGAGCTCCGGGAAGATCCAGCGGTTGCCGGCGTCGGCGGCCGCGTCCAGGGTGGCCCGGCCGACGGCCTTGTGGTCGGGGGTGTTCCAGTAGCCGCCGCCCTGCTCCCCACCCCACGTGTCGCGGTGGTTGAGGGTGATGACCAGCTCGGGGCGGTGGCGGCGGATGGCGGCCGCGATGTCCCGGCGCAGGCCGAGACCGTATTCGACGATGCCGTCGCGGTGGTCGAGGAACTCCACCGCGGACACCCCGACCACGGCGGCGCTCGCACGCTGTTCGGCCTCGCGCAGCGGGGCGCACGCGGCGGGGGCCAGGGAGTCGATACCCGCCTCGCCGCGGGTGGCCAAGAGGTAGACCACCTCTCGGCCGCCGTCCGTCCAGTCCGCGATGGCGGCCGCGCACCCGTACTCCAGGTCGTCCGGGTGGGCCACGACGGCGAGGGCGCGCTGCCAGTCGGTGGGCATCGGCTCCAAGGGGGCCTGCTGATCACGTTGTTCGGTCATACGTCGCACCATAGGTGAATGGACCGACACGGACTGGTAGTGGCCCTCCTGGATACCACGGGAACCTTCTTCGAGCCCGCCGCAACGGCGTTCCCCGGCGCGGACGAGGCCGACTGGGCGCGCGCCGCGCTGCTGGATCCGGGCGCGGCCGGTCCCGGCGGTTCCTGGCGGCTGGACTTCCGGTGCTTCGCCGTCGCGCGGCCGGGGGGCCGGTGGGTGTTGGTGGACGCGGGCGTCGGACCGGCGGACGGGCCCGCCGCCGGGTGGGCGCCGGTACCCGGGCGGCTGCCGGCCGCCCTTGCGGAGGCCGGTATCGATGCGGCGGACGTGGAGACGGTGGTGCTGACCCATCTGCACGAGGACCATGCGGGCTGGACCTCGGGGCCCGGCGGCGAGCCCTTCTTCCCCGCCGCGCGCCATGTCGTCCAGCGGGCCGAGGTCGTCGCCCTGGACCGGGCCGACCCGGTGTGGGAGTGGACGGTTGCCCCGCTGCGGGAGACCGGACAGCTGCACGAGGTGGACGGCACGCACCGGCTGGGGACGGGGATCACGCTGCTGCCGACGCCGGGCCACACCCCCGGCCACCAGTCGGTGCTGGTGGAGCAGGGCCCGGCCGGCCGGGACGTACTGGTCACCGGCGACGTGCTGGTGCACGCCGTGCAGCTGGGCAATCCGGCGGTCGCGTACTCACACGAACGCGACCGGCCAGCCGCCCGCGCCTCCCGCGAGCACCTGCTGGCGCAGGCGGCCCGACGCGGCGCCCTCCTGGCCACGGCCCACCTGACCCGCGCCTTCGTGGAGCCCTGCTGAGCCCTTCCGCTCAGGCGTCGTCGTGTACGAGGGCCAGCAGGCGGTCCAGGACGCGGGGGCCGCCCGCGCGGAGGCCGTCGTGTTCGAACTCGTCCGTCACCCAGGTGCGCAGGCCGCGGATGGCGCGGGCCGTGCGCAGGGAGTCCTCCGTGTCCACGTACATGTCGTCGTGGTAGACGGCGGCGGCCACCGGCACCTCGTTGGCCGCAAGTCGCTCCGGGTCGTAGAGGGGCTGCCAGCCCGTGCGGGCGGCCAGCAGGTCGGCGGTCTCGCGCAGCGGGGCGAGGGCCGGGTCGGTGGTGAAGTGCCAGGGGTGGATGGTCTCGCCGGTGAAGAGCAGGGGCTCGTCGCCGGCGAGGGCCTTGTGGGCGTCGAAGCGGGGGTTCTCCGCCCGGACCCGTTCGGCGGCCCAGGCCGTGGGCGCGGCCGGGTCCTGGGCGTAGATCGCCTCGTGGACCAGCGCGTAGAGGGGGTGGCCGGCGAAGGACAGGAGGGCGCGGGCGCCTTCCAGGAAGGCGTCGGAGAGGGCCGGCCCCGCGGGGGTCGGGACGAAGGCGTCCTCCAGGAGGTAGTGGAGCTGGTGGCTGCCGTCGCCGCCGCCGAGGAGGGTGCCGAGGGACTGGAAGGCCTCGACCGTCAGGACGTGGCCGCCGGGGAGTTCGGCCGGCTGCCGCGCGAGGTGGGCGGCGATCCGGCGGGCCCGCTCGACGTCCATGGGGTAACGGGCGTAGTGGGCCGCGTTCTTGCGCTCGATGCGGGGGTAGGCGGCCCGGTACACCTCGTCGGCGGTGGCGGTCAGCGACGGGAGGCCGCCGGTGATCAGGGCCGCGGTGAGGCCCTCGGGGGCGCTGGAGAGGTAGCGGACCGTGCAGAAGCCGCCGAAGCTCTGGCCGAGCACGGTCCAGGGCGCGCCGCCGGTCAGACCGGGGCGGATGGCCTCGGCGTCACGGACGATGGAGTCCGCGCGGAAGTGGGCCAGGTGGTCGGCCTGTTGGGTGGGAGTGCCGCGCAGGGGCAGCGTCTGCCGGTTCACCGGGGTGGACCGGCCGGTGCCGCGCTGGTCCAGCAGCAGCACCCGGTAGTCCTGCAGGGCGCGCTCCAGCCAGGCCTGCCGGCCGACGAAGCGGCGGGCGCCGAAGCCCGGGCCGCCCTCCAGGTACAGCAGCCAGGGCAGGGACTCCGGGTCCTTGCCGGTGGCGACCACCTCGCGGCCGTACAGCTCGATCCGCTCCCCGTCCGGGCGGGCGTGGTCCAGGGGGACGGAGAACCGGTGGTCGGTGAGGATCGTGCCGGGCTGGCGGTAGCTGTGGACGACGGTCACGGACGGCCCCCAGGGATACGAGGTACGGAGATGGCGCACCCCGGCCGGGTGAGGCGCGGGCGGGCGCGGCGGTCCGCCCGAGTCTATGACCCGTCCGGGGCGCAGGGGCCCGGGGGGCCTTACCGGCCTTCTGTGCGGCGGCGGGGGCCGCAGCGCACGGAAGGCCGGTGGCCGGGTCACCCGGGCAGGCGCCGATGGCCGGCTCGGCGGGGCTGCGTCAGAACTCGACGACCGAGCGGAGCACCTCGCCGCGTCCCATCCGGGCGAAGGCCTCCTCGACCCCGTCCAGCGGGATGGTCTCGGAGACGAAGGCGTCGAGGTCGAGCCGGCCCTGCAGGTAGAGGTCGATCAGCAGGGGGAAGTCGCGCTCGGGCAGGCAGTCGCCGTACCAGGAGGACTTCAGGGCGCCCCCGCGGCCGAAGACGTCCAGGAGCGGGAGTTCGAGCTTCATCTGCGGGGTCGGCACTCCGACCAGGACCACCGTCCCGGCGAGGTCGCGCGCGTAGAAGGCCTGCTGGTAGGTCTCGGGGCGGCCCACGGCGTCGATGACCACGTCGGCGCCGTTGCCGCCGGTGAGGGCCTGGACGGCCTTGACGACGTCCTCGGTGCGGCCGTTGACGGTGTGCGTGGCGCCGAGGCCGCGCGCCCACTCCAGCTTGCGGTCGTCCAGGTCCACCGCGATGATCCGCGAGGCGCCCGCCAGCCGGGCACCGGCCACGGCCGCGTTGCCCACTCCCCCGCAGCCGATGACGGCGACGGAGTCGCCCCGTCCGACGTTGCCGGTGTTGAGGGCGGCGCCGAGACCGGCCATCACCCCGCAGCCGAGGAGTCCGGCGGCGGCCGGGGAGGCTGCCGGGTCCACCTTGGTGCACTGGCCGGCCGCGACCAGGGTCTTCTCGGCGAAGGAGCCGATGCCGAGGGCCGGGGAGAGCGGGGTGCCGTCCTCCAGGGTCATGGGCTGGGTGGCGTTGTGCGTGGCGAAGCAGTACCAGGGGCGTCCGCGCTTGCAGGCCCGACAGGTGCCGCACACCGCACGCCAGTTGAGGACGACGAAGTCGCCGGGGGCCACGGAGGTGACGTCCGGGCCGACGGACTCCACGATGCCGGCGGCCTCGTGGCCGAGCAGGAAGGGGAATTCGTCGTTGATCCCGCCTTCGCGATAGTGCAGGTCGGTGTGGCAGACCCCGCAGGCCTGCACCCGGACGAGCGCCTCGCCCGGCCCCGGGTCGGGCACGAGGATCGTCGTCGTCTCCACCGGTGCGCCCTTGCTCCGGGCGATGACCCCTCGTACGCGATGCGTCACGTCGTACCCCGTTCTGATCGGTTCGGTCTGGATCAACGAACGTACACGGACGGCATCCGGTAAGGGAGTTGTGTCACGCTTCGGCGCGCGACCCGGCCAGATCCGGTGGCACGGCGGCGCGAAGCGCCGCGCCGAAGGCCGCCACGGCCGGGTGGGCGCCGGCTCCGCTGCGGAAGGCGAGGTTGGTGCGCCGCTGCATGGCCAGCCGGGTGAGGTGCACGGACGGGTCGGCGGGGCCCGTCACCCCGAGCTGGGGTACGACGGCCACGCCCTGGCCGGCCGCGACCAGCGCGAGCACGGTGGCGAACTCGTCCACCTGGTGGCGCACCCGGGGAGTGAAGCCGGCGGCCTGGCAGGCGCGCACGGTCATGGCGTGGCAGAGGGTACCGGGGCTGGCGGTGATCCAGGGCGATCCGGCGTGCGCGCGCAGGACCGCGTCCTGGTCGGGCGCGGGCGCCCCGGCCGTCCCGAGTGCCCCGGCCGTCCTGACGCCCCCGGGCGTTCCCGCGGCGGGCTCGGCCAGGTACATCGCCTCGCCGTACAGCGGTTCGGTGGTCAGTCCCGGCTCACGCTCGGCGGGTACGAAGTCGTAGGCGTGGACGAGGGCGACGTCCAGGTCGCCGGCCCGCAGGGCGTGGGCGACCGCCGCCGGATCGGTCTCGCAGACCATCGGCTCCAGCCCAGGGTGGCGCCGGGCGAGGGCCACCAGCGCGGCCGGGACGATCGCGCGGGAGGCGGTGGGGAAGGCGCCGATGCGCAGGGCTCCGGCGAGGCCGCCGCGGGCTTCGGCAAGGTCGGCCTCGGCCTGTTCGAGCCGTTCCAGGACGGCCTCGGCGTGCCGGACGAGGTTCTGCCCGGCGGGGGTGAGCCGGACCCGCCGTCCGGTGCGTTCCAGCAGGGACAGGCCGGCCTCCCGCTCCAGCACGCCGAGCTGCTGCGACACCGCCGAAGGGCTGAAGGAGAGGGCCTCGGCCACGGCGGCGATGGTGCCGCGGCGGGCGAGTTCGCGCAGCAGGCGCAGGCGTCGTACGTCGAGCATCGGCTCAGCTTACGGGTTGGGTAAGGAACGTGAACTGGATTTGCCGCTCGGGGCGGGTCAGGCTCGTGGGCATGGCACAGGACACGACGCAGGACATCGCAGAAACGGCCCCGCAGGGCATCGCGGGGGCGGCCCCGGAGGACCTCGCGCGGGCGGTCCCGCTCCACGGGATCCACGTACCGCTCGTCACGCCCTTCGCGCCCACCGGGGCGGTCGCCGCCGAGGCCCTGGAGGCATTGGCCCACGAGGTGCTCGACGCGGGCGCCACCGGAATCGTCGCCCTCGGCACCACCGGGGAGGCCGCCGCCCTCGACGCGGCGGAGCGCGACCTCGTCACCGGCGTGTGCGCCCGCGTCTGCGGGGAACGCGGCGCGGTGCTGACCGTCGGCGCGGGAGCGTCCGGCACCAGGGCCGCGGAGGCCTCCCTGGCCGGGCTGGCGCGGTGGCCGCAGGTGGGGGCCGCGCTGGTCACGGTTCCGTCGTTCGTACGGCCTTCGGCGGCCGGGGTATTGGCGCACTTCGAGCGGCTGGCCGCGGTCAGCCCCGTACCGCTCCTCGTCTATCACGTCCCCTACCGCACGGGGCAGCCACTGGACGCCGCCACGCTTCGGGCCCTCGGCTCGCTCCCCGGGGTCGTCGGGGTGAAGTACGCGGTCGGCGCCCTCGACCAGGACGCGGTGGAACTGCTCGGCGACCGGCCGGCCGGTTTCCACGTCCTGGCCGGGGACGACGTGCACGTGTCGGCGATGCTCGCGCTGGGCGCGTCGGGCGGGATCCTGGCCTCGGCCCATCTGGCGACGCAGCGGTTCGCGGAGCTCGCCGCGGCCTGGCGGGCGGGGGACGCGGTACACGCCCGGACGCTGGGCCACGCGCTCGCCGGGCTGTCGGCGGCGGCCTTCACCGAGCCGAGCCCGGGCGTCGTCAAGGGCGTGCTCCACGCCCAGGGCCGCATCCCGACGCCCGACGTGCGGCTTCCCCTGCTGCCGGCCTCGCAGGCGGCGGTGACGGCCGCCCTGAAGCGGCTGGCGGCGCTCTCCGAGCCCCTCACCGAGTCCGCGACCGGGGCGGTGACCGGGGAGGCATGAGGAGGGCGCACACGCCGGAAAGAGCGTGGATGGGCGATTTAACCCCTAAGCACGAGTCGCCCGAATGAGGCCAACAGAGAGTGGACTTGCCCTTATTGACCCCCGGGCCGCCACCCCGTGATGTCAGTCACGCGGAACACGTCAACATCATTTCCCACAAGAGGTCGATTCCCTTTTCCCGGAAAGGGAATCGACCTTTTCGTCGCGATGCCCACAAGGTCATTTCCGGGGCGGATAGCGGGATGTCGATCTATGGGTGGAATTCGGGGCTTGTTCGCGCCCGTCGGGCTCACCTACCGTCACCTCACTCCAGGTGGCGAGCTGCCGAATACGGCGCTTCCGACCGGGTCTCCCGTCCCCCCACGTGAGGAATTCCCCCATGCCTGCAAAGGGTAAGCACCGTCGGCCGAAGCAGAACCCGATCACCCGCAAGCTGGCCCTTGCCGGCACAGGTGGCGCTGCCCTCACGCTCCCGCTGATCAGCGCGACCACCGCGGGCGCGGCCGGGACGAGCGCGCCGGCAGCCGCTGTGACCACCGTCACCGCGGTCACCGCGGTGACCGCCCCTCCCGCCACGTATTCCGTTGTCGTTGGCGACACCCTTTCGGAGATCGCCGCGGACCACTCCGTCAGTGGCGGATGGAAGCAGCTCTACGAGGTGAACCGCGCGGTCGTCGGCGACAACCCGTCGGTCATCCGGCCCGGTCTCAAACTGACCATCGGCGCCCAGGCGAAGGCCGCCACCGCGGCCAAGACCGCGGTGAAGACGGCCGCCAAGCCGGCGTCCTCCTACCCGAACAATCTCGACGGGTGGATCCGCGAGTCCCTCGACGTGATGGCCAAGCACGGTATTCCCGGCAGCTACAACGGAATTCACCGCAACGTGATGCGCGAGTCCTCGGGCAACCCCAAGGCGATCAACCTCTGGGACATCAACGCCCGGAACGGAATCCCCTCCAAGGGTCTGCTCCAGGTCATCGACCCGACCTTCAAGGCCTATCACGTTCCCGGCACTTCGCTGGACTCCTACGACCCGGTGGCCAACATCACCGCGGCCTGCAACTACGCGGCCGCCCGCTACGGCTCCATCGACAACGTCAACGGCGCCTACTAGGGAGTGCGTGCCAGGCCCCGCCGGCCAGGCGGGACTTCGACGACACGACCTAGACCACCGGGCGGCGGCGGGCGGCGCGCAACAGGATCCGCAGGGGTGCGACGATCCCGTAGCCGACGTCCCGGCGCAGGGCGCCCGCGCCGGCCCGCTCGACGGCGGTCAGCTGGTGCGCCATGAGGTCCGCCATGGTGGCGACGACGGGGCGCAGGCCGGGCTCGGCGAGGTCGAGGATGTCGCGGGTGGCGTCGAGGGCCGCGCGGGCACGTCGGATCTCGTCGGCGAGGAGGGCCCGTACGGCAGGGGTGTCACGGGCCGCCTCCAGGTCGGCCCGGGTCACAGAGTGCTCGTCGAGGCGGGCGCGCGGGAGGCACAGCCGGCCGTCGGCCAGATCGCCGTGGAGGTCGGCGAGGAAGTCGACGCGCTGGGCTGCGTCGACGAACCGGCGCCAGCCGGCGGCCTGTTCGGGATCCGGGCCGCCCTGGTACTGCAGGCCGGTGAAGACGAGGACGCCGGGCCAGGCGTACGCGTCGAGGTAGGCCTGGAAGTCCGCCTCGTCGGCGAAGCCGTCGAAGGCGGCCTCCGCCGTGGCGGCGCCCGCGAGGAAGCGGGACACCCAGTGCTCGGGCAGGCCCCGGGAGTCCACCGCGTGGGCGTACGCCCGCAGCACGGGATCGCTGCTGTCCCCGGTCTTGAGGGCGGCCTCGACCTGCTCGGTCAACGCGGCCAGGCCCGCGGCCCGTTGCTGCGGGGTGCCGGTCTCGGCCACGTCGTCGACCAGGTTCATGAAGGCGAGGCCGGCGGCGAGGGCCGGCACCAGGGGCGGCGCGGCGAGCAGTCGCAGCGCCAGATACGGGGCGGGTTCGCGACGGAGCACCCGGCGGGCGGCGTGGGTGTAGTCGTCCCGCAGACGGGTGCCGGACGTCCCGGCCGTCGTGAGGGTGGTGCGCCAGCTGGGCACGGTGGGTGGGGCTCCTCGGTGTACGCCTGGGCGGGGGACGGTACGGGCACGCGGCTCAGGGGCCGTGGGTCTCAGGGGCCGTAGACCTTCCTGAGGCTGCCGTCGATGCCCCAGAGGACGTAGCCGCCGCGCCCGTACTCGTCGCTGAGGTAGGTGCGGATGGAGGGGGTCTGGTCCATCATCCAGGGGTCGATGATGACGTGGCGCGAGGTCGGCTTCTCGACCTTGAGGTCCTTCTTGGACTGCTCCAGGAGGCCGGGCAGCGCGTCCCAGTTGACCGTGGCCATGTCGATCAGCGGCTCCCCCTCCTTGACCGTGCCGTCCGGGCCGGTGCGGCCGGCCACGCCGTCCCGGTACTGCCAGGAGTCGACGGTCTCGGCGCCGGCGGCCGTGGGGATGGAGGCGAGGATGTAGCCGTCGTAGAGCGTCATGTCGACGAAGGTGGTCGTGCCGGTCTGCTTCTTGAACGCCTCCAGGGCGGTGCGGACGTTCCCCGGCGTCATCATGCTGCCGCGGGGCGCGTCCGCCTTCTGCGCGCTGGCCTTCGGGGCGGGGGCCGAGGAGGCGTCCCGCGCCGGCGGGGTGGCGGAGGTGGTGGCGGCGCCGCCCTTCGCCTTGTCGTCGCCGGAGTTGCCGTCGGGCAGCAGCTGGACGATGCCGATCACGCCGGCCGCCAGCACCGCGGTGAGCGCGGCACCGACCAGGGCCGGGCGCCGGCGCGGCGCGGACCCCACCGGGACGGGCGTGGTGGCGGCCGCGTACGGGGTGGCGCCCGAGCCGTACGGCGGCGGGGTGTGCGGGGCGTGCGGGGTGCTGGTGGGCCTGGGCGCGTAGGGGCCGAACTGCCCGTACGGGCCCGGAACGGCCGGGGAGGCGGCGGGCGGCGCGGCAAGGGGCGCGGCACCAGCACCAGCACCAGCACCAGCACCGAGAGCAGCGCTCGCGTCCCGGAGCAGTTGTTCCAGCTGTGCGCCGTCGGGCCGCGCGGCCGGGTCCCGGACGAGCAGCCGCTCCAGTACGGGTCCCAGCGGGCCGGACCGCACCGGCGCGGGGATCGGCTCGTCGAGCACGGCGACGACCGTGGCCAGGCTCGTGGCCCGGCGCAGCGGATTGGCCCCCTCGGCGGCCACGTACAGCAGCATGCCGAGCGACCACAGGTCGGAGGCGGCCAGCCCCTCCTCGCCACGGACCCGCTCGGGTGCGATGTACTCCGGCGAGCCGATCAGCACGCCGGTCGCGGTGAGTCCGGTGGAGTCGCGCAGCGCGGCGATGCCGAAGTCGGTCAGCACGGCAGACCCGTCGGGGCGCAGCAGCACGTTGGCGGGCTTCACGTCACGGTGCAGGATCCCCTCGGCGTGCGCGGCGCGCAGCGCGGACAGCACGTCGAGGCCGAGGCGCACCGCTTCCGCGGGCGGCACGGGGCCGGACTCCAGGCGGTCGTGCAGGGAGCCGCCCCGGACCATCTCCATGACGATCCACGGGTGCCCGTCCGTGCCCTCCGCGGGCTCGACGATGTGGTGGATCGTCACGACGTGGGGGTGGGCGAGACGGGCGAGGGCGCGGGCCTCGCGGACGGCGCGTTCGCGCATCTGGTCCGCGAGGCCGGGCTGGGCGGCGGCGGTCGCCGGGTCCGGCGGGCGCACCTCCTTGAGAGCCACCTCGCGGTGCAGGGCGATGTCGCGCGCCCGCCAAACGGTACCCATGCCGCCGCTGCCCAGGGGCGCGACCAGTTCGAAGCGCCCGTCGATCAGCTGTCTGCCGGCCTCACTCGTGTCCATGGCGGATCATCGTAGGCGCCGCCGCCGTCAGCAGCGTCGCCGGTCCACCGTGACCGTTCCCTGGGCGGTGCCCACCGTGCGGTCGTAGCACCCGCCGGGCACCTGCGACCCGTACAGCCGATAGCGCGCGGAGGTGGTGGCGACCGCGTGGCGCTGGTCCCGGGGGACGTTCGCGGTGTAGGTGGCGTCGCCCGTGTACCGGTCGTCGAGCCGGGAGGCGTCGACGGTCCGGCCGCCGCGCAGGGTGACGGTGTCCGCGCGGTCGCCGAGGGTCAGGACCGTGCGCAGGCGGTCGCCGGCGCCGAGGGTGGTCTCGCCGTCCATCGTGTAGGTGCGGTCGGTCCGGGTGCTCGTCGGCCCCTGCGTCACGCTCTCCTCGTCGGTCCAGCTCGCGGTGAGCGCGTCGATGCTCTCCCCCTCGGTCCAACGGTGGGCGGAGGTGTGGTGCACGGAGCGGGTGACGGTGGTGTCCACCCGCCCGTGCGAGGTGTTCAGGTACCCGGCGGCGGTCAGGCGGTGTGCGCCCTCGGTGTCCACCCGGTGCTGTCCGCCGGGGCCGGCGGGCGTCCAGCGGGAGTGGCCCGACGGTTCGCTCTCCTCGTACCGGGTGAGGGCACCGGTGACGACCTGGCGGGCCCCGTCCTGCCACAGCAGCAGGTTGGCGGGGGTGCTCCAGCCGCTCTGTCCGGCGGGCAGCCCGGCGACGCCCACCTCGATGCGGTGCGGGCGCCCGTCGTTGAGCAGGGCGGCGTAGGGCGTGAGGTCGTAGCGGATCGGCTGGACGTCGAAGGCGCGCGGGCCGGGGGTGACGTACCAGAGGAACGGGTTGGACCAGCCGCCGGTCCAGACGGTGGGGAAGGGTGCGGCGATGCCGGCGAGCCGCCCGTCGACCAGGACGCGGACCTCGCGGTGGGGGCCGCCGTCCGCCGTGCAGGAGTACGGGGCTCCGGTGGGGGTGGTCATGTACCAGTACTCCTCGCAGCCGCCGCCGGAGCCGGTGGCATACACCTCGGCCAGCAGCCGTTCGGTGTTGCGGGGCGTGGTGATCACCGGGGTGGTGAGGGGCAGCACGCGGTCGGGGGTGTCGGGCGCCCGGGTGCGCCCTTCGGCCGCGTAGAACGTCAGGGTCACCTTGACGTCGATGACGCCCGTGTAGGTGTCGTCGACGACGTTGCCGATGAGCATCTCTACGGGCTGCGGGCGGGCCAGGGTGTCGCGGTACCGGGTGACGTCCTTCTCGACGGACCAGGTGATGCCGTCGGGCGAGGGCTGGGGTGTGGAGGTGCGCAGGATCTCCACACCGCCCAGGGAGAGGTGGCCCAGCCGGTCGTACTGGCGGCCTTTGACCTTGCCGTCGAGGCGGAGCACCACGGCGGCCCAGTCGGCCGCGCCGCAGGCGGCGGGGGGCGCGTAGTCGCCGCGGTAGGGGGTGAAGTCGCGGAACTGCGCCTCGGCGAGGGTCACCCGGCACGACCGGGTCGCGGGTCGTGCGACGGGTGGCGCGGCGGTGAGGGGGTCGTGCCAGTCGGTGCCGAACTCGGCGGGCGGCGGGTCGGCCCGGGGCAGGCCGTGCGCGGGTCCCGCGGCGGCCAGGGTGCCGGCGGCCAGCGCGATCGCGCCGAGCAGGCCCGTGATCCTGTGTCGTCTCATGGACCGGCAGTGAAACCCGGCGCGCCGGGCGGCTGCCAGGGCCGGCGGGTCGGCCCTGGCCGGTTCTCGTCGTGGCCGTGCGGGAGTTCGGGCGGCCGGGCGGGAGTCTCGTCGTCGGCCGTGCGGGAGTTCGCGCGGGCGGCCGGGCGGGAGTCCTCGTCGTCAGCCGCGCAGGACGACCACGCCGTCGTCGTCCGCGTGGACGGTGTCCCCGGCCCGGAACGTGACGTCGCCGATGGTCACGGGCTCGTCCACGGCGCCGGCGCCCGTCTTGCCGCTCTTGCGCGGGACGGTGCCCAGGGCCTTCACTCCGAGGTCGAGGCCGCCGAGCGCGACGCTGTCGCGGACCGAGCCGTTGATGATCAGGCCCGCCCAGCCGTTGCGTTCGGCGGCGCCGGCGATGAGGTCGCCGACCAGGGCGGTGCGCGGCGAGCCGCCGCCGTCCACGACGAGGACGGCGCCCTCGCCCGGCGTGTGGACGAGTTCGCGCAGGAGGGCGTTGTCCTCGTGGCAGCGGACGGTCCGCACGGGGCCGGCGAAGAGCCGGCGGCCGCCGAACTGGTGGAACCCGGTGGTACAGATGTCGAGGGATTCGCCGTACTCGTCGTACAGGTCGGCGGTGGGGACGGGGGTGACGCTCATCTCGGTACCGGTTCCTCGCTGCTCGTTCTCGGACTTCGCGTGGTGCGGCCAGGGTAGTGGGCGCGGTTGCGCCGACGGCCGGGGCGTGTCCTGCGGATCGGGCCCCGCGAGCCCGGCAATGATCCGCAAGACACGCCCCGAGGAGCGGGCGGGCGGAACAACGGCCGGAACCCGACGGGCCGGATGTCCGCCGCAAGGGGACACGATGAGACGTAACGTTTCCGCACAGGGTCGTGCGGCCTCCCGGATCAGACGGGCACCCGGCGCCCGGGCACGGCCAGATCGGCCGCCCCGGCCGGCACCAGGGCCCCCGGTGCGCCCCTCGGGGCGGCCGGGGCCCTGGTCAGCAGGACCACTCCGCGCGCCGCCACGAGCGCGCCGGCCGCCGCCAGCAGCAGCCCCGCCGGCCCGCCCTGGAGGCGTTCGCCGAGCAGGACCGCGCCGATGGCGGCCGCGGCCAGGGGATTGGCCAGGTTCACCACGGCGAGCGGGGCGCCGAGGCCGCCGCCCCGGTAGGCCCGCTGAGACAGGAGCATCCCGCCGACCGCGAACACCACGACGAGCAGGGCCACGGAGACGACCCGGACGCTGACGAGGGACCCTCCGCGGCCGCCGGCGACGGCCACGGTCTGGGTCAGTGCGGAGGCCACCGCGGACGCCAGTCCTGAGGCGGTGGCGTGCCGCAGCCCCGAGCCCGGGTCCTTCGCCGCCGTCAGGAACAGGATCACCGCGATGGTGGCCCCGGACACCGCCAACGCCTCGACCAGCGTGAGGGTGTCGTCGGGAGCCGGCCCGGAGGCCGGGAGCAGCAGCAGCCCGAGCCCGGCGACGGTGGCGAGTGTGCCGCGCCATTCGGTGGCGGCCACACGGCGGCCGGCCCGGCGCGCCCCCATCGGCACGGCGGCGACCAGGGTGAGCGCGCCGAGCGGCTGCACCAGCGTGAGGGGCCCGTACCGCAGGGCCGCGGCGTGGAGCAAGGCTGCTGCCGCGTTCAGTCCTGCCGACCACCACCAGACACCCGAGCCCAGCAGCGCCCCGGCGCTGCGCGCGACGCCGGCGCGGGCGAGACGCTCCTGGGCGACGGCTCCGGCCGCGTAGGCCACTGCCGATGCGAGGCAGAGCCCGACGGCGAGGGCGGTGTCGTTCACTTTCCCGCTCCCACGGTTTCGGCGGTGCTCTTCTGGTGCGGCAGGGCGGGTGCGGCCTGTACGGCGCCTTCCGCGTCGCGGCGGGTGGGGGCTGCCGGCGCCTCCGCGTCCGCGCCATCGCCGGTGCCGGCGCCGGTGCCCGCATCGGGCAGGTCGGTGTCCGGCTCGCCCGCGCGCGGGCGCGGGACCACCAGCAGGGCGATCCCCAGCAGGACAGCGGCGACGACCGCGTCGAGCCAGTAGTGGTTGGCGGTGCCGACTATCACCAGGAGCGTCACCAGCGGATGCAGCAGCCACAGCAGGCCCCACCGCGACCGCTTCCCGCCCCGGGTCGCGGCGATCACCCCGATCGCCAGCATCAGCGCCCAGCCGAAGTGCAGGGAGGGCATCGCGGCGAACTGGTTGGCCAGCGTGTCGGCGTCCGGAGCGGCCCGGTAGACGGTGGGCCCGTAGACCTGTCCGGTGTCGACGAGCCCCGCGTCGGGAAGCATCCGCGGAGGCGCGAGGGGGTAGGCGAGGTGCAGGACGAGCGCGGCTCCGGTGAGTACGGCGAGCACCCGGCGGGTCCACAGGTAGTGCGCGGGGCGTCGGACGTAGAGCCAGATCAGGAAGAGCGCGGTGGCGGGGAAGTGGACGGCGGCGTAGTAGGTGTTCGCGGTGGTCACGAGGGCTTCCCCGTGCAGCAGCAGCCGCTGCACCGCGCCCTCGCCGGGCAGGCGCAGGGCGCGTTCGGCGTCCCAGATCCGGTCCGCGTTGCGGAAGGCCTCCCCGGTGCGGTCCGTCGAGAGCAGCCGGCCCGCCTTGTAGAAGGTGAAGAAGCCCGCGACGAGCAGCAGCTCGCGTATGAGGCGTCGGCGAGCGGCTCTCGGTCCGCCTGCCGGCGGCCCGGCAGACGTGGTGTGGGCGGTCATCCCCCGGTCTCTCTTCCTGTTGCGCGCACAGCGACACGCCAGTGTATCGATACATTGGCGTATCGATACGCTGGTGTACCGATACGGTCGCGTTCCCGTACACTTCGTAGCGGAACCCGCAGTCGAGGCGCCCCGAGGAGAGCCGCAACCCATGACGTCGACGCCGATCCCCGCGCGCCGCTCCAAGATCACCCCGGAGCGGGAGCAGGAGTTCTACGACGCCGTCCTGGAGCAGTTGCGCGAGCACGGCTACGAGGCCCTGACGATGGAGGGCATCGCCGCCCGGGCGAGCTGCGGCAAGTCCACGCTCTACCGGCAGTGGAGGACCAAGCCCCAGCTGGTCGCGGCCGCCCTGCGCTCCGCCCGGCGGGGAACCCTCGCCGCGGTGGACACCGGGACCCTGGCGGGCGACCTGCGCGAGGCGGCCCGGATCGCGGCCGGAACCTCCGGCCGGGACACCCGGCTGACGCAGGCCCTCGGCCACGCCGTACTCAGTGACGAGGCGCTCCAGGCCGCCCTGCGCGAGGCGCTGGTCGAGCCCGAACTGGCCGCCTTCGACGCGATGGTCGGACGGGCCGTGGAGCGCGGCGAGATCGCCGCGGACCATCCCGCCGTGGAGTTCCTGCCGGCCCAGCTGATGGGCGTGCTGCGCATCCGGCCGGTGCTGGAGGGGCGGTACGCGGACGCCGACTACCTGATCCGGTTCGTGGAGGCGGTCATGCTCCCGGCCCTGGGTCTCGCGCCCGGCCGCCCCACCCGGCCGGCGGCCGGCCAGGCCCCCTGAACCGGCGGGCCGTCGTCCCGGTGACCGGACGGCGACCCGCCCGCGCTGCCTCGTGGGGACGGCGGCAGCGCGCCACTTGGACCGGGCGGCGGCCACTCACCCGAGTGGCCGCCGCCCGCTCTGAGCGGCTCCGCGGCGATCTCCGCCGCATTCAGCGGACCCCGCCCATGGCCCGGGTGAATTCCTCCGGGTCGACGTCGAAGCCCTCCAGTCGCACATCGAACGACCAGGCGCCCGAGGCGTCCCGGGTGAACTCGGCGACCGTGGCGGCGGTGGCGGCGGGCACGCCCGCGAAATCGCCCTGGGCGAGGTCGGTGTGACCCTCCCGGATCCGGAAGCCCGTGCCGGCGACATCGGCGAAGGTCTTCGCCCGGCCTTCGCCCCCGCCCGCTCCGGTGCCGGTGTCCTGGATGACCACACCGATCACCACACGGCCCAACTGCGGCCCCATCCTGTGCAGTTCGAGCGTCATCACCTCGTCGAAGCCGAAGCCCTGGCCGGTGTGGCTGTCCCGGTTGAGGTTGATGGTCCCGTCCGGCGACCGGCTGCCGAAGTGCACGAGCTGGACGGGGGTCCCGTGCGGATCAGCGGCCGCGTAGACAGCTGCGACGATGTCGAGGTCGTTCGCGGGAGTGCCGGCCGGGCTGGGGTCCCACCGCAGCGCGACCTCCACCTTCGCCAGTCCTTTGCGTACACCGGTCACCGAACTCCCCCTTCGTTTGCGGGTACTGCCCGCCCATGATCCCACGGGCACCCCGTCTCGGCCCGAACGGCCGTACGTTCCAGGCCAGTCGGGCCGATCCGGTCGCGCCGCCGGCATCCCCGCGGCTACCAGTCGCCGTCCTGTACGGGTTTGCCCGGCCTCGGGGCGTTCCCGAGCGGCTTGACCTGGCCGGAGGCGGGCTCCACCCACGGGGCGTGGTCGTCGCCGAGCCACTCCCCCACCGGCTTGACCCCGCTCAGGGCATCGGCCGGCGCCAGGTCGGTGGCCGATTCGTCGTAGTAGTCGAACCAGGGCAGCCCCGCCCTGGTGTAGGCGGCCCGGTCGACCGGCGAGGGCGGCACTTCCTCCCCGGTGATCGCGCGCCACGCGGGCGGGGGCACCAGGTGTACGAAGACCCGCGCGGCCGGCTCCTCGGCCCAGTCGGAGAGCGGGCGCTCGTCCCGGTAGACCTCCTGGTGCATGCTGCCGCCGACGCCGAGCCCCATCGCGGGGGCCGCCGGCGGACCCGACCTGCCGCCGGGAGCCGCCGACCGGGGCGCCGGGGCCCCCGCCGGCGCGGGCGGGGCCATCATCGGGGCGGGGACCGGGCCGCCGAAGCCCGCGCCCATGGGGGCCTGCGCGGCCGGAGCTCCGTACAGGCCCTGGCTCCCGGGCGGTGGCGGGGGCGGCGCCAGTCGCGCCCGCTCGGCCCGGTGCCACTGCGCCAGCGCCTCGCGGCCCAGCTCGAACGCCTGGAGCTGCACGCCGCCGGTGGTCTCCTCCCCGGTGACCTGCCCCTCGACCGTCGCGCCGAGCCCCAGCGGCACGGCGACGAACTGGCGCACCGTCCCGTCCCCGGAGTTGATGCCGTCCAGCCAGGGCTGCCGCGGCAGCACCACGTAGTTCTGCGGGGAGCGCGCCAGCCTGCCGCTCCAGCGCGCGCCGGAGACGGCGCACACCTTGCCGACGCCGACCTGGAGCGCGGCGGGGGTCCGGGTCCCGCCGAAGCTCAGCCACATCGCCTCGCGCAGGTACACGGGCAGCATCACGCCGCCCTTCGCCAGCCACTCCGGCGGGACCGTGTCGGGGTGGTCCTCGACCCGGCGCAGCGGGAATTCCCCCAGCCCCGGCGGCAGCGCGTGCGTTCCCGATTCGGGCAGGCGCAGGGTCCGTATGAACCGGATCTGCACCCCTCCCCCCAAAAGCAGCGCATTTCCGTCCACCCGTACCGAACCTGTTCCCACACCCGCCACCTTTCTCCTGGTGAGACCCGGTTTCACCGAAGAAATTACGGTCGAGCCGGATCGTTATCCTCAAGTTTCGCTCAAATGTAGTGACGCTAAGGCCGCCCTCTTCCTAGCTTCCTCGTACACATGTCTCGACGTGTCGTACGTTCCCGCGGTTCCACACGCCCGGCGATCCCGGTGACGCGTCCCGCGTTCCCCCAGGAAAGAGTGCAAGCATGAAGGTTCCCCAGGCCGGTGCGGTCGCCGCAGTGATCGCCCTCGCCCTGACCGCCTCGGGATGCGGTGGTGGAGACGAGGACCAGGGGACCCTGTCCATCGGCATCAAGTTCGACCAGCCCGGCATCGGCATGCGGGAGACCGGCGGCACCTTCACCGGTTTCGATGTGGACGTCGCCACCTACGTGGCCAAGGAACTCGGCTACAAGCCGGACCAGATCGAGTTCAAGCAGGTCCTCAGCAACGACCGCGAGCTGCTGCTGCAGTACAACGAGGTCGAATTCGTCGTCGCGAGCTACTCGATCAACGAGAAGCGCCAAGAGAAGGTCGACTTCGCGGGCCCGTACTTCGTGGCCCACCAGGACCTGCTGACCCGCGCCGAAGACACCTCGATCTCCAAGGCCGAGGACCTCAACTCGAAGACGATGTGCTCGGTGACCGGTTCCACCTCCGCCGAGAACCTCAAGAAGAACCTCGCGCCCAAGGCCGCCCTGCTGGAGCTCGGCAACTACTCGGACTGCGTCGTCGCCCTCCGGGAAGGCCGCGTCGACGCGATGACCACCGACAACGCGATCCTGGCCGGGTACGCCGCCCGCAAGGGCAACGAGGGCAAGTTCAAGCTGACGGGCCAGAGCCTCAGCAACGAGAACTACGGCATCGGGGTCAAGAAGGGCGACAAGGAACTCCAGCGCAAGATCAACGACGCGCTGAAGAAGATGGTCCAGGACGGATCCTGGGAAGCGGCCGTGAAGAAGAACTTCGGCTCGAACTACAAGTACGAGCCGGCTCCGGCGATCACCACGGGCAGCTGACGCCCGCCCGGACGCGTGGCGGTGACCCCTGTGCCGGGGTCGCCGCCACCCGTACGTCCGCGCTCCGGGCGGCGCCCGGACGGCCGCGCCGGTCAGGTCAGGTCAGGCCAGGTCAGGCCACGGGAGCCTTGCCGCGCAGGACCGTCAGGAACTCCCGCATCCAGCGCGAGTGGTCGGGCCACGCCCTGGCCGAGACCAGCGTGCCGTCGACCACCGTCTCGGAGTCCTCGAAGTCGGCGCCCGCGGCCTTCATGTCCAGCTCGAGCGCCGGGTACGCGGTCACCCGGCGGCCGGCCAGGCCCCCGGCGGCGGCGGTGATGAGCGGGCCGTGGCAGATCTGTGCGATCGGCTTGTCGGCTTGTGCGAAGGCGGCCAGGATCCGTCGCACCTCGGGGTCGTTGCGCAGGTACTCGGGCGCCCGGCCGCCCGGGACGACCAGCGCCGCGTAGTCCTCCGTCACCACGTCCGTGAAGGCCAGGTCGGCCGGCCAGGTGTAGCCGGGCTTCTCGGTGTAGGTGTCGAAGCCGTCCTCGAAGTCGTGGACCACGAAGCGCAGTTCTTTCACCTGCGGGGCCGCGATGTGGACTTCGTACCCCTCCTCGCGCAGGCGCTGGTACGGATACAGCACCTCCAACGACTCGGCCGCGTCGCCGGTCACGATGAGGATCTTCACTGCCATGGCTGCTCCTGACGAGGCTGTCGACAAGGCGGTTCACGATCGGGCGGCCCCGCCGGGGCCATCGCTACCCTGCCCGCGGCGACGGGGGCGCACACCCTGGCTTCCACCTCCCCGACACAAGTTTTTTGCCTGATGGGCACATGACAATGCAATCCTCGCTCTGCCACCTGATCCCCCGCCAATTCCCCGGGCGGGGACGGTGCGTACGGAGAGGTACCCCCCACCCGATGAGAATCTCGCGCCTGACCCCCTGGGCAGCCGGCCTCGCCGCCGTCGCCCTGATCGCCGTACCGGCGGCCGCGTCCGCGCGCCAGCAGGGCACGGCGGCGCCCCGGACCCCCGGGGCCGCCCCCGCCGCGGCCGCGTCGTACGACGCGTACTACGCGCCCGCCGAGGGCAAGACCGGTGCCGCCCTGAAGGCGGCCCTGCACGACATCATCAAGACGCATTCCAAGGTCGGCTACGACGGGGTGTGGAACGCCCTGAAGGCGACCGACCAGGACCCGGCGAACCCGAACAACGTCATCCTCCTCTACTCCGGCCGCTCGCAGTCCAAGTCGACGAACGGCGGCGGTGCCAACGACTGGAACCGCGAGCACGTCTGGGCCAAGAGCCACGGCGACTTCGGCACGGCCACCGGCCCCGGAACCGACCTGCACCACCTGCGGCCCGAGGACGTCACCGTCAACAGCACCCGCGGCAACAAGGACTTCGACGAGGGCGGCAGCCCCGTCAGCGAGGCACCGGGCAGCCTGACCGACGCCGACTCCTTCGAGCCCCGCGACGCGGTCAAGGGCGACGTGGCCCGCATGCTGCTCTACATGGCCGTCCGCTACCAGGGCGGGGACGGCTTCGCGGACCTGGAGATGAACGACAAGGTGAACAACGGTTCCGCCCCGCTCTTCGGCCGGATCAGCCTGCTGAAGCAGTGGAACCAGATGGACCCGCCGGACGCCTTCGAGCAGCGCCGCAACCAGGTCATATTCGACGTCTACCAGCACAACCGCAACCCGTTCATCGACCACCCGGAGTGGGTCGAGTCCATCTGGTGACGTCGCTCGGCGGCCACGGCGGCCTCCGGGGGTTGACGCGCGTCAGGCCGGGTATTCGCAGCCCACAGGCTGCGGTCCGCGCCCGGCGGCGGCAGCCCGCGGAGGTGCGTCGTGATGGACGGAGCCGGCCTCTCCGATCGCGAGCAGCGCGCCCTCTCCGCGATCGAGGCAGAACTCAAGGGTGACCGCGGCCTCGACCGGATGCTGCGGTCCGGGCGCCGGCGGCGCCGCGCCGCCTGGGCCGGGGTGTGGGCCGCGGTGACGGCGGCGTTGTTCGTCGCGGCTTCGGTGACCGTGTCCGAGGCGCTGCTCTGGAGCTGCTCCGCCGCCTGGGTCCTGACGGTGGTGACGGCCCTGCCGCCGGCCGTCGAGTGGGCCCACCACCGCCGCCGACGGGTCAGGCCGCGCGCGGAGGCGTGAGCGGACGGGCGTACGCGCTCCGGAGCCGGTCCGGCCCGGGGACCGGTCCGGCCCGCTCAGGAGCCGCCCGCTCAGAGCCGGCCGGCGAGGGCCTGGAAGTCCGACCAGGGCAGCTGCGGCGTCCGCGCGTCCCACACCTTCTGGGACAGCGCCGCCAGCGGCAGCCGAATGCCCGCCGCGACCTGGTCCTGGGTCTGTGCGCCGGACAGGTCGGCCCAGACGGCGAGGCGCCCGCCGAGGATCTGGCCGTCGTAGGAGGCCGGAACCGGGGTGGTGCCGCGCAGCACCAGCGGCGTCCACTGTTCGTAGATCCGCCGGCCGGTGGGGTAGGTGAACTGGTTCGGCTCGCCGAGCACGTAGTACAGGTACTCGTCGTTGAGGTTCACCAGCTTGCGGCCCTCGCGCAGGTACTCCAGCGGCGGGCGAGCGCCGATCTCCTTGCCGGTCCAGTACTCGACCTGGATGTCCTTGGCGGCGTCGGTCACCCCGCCGCCGAAGAAGCCGTCGTTCCACGCCTTGAGCGCCTTGCCCGACGGGCGGACCACGCCGGCGCGGTCGTTCAGCCACCCCGTGGCCAGGTCCTGCACACGGGCCGCGGGCCCGTAGCGCTGCTGCGCCGCTCGCGCGAGCTGCGGGAAAGAAGCCTGCGGGTCCCGGACGACCAGGGCCTGGTACTCGTCGGCGCCGAGGTGCCAGGCACCACCGGGGAAGAGCGGCCGGTACTCCCGCAGCAGGTCGTCGACGAGCTTGGCCGAGGCAGGGTTGGATATGTCCACCGCTCCCTTGACCGCCTTGCCGTTGACGTCGCGCAGTTGCAGATCGGGGTGGGCGCGCAGGACGGCGCCGAGGTGTCCGGGCGAGTCGATCTCCGGGACCACCGTGATGTGCAGCCGGGAGGCGAGCGCCGTGATGTCGCGGACCTGCGCCTTGGTGAGGTGCGGGGTGGACACGATCTCGGGATGGCTGTCGGACTGGATCCGGAAGGCCTGGTCGTCGGAGAAGTGCAGGCCGAGCTGGTTGAGCTTGAGGTCGGCCATCTCGCGCAGCCGCCCCTTGATCCAGTCGGGCGGGAAGTGCTTGCGCGCTATGTCGAGGTTGAGGCCGCGCTGGGGCTTGGCCGGGCCGTCCCGTACCGTGCCCTCGGGGGCCGAGCCCGCGGCGCGCACAGCCTGCTTGAGCGTGCGGGTGCCGTAGAAGACGCCTGCTTCGTCGGGGCCGTTGATGCGTACGCGGCCGTCCTTGACGGTGAGGGTGTACGACTCGGGTTTGCCCGCGCCCTCCACCGAGAGCTCCACGTCGCCGGCGCGCGGCACCGCCGACTCGCCGTAGGCGAGGCCCAGTTCGCCGGCGAGCAGCCGGGCCTCGTCGGCGAGCGCGGCCGTGTCGTCCTGCGCGACGACCACGCGGGCGCCGGGGGCGGCCTTCCAGCCGGGACCGCGGGCCGGCTCGTGTTCCCGTACGGCCGGAATGGTGCGCGGGGCCGTGGACAGGGCGTAGGTCGGGGACGGGGCCGGCGGGGTGGGGGCGGCGGCCGGGGAGGTCGTCGTACCGGCGGCGCCGCGGGCGGTGGGGCTGGGGGCGCGGATCTCGTCGGACGCTGCCGTGCACCCCGGGAGGGCAAGGGCGACCAGCGCGGCGACACCTGCCGTCGCGATGGCGTGGACCCTCCTGTGCCTCTTCGTCTTCCGCATCATGTACCCGTGTCCCCCGTACCAAAGTGGCACGGGGGACACGGGCGCGCGACCCGGCGGTCTCAGACCAGGGCGTCGAGCGCCGCGGAGGCGAAGGCGTGGTCCTGGTCCGGGGCGCCGCCTCCGACTCCCACGGCGCCGATGAGCCGGCCGTCGCGGTGGACGGGCAGCCCGCCCGCGATGAACAGCAGGGGACGGTCGAGGGCCGTGGGCAGCGTGTGGAAGGGGCCTTCGGGGCGGACCGCGTCGACGAGGTCGGCGGTGGGCGCGTCGAGCTGGAGGGCCGTGTAGGCCTTGCGGGTGCTGGTCTCGCCGGAGATCAGTACGGCCCGGTCGTCGCGGCGGAAGGCCAGCAGGTGGCCGCCGGCGTCGAGGACGGTGACGCTGACGGTGGCCGCGGCCGCTTCGGCGGCGGACGTGGCGACGGCGACGAGCAGCTCGGCGTCCTCGGTGGTCAGCGGGGCGACGGCGGTGCGGGCGGGGGTGCGGGTGGCGGTGGGGGTGCGGGTGGCGGTGGACATGCCGGTTTCTCCTTGGGGGGGGTCGTACGGGGAAGGGGGATCAGTGGCGGGCGGGTACGGCGGCGGCCGTCCCGGGAGCCGCGGCGGGAGCCGCAGCGGCGGCCGCGACCACCCGGCCGCCGGAGCGGGCCGCGCGTCCGGCCGTACGGCGCTCCAGCGCTCCGGACACGAGGGCCAGCACCAGGGCGGAGGCGGCGAGTGCGGCGCCGACCCAGTTGGGCGCGGTCCAGCCGAGCCCGGCGGCGATCACGAGCCCGCCGAGCCAGGCGGCGAGGGCGTTGCCGAGGTTGAAGGCGCCGATGTTGACGGCGGAGGCCAGGGTGGGCGCTCCGGCGGCCTGGTCGAGGACCCGCTTCTGGAGCGGGGGCACGGTCGCGAAGCCGAGGGCGCCGATCAGTACGACGGTGACGGCGGCGCCCGCCTTGGTGTGAGCGGTGAGGGTGAAGACGGCGAGGGTGACGGCGAGGGCGCCCAGGGACACGTAGAGCATGGGCATGAGGGCGCGGTCGGCGTATCGGCCGCCGATGAGGTTGCCGGCGACCATGCCGAGGCCGAAGAGGACGAGGAGCCAGGTGACGGAGGAGTTCGCGAAGCCGGCGACGTGGGTCATCATCGGCGTGATGTAGGTGATCGCGGCGAAGACGCCGCCGAAGCCGAGCACGGTCATGGCCATCGCGAGCAGCACCTGGACGTTGCGGAAGGCGGCGAGCGCGCTCACCGCCCTCTCCCAGGGCTGGTGCGCCCTCTCGCTCCTGCACGGCCGGATCGAGGCGCACATCGAACGGGCCCTGCAGGCCGGCCACGGCCTCAGCGTCCGCGAGTACTCGCTGCTCGACGTCCTCAGCCGCCAGCACGACGGACCGGGCGGACATCTGCGGATGCACCAGGTCGCCGACTCGGTGGTGCTCAGCCAGAGTGCGACGACCCGACTGGTCAGCAGGCTGGAGGACCGCGGTCTGCTGAAGCGCTACATCTGCGACACCGACCGCCGGGGCATCTACACCGACGTGAGCGAGTCCGGACTCGCGCTGCTGGCCGCGGCCCGCCCCACGAACGACACCGCCCTGCGGGAGGCCCTGGACGAGGCGGCGGGCAATCCGGAACTGGCGCCGCTGGTTGTGGCCGTGGAGAACCTCCGCACGGCGTAGGCCGTGCGGACCGGACCCGACCGCATCGGGCAGCCCGGTCCGGTCCGCACCGCCCTACTGCCCGGGCGGCGGCGGGGACGAGGTGGTCACCGCGCCGGGCGCGACGGACGAACCGTACGACGGCGTCACCGGTCCCGAGCGCTGCGGAGAGGCCTGAGCCGACGGGCTCAGCGACCGGCCGGGGGCCGGGGACCCCGAGGGGCCCGACGGCGCGGCCCCGCTCGGGGCCGGGCCCGGCCGGCTCGGCGAGGGTGCCGGCGGGGGCCCGGTGGACGGCCCCGGGGCCGTGACCTCCGGCGGAGTGGCGGGCAGCTGTGGGTCCGGCCCCGCGTCCGGGCCGAGGAGCAGGTACCCGATCCCGGCGGCCGCGGCCGCCACCAGACCGGCGAGCGGCAGCGCGAACCGCCGCAGCCTCCCCGCCGGCCGCCGGCCCGCCCGCGCGCCCGGCGGGCTCGCCGGACGCAGCCGGCGGACGTCGACGCCGTCCGCGCGCGCGTCGAGCGCCTGGCGCAGCCTGCGCTCCACGGGGCGCTCGCCCGGGTGTTCGCCGGGGCGCTCGCCGACAGGCGTCATATCCGTCCCTCCAGATTCCGTTCCAGCGCGTCCAGGCCGCGGCTCGCGTTGGACTTCACCGCTCCCCGGCTGATCCCCAGGGTGGTCGCGATCTCCGCCTCGCTGAGGTCGGCCCAGTACCGCAGGACGAGGACCTGCCGGCGGCGGGGCGTGAGACGGGCGAGCGCGGCGAGCACCTCGCGGTGTGCCTCGTCCAGGACGACGTGGTCCTCGGCGGACGGTTCGTCGACCGCCGGAGGCGGGGTCCAGGACCGTACGGTGCGCCGGCGGCGCAGGACGGAGCGCGCGGTGTTGACGACCGAGGTGCGCAGGTAGCCGAGGGCGTTGTCGACGTCTGCGATCTGCTCGCCGTGGCGCCGGTACAGGGCGGTGAAGGCGTCCTGGACCACGTCCTCGGCGGTGGCGAGGTCGTCGACGAGCAGCACCGCCAGCCGGACCATGCCCAGCCGGTGCGCGTGGTAGAGCTCGGTGACGGTGGGCTGCCCGGAGTCGCCGTCGCCCGGGTGGCCGTGCGCGGGCGAAGGCCCGGCCTCGTACGCGGTTCCGTATGCCGGACCGTACGACCGGGGGGCGACGCGCGGGGCGGTGGAGCGCTCGCGGCGCAGCAACGACCACAGGCCCCGCCACACCGGGCCGGAACCGGGCGTGAGGGGGCCGACGGGTGGTGCGAGGTGGAGCACGGAGGTCCTCAGCCGTTCGCGCGGCGCCGCACGGCGTAGAGGGCTCCGGCGCCGGTGAGGATCAGACCGGTCGCCCCTGCCCCCATCGCGACGGCCGTCGCCGAGGAGCCAGTATGCGCGAGTTCGGCCCCGTCGGGCGCCGCGGCGGGCGCCGAGGGGGACGCGCTGGGCCCGGCCCCGGTCCCCGGGGCGCTCGGGGAGGCGCTGGGGGCGGCGCTGGGAGACGCGCCGGCTGCGTCCTTGCCGTTGCGCGGCGGGGTGCTGATCGAGGGAGCGGGCGCGGGGCCGCCCTGGCTGGGCGAGACGCTGGGCGAGGCGCCGGCCGGGACGCTCACCGACGGGGAGGGCGCGGCCGAGCCGCCGCCGGCGGCGTGGGCCGGGCCGGCGAGGGCGACGGCCGTCCCCGCGGCGGCCGCGGCGACCGCCGTGCGGCGGACGGCCAGGGGGACACGCTTCAGGTTCTTCACGGTGGTTCTCCACGGTCGGGTCGGGGACGCGGACTGCGCCCCTTCACCCCCGCACGACGCGCGACCCGCCGGGAGGTTGCCGCGCCACCGGAAAAACTTTCCGACCCGGCGTCGTTCAGCGGGCGTTCCGGGCATGTCCACCGGTTCCCGGCACGGTGGACGTGTCATGAAGCCGAGGCCGCCGGGCCACCAGCTGCACCAGGGCCGTCCGGCGCCTGACCGCGAGAGCATCCGCCACGGAGCCTCCGGCGAGGTCCGGCGCGGCCCAGGGGGGTCAGGGGCTGCGGCGGGCGTAACAGAACAGGTGTTCCTCGGGAACCGCCCCGTCGCCGACGGGCCGGAACGTCGCGGCGTGGTGGTGCAGGACCTCCAGGCCCCCGTCGGCGAGCCGGGCCAGGTGGTCCTCCGTGGACAGGCTGCTGACGGTGACCTCGTGTCCCATCCACTCGATGTCCAGGCCCCGGATGTCCCCCGGCACCGTGGCCATCACGAAGTACCCGCCGGGTGCGGTCCAGGACGCCATCCGGTCCAGCGCCGCCGCCACCTCCGGCTGGTCCATGACCAGCAGCGGGAAGAAGGAGCACACCGCGTCGAAGCCGCCGGGCGGCGGCGTGTACGTGCGTACGTCGGCCTGTTCGAAGCGGGCTCCCGGGACCCTGGCGCGGGCCAGGGCGACCATGGCCGCCGAGACGTCGATGCCGGTCACGTCGCAGCCGACCCGGACCAGCGTCTCGGCGGTGGGCCGTCCGGTGCCGCTGCCCACGTCCAGTACGCGGGCTCCCGCGGGCAGCCGGGCGGTGAGCCAGTCGAGGGCCTCGATCTGGCCGGGCACCTGCCCGAACACTTCCTCGTACCGCTCCCCCAGCGCGTCGAACACCTCTGCCGCTGACTTGCGTCGACCCATCGGCCCGCCCCTTCGTCTCCGGAGGGGAACCACCGTACAAGGACGCCTCAGGCGGAGGCGGGGACCAGGACGACGGCCGTCCCGTAGGCGCACACCTCGGTCCCGACGTCGGCCGCGTCGGTGACGTCGAAGCGCATCATCAGCACGGCGTTCGCGCCGCGCGCCTTGGCCTGTTCGATGAGCCGGTCCATCGCCTGGTTGCGGGTCTGGACCAGGGTCTTGGTGAGGCCCTTCAGCTCACCGCCGATCATCGACTTGAGTCCGGCGCCGATCTGGCTGCCCAGATGGCGGGAGCGCACGGTGAGGCCGAAGACCTCGCCGATGACCCGCTCGACCCGGTAGCCGGGGACGTCGTTGGTCGTCACGACGAGCACGCCGCTCTCGTGTGCGCCGGCTCCGCCGCCGTAGTCATCGATACCCATGCGCCCACTCTGGCGCGCCCCGCCCGCAGCCGCATCCGGGAGCCCCGGCGGACAGGGCGTTCGGGCGGCCGGCGCCGTGCGGGGGCGTGACCGGTGAGCCGTGCCGGTCGGCCGTCGGGGCGCCATAGTGTCGACCAGTCCGCGCAGGGCCCGCGGGCTGAAGGGCATCCCGCCGGCGTGCACGGTGGCGACGGCGGCGCGGAGCCGCTCGGACGGGGTGTCCTTGACGAGGAAGCCGTCGGCGCCGGCCGCAGGGCGTGGAAGGCGTACTCGGCGGAGTCGATGGGGGTCCGGACGAGCACCTTGGGCCCGCCGTCCGTGGTGTCCCCGCCGTCGGCGAGGACCACTTCGGCGGCGGCGATGCCGTCCGTGCCGGGCATGCGGATGTCCACGAAGACGACGTCGGGTCGGGTCTCGGCGGCGAGCCGCACGGCCTCGTCCCGTCGGCACCGCCTCGCCCGCGACCTCCTGGCCCGGGGCGGCGTTCAGCAGGGCGGTCAAGTCTGACCGGATCAGGAACTGGTCATCGACGACGCGTCCGGACGGCATCCGCGTCGTCCCCTCCCGGTCGCGCCACGGCGACCCGCGGGCGGACGGCGTACACGTTCCGGCCGGCTGCCGCACGCGTGGCGCGGACCCGGGCCGCCGCCGTTCGTCCGGTGAAGTGCACGTCAACCCCCTTGTCTACTCCCCTGGTTGTAGGGGACCGCCACCCAACGCGGTAGGCCGGCCTCAACCCTTGGATGGGCGCGGCCGAGGGCGTCGCGCCCGTAGATTGCTGCTCTGTCGGCCGCACGGCCGGCAGCCGGCCCCGTCCCCCCGGGGCCCCGCTGCGCGGCCGTGCCCGTACGGGGGCGGGCACGGCCGCCGCACCCCGGTGGACAGATTGGTCATATCGGGCTAAAAGCCGGTGAGTCATCGGGGCTGCGGCTCCCCTCCTGGCCATAGTCGTCCCTGGCAACGTCGGTTGCCATCCCGTGCCGCGCGCCGCGGCCGGTCGGACGTCTTCACAGAGGAGTCGGCTCATGCTGAAGCCCACCAGAACCATCCTCGCTCTCGCCACCGGAAGCCTGGTTCTCGGTCTGGTCGGGGTGGGCGCCGCCGTCGCGGACGAGGGTCCGCGGGAGATCATCGTGGGTGAGGTGCCCGCGTCCGCGCAGCCCGGCGAGTACCCGTACCACAAGTACGCCTTGGGCAAGGTCGTCTCCAAGGGCCCGCTGAAGGTCCGCAGCAAGCCGACCACCGCGTCCCGCGCCGTCGGCCACGTGCAGCCGAACAGCAGGGTCGAGATCGAGTGCAAGAAGTACGGCGAGAACGTCGCCGGCAACCGCATCTGGTACCGCCTGCACGAGGACCGCGACAACTGGGAGAACGGCTCCGGCCGCGAGGACCGCGAGGACCGCCAGGACCGCGAGGACCGCCAGGACCCCAACCGCGCGAAGGCGTACGAGAAGGAGCGCTGGGTATCCGCCCGTTACGTCAAGAACCTCTCCGAGGTGAAGTACTGCCGCTGACCCGTGGTCAGTCCACCGGGCGTACGGTACGCGGTCCCACGCACCGCGCACCGTACGCCCGGACCCGTGCCCGCAGTTCACGGTCGGCCGTGACCACGACCACCGGGCAGCCGTCCTGCGCACCGGCCGCGGCCAGCTCCACGATCAGGTCGTCACCACTGCCGGGCGCCGCCTCGACCCGTACGCCGGGCACGGACCCGACACCGCGGGCGGCGCCTTCGACGACGAGAACGATCTCCTCGTCGTCCTCCCGGCCGACGACCCGGGCGGCCAGCCTGTCGCGCAGCCGTTCGGCGGCGCCTCGCCGGTCGCGCCACCAGCCGTCCGGCACGGACCCGACGACGTTCGCGGCATCGACGATCAGGACGGTCCTCACCCGGGCACTCCAGACCTTCGCACTCTAGAAGTCGCCGTAGTTGACCTGCCAGGTGGGCAGGCCCATCCGGCGCCAGACCGCGACGACGCGGTCCCGGTCGTCGAGCGACACCCGCACCGCGTACCGGTGGCGGACGTGCGCGTCGAACAGCTCCGCCTTGACCACGTCGTCGCGGCGGGTGTCGCCCGCCGCACGCATCCACAGCTCGTCGTACGCAACGGCGTGGCGGCGCAGCCACGCCTCGGTCTGCGGCCGGTACTCCTCGCCACGGCCCGACAGCAGGACGATCACGTCGCCGTCCGCGCGCCGGAAGGCGTCCAGCGCGTGCCGTACCGACTCGTTGAGCAGGTCGAGCTCGCAGCGCGTGAAGTCGTACGGCCCCCGGTCGCCGGTGAGCGCGAGCGTGCCGTCGATGTCGCACATCACCGCCGTCGGCAGCGCCGGGTCGGGGACGTACGGCGTCACGGGCGGCGCGGCCACCGCGCCGGAGCCGCCGTTCATCCACTGCGTCGTCAGCCGCCAGCCGCCCTTGCGGGCGTTGCGGTGCTTCTCGGCCAGGACGCGGATGATCTCCTCGCCGACCTGGCGCTCACGGGCGGCGTCCCGGCGCAGGCACTCCTCCAGCGGGACGTCGGTGAAGTCGTGCACGACGAAGGTCGCGAGACCGCCGACCGCCGCCTTCAGCCGCTTCGGGATGTGCTTGGTCAGATGGGTGTTGTCGACGACCACGTCGAAGCCGCCGTCGACGGCCGCGCGGATCGCCGCGTCCTGGACCGCCAGCACGGTCTGCTCGTGCGCGAAGCTGCGGCCCCGCGCCGGGTCCGGCAGGTCCAGCATGGCCCGCAGGTCATCGAGGTTGACCCGGCGCATACGGCCGCCGGCCTCGGCCTGGAGGGCCCGCGCGGCCGTCGTCTTGCCCGAGGCGGGCAGGCCCGTCATGACGTGGACGACGGGCAGCGGGGCCTCCCGCCGCGCGGGGCGGTCGGTCCGGTCCGCCACCGGTGCCGGGATCCGCGGCGCCGCCCCGGGGGTGCGGGCGGGCACGGCGGCGGGGGTCCGCTCCTGCGCGGGCGCGGTCCGGTCGTCCTCCTCGGACACGGTCCTGTTCTCCTCGTCGGTGATGTACGGGTCGGCCGCCTCCGGCCGTACCCGGCGCCAGGTCGTGAGCTCAGTCGGCCGACCGTCGAGCCGCATGAACATCGCGGGCCGGACGGTCCGGTCGGGCAGCTGCGCGACCGCCCGGGCGAAGGCACCCCGGTCGGCGGCCAGGTGGGCGAGGCCCGCGTACGCCTCGTCGATCGCGCGCTCGTGGCGGGCGGCGGCCTCCTCCAGGCCGGCGATGACCTCGCGCACCCAGTGGTCGAACTCGTCGGGCACCTGCTCCAGAAGCGCGTCCAGGGGCTTTCCGCCCGATGCCTCGATGTCGGCGACGGTGCAGTTCAGGCCCTGCGCGAGCTGCTTGGCGGGCAGGCCGGCGAAGCGCTGCACGCCGTGGCCGCGCCAGATGTCCCGCGCGGTCACGCCGGTGAGCACCTTGTGGAGCCGTACGTATTCGGACAGCTTGGCCTTGGCGCGCACGCCGGAGGCGAAACGCAGTACGAAGCCCTCGGCGTCCATGCCGTTCGCGCAGGCCCCGCCGGGCAGGGTGTTGGACTCGGTCAGCGCGAGCAGCTCGTCGAGGGGCATGGCGGGCCACACCGTGACGACGGAGCCGATCCCGTCCCAGTGGGCCGCGGCCTCGGCGAGCGGGACCTCGGTGCCGTCCGGGCCGAAGGCGGCGAGGAGGACGAGGTCGCGACGGTCCCCGTAGTCGACGACGATGCGGTTCTGCGGGTAGAGGATCTCCGCGAGGTAGGTGGTGCCCGGCTGCAGCGCCGCGGTGTCCGCGCCGTCCAGCCGCCGCTGCGCCCAGACGGCCTGGGCGCTGATGAAGGAACCCTTGGAGGCGACCCGCCAGCGGCCCGCGTAGTGGAAGACGATCGCGAGGCTGCCGTCGACCTTGTCGTACACCTCGAACGGCTCGTCGGGGAGGGCCGGGGCGTACGGCTGACCCGACTCGTGCTCACCGACGTTGAAGAACTTCGGCAGCGGCAGGGCGACGATCGCGCCGGTCTCGTCGTCGGCGACGAGACCGCGGCAGCGCGTGGTGACCTCGTTCCAGACGCGCTCGTACTGGGCCGTCCGCGTGTACGTGTAGATGGACAGCGGCAGCTCGGGGTGCGGTTTGCGGGTCACGTACCCGGCGTCGATCGAGTCGGCCAGCGCCTGGGCGGGCAGCAGGTCATGCAGAGTCAGGGTCTCCTGGCTCATGGGGTCCTCCCGGTTTGAGATGGCTCATTCTCGCCTGCGGGAGGGTGCGCCCGGTAGTCAATTACGCCTGGTCCGGGCGCCTCCCAGGCGGTTGATGTCCGCGGGCCGCAGCACGTGGCCGGGGACCTCGGTACCGGGAGCGGCGACGGCGATCATGGCACGGCCGAAGGCCTCGGAGGTGATGACGAGGTCGGGTGCGAACCGCCGCAGCAGCGGGACCAGCGGCGCGGTGACGGCGTAGAGGACGCGGTAGAGCCGGGTCCTGGACGGTACGCCGCGCACCGGCTGGACGATGCCCGGGCGGAACATGTAGGCACGGAAGGGGAGTTCCAGCAGGTCGTTCTCGGTCCGCCCCTTGACGCGGGCCCACATGGAACGGCCCCGTCCGGTGCTGTCGGTGCCCTCCCCGGAGACGTAGACGAAGGTCATTCCGGGGTTGGCGGCGGCCAGCGGCCGGGCCACGGCGAGGGTCAGGTCGTGGGTGACGCGCCGGTATTCCTCCTCCTTCATGCCGACGGAGGAGACGCCGAGGCAGAAGAAGCAGGCGTCGTACGCGGCCGGGTCGACCCCGGCGGCGGCCAGGTCGGACGGGTCGTCCTGCACCCGCTCGCGCAGCTTGGGGTGGGTGACGCCGAGCGGGCGGCGTCCGATGGCCAGGACGCCGTCGACGGAGTCGTCGCGCAGGCATTCGCGCAGGACGCCCCGGCCGAGCATCCCGGTCGCGCCGAAGAGGATGACGTTCACCCGTGGAAGCGTAGGCCGTGCCGGGCGTCCGCGCGCGGGGTCGGGGCGGGGCCGGTGCGGCGTGAGCTGTCCGGGCGCCTCAGTGTGAGACGCAGAGCTCGTTGCCCTGGGGGTCGGCGAGGGTCGTCCACACGCTGGGGCCCTGGCGGCCCTCGTGGAGGTGCTTCGCGCCCTTGGCGACGAGGCGTTCGACCAGTGCCTGCGGGTCGTCGTCGCCGGTCCGCACGTCGAGGTGCACCCGGTTCTTGACGGTCTTGGGATCCGGGACGAGCTGGAAGAGGATGCGGGGCGCGCCTTCGAGCGCCTCCGGGTGGCGGATCGCCGCGCCCGTCTTCCAGACGAGGGTGCCGCGGTGGGTGGTGGTGTCGTCCTCGGTCGCGTGCCCCGCGGCGATCAGGCCGCGGATGAACTGCTCGTCGCTGGGCTCCACTTCCCAGCCGAGGGCGTCGGCCCACCAGTCGGCGAGCGGGTGCGGGTCGGGCGAGTCGATGGTCACCTGGAACGTGTACGCCATGCCGGGACCCTACTGACCGGGCGTCGAGCGCGCCACAGGAGCGGCGCCCGGCGGGGTGTCCTGCCGATCGGACCGGGCCGGGCGCGGTGTCGGGCGCCGTGAGCCCGGCCTGATCGGCACGACGACCCCTACGGGGTCGGTGCGCGCCGGGCGGCGAGGTGGGAGGCGACCAGTGCGGCGAAGGTGAACAGCCAGGCGGCCACGGCGATCCAGAGCAGGATCTCGCCCAGCGGCACCAGCCAGGCGATGCCGGCCGGGTCCGCGACGGAGAGGCAGGCGGTGGAGGTCATGCCGAGCGGGAAGACGGTGGCCCAGCGGCGGATGTCGTAGCGCGGCCGCGGGTGGCGCAGTTCGGCGGTGAGGAGGACGACGTACCAGACGAGGGACAGGGCGAGGGCGACGAGCGTGACGGTACGCAGGGCCGTGTGCGCCCACCCGGTCCAGACGGGTGACGCGGTGAGCTTGGAGCCGGCCAGGGCGGAGATGGAGAGGGCACCGCCCGCCACCCAGTGGTCGCCCGCCCCGCCCACCACCTCGCGCAGGTCGAAGCGGAAGAGGGCGGCCACGTACAGCAGCAGCCCGAGGCAGAAGGCGGCCAGCGCCGCCCGGGCCAGCCAGTCCTGGCGGTCGACGGCGGCGAGCACCGCCGCGAGGACGGCCAGCCCCTGCGTGGCCACGCAGCCGAGGAAGGCGCCCCCGGGCATGCGGCGGCGCCAGTGCCGCACGACGTTGAGCAGGAGGCCGGGCCAGAGGAGCGCCGCCAGCGCGAGCAGGGCGGCGGCCGCGCTCTGCCAGCCGGACAGGGAGAGCCGGGTACCGATGACGGTGGTGGCGGCGACGGCCGTCAGGGCGGCCGGGGTGTCGGCCTCGGCACGGAACCGCCCGCGGTCGCCGAGCAGCCGGGCCGCGAAGTCGACGGCGAGTACGAGCCACAGGGCGACGGCGATGACGAAGGCGACCTGCGACAGGGCCTCGTGCCCCGTCATGTGCAGCGCGACGGAGAGGATGCCCGTTGCCATGACGACGGCTCCCGCCGCCGGCGGGAGGCCGGCCCACCAGCCCGGGCCGGGGAGGATGCTCACGCCTCCAGCGGACCCCACGTGCAGGCGGACCGCCAGCGGGCGGGGCCGACCGGGCCGACCGGCGCCGAACGTCTTGCGCGGAAGATCGAGGGAACGTGCGCGCAGTGCACCTGCGGGGGTGCGGCCCGGTCCTGGGCTCGGCGGGGGACGAAGACCTGCCGGTGCGTCACAGGGGAACGGACCGGCGGGGTCCCCTCGTCTCCCCGTCCTCTCGTCTCCCCGCCCCGCGTCTCCTCGCCCCTCGCCCCTCGCCCCCTCGTCGGCATCCCCGCACGGACCGGCCCCGGCAGGCCGGGCGGGGGAAGGCCCCGCGCCCCGCCGACGGGCCCGCAGGAGCCGGCGTAGCGTCCGGTGGGGTGGCCGGAACTCGCGCTTGTCACGACTGTTAGGCCTACCTAACCTATGGCTCGCTCGCGCTCGAGCAGTTCGGCACGACTTCGGGACCCGTCCCCGACCGAAGGAGCCTCCCCCCATGAACGCACGTCTCGACCATGCCCAGCCCTACGCCGTCGGCCTGTTCCGGATCGTCACGGGCCTGCTCTTCGCCTCGCACGGGGCGGCCTCCCTCTTCGGCGTCCTCGGCGGTGCCCACGGCGGCGGTACCGTCGCGGCCGGCACCTGGCCCGGCTGGTACGCGGCCGCCATCCAGCTGGTCGCCGGCGCCCTGGTCCTGCTCGGGTTGGGCACCCGGACGGCTGCCTTCGTCGCCTCTGGTTCGATGGCATACGCGTACTTCACGGTGCACCAGCCCGGTGCGCTCTGGCCGCTGCAGAACGGCGGCGAGGCCTCCGCGATGTTCTGCTGGGCCTTCCTGCTGCTGGTGTTCACCGGCCCCGGCGCCCTCGCACTGGACGGCCTGTTCGCGTCACGCGCTTCGGCCGCCTCCGGGCACCGTGACGACACCCGCCCGGAGACCGTGGCCGCCTGACCCGCAGGAATCGGTTCTGCGTCAGCCGTGGCAGCGCGGACCGGCCCCCAAGGGCGGCCGATAGCCTGTGGCGCATGGACGAACTCAACGGGGTGGAGATCGTCGGCTTCGCGGACGCCGAGGCGTTCGAGAGCTGGCTCGCCGAGCACCACACGCGCAGGGAAGGGGTGTGGATCAAGGTCGCGAAGAAGAAGTCCGGCATTCCGTCGGTCACCGACGACGAGCTCGTCGACATCGGCCTCTGCTACGGCTGGATCTCCGGGCAGCGGCGTTCCCTCGACGAGCTCCACTACCTGCAGAAGTACGTGCCGCGGCGGGCGAAGAGCCTGTGGTCGCAGGTGAACGTGGACAAGGTCGCCGTGCTGACCGCGGCGGGCCGGATGCGTGAACCGGGGCTGGCCGAGGTGCGCCGGGCACAGGCGGACGGCCGCTGGGGCGGCGCCTACGCGTCGCAGCGGACCGCGGGGGTGCCGGAGGACCTCGAAGCGGCGCTCGAAGCCCGCCCCGAGGCCCGTGCGGCCTTCGAGGCGCTGGACCGGACCGGGCGCTATCTGGTGGCCCTGCCGCTGCTGCAGGCGCTCACGCCGGAGACCAGGCGGGCCAGGCTCGACCGGGCCGTGCGCCTGCTGGCGGGCGACCCTCCGCAGTGAGCCGGTGCGGCGACGAACCCGGAAGACGGCGTCAGGCCCGGTCCTCCCCGTGAGAGAGGGCCGGGCCTGACGGGATCCGCGCCGCGGGTCAGGACTCCTGGTCGCGCGCCTTCTCTGCCCGCTCGGCGTTCCGCTCCTTGATGCGGACCGCTTCCTTGCGGACGTCGGCCTGGGTGGCCCGCTCCCGCTGGAGCCACTCGGGGGCTTCCTGCTTCAGTGCTTCGATCTGTTCGGTGGTGAGGGGCTCGGTGACTCCGCCACGGGCGAGGCCCGCGATGGAGACGCCCAGCTTGGAGGCGACCACCGGGCGGGGGTGGGGGCCGTTGCGGCGCAGCTCCTGGAGCCACTCGGGCGGGTCGGCCTGGAGCGCACTCAATTCACTGCGCGAGACGACACCCTCCTGGAACTCTGCGGGGGTGGCCTCGAGGTACACGCCCAGCTTCTTCGCCGCGGTAGCGGGCTTCATCGTCTGGGTGTTCTGGTGCGACGTCATGAGGTCAAGGGTATCGAGCGTGTGCACGGGTTCCGACCACGCCCGGTAACCTTGCGGGGTGACAGGCTCGGAAGTACCCCATGCGTTTCGGCTCGCTTATGTCCCCGGCGTGACCCCTGCGAAGTGGGTGCGGATCTGGAACGAGCGGCTGCCCGACGTCCCGCTGGCCCTCGCCCAGGTCTCCTCCGCCGAGGTGTTCGGCGTACTGCGCTCCGGTGACGCCGACGCGGGCTTCGTCCGGCTCCCGGTCGACCGTACGGACCTCAGCGCGATCCCCCTCTACACCGAGACGACGGTGGTCGTCGTCCCCAAGGACCACGTCGTGGCGGCTGCCGAGGAGGTCACCACCGAGGACCTCGCCGACGAGGTCGTCTGGCAGCCCCTCGACGACACACTGGACTGGGAGAAGCTGCCGGGCCGGCCCGCGATCGAGCGGCCCGCCACGACGGCGGACGCGATCGAGCTGGTGGCGGCGGGCGTGGGCGTACTGGTCGTACCCCAGTCCCTGGCCCGTCTGCACCACCGCAGGGACCTCACCTACCGGCCGGTGTCGGACGCGCCCACGTCACGGGTGGCGCTGTCGTGGCCGCAGGCTGAGCCCACCCCGGATCTGGTGGAGGAGTTCATCGGGATCGTCCGCGGCCGGACCGTGAACAGCACGCGGGGCCGTCCGCAGACCCCTCCGCAGCCGAAGGCGAAGGGCAAGCGGCCGGAGGCGGGTGCCGGCAAGGCCGGCGGCGCCGGCGCACGGCGCGGAACCGGGGGCGGCAGCGGAAAGCCCGCGTCCGGGAAGTCGGCCGGGAAGAGCCCGCGCGGCGGTTCCGGCGGAGCCAAGGGCGGCAAGCCCCGCCGGCGTCCGTAGGCCCACGACACCCCGGCGGCCGCGGGACCGGCTGAACCGTCGGTGGACCCCCCGGTCCTGCAACGGCCTGGCCTCGGGGATCGCGATCGCCTCCCGGTGTATGCAGGAGGGATGGATCTCCGGCCGCCGCACACGCGCCACCACCGGTCCCTGCAGCTGAGCCACGCGCAGCTGGTGGCCCCGTTCGCGCTCATCGCCGTCGTGACGGTGGTCGACATCCTCGCCCCGCCCGAGGTGCACCTCGGGCCGTTCCTGGTCGCCGCGCCGGCCATGACGGCTTCGTTCGCGGGGCCCCGGATGACGGGCTTCGTGGGGCTGGTGGCCGTGCTCGCCCAGGTGGTGGTCTCGACGACGCGCACCACGCTGACCGACCTCAACCACACCTTCCAGATCATCGCGCTCGTGATGATCTCGGTTTTCGTGACCTTCTTCGCCCACCTGCGGGAGGTGCACGAGAAGGAGGTGGTGCAGCTGCGCACGGTGGCCGAGACCGCCCAGCAGGTCGTCCTGCGGCCGTTGCGCGACCGGATCGGACCGCTGGGCGTCGCCTCGGTGTACCTGGCCGCGGCGGCGGAGGCCCGGATCGGCGGCGACCTGTACGCGGCCGCCCGTACGGCCACGGGGACGCGCTTCATCATCGGCGACGTCCGAGGCAAGGGTTTGGAGGCGGTCGGGGACGCCGCGCTCGTCCTCGGAGCCTTCCGGGCCTCCGCGCACCAGGAGGCCGGGCTGGCCGGGCTGGTGGACTACTTGGAGGCCGCGGTCTCCGCGGACCTGGACGGCGGCGGGGACGAGGGCGAGAGCTTCGTGACGGCCGCGGTGCTGGAGATCCCCGACGACGAGCCGGTGGTGCGCCTGGTCAGCTGCGGGCATCCGCCGCCGCTGGTCCTGCGCCGCGACGGCACGGTCTCGAGTCTCGACGTCGTCCGGTCCGCGCCGCCGCTGGGTCTCGCCGGGCTCGTTGCGTCCGCGGTCACGGCTCAGACCTTCTCCTTCGGGCCCGGTGACGTGCTCCTGCTGTACACGGACGGCGTCCTGGAGGCGCGCGACCGGGCGGGCACCTTCTATCCCCTCTCGCAGCGGGTCGCCGCGTGCGTCGGCGCGCACCCGCAGGCGCTGCTGGACCACCTGTGCGAGGACCTCCTCGTGCACGCGACCGGGAACACCCTGGGCGACGACGCGGCGATGGTCGCGGTCGAGCGGCCCGCGCAGCCCTGAGGCGGCCCCGGCCGGGCGGCGTTTGCCAGAATCGGATCATGCTGACCATCGGAACGATCGTCATGGGCGCCGAGGACGTGCGGCGGGCCGCGGAATTCTGGGGCGGGGCGCTGGGCTACGTACCGCGCGACGGTGAGGTGGACGACGACTGGACCGTGCTGGTCCCGGCCGGCGGCGGAGGTGGCACGCCTGGTGGCGCTGGGTGCGCGGCACGTGGACTGGGACTCCTACCCGCAGGACCCTGATTTCGTGGTGCTGGCGGACACCGAAGGCAACCGGTTCTGCGTGATCGACGCGACCCACGGCTGACTCCCCTGACCCGACCCGACTGATGGACCATGGAGAGGACCTCCACCTCGCTTTCGAAGCGGAGCAGCAGCTCGGCGTGGTCGGGGAGTTGGGGGGGTGGATGGTCTTCAGGGCGACGTGTGGCGCCGCCCCCTCGCGCCGCGCGAGGTACACCGTGCCCACCACAACGCCGTGCTCCCGCCGGGGATTACGGGACAGCCCTAAGCTGGGATCGAAAATCCACCTGATCACCGACCGGAATGGGCTGTCTTTGTCCCTGGGTATCTCCGGTGCCAACATGCACGACAGCCAGGGTCTGGAACCGCTCGTGCGTGGTATCCCGCCCATTCGGTCTCGTCGAGGTCCGCGTCGCAGGCGGCCTGGAAAACTCCACGCGGACAAGGGCTAAGACTACGGCCACCTGCGCCGATGGCGCCGCGAGCGTGGGATCCGGCCCCGCATCGCCCGCAAGGGCGTTGAGTCCTCACAGAGGCTCGGCCGTCATCGATGGGTCGTTGAGAGGACCGTGTCCTGGCTAGCTGGCTGCCGTCGGCTTCACCGCCGCTACGAACGCAAGCCGGAACACTTTCTCGCCTTCGTCGGCCTTGCCGCAGCCCGCATCTGCCACCGCCGTCTGACCTGCGGATGACGTTCCCAGCCGGTAGCTCAGCAGGGCGTCACCTCTGGGTCGAAAATGCGTAGGCCCCAGGGTTCGACTGTGCTGTCGCAGAGTTCAGCCAGGAACTGCACCGCCCCGCCCGCATAGTGCCACCAAGGCTCCGCCGCGACCGGCCACGGTAAGGAACCACTCCTGTGGGGTCTCTCCAGCAGTGCTCCACATGAACTGGTCACTCTCGTCCGACTGCGGCCACGGCAGAAGGCCGCCCGGTGCGGGATAAGCCAGCAGGACGAGATCGGGTTCCGACAAAGCATCGACAAGTACATCCAGGCTGTGCTGAAAGCCACGGTGTACGCGGTGTTCCTCGACCGGTTCAGGCAGGCTCACGAGAATGTAGTCGCCGATGGCGAACGTTGGGTACCACTTGGCGAGGTACTTGCAGTCGGACGGCAGTGCGGTGCCCAAGCTCTCCTCGACCAAGGCCCAGTCGAGCGCAGCCGGCGCCGATCGACGAGAGTCGGCCAAGCCTGGGATAGCGCTCAAGCGCTGCAAGAGCCTCTGCCGGACCGTGATGCGGCGCTTCGGCGTCTGTGTCTCGATGGGAGCGTCCGTCATGGGCAGCAGCCTGCCAGACCGCTGTGACACGCCCATGAGCGGATCCACCCACCCAGCCCCTCCGCTGTCGACCCGACAATGAAGAGCCAGGCAGACAATGCTGAGGACGACGAATCGAAGCCATTAGAAACATTACCTTAACTTGTTCTTTATCTTCGGTGGTCTGTGGCCGGGTAAGACGGGCCCATGGAGGCGTCCAGATCTTCGATGATCTTTCGGAGTTCGCGGGCTCCGCGAGGTGACATTGCTCGGATCACGCCGTCGAGTAGGGCGCGGCCATCGAGAGGGTTGCCGCAGCAGTACCAGTGCACGTTGCCGAACTCGTCGTCGTGCCAGAGTTCGCGTGCGGGGCGGTGGACATAGTCCTTCCACAGACGCAATGCCGCGCTGGTGTCACCCGGCTGGAGATAGTTCCGAGTGCGTTCAAGGCGAACTATCTCGGACAACGCTCGCGAGGAGAGGCGGTCGATGGCCGGCCTTGAGTGCTGTGACTGCTGTCGGTCCGGGATGCTGGCCCGGATGCGTCCTGGCCGTCTACGCGGCATGGACCTTTCGGTTGGTCGTCATGCCGTACATGGTGCCACGACCTCGAACAGTCCCTCGAACGGATTCGCTCGCCTGGGGATTCACCTGACGTGGAGGCGGCCTTCGTCTGATCATGTGCTCCGACCAAGGTGCACGTGACCACGACGAAGGCCGTGAGGTGAGTCTGCTGCCTGATGCTGTCCGGAGGGAAGCGTTCGCGGAAGCGTCACGCTTCCGGGGCGAGTTCTACGAGTGTCTGACCGCGCGGCGCGACGAGTTGTTCGAGCTGGCCGATGCCGTGCTGTGTGCGGACGGTGCGGTGAGGTCCCCCGTGGACCGGACGCTGCTGCCCGAGCATCGTCGTGGGCACGGAGCGATGTACGGCGGCCTGAACCACGGCCGGATCGACGTCGGCCGGCTGCGGACCGTGCTGGCCGGGCTGTCGCTGCCGCGGTTCGACGGCGGGCGCCTGGTCCTGGCGGTCGATGTGTCGCCGTGGCTTCGCTCGGACGCGCCGTGCTCGGCGGAGCGACTGTTCTGCCACGTCTACGGCCGGGCGAAGACAGCTTCGCAGTTCATCCCGGGCTGGCCCTACTCCTTCGTCGCCGTGCTGGAGCCGGGCGCCACATCCTGGACCGCGATCCTGGACGCGGTCCGGCTGGGACCTGCCGACGACGCGACCGCGGTCACCGCCGCCCAACTCCGAGGAGTGGTTGAGCGACTCATCGCCGCTGGTCAGTGGCAGGCCGGGGACCCGCACATCGTGGTCGTGAGCGATGCCGGCTACGACGTCACCCGCCTGGCCTGGGTCCTGCGCGACCTGCCGGTCGAGCTGGTGGGCCGGGTCCGCTCCGACCGTGTCATGCGGCTGCCGAAGCCGCCGCGGATGCACGGCGTCAACGGCCGGCCGCCCAAGCACGGCCCGGAGTTCCGCTTCACCAAGCCGGAGACCTGGCCCGAACCCGCGATCACCACGGTCACCGACACGACCAATTACGGCAAGGCCGAGACCCAGGCGTGGGATCGGGTTCATCCCCGGCTCACCCACCGCTCTTCCTGGCTCGACCACGACGGTGAACTCCCAGTGGTCGAGGGGACGTTGATCCGGTTGAAGGTCGAGCATCTGTCGAAGGACCGGGATGCCCCGCCCGTGTGGTTATGGTCCTCGAAGACCGGTGCCACCCCGGACGACGTGGACCGCTTCTGGCAGGCATTCCTCCGCCGGTTCGACCTGGAACACACCTTCCGGTTCGCGAAGCAGACCCTCGGCTGGACCACCCCGAAACTCCGTACTCCCGAAGCCGCGGACCGCTGGACCTGGATCGTGATCGTCGCCCACACCCAGCTCCGGCTCGCTCGTCCGCTGGCCGCGGACCTCCGCCGGCCCTGGGAGAAGCCCGCCGCGTCCGACCGGCTCACCCCGGCCCGGGTCCGCCGGGGGTTTCGGAACATCCGCGCCCACCTCGCCTGCCCGGCCCGTGTTCCCAAACCCCGAGGCGCCGGCTCCGGACGACCACCCGGCGTCAAGAACAGACACCGGGCACCCCGCTACGACGTCGGCAAAACCGTCAAACGCCCCGAGACCCTCAAGGCCATCGGCAAGCCGGGAAGATCTTGGTAGATAAAGAACAAGCTTAAGCGTGAAAGTGAAACTCGATATCGACTTGAAAACTGGGGCCTTTTAGAAACAAGATCCGCTCCCACGTGCTCAAGTTTCGGTCCAGGCATTCATCGAAAGCCGTGTTAGTTGGAACCTTGGTGTCGAAGGTATCACCCCACCCTGCGCTTCCATCTTCCGCTCGGGGAACACGGGAACGTGCCGGTCAGATGGGGTTGGCCGTTCCAGCGGAGCGCTCTTGAAAACCGTAACGGTTCGGGTTGGTGGGAGTTTCCCTGCTACATCAAGCACCCGACTGCGCTCCGCTCCGCCGGGCGGGCTTCCCGGCTCCGGCGCCGCTCCTGCCTTCGGCCCGCTCCGCCCCCGCTGCGCCGACGCCCGCCCCTCAAGAAGGGATAGGCACAAGAGCATGGGACGAGCCCCCACGACCCGCGGTTCCATCTGTCACCGACATGCCTCCGGCGGGTGCCTCGGGCTCCGGGATGGCGGGGGCGCCGTACGCGGGTGCCGGCCCGTGCGGGCTGGGGCGGGGAACTCCCTTTCCGTCTGCCACCCAGGACAAGCCGCGCACGCAGCCAACTCCAGCGAAGTCGTCACTTGCGCGGGCTGTGGGCCGTTTGGTCCAGCGCGGGCGCAACTGCGCGGAGTAGTCACCGGGAACCTAGGTCGGTTTTCCTTTAGACACCACTTGATAGCATCCCCACAAGTCTAGCTCTAGCATCTTCCTAAGAAAGTTTGTTTCTGCGTCGAGTGAGTTCCAGCTGGCATCCGCGGTTGGAAGTCCGATCTCAACTGCCTGTTCCCACACGCTTTCAGCTTGTGCTACGGCAACCCCAGCTTCATGGATCTTCTCAATGTCACCTCTTCGTTCGCCAGGCATTTCGAGTTCCCGCCATCTTCCGATGAGCCGCATGTAGGCGATTTGTGTGTCCCTGAACTTCCATGCAGCGGCCTTTCGCTCGGCTTCGTTGGCATTGGGTTTCAGCTTCCCGTATGCGATGCCGTCCAGGGCTTCCGCCCGCATCCTGTTTATCCCGGGCATTTCTTGCTCGCAGATTGCCTCTGCTTTTACTCTCCATTGGTCAATGGTAGGAGCCGCGCTTGTGCATTGAGTCAAAATGAATGCCAGGATGCCGGTAATTGCCGATAGTGCCCCCAGCCACCAGCCAATGTGACTCCGGAGCTGGCTTTCCGCTCGCCGCGTCGGCGACTCTCCGCTCATAACCGCCTCCTGGAAGCGGCGACGGCTCCAGTGTCCCCCAGCGCTCACACATGCGCACTTCACTTGCGGCGCGCGCGAGTGAACCGCGTGCAGAAGCGCGCTTGCGGCCTATTCGTGGACCAGTAGGGCTCGGAATGCCCTTCGCAGGGAGCTGACCTGCAGAGACTTGTGAGACACACGGGGCCTCCGGAACTGTTGCAGCAGTGCAGCACAGTAGACAGACCCGTCGGCCGACGTTAGCCAAAGGGGCCTTCCGTAGCCATGCTGATCAGGGCCTCGGCGGCTGGGAGGTAGCTGCGGATACGGACTCCGCCCGACAGCGGTCGAGGATATGGCCGCTCTGCGGCCCCAAGCATGTGCTATGGGGCCGCAGAGACTGAAAGATCGTCACCCGGGTCGTCGGACGTCCGTCAGGACGTCGTCCAGCAGTCCTCTCACGTCACTTCCGCCCAGGACCAGCTGTCGATCCAACAGCCGGTTTCCGGTCTCGCAGGAGGTCTCACTCACCAGGGAGCAACCGTGGCAGGCCGAGAGGTTCAGCTGCGAGGCTCCCTGACGGTCGCTTTCGATGCAGACCGGGTCGTTGGAGCAGAAGTCCGCGTCGTCCAGGGCTGCCACCAGGAGCGGGATCAACTTCTTGGGGTCCCCGAGCCTGACGAGGCCGCCGAGGGTCCCCTGAGCGTCCCCCGCCGCGGTGTAGATCAGGATCCCGGCGGTCTTGTCCGTGCGATCGGAGTTCGCGTAGATCCTTTCCTGCAACGCGGCGGACGCGTAGCCACTGGCGAACGCCAGTCGCCGGATGAGCAGGTGTGCCAGCGTGTGCAGGGCGATGTATCTGGGTTCCGGCACGTCGAGGCGGCCGGCCCAGGGAGAGTCGGCCCTTCTCGTCTTGAGGATGCCGGCGCGTGCCTGCACCTCCGGCTGCGCCTCCCATGCGGCGAGCTTCTCCTCGTCGAACCGCAGGAAGATCCCTTCCCCGAACAGTTCGATCGCCGGGTATGTGGGCCGATACGACCGGTCCGCCCCCAGGTCGGCGTCGATCAGTGCCGCTTCCGCATGGTGGCGTCGAAACCCCCGCAGGGCGCGGACCTCCCGCACCCGGCGTACCTGTCCGATGCCGCTGATCTTGTCAAGGAGGCTCTGCGGTCCCGCGAGCCCTTCGTGGTTTCGTCCGTCGACGACGAAGTCGCTTCCCGTGCGGTCGCGCCCTTCGTCGAGTTTCTTCAGAAACGCCGACCACTCGCCGTCCTTCAGGTCGAGCAAGAGCTCGCCCGCGGGGCCTTCCTCTCCTACCGCAATGCCTAGGACGGTTTCCGCCGTCACTCCGAGATCGTCGGCGATCAACTGCGCCAGCACTTCCGACTGGGGCCCACCGTTGTCGGTCACGACTTTCCCGAAGAGCATGTGACCGCGGATCTTGTCTGCCGCCTCCGCTGACTGCGGACGTTCTTCCGGTATGTCGAGAGCCGAGATCCTGTCGGCGATGTAGTTGCCCGTGGCGCCGCGCTGCACGGCGACCAGCTCGTACGAGCAGAGCTTCTTGACGGAGGCCTCCGGCTCCCAAGGCTGTCGTCCCGCGCAGCGGATCCCGTTCTGGTGCAGGGCCCCCTTCGTCACGAGTTCCGCGAGCTTGCGCTCGTTCCCGCATCCGTAACACTTCACCACCAGTGCAGCGAGGCCTTCGCCGCGGGTGGACAGCTTGTGGAACCTGAGCGCCTTGTAGTCACGGCAGACGCGGACCGCCTCGTTGAGGTTCGCCGCACGCCCGCGATGCGCCCACTTGAACCAGTTGACGTCCTGAATGTGGCTGCCCTTTTCGCAGACCGCGACGTATCGCATCGGCACGAGCACGCCGCCGCAGTCGCAGGTGTTGCTCCACTTGCCCTTTTTCCTCCCGGTCAGCTTCGAGAGCTTGTCGCAGCGCTCGCAGAACCGCCACGCGGGAAAGCGCCAGTACGGCAGCGCGGGAGTCTCCTTGGCGGCACGACCCGCATGCGCCGGCGGTTGCCTCAGCACACCGGCACCGAGGCGGGCCATCAGGCGCTCACAGCTGATTTCGTGGGCGAACTTCTTGTCCCACCAGGACGTGTCCGGCGCCACGAGCGACTCGCCTCGCACATCGACGATCGCTCCCACACCGAACGGTGAGATCGTCTCGGAGATGCGCAGGTCATGCCTGATCTTCTCCACGGTGCACCTCCTCCTGCGGTTCCTGGACCTCGACCGCCACGTTAGGCTCCACGGACCTCATCGAGTCTCCGACGAGCCACCCCTCACCGGGCTGACCGAACTTCTTCAACAAAGCTGCCTGGTCTTTCGTCGTCCGCTGGTAGTACAGAGGCTCGTCCGACTCGCGTGCCTGCGCTGCCCGTCGGTCCCAGTCCCTTAGGAGGCTCCATACAGCGGAGCGTGTTTCCGAGGCTTCGAGATCATCGGCGCGCGTCACGTAGCCGAGGAACCGGTCCACGAGTCGATCGACCGCCTCGCGGATCCTGTCGTCCCCGAGGTCGAACCGACCCGCTGCGTCATGCGGGGCGAGTGCGGCGAACGACTGCCGCAGCAGAGCCACGAGCGCGCCGGCGAGCGATCGCTCGCGCGAGGCCAACGACCACGGCGTGACGCTCGTGGGCTCCACGCTCCGGTAGAGGGCCTCGTGGTAGCCGCGGAAGGTCTCAAAGTGCGACCGGTCACGGGCCCTGCCCGACCGGAACAGCGTGACCACGACGCCCTTCGTGTCTCCACGTCCCACACGGCTCGTGGCCTGGATGTACTCGGCCGTGGTCTTCGGCTGCCCCACCATGAGCATCAGCGCGAGCCGCGGAATGTCGATGCCCACAGAGAGCATGTTCGACGAGAGGACCACGTCGACGGCCTCCGACGATTCGTCGGCCCTGGCCCGGAGCGCGCGGAGATCGTTCGGCAGCTCCTCGGCTCCGCGACGGCTCGTCAGTTCAAGGACCTTCCCAGCCCTGACGGGGCGCAGCGGGAAGCCGAGCCTCTCGGCCCGGGGCTCCAGACGGCCGTTGACGTCGTCGACGACCAGTGTCCCGGTACGCCCGAGCTCACGAAGACTGTTGTGGTACATGACCAGCGTCCAGTACGCGTCCCGTGACGCGGCGGATGGGGCGCGGGCGGCGAGCGCCTCCGGCATCTCCACCATGGGAGTGACGGCGGCGATGACGGCCGACGGCTGCGAGACCGACTGCGGCATCAGGCCGACGTAGAGACGTCCTTCCCCGCTCTCCACCGGGCGGGAGAAGAAGGTCCGGTCATCGTCGAGTCCCGATGGCGGGTACAGAGCGACCTCGCGCCCGTACAGTCCCTTCACCTGCTCATCGGACGCGCGGATGGTGGCCGTCGAGGCCACGATCTTGGGGCTGGAGCCCGACCGTCTCAGCAGGAGCTGGATCACCGCGTCGAAGACGGCGACGGTGGTCCCGAGCGGTCCCGCGAGCAGGTGCAGCTCATCCTGAATGATCATGGACGGCTGCTCGAAGGTCGTCCCGAGACCGAGCAGCCTGCCCGCTTCCGGTTTGAACTGCAGCCGCGCGAACTTGTCGACGGTGGCCAGGAGAATCGTGGGCGGTTCCTGATACAGCACCTCGTCGACGACCGCCAGCGGAAGTTCGTCGGCGAACTCGCACGACTCGTCCACACAGTGGAGCACTACGTCCGCGCCCACCAGGCGCATGCCGTAGTCCTGTGGCTTGTCGCTCCTGAGCTTCGGCACCAACGGCGTCAGACACCACGGGCAGCTCTCGACCTGGAACGCGTTCGCCTCCTCCGGACGCGTGGCCTTCTGGAGCCGCTTGAGTGCTTCACGTGCCTCTGAGCGCGTGCCGGGCGTGACCTCGTTGCCCACCCACAGACCGATCGAGAACGGCGCCATGCCCTTCGCCCGGTCGTCCGTGTCCCGCAGCTTCTCCATCGCGCAGATCAGCGCCGCGGCCCGTTGGAACTGCTGAGAGGTCAAGAGCCGCAGGGTGTAGCGAGTGATGACGGCGGTCCCTCCCCCGGCCCTGCCGGGGGCGAGCCGTCGGCGGAAGACCTCGATCGCGGCGAGACCCAGGTACGCCTCGGTCTTGCCGCCACCGGTGGGGAACCAGATGAGGTCGACGAGGTCCCGGTCCTGGTGCCTGTCATCGACGGTGGAGGCCAGCGACACGAGCAGGAAGCCGAGCTGGAAGGGACGCCACTGCGGCTCGGGCACCTGCTCCTGCGGCTTCCCGCGGTTGATCGACGCCTGGCGCATCTGAAGACGCATGGCGGCCATGCCAAGTGAGAAAGCCGTTCGGAGGTCTTGCCGTCCCGGCGCCCGGAGGAGGTCGATGCCTTCCCTCATCCTGCCGACGGCGTCCTGCGAACGCCCGGCGATCCGGACGGCCACGGTCCTGTCGTCGCCGAACGCCTCCGCCCGTTCCATCTGCCGGGAGGCCCAGCTGGCGAACGCCTCGACGAAGGCGTCCAGCGATCGAAGGACCGCTTCGGGATCCCTGTCGATCCGCTGGAGGTGCCCCAGCTCCAGGGCCTCGGCCTCGGGCGTCCCCTTGTCGAAGCCCGTGGTCTCGACGGCGGGCACCACGGAGGCCGGCACGGGATCGAGGAAGACCTTGGTGCACCGGTCCGTCGTGCACTCCCAGTCCGCGGCCATTCCGTGCCCGACCGCGTACACCTTCCGGTTGCGGTATCGCAGGCGGAGTTCAGCGGCTTCCGAGTCGGTGTCGATCGAGCGCGTCGTGTCGTACTCCAGGATCTCCGCCTCCTCGGAGGGAGAGGCAGCCAGACGAACCTGGAACAGCGTCCGAGGGATGTCGAGTCGGTCGTCGCCCGTGGATTCGGTCAGGATCCGTACGTGGACGGTGACCAGCCAGTCGCCCCGGAAGGCGCGCCACCGCGATCCGATCTCGAGCGATACCCCGCCCGCGGAAAGACGCTCGGGCCCCTTCCCCCGCCGGAGATCGAGGCCGTCGACGGAGAACGGGGTACGCCGCCACCTGGGCGGTCCGTCCCCCTCGACCGCGGCGTACGTACCGCACGAGAAGTCGACGTCGACGGAGTCACCGTCGGTGACGAAGGAGAGCGCGACGGACGAGGGCTTCCAGTCCTCGGCCAGGGGGACCCCGGCCCCCTTCTCCTCGACATCACCCTCGGGGACATCCGCGGAGACGTCCTCGTCCGTGCCCCCGCCGCCGTGAGTTCCGCGTGCCTCGGCCTCGACCGGGAACAGCATGCCGACGGCGTACTGCCGGTGGGGCAGGTTGGTCGTAACCTCGTCGTCCCCCGCCTCGGGCCCCACGTAGGATTCTCGGAGATGGCGGAGGGCCTCCTTCTGGGCCGCTGTGAGGTTCACTTGCCAACCTGCTTTCGAAGAAGATCCTGGAGCCGCTTCTTGTCGTCCTTGGACGCGAGCACGTGGAGCGTGACCCGTGCCCTCGTGACCGCCACGTAGAACGCGGCGAGTCCCCGGTCGTCGTATTGCCGGGGCAGGTCGCAGGCGATGACATGCTCTGCTTCCAGCCCCTTGGCGAAGCGAGGGTTCGTCACGAGGAATCCGGCCTCGCTCCTGCGCGGCTCGGCGTCCCCGGAGACACCGATGATCCAGATGTCCTGACGGCGGGCCCCGTTCGCGATGAGGTCCCAAGCCACCGTCTCGGCCGCGGAGACGCTGGCCGTCCCGTCGGACCACCGCCATTCCACTCGGTCGCCGTGGACGATGCCCGGGTCCCCGACATCGGCGCCGAGGTACTCCTGCACGACGTGGACGATCGCACGGGTGTTGCGGACGTTCCGGTCCAGGTCGTACTGGAGTGCCTCCTGCTGGATCAACTCGCAGACGTCCGGGTCGAACTCGCCGTCCACACGTGCCTGGTTGTTGGGGTCGAGGAACATCCTCCACCGGCCGCCCTCGCGGCCTCCGCGGATCACGGCGTCCAGTGCGTCCATGCCCTCGGCGTTCATGAGGTCCTGTGCCTCGTCGACGAAGACAACGTCGTACTGATTGTCACCGGAGAGGTCCGCGAACGGAATGAGGTCGATGTCCCTGCCCTCGATCCGCGGGCCGAAGAAGTCGACCAGGGCGGGGGAGTGAAAGGTGATGAGGACCGACTTCCCCTCGCCCGCCTCCTGCTTCGCGCCCTCCGCCAGTACCAGGGACTTCCCGGTGCCCGCGCCGCCGAAGACGAGCATCCTCGGATTGCGGGAGAGCGCGGCCAAGACCCTGGCCTGGCCCTCGGTCGCACGATTCTGCTCCTCCAGCACCGCGCCCCGCTGTGCATCGATGACGGGCATCCTCGTGAATTCACCGAAAAGACGGGCCCGGAGGGTCTCGGGCCGGGCGACTCTGACTCCGAAGGGGGCGGTCCTTGCCTCACCGGCAACCTTATCGAAGGCCTCCGTCAGTGCGGCGATACTCATCTGTTCCTTGGCCCACCAGTGGCTTCCCTTCCATTCGACGGCAGCCGGAGGCGCGTCTATGTCGGGGGTGAGGGCGACGGCCTCGGTTGCGAACCAACCGACGCCTTCCTCGTGGAGGATGTCGCGAAGTGCGTACATCGCCGACTGCGCCTGGTCCATCGGCGACTCGCGCAACTTCTTCCAGTCACCGTGGCGGTCGATGGAGTACCAGACGCCGTCGTACTTCCTGACGCCTCCGCCCTTGACCTCGACGATGATGATGACGCCGTTCCAGAGCACGACGAAGTCCGCTTCTCCCTGCTGCTTGACCGCGTGGCTCCGCAGCTTCACGGAGTGGAAGGCGACCGCGTCGTGGGGGCCGTCGATCGCCCTCAGCAGTCGGGCCACCCGTCGTTCGGCGTTGCTGGTGGTCGTCGTCTCGATGTCGGCGAGGTCCGGTATGAGGATCATGCTCCCTGCTTCCGCCAGAGGTCTTCGTAGGCGCGGTATCCGAGGAAGTCGTTGACCGCACCGAAGTTGTCGGCGACGTCCACGATGAGGCATTCCGGCTTGCCGCCGTTCGCGGGGCCGCGCAGACCGCGGCCGGCCATCTGGATGTACGCGCTGGGACTGAACGTGGGCCTCGCGATGTACAGCGCCCGGACGCCGGGCGCGTCGAATCCCTGGATCAGCAGGTCGCAGTTGGCCAGAACCCTGATCTCGTTCCTCTTGAACCTCTCGATGACGTCACGGCGCGTCTGTCGTCCGGTCTGGCCGCTCACCGCCTCGGCCGTGACCTTCCGGTAGCGAAGTGTCGCGGCGAGGACTTGGGCGGACAGGACGTTCGGCGTGAACACGAGGATCGGCCATTCCGGGTCCTGGCGGAGAATGTGCTCCACGAGAATCCGCATGCGGGCTTGGTCCTGACCGATGCGGTCGAGAACCTTGGGCTCCAGCTTGCGCCACGACTGCACCTGCTCAAGTTCGTCCGGCTTCAGCGCGACGTCCACTCCCGGCAACACCTCATGTCGGACCCGAGCGAGGACCTCTCTCTTCGAGAGCTCCTCGTAGGCGTTGCCGCCGAAGGCTCGCATGATGTGGTGACCGAAGCGGGCCGCCAGCTCCTCCGTCGGTTTAGTGACAACGTCGCTCTTCCCTTTGAAGGGAGTCGCCGAGACGCCCACCAGGGGCCGTTCCCAGCTACGACCGTCGACTCCGAGCCACTTGAGGATCTTCGTGTACATCTTCGACCCGCCAGCCCGGTGCGCCTCGTCGATGAACACCGCGGAGGCCCGGCTCAGCCACTCGTACTCAGGGGTGCCGGCCACCCTGTCGAGCTTGGCGTCGGTGGCCACGACCACGCTGAACTCGGTGTCGGGTTCGTGGACGATGTTGGTGTTCCAGAGCCGACCGATCGCCAACGGGCGCTCGTCACCGAGCCAACGCCAGACGGTGCTGAACGTCTGCACCGCCTGCTCGCAGAGCTCCTCCGACTGCGCGATCCAGAGCACAGTTCCGCTCATGTCGCCATCGACGAACAGCCGCAGCACGGTTTCGGTGGCCACCCGGGTCTTCCCGGCTCCCGTCGGAAGCTCCACCATGCCCTTGCGCGCGCGACCGTCGGCTCCCCGGGACGTCAGGACCTCTTGCAGTTCCTCGCTAATCCTCTCCTGGAAGTCGTGCAGGGGCTTGAGCTTCACGGCACCGGGCACGACGAACTCGTCATCCTGGTGCCGGGTGCGACGCCCGGCGTACTTGGCACCGAACCCCATCTTCCTGAGCCAGGCGACGGTCGAGGCTCCACCCGCCCATGTCGTGGGAACGTCCGTGTACCCCTCGGCGCTGAACTCCTCCGCGAGGAGCTTGATCGAGTCACTGCCGTAGACGGTCAGGAAGAGCTCCGCAACGCACGTGGAGTCGTCCACCAGGTTCTGCCCCTCAAGTGCCTGCCAGAGTCCCTTCGGCAGGTTCTCCTTCAGCGTGTCGTCACCGATGAAGATCGCCAGCCGCTCCGCGTCACTGGACGCGGCCCGGGCGTCCTGCCTCTGGGTCTCGAGTTGTTGGTTGACGCGTGCCTGGAGGATGTCGCTCAGCTCGGCGTTCGACAGGCGAAGGTCGAACGCCCCGTTGACGATCTGCAGGATACGACGTTCGTCAAGATCCGCCTGGACCACCAGTGTCAGTCCCTGCAGGTGCCATTCGAGCGACTGGTCCTCGACCCCGTCCTCGGTGGTCGCACGCTTCGTGATCTGGACGGCCTTCGCCACGGTCACGTTCATGACCCTGTCCTCGACGAACGTCGAACGCAGTCCGGTGTACAGGTCGACGACGCGTTCCTCGACCTGTCGGCCGTCGACCAGCAGGTCGAAGGAGAAGCTGTCCTCGAACCGGCGGCATCCGACCATTTTGACGAACTGCTCCGCTTCGTCCTCATCCACCTTGAGGTACGGCTTCTGCTTGGCATTGAGGAACTCCCGTTCCTCCTCCGTCGTCGCCAAGTACACCGCATCGGGCCGCCTCCTCTCGATGGCGCGTCCCACCCGGGCGGGGATGAAGACCGGACGCCCCTCCGGGAACGCGAACCGACTCGCGGTGAGGACGAACCCCGTCAGTGCCGTGTTGCTGATCTGCGAGGTGATCTCCGCCTCAAGCGCTGCCCGCAGGACCTCCGCGGGAACCTCGCCCAGGTCCTTGGGCAGTGCCAGAGCGGCCTCGACGTGGCGCGGTCCTCGGAAGAGAGGCAGCACGGCCTCGTATTCAACAAGCGACGCGGAGACGACACGGCTGGGAGTCTGGTAGCCGCGAGTGGACTTCAACAGGCCGGCTCGGACCGCCGCCCATCGGACAGGGGACAGGACCCGGTGGCTGAGACCCGTGTCGATGTCCGTGCAGAGCCAGTGACCTGTCTGGTCGAGCCTGAGCAGTCCTTCCGTCCACCGCTCGCGTACGAGTTCGGGCGCGCCCGCGTCCTGCAACATCAGGAGTGCCGAGAACGGACCGGGGCCGTCCCCCCTGTCGAACTCGACCCGCTCGACGGGGCGCTCTCCAGGACCGAGCCTCTGGTTCACCTCGTCCAGCACGTACTGGCAGTAGTCCACGAAGTGGACTTCGTCCTCGAGCGAGTACGAGCCGACCGGCTCGGTGATGACGCCTGCCGCGTGTGCGAGCTGGGGCACGCACTTCGTCCGGTCGAGAACTCGATCGGGAGCACTTTCGCCGAGGCCGTCGATGTCCAGCACATACGCGGGCAAGGCCCAACCACCGTCGAGCGTCGGGACCCTGAGAGCACCCGCCTTGTTGCCCGCCACGACCTTCTGCGCCTGTGCCATGGGCACATCGGTGGCGGCCTCCCAGAACTTCGGGAGCTCGTCGTCCTGGACCTCCGGTGACAGCCTGGCCATCCTGGCCTCGAACTTCGCGAGAGGATCGAGGTCCCGGAACCCCCTGTCCACGAGCTTCTTCTCGACGCCGGGAACGGCCAGGAAGTCCGGATCGACGAAGCACGACCCTTCGATGTCAACGTCTTCCGCACGGTGCAGGAAGACCCGATCACGGTCCTTGAGGGACAGCATCCCGTCGGTCGTCGGTATTACCTTCGCAGGGCCGAAACCGTTGGGATTCCGCAGCACGAAATCGAGTGCCTTCGCCGCAGAGGCCACGTCGGGTCCCTCCGCCCACTCGCGCAACCAGGAAAGGACACCTCGCTTGGGCACCCTCTCCAACGCCTTCAGCTCGTCCCTGGGACGCGAGTCGACGAAGGCGGAGGAGACACTGCACACGTAGAGCGCCCTCAGGCGGGTTACGCGCTGACCGTTGGCATAGCAGCGCCAGTGCGGCACGGCGTCGTCGGTGTGCGGTGACTTGATCCACTCCTCGTGGTCACGCTCGGACGCGTCGCCGACACCGAAGTCGAGAGGGCGGAGCTCCGGCGGCGTGCGCAGCGCACCGGTCGCGTCGGGAATCAAGGCCTTCTCGCAGCCGAGCTGCGGGACATGGGCACAGAGGATCTCGTCGCCGAACGAGTGGGCCTCACGGCCACGCGCCGGCATGTAGTCCAGGTGTGCCGCCGGATCGTCGACGGACGAGACCTTCGGCAGCATGTCGAGGAACATCCCCGAGAGAGTCAAGAGGATCTCTCGGTTGTACGTGTTCGTGAGCAGGGTGGTGCGGTCGTCGTTGACGCTCCAGGGGGCGTTGAAGAGGGCGGACGCCGATGTCCTGTCCTGGAGCGGGAAGTACGACCAGAACTCACCCGTTCTCAGTTGAGCGAAGCGTGCGGGCATGGCGACCGTGACCTTCATTCGGTCACGTGACACCGCTTCACCGACCTCGATCCGAGCTTCGGGGCTGGGTACGTGCATTCGGTTGTCGACGTACCACTCGTCATGGCCACCGTCGGGGCGTTCGATCCGGAATTTGCCGTCACCCAGGTCGCGCGACACATGGCTCGTCACGAAGTTCGCGTCGGCTCCGACGACTCGGAGTCGGATCTTACGCACCGAGTTGACGAAAAGGAGGAACTCGGAGCGGAATTCCTCGATCTCCTTCTTGAGGTTCTCCAGCCTCGTCGCATGCGGCAGTCTGACGATCGTCACCGCCCACTCCGCCAGCTCGGCCAGGATCGGGTCCTCGACGAACTCGGCCTCCGCGTCGATCCGAGTCAGAGTCCTCAGGACCGGGAGTCTTTTGGGCACAGGCCCGATCGTCGCGATCGCCGCCTTCGCCTTCGGAGAGTTGAACTCGAAGGCGACCGATCGGCTGAACACCTGCGGAGTGTCGGTGACCGCGAGCACCGACTTGAAACCGAGCCCGAACCGCCCGATCTCGTCGCCCCGCTTGCCACTGAGATGCGCGTGAGCGAGCGTGGTGAGGCCGCTTCGGGAAAACGGTCGTCCGGCGTTCGCGCAGTACAGTGTCTGGCGGGCGAGGTCGAGGACGATCTCGACCCGCCCCGCCCCCTCCTCGTGCTCGGCAGCCCCCGACATGGCGTCTGCCGCATTCTGCACCAGTTCCAGAAGCGTGCGGTTCGAGTAACCGCCGACCCGGATGGAATCCTCTTGGTTGGCGTGCTCCGTGATCAGGTTCGAATTCGCGCGATACGCGCTGATCGCCCGTTCGAAGAGTTCGTCAACCTCGCGGACCAAGCCCGCATCCGGCGCCCAATCGACATTCTTCCTCGCCACGGCTGCACCGCCCCCACTTCCAGTACCACGATTCACCGATGCTTGAACTGCACCTAAGGTTCCTGAATATCGATTGCCGATGTTCCGACAGCATGGGATGCCACACGCCGTCGAAGCGTCACGGACGGTAAGCTCAGCCACCGACAGCTCGCCTCCTCGAAATCCTCAAGTGGCGATCGGCGCGCGGGCGCCAGAACGTTCAAATTGCCGCAGGGGGTGAACTCGCCGCCCTTCGCGCAAGGTGTTCCGACCACAGGTCGGTACGAGCGCCGTCGATCCACCCCACGGTCCGGCATCGTTCGACCGACCTCGACGATGCTCGTCCTCAGAGGCAGGTCGGCGTCACCCCGCCCCGGTACGCAGATGTACATGGCTCCTCTTGCGTCAGTGCGAGGTCAACGACCGACCCAGGCACTTCGCTTGAAAGTGCGCCAGACACGCTGCGATGTTCGCACTCCCCCCGCATTCGTGAACCTCAAGCGTTCAATAGATCTACGCCACGGGGAACCCCCGTTACCGATTCGCAATCCGCAGATCGGCTACAGCCTGCAGCCCGGAACCAGCACGTCGTCAAGGGTTTGGCCTGTCAGGCAAAACGCACCCATCTTGGAACCGCGTCAACCGCGTGCACCTGGACGCCTCAACCGCAACCAGAGGCCTTTGGCTCCGTGCACAGGAACCGGTCTTCACAAGTCTCCCTGCTCGCGCTTCGTAAAGGCTCCGGCAACTCCTGGCCAAGTGGAAGCTCTTCTGCCGGATCGGGCTACGCTGATCGGGGCACAGCAGTGGTGGAGTGCGCCTGTCGTGCGCCCCTGTACCACCACGCTGCGCCCCAGCCGGCTTCAGGGCATCCAGCGATGGTCGGGAAGCCAAACGGCGGAGCCACCCACAGCAACACCCGGGCGGACTTCCACGGACGTGGCACAGCCGCCCAGCAGGTCTCGCCGTGCCGTCCGGCATGCGCCACCTGAGCCCCTCCCTATGCCTGCCTTAAGCGGAACCTAAGACTCACCAGGCCCGCGCCGAAACGGACGAATGTCCGTTTCGGTGCGGCTAGCGTGCTGCCGCAACCCCAACTCCCCAGTAACACAGAGGCAGGCACGCGATGGGCAGCACAGTCGGTCACCGGCGCAGGACGAGTCGTACGGCGAGGGTCACGGGCGCGATCGTGGCGGCGGCGGTGATCGGCGGTGCGGCCTTCGCGCTCACCGGGACCGCCCACGCCGGTACCGTCGGCGCCGTCTACACGAAGTCCAGCTCCTGGAGCGGTGGTTACACCGGCCAGTACGTCATCACCAACAGCACCGGGCAGGCGCAGTCGGGCTGGACGCTGGAGTTCGACCTGCCGGAGGGCACGAAGATCGACTCGCTCTGGAACGGCACCCACACCGTCGCCGGCCGGCGCGTCACCGTGAAGCCCGCCGACTGGAACGGGCAGCTGGCGGCCGGCGCCTCCGTCACCGTCGGCTTCGTGGCGAGCAGCCCCGGAGCACCCGGCGACCCCGCGGGCTGCCGCATCAACGGGGTGAAGTGTTCCGTGGACCAGGGCGCGACGGCCCAGCCGAGCGGGCGCCCCACCGCCCGTCCCACCGCCACCGCGGCGCCGACCACGGCCCCGACGGCGTCGGCCACCTCCGCCGCACCGACCCGGACCGCCTCGCCCTCCCCCACGGCGACCGCGACCGCCCCGACAGGCGGTGGCGCGCGCTTCGCGCCGTACGTGGACACCTCGCTGTACCCCGCGTACGACCTGCTCGACACGGCGGCCCAGACCGGCGTGAAGGAGTTCCACCTCGCCTTCATCACCTCCGGCGGCGGCTGCGCACCGCTGTGGGGCGGCGTCACCGATCTCGCGAACGACAAGGTCGCCGCGCAGATCGGTGCGCTGCGCGCCAAGGGCGGCGACGTCCGCGTGTCCTTCGGCGGGGCCGCCGGGCACGAACTGGCGCTGAACTGCGCCACCGTGGACGACTTGGCCGCCGCCTACGGGAAGGTCGTCGACCAGTACCGGCTCACCAAGGTCGACTTCGACATCGAGGGCGCGGCCCTGCCGGACACCGCCGCCAACGCCCGCCGCGCGCAAGCCATCGCCAAGCTCCAGAAGTCCCACCCGGGTCTGGACGTGGCCTTCACCCTGCCGGTGATGCCCGAGGGCCTGACCCAGCCGGGCGTGGCGCTGCTGGCCGACGCCCGCAAGAACGGCGTCCGCGTCGACGCCGTCAACATCATGGCGATGGACTACGGGCCGGCGTACAGCGGCGACATGGGGCAGTACGCGATCCAGGCCGCGACGGCGACCCAGGCCCAGATCAAGGGGGTGCTCGGACTCTCCGACGCGGCGGCGTGGAAGGCCGTGGCCGTCACGCCGATGATCGGTGTCAACGACGTGACCAGCGAGGTCTTCACCGTCGCGGACGCCACGCAGCTGGTGGAGTTCACGGCGGCGAAGGGGATCGGCAGGCTGGCGATGTGGTCCTCGACGCGTGACAAGCAGTGCGCCGCCGGGGCCGTCAACTACGCCGACGCCACCTGCAGTTCGATCCTCCAGCAGCCGCTGGCCTTCACCCGGGCGTTCGCCGCCCTCAAGTAGCGGACGAACCGTCCGGCTTCGGCCGGCTCAGGCCAGGATGCCCGCGCGGCCGGCGATGTCGAGCGCCACGTCGAGGCGTGGAGCGGGGCGGCCCTCCGCGCCGGGCACGGTCAGCAGGGCCGTCACCGCGTCGGCGTCGGCCCTGCCCTCCCGCGCGAGCGCCGCGAACCGGTCGACGGCCCCGGCGAGGGCCCGCTCGTGCACGGAGGGGACATCGAGGGAGGAAGCCGTGAGCCCGAGGAACTCCTCGTGCGAGCCGACCCAGGGCGCGGCTCCCTCCAGTCCGTCCTCGCGTACCTCCTCGGGGTACGGGATGCGGTGCCAGGCACCGTCCTCCCACCAGTACACGAAGCCGAACAGGTTGCCGTCGGCGTCGTCCCGCAGAAGGTCCCAGGGCAGCCAGTCGGGCCCGCCCGCCAGGAAGTCGATCTGCTCGCCGCCCACGTGGGTGTGGCTGCCGTCGGGGTCCTGACCGCAGAACACGGCACGTCCCCCGTCGAACACGCTCAGGCGCCACCAGCCGCCGGCGCCGGTGGCGTGGCACCACAGGCCGTCCTCGTCGAGGGCGAATTCCGTGCGGGTGGAGCAGGCGGCGTCGACCATGGCCATGATCGCGGCCCGGGCCCACAACTCGTCGGGGTGGTCGAGGTCTTCGGGCCGGCTCGGCGTGTGCATGGTGTGATCTCCTTCCGGGTGCCGGGCAAGCCTCGCACGCCGCGGGGCGGGCGCGGTACGGGGGTCCGCCGCCGTCCGCGTGATCTCCTGCCCCGCTCGTTCGGCCGCTGCCGGTCGGCCCGATCGCCGACGGTCGCCGCGGACCTGCCCGCGGGGATGCCCGTGGAGGAGGAAGCAGCTGGAAAGGGGATGAAGCGGCCTTCCTTTCGGCCACCGTGCCGGTGAGCCGCGCCGCCGTACGCTTCCTCCGGGCCAGGTGTCCCGGGGCCGACGTGAACGACGTCCTGCTCGTGGTCAGCGAGCTGCTGGGCACGTGCGGCACCCAGAGGGCGGCCGGCAGCTGCGGATGACCTGCCGGCGCGAGTCGCGCGTCGCAGGGGTCTACGACAGCAGCGGCTCGCGCCCCTGGCCCACCAGTCCTGCGGAGCCGTCGCGGCGGCCGTCCACGCGGACGGGACGGGCGAGCCGCTGCCCGCCCACATCCGGTACCTCGCCGATCAGATACGACCGTCCGTAGAGCGGGGTCAGCACGGGGACGCCTGGGTCGACGCAACGATCAACGCGCACGCGCGCGGCGTCCGCCCGACGCCTGGCCGCGGAGCCGGACCTCGCGGGGAAGGTGGCGGCGGGTGAACTGGCCGTGGCCGACGCCCGCTACGACCTGCGCGACCAGCAGGTACGCGTCCTGCCCTGAACCGGACGCACGAACGGCCCGTCCCGGCCGGGGGTCCGGCCGGGACGGGCTCGGTGCTACGTCGTTCAGACGTTGACGCAGGTGTTGGCGGCGGCCGGGTTGAGCGCGCCGATCACGTTGATGCTGTTCCCGCAGACGTTGATCGGAATGTGGATCGGGATCTGGACGACGTTGCCCGAGAGGACGCCCGGCGAGCCGACCGCAAAGCCCTCCGCGACGGAGTCCGCGGAGGCCGAGGACGCACCGCCGATGACCGCCAGACCCAGCACCAGGGCGAGGCCCGCACTCTTCCAAACACGCGACACGTGGAATCTCCTTGTCGTGCAGGGCGGTGCCGGAGCACCGCACGGCCCCGAGGGGGACCGCCCCTCCTTCTTCGGCAGCCGACCACCGTCGGCCGAAGTCCGGACGGCTCCGTTCCCCCGAAGAGGTGTCCCACGGCCTCCGTTTGGTCGTATCCGCGCGAGGGCCGGTTCGAGGCCCTGTTCGAGCGGGCGGCCGACCCGCCTTCTTCGACTTCCCCTGTCACCGGGACCGCGTGGCTGCGGTTCAGGCGGTCCGGTGGAGGTCCTCGCGGCGCACCTCGTGGGCGAACGGCAGACCGGCGCCGTAGCGGGCGATCTCCTCGATCGCGGAGTCGGCCATGCGGTGGAGTTCGTCGCCGAGGGACCCGGCGATGTGCGGCGTGAGCAGGACGTTGGGCAGGTCGTACAGCGGGAGTCGGCGGGCAGGACCTCAGGCTCGGTGACGTCGATGACCGCGTGGAGCCGGCCGGACGTCAGCTCGGCCGTGAGGGCCGGCCCGTCGACCAGGGCAGGACCTCCGCCTCGGCGGGTGGCGGCGTCGTCCAGCAGGCGGGAACGCAGCCCGGGTTCCATCGCGAGAAGGGTGCGGGGGCGGCGAAGCGACAGGGGAATGCTCCTGGGGAGTGTGCCGCAAAGTGCTTCGTCGTCACCGGGCACGGGCGGGTTTTCGCCCGGGCCGGGGACGGCGCGCGCGGCGGCACCCGGTCCGTCGGATCGGACCGGGTGCTCGCGTACCCACCGCGTCTGGTCACGCGGTCGCGGGCTTCTGCGACCAACTCGTGCACAGGGACCAGATGATGAACACGTCGATCGCGATGATGATGATCGACCACCACGGCTGGTACGGCAGCCACAGGAAGTTGACGATGATGCTGAGGCTGGCGAGGGCGATGCCCGCGCCCCTGGCCACGTTGGAGCCGAAGAACAGGCCCACTCCGGTCAGGACGACGACGAGTCCGACGATGAGGTGGATCCATCCCCACGCCGTCAGGTCGAATTCGAAGACGTAGCTGCCGAGGCGCGCGTACACGTCGTCCTCGGCGATGGCCGCGATGCCCTGGAAGATCGCGAGGCATCCGGTCACGACGAGGAGGACCGCGGCGAAGAACGTGCCGACCGCTCCTCCGGTTCCGTCGCCACCGCTGGACAGCGGTGTGGTGCCCGGCGCGGGGCCGGTGTTCCAAGTTCCCCCGGTCGGTGTCGACTGGCCCATCGAACTCACCTCACAGTTGGCGGTACCGCGCCGGACACTCATCGCAGTGTCGTCCGGCCGACGGCTTCTTGTGATCACCCGAAGCGGGTGGTCCTCCCTTCCGGGTCCGGTGGCGGGCGCGGCGTCAGGCGGGTACCTGGCGCATTTCGAGCACTCGCAGGCCCAGGGACTGGAAGCGTGTGAGGAGCCCGTACAGGTGTGCCTCGTCCGCCACGATGCCGAGGAGGAGCGTCTGCTCCCGGACCGGGATCCGGTCGAGCTCGGGGAAGTTCGCGGCGAGTGTGTCCGGCACGACGCCCGAGATGCGGAACTCGTAGCGCATGAGAGCACTCACTTCTCTCCGTAGGAAGACTTCAGTGCTGGAGCGGGAGCTGCAGCTGGATCTGGCCTGGTGGTGCCCGGCCATCGTCGCCCCGCGCCCCGCGTCCGGTCATCGCCCGTGGCGGGCGAGTGCGCCGCGCGCTCGCCCGCCACGGGCGGTGCGCCAAGGGCCTCACAGCAGGCCGAGGTCCTGCGCCCGGTGGACGGCGTCGCTGCGCCGGGCGACGCCGAGCTTGCGGTAGATGCTCTTCAGGTGGGTCTTGACGGTGTTGGCCGACACGTACAGCTCGGCCGCGATCTCCTCGGTGGACAGCATCCGCGCGGCCTGGCGCAGAACCTCTGCCTCCCGCACGCTGAGCGACTCCACCACGGGCGGCGGCCCGTCGGCCGGACGGCCGCGGCCCGGTGCCGGCCGCGGGGCCTCGGGCGGGGTCCGGCGTACGCGGGAGCCGCCCCCCGCGAACGGCAGGCGCAGTCCCTCCGGCCGGGCGAGGTCCACGGCTTCGGCCCGCCTGCGCCGGGCCTCCTCGGTGTCGCCCTCCGCTTCGGCGAGCTGCGCCCCGAGCAGGCACGCCGCCAGCCGGGCCGGCGCCGCGAGGCCTTCGTCCGCGGGCAGGCCCGCCAGCTCCCGCGCGGCGGGCCCCGTGCGGCCGGCCGCCAGGAGAGCGCGGGCACGGGCCAGGGCGTGCTCGGGCCGCCGGGAGGGCGCGGCGTCGAGTACCCGAAGGGCCGCTGCGGCGTCACCGCGTGCCAGGTGCGCGGCCGATTCGGCGACGGCCAGCTCGTCCACCGCCCACGGCCGTGCGTACGCGGGCACGGCCGTGGCTGCCGGGCGCAGGCGGGCGAGTACGGCGAGCGCGGCCTCGCCGTCGCCCTCGTACACCGCGATCCGGGCGCCGATGACGGCGGTCAGGACCGCGGTCACGGCATCGGGGCGGGGCCCGGCGGCCGCGATCGCCGTGGCCAGCTCCAGGTGGGAGCGGGCGGCCGGCAGGTCGTCGTGCTCGACGGCGACGCCCGCCAGGACGAGGTGGCCGGCGCCGGACCGGCGCTCGGGCGGCAGCGCCGCCTGCTCGGCAACGACGAGGCAGGCGCGGGCGTGCTCGGCGGCCCGCCGCAACCGGCCGCGCATCAGCTCGGCGAGGGCCAGCGAACCGAGCGCGTCGCAGAGCGGGTACTGCGTCCCCGGATCGGTGCCCGGATCAGCGTCCGCATCGGTTCGCGGATCGGTGCCCGGTGTCGTACCCGGTGCCGTGGCCGGGGCCGTGCCCGGCTCCGTACCCGGCCCCCCGCAGGCCTCGACGGCCGCCGCGAGGGCGCTCTCGGCGGCGTCGAACCGCCCGGCGCCGAGCCGCACCGCGCCGAGGGCCGCCAGGAGCAGGGCGCGCAACTCGGGGTGCGCGGCGACGCGCAGGGGCGGCAGCTCGCCGAGCACGCGTTCGGCGTCGGCCGCCGCCCGCTCGGTCGCCGCGAGGTCGCCGCTCGTGCGACCGGCGAGCACGCCGAGGAAGGCTCGGCTGAGCCGGGCGGCCGCGCCGGAGCCGGGGCTCAGGCGGGAGTCCGCGCGCCGCGCCGCGTCCTCGTATCCGGGGATGTCCTGTACGACGAGCCGGGTGGCCGCGCCGACCAGGGCGGGTGCCGCGCCCGGCGCCTCGGCCGGCAGGGCCGCGAAGGCCCGGTTCAGCTGCTCGGCCTCCAGGCCGGTGAACAGCCGTCCGATCGCGAGGTCGTCGACGAGCTGCCCCGCGGCGAACGGCCAGTCGCCGGCGGCGGCCCCCTGGACCACCGCCTCCGTGAGCCGGCCGGTCCCGGCGAGCCAGCGCGCCGCCCGACCGTGCAGCTGCTGCTCCAGGCCGGGGTGGCGCTGGCGCAGGTGTGCGCGCAGTACTTCGGCGAACAGGGGGTGCAGCCGGTACCAGGCCGAGGCGTCGACCTGTTCCAGGAACGCGTTGTCGCGGGCCAGCCCGGCGAGTGTCCGGGCGGCGTCGTCGCGGCCGGTCAGCACGTCGGCGAGGTCGGGGTGGACCCGGTCGGTGACGCTGACGCGCAGCAGCAGGTCCTGGGTGTCCGGCGGCTGCGCGTCGAGCACCTCTTTGAGCAGGTAGTCGGCGATCGTGGTGCGGTCCGCCGCGAACTGCCGGACGAAGGCCTCGGGGTCCGGGCTGCGCTGCATCGCGAGGGCGCACAGCCGCACCCCCGCGGCCCATCCCTCGGTCCGCCGCATCAGCAGCCGGATGCCCGCCTGGGAGATGTCCAGCCGGTGCTCGCCCAGCAGGGCCTCGGCGTCCGCGTGGGTGAACCTGAGGTCGGCGTGCCGGATCTCCGCGATCTCGCCCGCCGCGCGGTAGCGGTGCAGTGGGAGCAGGGAGTCCGTCCGGCTGGTGAGTACGATGCGCAGCCCTCCGGCGGCGTGCCGGAGAACGAAGTCCAGGCCCTCGGTCATGGCGGGCGGCTGGGCCGTGTCGAACTGGTCCAACACGAGGACCACGGGCTGCTGCGCCGACTCGGCCAGGCCCGCCGCCAGACGCACCAGGAACGACTGGGTCACCCCTTCGGCGCGGGTCGGTCGGCCCACGGCGGCGGGCAGCTCGACCCCACCCCGGTGCAGGGCCTCCAGGACGTACGCCCAGAAGACGCCGGGGGCGTCGTCGGGCTCGACGGTCAGCCACAAGGGGGCCCGTGGCGCACGCACGCCGGCCGCCGCCCAGTGCGCGGTGAGCACCGTCTTGCCGGAGCCGGCCGGACCGTTGATCAGGGTGAGCGGGCCCTGTACCCCGGCCGTCAGGCGTCTGAGCAGCTCGGGCCGGTGGACGAGGGTCTTCGGCACGGCCGGTGCGGTGAATCTGGCCGTGAGCATCGGGTCGCACTGTGGTCGGGCCACAGCCTCCACTCAAGCCGTCATCGGTCGTGATCACCACTCGGGTCACCCGCCCCGGGTGAGGTGCGGGCGGGCTGCGGGGTGGCGGCCGGGTCCGGCGGGTCGTCCGGGGTGCGCAGCCGGTGGGCCGCCCAGTGTTCGTGGGCCAGGACGTATCCCAGGGCGATGCCCATGGTGACGACGACGAAGAGCGTGATCAGCCAGGACAGGATGACGAAGACCATCCCGAGGCCGCCGAACTGCTGGAGGCTGTGGTTCATGGCGCGGGGCATGTAGAACCTGGAGCCCCAGCTGAGCACGCTCTCGCCGACCGCGACCAGGACGGCGCCCGGGAGCAGGGGCAGCCACGCGACCCGGCCGCCCAGCAGGAGGTGCTGGGTCCACCACCACAGCAGGGTCCCGCTGAGGAGCGAGACGACCGCACCGAGGGCCCGGCCTGCCCCGAACGCCTCCTGTACCGGCCCCTGGAACAACAGGGCCGCCAGCCAGACCAGCAGCCAGGCCACCCAGCGCCAGGCGGCGAGCCGGGCGCCCGCCTTCGGCAGGTGCCACGCGCGCTCGCAGGTCCGCTGGAGGGCGCGGCTGCAGGCGGTCGCGGACAGCAGCGTGACGACGACGCCCACCGCCCCGGTGCTCGCGACGGCCGCCGTGTCACCGGCCTGGTACACCGCGCGGATCTGGTCCAGCGCCGGACCCGTCAGGCCCAGGGTCGTGCTGACGGTGGAGATGAGCTGGGTGCGCAGCCAGTCGGGTGCGAGGGCCCCGATGACGAAGATGGCGGGGATCGCGCCGAGGAAGGCCTGCGCGGCCAGCCGGGTCGCGCAGTCCAGCAGGTTGACGCGGGCGAACTGTTCGAGGGTCCGGCCCAGGAACGGCGTGTACTTGCGCATCCAGCCCGGCACGGTGAAGCGGGGCGACTTGTCGTCGCGCGGTCCGGACACGGTGACGGCTCCTTCCGCGGGGACGGCGCCTGTCAGCTGCGGTTGCCGTCCATGAGCAGGATGGGGCAGCCCGGGGGGTCCGGCACGTCGGGAGGCCGGTTTCCGCGCGGGAAAAAGGCGCGCGGCCACGGCGGCCGCACGCCTACGATCCGGGCCGGGCCCGTCAGGCGCAGGAGGGAAGTAACGATGGAGATCATCTTCCGGAAGCTTCCGGACAACCGGCACGATCTCGAAGTGCGCGGCCGGCGGGGGCCGGACGTGCGGCTGCTGGGCCGGGCGACCGGCCCGAGCATGCCGCACGACCTCGTACACGCGGCGGTCGAGAGCGCGCTCTCGATCACCGACGGGTTCTGGGGGGCCATGGCGCAGGGCGCGACCTTCGAGGATTTCGAACCGGTGGTACCGACCCGCCACCGCCGGTCGGGGCTGAAGGTCCTGCGGCGCGGCGGCGACGCGGTGCTGCGGGCCGAGCTGTCCGTCAATTGGGCCTACCGCGTCTGGTCGGGGCTGAGCACGCAGGGCAGGGGGGTGGGCCGGAGCCCGCTCGACGAGGGGCAGGTCGCCCTGGCGTGCGCGGCGCTCGACGGTGCCGCCGGACGCTGGTCGGAGGTGGCGGAGGGCGGATCCCTCACCTGGCGCTGGTGAGCGCCCGCTCGGCGGCCGGGTCAGCCGGCGAGGAAGGAGAGCCGGACCTGACGGCGGGGGTTGTCCCGATTGGTGTCCACCAGGGTGACGGACTGCCAGGTTCCCAGTTCCAGCGTCCCGTCGACCACCGGAAGCGTCGCGTGGGGCGGGACGATCGCCGGCAGGACGTGGTCGCGTCCGTGGCCCGGCGAGCCGTGCCGGTGCCGCCACCGGTCGTCGGCCGGCAGCAGCGACTTCAGGGCGGTCAGCAGGTCGTCGTCGCTGCCCGCTCCCGTCTCGATGACGGCGAGCCCGGCGGTGGCGTGGGGCGTGAAGACGTTGAGCAGTCCGCTCCGGCCGCGCGCCACCTCCCCGAGGAAGGCGGCACACGCCGAGGTCAGGTCGTGGACGGTCTCCCGGTCCCCGGTCGTCACGTCGATGGTGCGCGATACGAAGGTGTCTGCCATGTCGCCATCCTCGCCCCGCCCCGCTCCGCGCCGGCGCAACCAGGCCGGTGCCGGCGGGTGACCGGAGGTCCGCGATGCCCACCCCCAAAGGTCGCTCACCTCCGGGTCGCCGCCGGGTACTCCATGCACACGAGGTCCTCGCGCGGGTCCCACGATCCGGTGACCCGGAAGCCCGAGCGTTCGTAGAGGGCGATCGCGGAGGTCCGCCAGCGCCACACGGAGAGGCGGACGGTGGCGACAGCGCTGTCCGCGCAGTGGGCGATCGCCTCGCGGAGCAGCACGGAGGCGATGCCGCGCCCCCGACGGGCCGGGTCGGTCCACAACCGTTTGATCTCCGCACTCCCGCCGGCCGGAGCGGTCACCACGAGACAGCCCGCCGCAACGCCGCCCTCGACGGCGATCAGCACCGTGTCGTCCGCGAAGGCGGTGCGCGGGTCCTGGATCTCGGCGCGGTAGCGCGGGGGCAGCCGGGTCGCGTCCGCGACCGGGTTCCCCTTCTCCTCTTCGGTGCGCAGGTGGTATGCGGTCAGCAGTGCCGCCAGTGCGTCCGGTTCCCGGACCAGGCGGCCGACGCTGCGGACGACGGTCGCCGTGGTGTGCTCGCTCATGACGAGAGGATGGCATCCCCGGCCGAGGGGACCCGTGGCCGGGTCAGGGCTGCGCGGTGTTGGGGTCGGCGACGACGAAGACGTCGGACAGGGGCGCGGTGTCGGCCTTCGCCCTGATCAGCAGGTCGTACGTGCCGGGGGGCAGGAGGCCGAGGGTGAACTGCTGCCGCACCCGGGGGACGGTGACGGGCACGTTGCGGACGCTCAGACCGGTGGAGCGGTCGGTCACCGAGAGGTTGGCCTCGATCTCGGGCAGGTCCCGGTCACGGAGGGCGCTGTTGGCTCCGATCTCGCAGACGACGGGCTCGTCGACGAGGTAGAGGTCGTCGCCGAGGTAGCTGAACCAGGAGGTCACGGCGGATCGCAGGTCGTCGATGCGGATGTCGTGCAGGGACTGCAGGATGCCCTTCAGGTGGTCGAGCATCGCCTCCTGGTTCTGCAGGCTCCCGTGCTTCTGCGGGACGAAGGTGCGGGCGTCCTCGGTGCCGGAGAGCGCGGCGGACAGCTTGGGGACGGTGCCGTCGCCGCCCTCGTCGAAGGCGTCGCGGGCCCTCAGCGTCACGGCCTTGTGGTCGGTGATCCGGGCCGACTGCAGGGTGGGCTGGTCCATGCCGACGATGGGGTGGTAGACCACCGGGTCGGCCTCCCAAGCCGGATCCTTCCGGTTCTCGTCGGCGGCGTTCTCCATCTCCTCGAAGAACTCGGTGAGATGGCTGCTCCACTGCGGCTGCCAGCCGGGCAGTCCGGCCTTGGCGGGGACCGCGGCCCGGCCGTCCGGCCCGTACACGCACTTGTAGACGGGCACGAGCTGGTGCAGGGACGTGAGGGAGCGCAGCAGGCGGGTGAGGTCGTGTTCGAAGGGGCCGATCCGCTTCTGGAAGCCGTTGCACAGGAACTCGACGGCGTTGAGGGAGCCGTAGTAGGGGGTGCCGAAGGTCACGACGGCGCGGGTGTCCCTCCATCCCTGCAGGGCCTCGACGAAGTAGCGGGCGACGAGTCCGCCCATCGAGTGCCCGACCAGGACGAGCCGGGCCGCGTTGTTGCCGCTCGTCTCGCGCCAGTCGCGCAGCCAGGTGGTGCTCCGTTCGGCGAGTCGGCGGGCGGCGGCCCTGTTGTCGCGCCGCCAGTCGTAGGGGAACGGGAAGTAGTTCCTGCCCTTCTCCAGGTCGAACCGGTCCAGCAGGAACCTCTCGACCGCCGTGTAGCCGTCGATCTTCCACAGGCCGGGGAGGGTGTGCAGGTCGGGAACCAGCCGGTCGGCGACGACGCCGTCTCCGAGATCGTCCGCGCGCCAGTCGTCGCCCCGCAGTTCGAGGGAGTCCAGCGAGCCGCCCAGGCTGGCCAGCGCTCCCAGTACGGCGGACGGCGAGGGCGCCCAGACGTCCTTGCCGTTCCTGGTCAGTACGCTCCCGGCGATGCCGGGGAGCAGTACGACGACGTCACCCATCGGAATCCTGGCCATGAGCGGAACCTCCTAGCTGCTCCCCGGCCGGTCGGACGTGCCGGGCGGGGCGAACGGTTCGGCCGCGTCCCCGTAGTGCTGGTAGGCGGCCCAGGCGCTCTGCCGCTGCCCGTTCGTCACGGTGCCCGGGTCCTGTTCGCTTCCGGCGTCCGGCCGGTAGATCGCCTTGCGGGCCGCCCGGACCGCGCCGCCCACGGTCGGCGGGCCGTCGCCGGTGCCGTCGGAGAACAGGTTCTTGTAGAACTGCCGGGCGAAGGTGACCCCCTGGTCGTCGGGGATCCGCCAGGCCGCCCCGATGTAGTGCCCGACACCCGCGCGGAGGAACTCGTCGGCGAGGCTCGGTACCAGCGCGGCCTGCGGGTTCCCCCACGGCGTCCGGTCCGCGACCGCGGACGGTAGGGGCTGGGCGCCGGTGCCCGCGCCGGCGCCGCTGCCGGTCCCGGTCCCCGTACCGGGGCCGGTCGGCCCGCCGAGGCGGGCCGTGTAGCAGGCGTTGGCCATGACGATGAGGGGCGGCTGTTCGAGCATGGTCAGCTCCTGGGACGTCAGCAGGCCGTCCGCGAAGACCCAGCCCGCGCGTCGACCCGTACCGGAGAAGTCGAAGTCGCCGTGTCCGCAGTAGTGGACGATGTGGTTGCCGCCGCAGAGCAGGACCCGCAGGACGTCGAGGCGCCGCGCGAGATCGACCCCCTGCTCGCGGGAGGCGTTGGTCGCGCCGATGAACAGGGTCACGTTCACGCCCAGTTCCCTGAGCTGGGCGGCGACGCCGAGGGCCTCCTCGCGGGCTCCGGGCAGTTTGAAGCCCTTCTCCGGGTCCCCCGGGTCGCCGATCACCAGGGCGCTCAGCGGCCCGTCCGACAGCCCCTCGGTCATCACGCGCGAGTAGGGCGTGCGCAGTTGCCGGGACAGCTGGGTGCGGATCGCCAGCGGGTCGCGCCTCTCGGCGCCCGCCTGCCGGATCTCGGTCAGGAACTCCCACGGTACGGAGGCGGTGTCCCGGTCGAGTTCGAGCAGCACCGTGGCGTCGTCGGTGATCAGCCGCTGGAACTCCGAGGGGACCACGAACCGGGAGAGCAGGTCGGGCAGTTCGCGCGCGTCCTCGACGCTCGGCTCCGTCAGCCGGTCCACGAGTTCCCGCAGCAGGCCCATCTCCACGGGGACGAGCCGCTCGGGTACGGTCGCCCGCCCGGTCAGCGCGGCCCAGCGCAGCCCGCCGATGCCCGACTGCACGGACATCCGGACGGGCACGGAGCCGTCCGGTGCCTCTGCGGACCGGCCGACCGTCAGGGAGAGGTCGGTGCGCTTCACCGTTGCCAGGTCGATGAGTTGCTCGCGGATCTGCGCCTGGATGTTGTCGTCGAAGTCCTTCAGTACGGCGCGCAGGGCGCTCTCGTCGTCCGGTCCGCCGAGCCCGGTGAGAGCGGCCAGGGCGTACACGGCGGCGGAGGGCCTGGACATCCGGCCGCCGCCGCCCTCGCGCAGCTCCGGGGTGATCCTCAGCCGGGGCAGGTTCGCGGTGGCTTCGGTCAGCGCGAGGTGCAGCTGCTCGGCGCGCAGTCGGTCGACCTCCACGAGGAGCACCTCGGTGAGGCGGGGCGGCGTCGGGGACGTCGTCAGCGCGGCGAGGACCCCGGCGAATCCCCGTACGAGGGCGCGGGCCGCCTGTTTCACGCTGAGGTTTCCCGTGCCCGATCCGATGAGCACGGTGGCCATGGTCCCGACGTGGCCGAGCGCCACCGCTTCGCCGAGCAGGGAGGCGTACAGCTGGCCGGCGCGGCGTTCCGTGAGGGTCCCCATCGGGCCCATGCCGACGACGGCGGCGGACCGCACCGTACCGTCGCCGCACGGGAAGTACGTGACCTCCCCCAGCTGGGCGTCGATCCAGCCGAGCTTGGTGTGCGCGGTGATCAGTCCGCGGGGCCCGACGGATATGGCGCGGTCCAGGGCGAGCTCCGCGTCGGCGGGCACCACCGACTGGTAGTGCCCTGTGACGTGCAGGTCGGCGGCGACCTCCGCGAGGTCGCCCCACATCACCGTGATGCCCAGGGACGGGCCGTCGGCGCGCGGCGCCTCCTCGGGGGGCGGGGGCGGTGGCCGCGTGGCCGGGTTGGCGGCCCTCGGTACGTTCTCCAGCAGGTCGGCGATGGTAGCGGCGGGGGTGCTCATCGCGTCCTCCTTCGAGTCGCCCGAGCCTTGCGATCCGGTGTGCGGCGCCGGTCTCCCCACACAGGATTATCCCACCGATTCGTTGCCCGGCCCTGACGAAGCAGGGCGAAGTACGGGGCGAAGGTTCGACGTTCAACCTCACTGCAGGCTGAAGCGGTGGGGGTGGGCGGGGTCGTGGGGGCAGGCGAAGATGTTGAGCTTGCCGAAGTTGGCCACGGCCACTGACGTCGGGCGGTTCGCGTCGGCTCCGGCGGAGGTGGGCAGCGGGCGCCAACTCTCGGTGTCGGAACGCCACTCGTACGAGTCGACGGTCAGCAGCAGGCGCATCCCGCGGCCGCAGCCGGGGCAGTCCGTGCTCCCGGGCCCGGTGACGTTCCACGCCGCGTGCCCGCCGGCCTTCCAGCCGGGCGCGACGGACAGGTCGCACTGGTAGCTCGGCAGGGCGGGCGGGGGTTCGCCCCCGGCCCCGTGGCCGTCCTCGCACTCGACCTCGAAGCCCTGCTCGCATTCGGCCTCGTAGGCGGCCTCCTCCTGCGCGTCCTCCCACTCCTCGACGCGCTCGCCCAGCTCGCCGGTCAGCGTTTCGATGTACGGGTACTCGGTGACCCGCTCCGGGTGCAGCACACAGGGGTTGGGCAGGTACCCGTCGAAGCCGACGCGCGCCGGTGCCGGCTGCGGCGCCAGTACCTCACGCACCTCGGCCGACCGCCGCCACCTCAGCCGTACGTGCATGCCGTGCCCCGTGGGCCCGTGGAGGTCGAAAGGGCACCAGAGGACCTGGAGGAGATCGCAGCCGTCGGGTCCGGCGGCCAGGTCCGGAACGTCCCGGGTGTAGAGCTGGGCCACCGCGAGCAGCGGCCCGCTGTGCCGGTGCGGCTCGTCGCACACCGGCCACGGCTCGCCGGCCGGCCACAGCAGCGGACCTCCCACGTGGCTGTCCCGCGCCGTCGGACTGCCGGCGCGGGGGTGCAGCCGGGTCGCCGTCGCGCGATGGGCGGCCAGCCCCGGGAACAGGGCCTCGACGTCGAGCGGCCGCGGTGGGGTCGTGAAGGTCATGCGGCCGAACCTACAAGGCGGCGGCCAGGGAGCCTACTTCGGGTGTGGGAAGCCAGTCGGCGCGGGAATACCTTCCATACTTCCCTCCACCGCTCGCGCAGCCTTCGGTTGAAAGGATGATCGGTGACGTCTCAAAGCATTCATCAGTCCTCTGAAGGGCATGTACCGGTCCTCCGTGGCGAGCAGGCGGTGGAGCGGGCCACGGGCATGGTGATGGCCCAGGCACCCTGCGGGACCCGCGAGGCGCGGCTCGTACTGGCGGCCGCCGCCGAGCTGGCACAGCTCCCGCTGGCGGACTTCGCGGCCGCGGTGGTCGCGGGCGCGCACGGGGAACCGGTACCCGCCCGGTGGGAGCGGGCGCTGCGCCGGGCGGTCGATGCCCTGTTGGGCCCCCGGCCCGGGCCGGAGGGCGGCCGGGGCGTCCGGGGTGTGGGGCTGCTGCCCAGCCGGGCCCGGACCGGGGAGGTCCTCGCCCGCTTCCGGACGGCGCGGGAGCGACTCGCCGCGGCCCCCGGCGACGGGACGGCCCGCAGGGCCATGGACGACGTCGCCTACACCCTGTGTGTGCTGATGGGCCGGTCGACCGTCCAGGAGGCCGTCCTGGCAGCCGAACTGCACCTGGCGGGAGCGGGACCGGACTGACCGGCGCGGCGGCTCCCCTCAGGCGTTGTCGTCGTCGAGTGCGGAGGCGAACCCGATGCACTCGACGTCGATCTGGTCGGCGAGCTCCGTCAGCACTCCGGAAAGGTCGCCGGCGGTCTGCCGGTCGCCGCGCAGCTCGCCGGATTCGGCCGACTGCACCCAGTCCGCCGCGAGGCGGCGCAGCAGGGTGGTCACGTGGTCGGCGGGGATCAGCAGTGCGCCGTCCGTCGCGGGGATCAGCGGTATCGACACGTGGATCATGGCAAGCCCTCCCGGAGAACCCTTGTCCGCGGCGACTACCCGGTCAACGGCCGGCCAATCCACCTGCCGCCCCGGACCGCCGGCCGGGGCGGGCCGTGTGCGGCGTCCCGCCAGGGGTAGGCGCCCGACGTACCGGACCGGCCGCACAGCAGCCAGGGAGTCATCATGCCTCGCGGTTCCAGCCCCAAGCGGGAACGCCAGTACGAGCACATCAAGGAGAGCGCCGAAGAGCGCGGCGAGAGCCCGGAGCGGGCCAAGGAGATCGCCGCTCGGACCGTGAACAAGGAACGGGCCCGGGCCGGCGAGTCCGAGACGGCGAGCAGGACCTCGCTGGAGGACATGTCGTCCGCGAAGCGCGGCGGGCTGCACTCCCACAAGGGTGCCCAGGGGCCGACCTACGACCAGCTCTACGAGGAAGCCCGGCGCAAGAACCTCCATGGCCGGTCGTCCATGGACAAGGCCGAGCTCAAGCGGGAGCTGGGCTACTGAGCCCGGCGCACGCCGACGAAGGAGGACACCATGACACGACAGGGGAAGAACCAGGGGCGGGAGCGGACCACCCCGTCACAGGCGCCTGGCGAGAGCGGTGACCGGGAGGCCCGCAGGGAGGCGGACGAGGCCGTCCTGAGCGGTTCGGACGGCGGGGCCGACGGGGAGGCGGACGCCCGTGCCGCGAAGCGGCAGCGTCCGGGCACCGGCCGCGAGGAACAGGTCCGCCCGCACCCCCCGCGGGGCGAGCGCACCGAGCCGGGGGACGACGACCGCTGAGCGGTCCGTTGCCGGGCCCGCGCTGCCCGACAGGATCCGGAAAACACGTCCTGGGGAGTGCCCGCGAAGCAGCGTCGGCCGCCCGGAGTGCGGGCGCCCCCGCAGGCGGGGCTTCGCGGACACACCCTAGGCCGGTCGGCGCATTCGGCGGATGATCGTGCCGCTCCCGGGGTAACCGCACGGCGTGATCACATTCGGCGTCGAAGAGGAATACCTCCTGGTGGACCCGGTGACGGTGCTGCCGGTCCCCGGGGCCGAGTACGTGCGCAGGGCGGCGGGCCTCGGTCCGCTCGTCGAGGACGGCGAGGTGCAGGACGAGCTGCTCCAGGCGCAGGTCGAGGTGGCCACGCCGGTCTGCACGGAGCTGGAGGAGGTGGGCGGGCACCTCCTGCGGCTGCGCCACGCGGTCGCGTCGGCCGCGGAGGAGCACGGCTGCCGGGTCGCCATGGCCGCGGCCGCACCACTCAGGGACACGTCGGCGGTGCCGGTCACCCGCAAGCCGCGGTACCTCAGGATGGAGGGCCAGGCACGGCAGCTGGTGGACGAACAGCTGATCAACGGCATGCACGTCCACGTGGGCGTGCCCGATCCGCAGACCGGCGTCGCGGTGCTGAACCGCATCCGGGTATGGCTTCCCACACTGCTTGCCATGTCGGCCAACTCTCCGCTGTGGGACGGCAAGGACACCGGCTTCGCGAGCTGGCGCACGATCGTCTTCGGCCGCTGGCCGGTGAGCGGCCCGCCACCGTACTTCGACGGGCTCGCCGACTACGAGGAGCGGATCGACGCCCTGGTCGGCTCCGGGGTGATCGCCGACCGGGGCCAGCTGTACTGGCAGGCGCGTCTGTCCGACCGCTTCCCGACCGTCGAGGTGCGGTGCCTGGACGTGCAGTTGCGGGCCGACGACGCGGTGATGCTGGCGGGCCTGGTCCGCGCGCTGGTCTCGGTCGCCCTCGCCGAGGAGAAGGCCGGGGCCGCTCCGGTGCGGTGCCGGCCGGAGCTGCTGCAGGCCGCCAACTGGCACGCGGCCCGGCACGGCCTGAACTCCACCCTGGTCGATCCCGACGGGCGCTGCCGCAGCAGCGGTGACGTGCTGTACTCCCTGCTCGCCCATGTCGCTCCGGCCCTGGCGGAGTCGGGCGACGAGCGCGAGGTGTCGTCCCTCGTCCACCGCCTCCTCCAGGAGGGGACGCCGGCCGACCGGCAGCGGCGCGCCCTCCGGGAGGGCGGCATGCCGGCCCTCAGAAGCCTGATCGTCGGCGACTCCCCCTCCGGCTGACCGGCCGGCCGGGCCCGGGGCCCGGCCCGCCCTCGGTCGGGTCGGGGGCAGGGTGCGTGCCCGGGTCGTGACCGCGTAGGAGCAGGCGGTCAGCAGGACCGTCGCCGCGGCGACGGTCCTGCGCGGACTCGGCCGGATCCCGCGGACGCCGGGGCGAGCGGCCCGCGCCGTGCGATGCTTTGGGCATGACTCTGGAAGACCTGGTGAGGCTGCGCCGCGCCCGGGACGTCATCGACCGCGACTACGCGCAGCCGCTGGACGTTCCGGCGCTCGCGAAGGTCGCCCTGATGTCCCCCGGGCACTTCTCCCGCAGCTTCCGCGCCGCCTTCGGGGAGACCCCGTACAGCTACCTGATGACCCGGCGCGTCGAGCGGGCGAAGGCTCTGCTGCGGCGGGGCGACATGAGCGTGACCGACGTCTGCATCGCCGTCGGGAGCACGTCGCTGGGGTCCTTCAGCTCGCGCTTCACCGAGCTGGTCGGCGAGAGCCCCAGCGCCTACCGGGCCCGCCGGCACGAGGCGGGTGAGGCCATCCCGGCGTGCGTCGCGAAGTTCATGACACGACCGGTCAGGGGTGGTGAACCGATCCGCCGTGAACCGATCAGGAATGGAGAAGCGGAATCGGCGGGCGCCTCGTAGCGTCGGAGCCATGAACATCAACCTCTCGCAGTGCTTCATCGCAGTCGACGACCACGACAAGGCGATCGCCTTCTACCGCGACGTCCTGGGCCTGGAGGTACGCAACGACGTCGGCTTCGAAGGGATGCGCTGGGTGACCGTCGGCTCACCCTCCCAAGACGTCGAGATCGTCCTCGAACCGCCGCTCGCCGACCCCGGCGCCCCCGCCGCGGACCGGCATGCCATGGCTGAACTGCTGGCCAAGGGCATGCTGCGCGGTGTCATCTTCTCCACCGACGACGTCGACGCCACCTTCGAACGCATCCGGGCGGCCGGCGGGGAGGTCATGCAGGAGCCGATCGACCAGCCGTACGGTGTCCGCGACTGCGCCTTCCGCGACCCGGCGGGCAACATGCTCCGTTTCAACCAGCCCCGCAAGCAGTAGGAACCACCCGCCCTGACGGCCCCGGTCACGGCCGCGCCGACCGGCGTGACCGTGACCGGGCCGAGGCCCGCACCATGGATGGAGAGACGTCGAGCATGGCCACGAGGAAGAACACGCAGCCCCCCGCCCGGCACGCCGCCGACAGCCACGACCTGATCCGCGTGCACGGCGCCCGCGTGAACAACCTCAAGGACGTCAGCATCGAGATCCCCAAGCGCCGCCTGACGGTGTTCACCGGCGTCTCCGGCTCGGGCAAGAGCTCGCTGGTCTTCGACACGATCGCCGCCGAGTCGCAGCGGCTGATCAACGAGACGTACAGCGCCTTCGTGCAGGGCTTCATGCCGACGCTGGCACGGCCCGAGGTCGACGTCCTCGACGGCCTGACCACCGCGATCATCGTCGACCAGCAGCGGATGGGCGGCGACCCCCGCTCCACCGTGGGCACCGCCACCGACGCCAACGCGATGCTGCGCATCCTCTTCAGCCGACTCGGCAAGCCCTACATCGGCTCGCCCAAGGCGTTCTCCTTCAACGTCGCCTCCATCAGCGGAGCGGGCGCGGTCACCGTGGAGCGCGGCGGCCAGACCGTCAAGGAGCGCCGCTCCTTCAGCATCACCGGCGGGATGTGCCCGCGCTGCGAGGGCCGGGGCTCGGTCACCGATCTCGACCTGACCCAGCTCTACGACGACTCCAAGTCGCTGAACGACGGCGCGCTCACCGTCCCCGGCTACAAGCCCGGAGGCTGGAGCTACCGGCTCTACAGCGAGTCGGGCCTCTACGACGCCGACAAGCCGATCCGCACGTACACCAAGAGGGAACTGCACGACTTCCTCCACCGCGAGCCGGTCAGGATGAAGATCGCGGGCATCAACATGACCTACGAGGGGCTGGTCCCCCGGATCCAGAAGTCGATGCTGGCCAAGGACCGCGAGTCGATGCAGCCGCACATCCGGGAGTTCGTCGACCGGGCGGTGACCTTCACGACCTGCCCCGACTGCGACGGCACCCGGCTCACCGAGGCGGCCCGGTCGTCGAAGATCAAGGGGGTCAGCATCGCCGACGCGTGCGCGATGCAGATCAGCGACCTGGCCGAATGGGTCGACTCCCTCGACGAGCCCTCGGTGGCACCGCTGCTCGCCACGCTCCACCACACCCTCGCGTCGTTCGTCGAGATCGGGCTCGGCTACCTCTCCCTGGACCGTCCCGCGGGCACGCTCTCCGGCGGCGAGGCGCAGCGCGTGAAGATGATCCGCCACCTCGGTTCCTCGCTCACCGACACCACGTACGTCTTCGACGAGCCCACCACCGGGCTGCACCCGCACGACATCCAGCGCATGAACGGCCTGTTGATGCGGCTTCGGGACAAGGGCAACACGGTGCTCGTCGTGGAGCACAAGCCGGAGACGATCGCCATCGCCGACCACGTCGTCGACCTCGGTCCCGGCGCCGGGACGGCGGGCGGAACCGTCTGCTTCGAGGGCACCGTCGACGGGCTGCGCAGGGGCGGCACCATCACCGGCCGGCATTTCGACGACCGGGCCGCGCTGAAGGAGACGGTGCGCAAGCCGACCGGCGCGCTCGCGATCCGCGGTGCCGCGAAGCACAACCTGCGTGACGTCGACGTGGACATCCCGCTGGGCGTTCTCACCGTCATCACCGGAGTCGCGGGCTCCGGGAAGAGTTCGCTGATCCACGGTTCGATCCCGGCGGGCGAAGGGGTCGTGTCGATCGACCAGGGGGCGATCCGCGGGTCCCGGCGCAGCAACCCGGCGACGTACACCGGTCTGCTCGACCCGGTCCGCAAGGCCTTCGCGAAGGCCCACGGGGTGAAGCCGGCGCTGTTCAGTGCCAACTCCGAAGGCGCCTGCCCCACGTGCAACGGCGCGGGGGTGGTGTACACCGACCTGGCGATGATGGCCGGCGTCGCGACCACCTGCGAGGACTGCGAGGGCAAGCGCTTCCAGGCGTCGGTGCTGGACTACCACCTGGGGGGCCGCGACATCAGCGAGGTGCTCGCGATGCCGGTGACCGAGGCGCTGGAGTTCTTCGGGTCCGGTGAGGCAGCCACGCCGGCCGCGCACCGCATCCTCAGCCGGCTCGCCGATGTCGGGCTGGGCTACGTCAGCCTCGGCCAGCCGCTCACGACGCTGTCCGGCGGCGAGCGGCAGCGGCTGAAGCTGGCCACGCACATGTCCGACAAGGGCGGTGTGTACGTCCTGGACGAGCCGACCACGGGTCTCCACCTCGCCGACGTCGAACAACTGCTCGGCCTGCTCGACCGGCTCGTCGACTCGGGCAAGTCGGTCATCGTCATCGAGCACCACCAGGCGGTCATGGCGCACGCCGACTGGATCGTCGACCTCGGCCCCGGGGCCGGCCACGACGGCGGCCGGATCGTCTTCGAGGGCACGCCCGCCGATCTCGTCGCCGACCGTTCGACCCTCACCGGGGAGCACCTCGCGGCCTACGTGGGCGCCTGACCCCCGCCGTCGGCCCCGCGCGGCCCCGCGCGGCCCCGCGGCCTTTCGGCCGCGGGGCTCGCGGACGCGTACGGGCCGTTGTGATTTCCCGCCAACTCTCCACACTTCCGGACGAGTTGCACTTGCGCTGACTATCTTCTTCGGGGCACATCAGTTCGCCCCAGGAGGTCAGATTGCAGTCCAGGCGCCCCCTCGCGCTCTCTCGTCTCTTACGCCGTTCCCACCTGCTCATAGCCTTCGCCCTCGGCTCCCTGCTGATCGGCCTGACGCCATGGCTCGCGGTCACGAGCACCGCGGCCGGCCGCACCCCGGGACCGCGGGCCGCGCCCGTGCCCACCGACCAGCAGGCGGCGGTACAGTCACCGCACCACGGTGTCGCGCCGGCGAACGCCATGGAACCCGCGGCCCCCGTCCTCGACCGGGCCGGATGGACGGCGACCGCGAGCGACGAGGAGACCACCGGCGAGAACGGCCGCGCCGCCAACGTCCTCGACGGTGACAACAACACCATCTGGCACAGCAAGTGGACTGCTACGGCAGCTCCGCTGCCGCACACGATCACCATCGACATGCACCGCACGGCGGTGGTCTCCGCGCTCGTCTACCGCCCCCGTGCGGGCGGCGCCAACGGGCGCGTCGGCGAATACGCGATCGACGTCAGCGCGGACGGTCAGAACTGGGGCAGCCCCCTCGCCACCGGGACCCTCGCGGACGATGCGACCGCCAAGACCCTCGGATTCGCCCCGACGGGCGCCCGGTTCGTGCGGCTGACGGCGCTGACCGAGGCCGGCAACCGCGGGCCCTGGACCTCCGCCGCCGAGATCGACCTGCTGGGCGACCCCGGCACCCCGGCCGCCACCGTGGACCTGTCCCGGGCGGGGTGGACGGCGACGGCGAGCGACGAGGAGACCACCGGCGAGAACGGCCGCGCCGCCAACGCCCTCGACGGCAACGCCAACACCATCTGGCACAGCAAGTGGTCCGGCACCCCCACTCCGCTGCCGCACAGCATCACCATCGACATGCACCGCACGGCGGTCGTCTCCGCGCTCACCTACCATCCCCGCGGCGACGGGCCCAACGGGCGCGCCGGCGCGTACACCGTCGCGACCAGCACCGACGGCCTCGCCTTCGGCGCCCCGGTGGCCTCCGGCACCTGGCGGGACGACGAAACCGCCAAGACCGCCACCTTCACCCGTGCCGAGCGCGCCCGGTACGTGCGCCTCACCGTGACCAGCGAGGCCGGCGGCCGCGGTCCGTGGACCTCGGCGGGCGAGATACGCCTGAGCGGGCCGGCCAGCCCCGCCGTGCACGGTTCCTGGGGCCGGATCATCGGCTTCCCGCTGGTGCCCGTGGCCACCGCCGCCCTGCCCGGCGACAAGCTCCTCGCGTGGTCGGCGTACGCGGTGGACCGCTTCGGCGGCAGCAGCGGCTACACGCAGACGGCGATCCTGGACCTGAAGACGGGCAAGGTCACCCAGCGCCGCATCGACAACACCGGCCACGACATGTTCTGCCCCGGCATAGCCATGCTGGCCGACGGCCGGGTGCTGGTCACCGGGGGCAGCAACGCGGAGAAGGCCAGCGTCTACGACCCGGCCACCGACTCCTGGTCGGCGACCACCAGCATGAACATCGCCCGCGGCTACCAGGCCATGACCCTGCTCTCCACCGGTGAGGCCTTCGTCCTCGGCGGGTCCTGGAGCGGCAGCGCGAGCACCGACAAGGCCGGCGAGGTCTGGTCGCCGGACACCCGTACGTGGCGCAGGCTCCCCGGCGTCCCCGCCGCGCAGGCGCTGACCGCCGATCCGGCCGGCCCCTACCGCGCCGACAACCACATGTGGCTGCACGCCACTTCGGGCGGCAAGGTCCTGCAGCTGGGTCCGAGCAAGCAGATGAACTGGATCTCGACCAGCGGCCAGGGCGCCGTGACGCCCGCCGGCACCCGGGCCGACAGCCAGGACGCCATGACCGGCAACGCCGTCCCGTACGACATCGGCAAGCTGGTCACACTGGGCGGCTCGCCGGCGTACCAGGACTCCCCCGCCACACGGCGCGCCTACACCGTGGGCATCTCGGGGAGCCAGGTCCAGGCGGCCCGTACCGGGGACATGGAGTACGCCCGCGCGTTCAGCAACAGCGTCGTCCTGCCCGACGGCAAGGTGGCCGTCTTCGGCGGCCAGGCCCACCCGGTGCCGTTCAGCGACGCCACCTCGGTCCTGACCCCCGAGCTCTGGGACCCGGCGACCGGCAGGTTCACCCCGCTCGCCACCATGGCCGTCCCGCGCAACTACCACAGTGTGGCCAACCTGCTGCCGGACGGACGGATCTTCTCCGGCGGCGGCGGCCTGTGCGGCGACTGCGCCACCAACCATCCCGACGGGGCGGTCTTCACGCCGCCCTACCTGCTCAACGCGGACGGGACGCCGAAGCCGAGGCCCGTCATCACCGGGGGCGTGCCCCCGAGGGCGGCTCCCGGCACGTCGCTGACGGTGAGGACCGAGTCGTCCGTGTCGTCGTTCGTCCTGATGCGGGCCGCGGCCGCGACCCATTCCACCGACAACGACCAGCGGCGGGTCCCGCTCGTGTCCACTCCTGCGGGAGCGGGCGCGTACACGGTGTCGATCCCCTCGGACACCGGCGTGGTACTGCCGGGGACGTACATGCTCTTCGCCCTCGACGCCCAAGGGGTGCCGAGCATCGGGCAGTTCGTCACCGTCTCCTGACCGGCAGGCCGCGTCCCGGGCCGGGGCCCGAAGCGGCCGCGCCCGGCCCCCACCCCACCCGCCGTGGCCGGAACACGGCGGGTGGCACGGGTGTTCGGGCGACTCGGCTGCCCGTCCGGTCGTCCACGGGTACGGTTCGCGCATGGACGTTTCCACAACCCGATCGAGTGACAACGACATGGCCCTGTCGGCGGTGGTCAAGGACACCGCCCGCCGCCAGATGAGGGAACTGGGGGCGGCAGGACTGTCCTTGGACGGGGTGGCCCGCGGCAGCGGTCTCCCCGTCACCGATGTGGAAGCCGTCTTCCCGCACCGGGACGACCTGCTGACGGCGCTGGTCATCGACGCCTACGACGCGTCCGGCGCCGCGATGGAGCAGGCCGACCGGGCCGCCGCGGACACCGGTGCGCCGGCGGGCGCCCGGCTGCTCGCGGCGACCCGCGCCCTGCGGCAGTGGTCCTTCGCCCACCCGGCCGAGTTCACGCTGATCTACGGCTCGCCCGTGCCGGGCTACCACGCCCCGCAGGACACCGTGGCGCCCGCCTCGCGCACTCCCGCGGTGCTCGCCGGCATCCTGCGGTCGGCGCTGGAAGGCGGTGAACTGACCCCGCCCCGCCGGACGCGGTCAGGCCCGTCGCTGCTCCGACCGGAAGCCCTGGACCTCTTCGGCGGTGCGCCCCCGGCTCCGTTCTCGGACATCGTCGAACGCGGCATCGCCTTGTGGAGCAGCCTGATCGGGCTGCTGGTGTTCCAGGTCTTCAGCCGTACGCACGACAGCGTCCGCGACGAGGCCGCCTACTTCGACTACGCCGTGGCCGTGACGGCCGAGACCGTCGGACTCGTGGTCCCGCTGGGCGAGGGCGGCCACTGACGTGAACGCGATCCGAACCCTCTGCTTCGCGACAGCGGCGCTCTCCTCCTACGCCGCGCTCTTCTACCGCCTCTCCCAAGCCCGCCGCAGCTGGCGGGACGGCGCCTACCGCGCCCTGATCGCCACCCTGCTGCTCCAGTGCCTCACCTTCACCATGGGCGCCGTCGCCATGGGCGGCGGGAGCTTCCTGGGCGTCGGCAACCTGGCCATCCTGATCATGCACCTGGCCGCCGTCGCCTTCTGCGTCGCCGCGCAGATCATCCTGCTGCGCTGGGCGGCGACGGACGAGGCGGCGGCCCGCGGGACCAGGTACTGGCTGATCACCGGCATCGTCCTGGACGTGCTGCTGACGGCCCTGTTCTTCCTCGCGGACGGCCCCGGCCGGCCGGCCTCGGACTTCGACGGCACCAGCAGGCCGCTGCTCCTGACCTACCTCCTGGTCTTCATCGTGTCCCAGGCGGTTCCGTGCGTGACGATCTACCGCCAGTGCGGCCCGTACGCCCGGATGACGGACAACGCCTCGCTGCGACAGGCCCTGCGGATGCTGTCGGTCGCCGCCGTGGTGCTGTTCCTCTACTGCACGGCCCGTACGGTCAACATCCTGACCGCGGCGGCCGGGGTGGACATCGGCGCCTGGAAACTCGCCTCGAACGTCTTCAGCGCCTCGGGGATCGTGATCCTCTCCCTCAGCCTGATCAACTCCCTCTGGGGGCCGCCCGTTTCACGACTGACGGAGTGGGCCCGCAGCTACCGGTCCTACCGGGCTCTGCACCCGCTCTGGCGGGACCTGTACGAGGCCTCGCCGGACATCGCGCTGGAGCCCCCGGGGCCCTCGGTATCCGACCTCAACTACCGGCTGCACCGCCGGGTGGTCGAAATCCGCGACGGATGGCGGGACTTGAGGCCCTACATCGACCGCGAGACGAACGCGGCCGGCGTTGCGGGCGGGGACACGGCAGGGGAGGCGGGCGCGGAGCTGCGCCAGGCTTTCGCCGAAGCGGCGCAGATCAAGCAGGCCCTGAAGGCGAAGCGGACCGGGATCGTCCCCGACCACAGCAAGGACGCCGGTGACTTCGACGACCGGGACACCGACAACTTCGGAGCGGAAGTCGCCTGGCTCACCCAGGTTGCCGCCGCCTACAGTAAGCTCAGCAAGGCGAGTTGAGAGCTCCCGCCCGGTTTGCATCCCCCGTCAAACCGGGCGGGCTTCTCCCGTTCCCCCGTGTTCCATCGGGCCGGACCGGTGGCTTCCGCCCGGACTGGCCCGGCCCATCCCCCGAGGGCCGGGCCACTCCGATTTCCGCAGCAACACGACCCCGTTTCCCCCGTGAGTCGCGTTAGCTGACAGCTATCGGCGAGACCCAACGTTGGCGGAGTCCAGGCCAATTGTCAACTGACCGCTATTCTGGGAAAGTGACGTATAGCCAAGGGCTATGCCGAGGAGGTGACGGGAGGAAGGTTCACCATGACGGAGACCGAGACCGGGGGCGATGACCGGCCCCTGCTCGCAGTGCGTCTCGACGACCTGTTCAAGACGGTTCGCCCCAAGGGCAAGCACTGGACCAACGCCGAGGTGGCGGAGGAACTGAAGCGGGTCAACCCCGAACTCAAGGTCGGGGGCGTGTACCTGTCGCAGCTGCGCACCGGAAAGCGCTCCAATCCCTCCCCCGACCTCCTCGCCGCCCTCGCCCGCTTCTTCGGCGTCTCGGTCGCCTACTTCTTCGACGACAAGGTCGCCCAGTCGGTCCTCAGTGAGATCGCCGCCATCGAGGCGCTGCGACAGTCCGGGGTCCGCGCCGTGGCGATGCGGGCGGCCGGGATGAAGAAGGAGAACCTCCGGGCCATCACGGCGATCATGGACCAGTACCGGCAGCTGCAGGGCCTCCCGCCCGTCGACGACCCCTCCGGCCCCGAATGAGGGGCGCCAGGAAGGAGCGGTCGGCGGACCAGGACCGCCGCAGTCAGCTCAAGAAGCTCCGGAAGGCCGGTGCGGAGCGGATCGCCGAACTCGACCTGCCGGCGGCGACCGACGTCGCCGAGCTGTGCCGCCACCTCGGCGAGGCGCGGGGCCGCCCGATCATCCTGGTCCCGATGCAGATGCCCTCGTCGCATCCGTGCGGCATGTGGGTCGCCGCCCGCGACGAGGACCTCATCTTCTACGACGCCAACACCACCAGCGCGCATCAGGAGCACATCATCTTGCACGAGCTGGGCCACATCATCTGCTGCCATCGCGGGGCCGGCGGGCTGGACGAGACGGCCGCCCGTCTGCTCTTCCCCAACCTCGACCCCGAACTCGTACGCGACATGCTCCTGCGCGCGGCCTACGACGACGTACAGGAGCAGGAGGCGGAGATCATCGCCTACCTGCTCTCCCAGCGGATGGGCGGCGCGGAGGGGCGGGACGGTGCCACCCCGTCCGGAGAGGCGGCAGCGGCCGGCGACCCCGGGACCAGCGCCATGCTCAGCCGGATCGAACGAACGCTGTTCTGACGATGGCCCGGTCAGGCACCGGCGGACGCCGTCACCTCCTCGGCCACTGCGGCGACCGCCCGGCGGATGTCGTCCTCCCGGTGCTCGCACGTGAGGAAGAACCGCAGTCTCGACAGGCCCTCCTCGACGGCGGGATGGAAGATCGGATCGGCGATCACCCCGCGGGCGAACAGCCGGTCGGCGACGTGCAGGGTGCGCGTCGAGTCGCCGAGGAGGACCGGCACGATCGGGGTGTTCGCACTGGAGCCGGTCGCCAGACCGGCTGCGGCGGCCAGACGGAGGAACAGTGCGGCGTTGCGTCTGAGTGCGCGTACGCGGTGGGGCTCCGCGGCGATCAGCTCGGTGGCGGCCAGGGCCGCGGCCGCGTTGGCCGGGGTGAGTCCCACGCTGTAGACGAAGCCGGGGAGGGTGTGCCGCAGCCACCGGACCGTACGGGCCGTTCCGCCGAGGTAACCACCGCAGCTGGCGAAGGACTTGGAGAGGGTGCCCATCCACAGGTCCACGTCGGACCGGTCTACGCCGAAGAACTCCCCGACGCCACGGCCGTGTTCGCCCACGGTGCCGATGCTGTGCGCCTCGTCGACCATCAGCAGGGCGCCGTACCGCTTCTTCAGCTCGATGACGGCGGGCAGGTCTGCCAGGTCGCCGTCCATGCTGTACGCGCCCTCCACGACGATCAACACCCGGCGGAAGCGGGACCGGTTGAGGCGCAGCAGGTGTTCCAGACCGTCGGCGTCGTTGTGGGCGAACGGACGTCGCGCCGCCCCGGACAGGGCGCAGCCCTGCAGGATGCTGTCGTGGGCCAGCGCGTCGTGCAGGACCAGGTCTCCCGCGCCGACGAGGTGCCCGATCGCGGTGACGTTGGTGGCGTGGCCGCTGACCAGCGTGAGGCAGTCCTCCACGCCGAGGAAATCGGCCAGGGCGCCTTCGAGCCGGACCGTGAGCTCCCGCTCGCCCGAGAGGACGCGGCTCGCGGAGACCGAGGTCCCGTACCGCTCCACGGCCCGGTGGACGGCTTCGTTGACCGCCGGATGGCCCGAGATGCCGAGGTAGTTGTAGCTCCCGAAGGACAGGTACGAGCGGTCGCCGATCACGGTGGTGTCGCGGATGGTGCCCTCGTGGACGCGGAAGTACGGAAAGGCGGCGCCACCGGCGGTGACCGCGCCCAGGCGCTGCTCGAAGACGGCGACTTCCGGGAATGCGTCGACGCTCGCGGCATCGGCGCGCCATTCGGCCGTCCGTGCCCCGTGGGACTGCGGCCGGACGGGGGCGGCCGGCCCCGCGCGGTCCGGATCGAGCAGCGCGATCAGTCCGCCGACGGTGAGTTCGGGTGCGAACAGGTCCTCGGAGCGGAAGCCGGGCGCGTGCTTGCCGATGTTGACCGCCAGTTCCTGGAGCATGAGGGAGTCGAAGCCGAGGCCGGCCACCAGCGTCATGTCCTCGCTGAGGTCCGCGAGGGGGAACACCCCGGTGCGCGACACCTCCGCCAGCACGAGGGACGCGGTGTCCTGGCCGGGAGCGGCGCAAGCGCCGGACACGGCGGGCGCGGCCGGCTCGGCGGGGGCGGCCGGCTCGGCGGGGGCGGCCGGCTCGACCGGTGCGCGTTCGGTCGCGGGGCCCACGGGGAGCTCCGCCACCTCCCGTGCCGCATCGTCCACGACCCAGTGGCGGCGCGGGGCGAGCGGGCTCGGCGGCAGGGTGCACGGCGGTGTGCGTCCGGCCGCGGAGGGTCCGGCGGCCGTCGCCACGGACTCTCCGGCATTCCCGGCCTCCAGCGCCGAGGCCGCCGCGGTCAGCCGGGCGGTGGCGTCGGCGCTGTCCCGCGCCACCAGGGCGAGGCGCTCCGTCAAGGGGGCGCGGCGGGCCAGGGTGTCCGCCACCCGGGCCAGTGGCGGCCCGTCCTCGGCGATGGTCCGCGCCACGTCCCTGGCGTACCGGGCCAGACCGGTCCGGTCCCGGGCGGTGAGGACCAGCTCGTACGGCCCCTCGGCCGGTGCCCGCGCCGCGGGCGGCTCGGGGCACTCCTCCACGACCATGTGGACGCCGGTACCGCCGAAGCCGAAGGCACTCACGCCCGCACGGCGGGGCAGGCCGCTCCCGGACCACGGGACCGGTGCCGTCGCGACGGTCAGCCGCGCGGCGTCGAGGGCGGCGGTGTCGGCGAGGCCGAACTCCGGCTGTGGCGGGATCACACCCCGCTGCACGGCCAGGACCGTCTTGATGAGTCCGGCCAGTCCTGCGGAGTTGAGCGAGTGCCCGACGACCGCCTTGACCGCGCCGAGGTGGGCGGGAGCGGCGTCCGCACCGCGCAGTTCGCCCAGGACCGCGAGCTCGACGGGGTCGCCGACGGTGGTACCGGTGCCGTGCGCCTCCAGGTAGCCCACGGCGCCAGGGGACAGGTCCGCGTCGCGGTAGGCCCGGCGCAGGGCCCTGAGCTGGCCGCCCGCCCGGGGGTGCAGCCCGCCCTGCACGGTTCCGTCGTTGGCCGTGCCCACGCCGCGGATCACCGCGTAGACGCGGTCGCCGGCTGCCCGGGCGTCGGACAGGGGCCGCAGCACCAGGACGCCGGCGCCCTCCCCCAGTACGAAGCCGTCGGCCTCGGCGCCGAAGGGCAGGCATCTGCCGCTGCGCGAGATGGCGCCTATCCGGCACAGCCCCACCAGCAGGTCCGGGGCGAGGATCAGCTGGGCCCCACCGGCGATCGCGATGCGGGAGCGGCCCGCGCGCAGCGCGTGGACCGCGTTGGCGACGGCCATGAGCCCGCCGGAGCACGCCGAGTCCAGGGCGTAGCTCTCGCCGTGCAGGTCGAAGACCGAACTGATGGTGTTGGGTCCCATGTTGAGGAGCAGGCCGGCGACGGACGTACCGTGCAGGCCGTGGACCGCGCGTACGGTCTCCTGCCAGCCGGGGTCCGCCGCCGGGGCTCCGAACTCGCCGCCGGCCAGCTGGCGCATCCGTATCCGCATAGTGCTCAGTTCGCGGTAGCCGCTCTCGGTGAGGGCGGTGATCACCGAGGTCTCCTCGCGGTCGAAGCCGTCGGCCTCCCATCCCGCGTCCTGGATCGCCTCGCGGGCGAGGTCGATGAGCAGCCGGTGCTGGGGGTCCATCGCGGCGGCCCGGCGCGGCGGTATCCCGTAGTGCGCGGCGTCGAAGTGGCCCACGTCCGCAAGCAGCGCCATGGTGTCGGTGTAGGCGGACGAGGTGTCGCGGAAGTCGTCGGTGAGGAAGGCGGCGCTGCGCCAGCGCGAGTCCGGGACGGTGGAGAACTGTGCCCGCGGGGCCGTCAGGAGCCGCCAGTACTCGTTGGGGTTCCGGGCTCCCGGAAACCGGCAGGCCATGCCCACGACCGCTATCGCCTCGCGCTCCTGCAGCGGGGGCCGGGCCCCTGTCACGGAGGTCATCGGGTGGTGGTCGGGTGTGCGCGCCACCAGTCGAGCGTGGCCTTGACCTGTTCGTCGACGGGGGTGGCGCGCACCGCGAACGCGGCCTCGTAGGCGCTCGAATCGACGACGAAGGGACGGTCGAACTGGTAGCGGATCTCTTTGAGTTCGCGCATCAGCGGGGAGAACAGACCCGCGAGGCCGAGTACCGCCGGCGGGATCCTGCGCACCACCGCCGGCCCGGTTCCCGCGCCGGCGGCCAGCAGGTCCGCCATTTCCCTCACGGAGTGCGCGGGTCGGGTCGGGACGTGCCAGGGGCGTCCCCAGGCCCGCTCCTCGCCGGCGACCTCGGCCATCGCCGCCGCCACGTCGGGGAGGTAGGTCCAGCTGTGCGGTGCGTCCGGGTCACCGAGCGTGGAGACCGGCCTGCCGCGCAGCAGCGCCGGCACGACCCGTCCGGCGAGGTGCCCGCCGTCGGTGACGCCGGGGCCGAAGAAGTCGCAGGCCCGCACCTCGACCGCCCTGATGCGGCCCTGTTCGTGCAGTGTCCGCGCCTGTTCCCACGCGGCGGCGCGCACGCGGCCCTTGGGGCCGGTCGCCGCGAGGGGCAGCCCTTCGGTCATGGGGCCGTCCACCGGCCCGTAGCCGTAGAGGTTGCCCAGCATGACCAGGACGGCCCCGGTGGCCTCGGCCGCGGCGCAGGCCGAGGCGGCGAGCGGCGGCCATTCGCGCACCCAGCGGTGGTAGGGCGGCGCGGCACAGTGGTGGATCGCCGTCGCGCCCCGGGCGGCGGCGGTCAGCCGCTCCCGGTCGGCCGCGTCGAGGGCGAGGTGCTCGATCCCCGGTTCCGGGTCTCTGCCCGACCTGGTGACGACGCGTACGGAATGTCCCTGCTCGGCCAGCAAACGGGCGGTGGCGGCGCCCGCGGGCCCGAAACCCATGACGACATGAAGACTCACGGGCGCACAGTAGCGCGAGACCTGATCGATCTCTTACGAGTTTGGCCAGTACAAGACAACCTCTGACATGCGGCGGCCGGGCCCGTCCGCACGGGCCCGGCCTCCTTCGCCCGGCGTCAGACGCGGTCGGCCGCGATCAGGACGTACTGGAAGGAGCCGTCCTTGTAGGAGTTGATGAACGCCTCCTCGATACCCGTGACCAGGGACGACGTCGCACGCAGCTCCCAGTAGGGCAGGGTTTCGGGGGTCAGGTCGATGACGGCCTGCGGGACGAGGCGGTTGTCGGCCATGGCGCGCATGTACTCGCGGCGGGAGTGGATGTTGCACTCGAAGTGCGCGTTGATCTGGGAGACCCACTTCGAAGGCTGGCCGTAACGCGGGTTCCAGCAACCGGTGATGGTCACGTAGCGGCCGCCGACCGCGAGGACGCGGGAGTGTTCGGCGAACAGGTCGTGCAGGTCGACATACATGCTCGACTCGTTGTTCCACGAGGCGGCGGCCTGCCCGGTCTCGAACGGCGTGTTGAGCATGTTGCAGACGCGGGCGCGGACGGAGTCCTCGATGCCCAGCTCGCGGGCGCGCTGGTTCGCGAAGTCGGCCTGCTTGGCGGACAGGGTGACGCCCTCGACCTTGCACCCGAACCGCTGGTGGGCCATGACCATCGAACCGCCGCGGCCGCAGCCGGCGTCCACGAGCGTGTCGCCGCGACCGATGCTGCCGAGGTGGCTCAGCAGGACGTCCGCCTGCGCGGACTCCAGGCGGTGGAGCTCGGCGATCAGCTTCTTCTCGTATGCGCTGTCCTCGGTGTCCCCGAGGGCGGCGTGGTCGATGTCACCGATGCCGTAGTGGTGGTGGTACAGGCCGTCGACATCGCCGAGGCGCAGGTTCACCGGCCGTGCCTCGTGGTCCCAGTAGCGGGCGATGTCGCCCTGGTAGGGCGTCGCCGGGGCGGGAATGAAGGCCGAGGTGGCGGCGGCAACGGTGAGATCGGTGCTAGTCACGAACAAGTCCATCCTTACCAGAAGTCGGGCAGGCTGTAGCGGTAGGTGTTGGTCTGGTGCCAGTAGTGGTTGCCGTCGACCCAGACGGCCACGCCCCGGAGGAAGCGCACCACGCGTGGATCGGGGCAGGAGACGGCCAGTTCCGCGGCCGCGGCCTCGAAGGCGTGCATGAGGTCGTTGTGGACCTCGACGGCCTTCAGGTAGGCCTCCTTGTCGGAGAGGCCCTCCCGTTGGGCGATGACCACCGGCAGGTTCAGGTGCATGCCGGGGCTTTCGAGCTCCTTGGTGTAGGAGTAGAGGTCGTTGGAGATGGTGGTGGCGTTGCCCGCCAGCGCGATCACCCGTTGCATGGCGGGCATCGCGTGCAGCTCGGGCGGGAGTTCGTAGCCGCCCACGGTGTCGGTGATGGTGGGGCAGGGGCGGAAGTTGTTGAACTGGCGCATCGCCAGGTACTCCGACACCTCCGGGACGTACTTCGTCTCGGCCCAGGCGGCCTCGGCGAGGTACCCCATGTGGAGCCGGGCCATGTCGTGCCGGAACCGGTCGGCCTGCGACGGCGTCGCCGCCCGAGTGAAGTACTCCATGGCCGAGCGGTAGGAGCGCCGGGGCGCGTCCGAGAGAAGTGTTCGCGCCCACTTCGGCTCGTACTCCGCCGTGGTGTGGACGGGGTCGAGTGCGGTGTGCGCCAGCAGAAGCCTTCCTCCCAGTCCGACCGGCGAACCTCCGTGGTCCTCGCAGTAGCAGTCGTCGACCACGTTCTCGGCGACCATCAGCCTGGTGGCGATCATCAGGTGGTCGACGGTCGGGGCGTCCGGGTGGCAGGCGACCATGTAGCGGCCGACGGAGAAGCCGTCGAACTGGTCCTCCCACTCCGGTGGGTACGCCTCCACCTCGTCCACCGCCCAGCGCTTGATCCGGCGGCTGACCTCCGCCACGCGGGCGGGGTCGGGCTCCGGGACCGGGTGGTGGTACAGGCCGGGGATCGGCCGGCCCTCCGCCGCCGGCGGGGGCGCGGGCGCCTCGGGTGCCGGCGCGGTGGGCGGGGCCTGACGGGGGGTGAAGAACAGCCCCTCGGTGCCCACGCCGCTGGGGCCGCGCATGATCCGCTCCAGGGCGGGGTTCGGTGTGGCCGTCGCGGCGGCGGCCACCCGAGCCGGCTCCGCGACCAGGTCGCCGCCCGGTACGGGCGGCGCATCGGGGGCGAGGGGGGAAGGCCGGGCGGCCGCCGGCCCGAAGGGCAGTGCGGGCCCGGTCGGCAGCGCGGGCTTGCCTACGGTGACGGCGTCGGCCCCGCGGCCGTGGGCCCCGAAGCGGGCCGCGGCGGCAGGCGGGCTCGACTGCGCAGGGGAAGGCCCGGGAACGGGCATCCGTGGCTCCTAGGTGAGGTGGGCTGTCCCGGATCCCGGGCACGTGCGGCCGGGATCCGGGAGGGTCCGGGCTGACGGCGGCCGGGCCGTCAGTCGCGCCGGCGGCCGATCTGGACGTTCTCCATCACGCCGAGGGCGTCGGGCACCAGGATGGCTGCGGAGTAGTAGGTGGTGACCAGGTACGAGATGATCGCCTGCTCGCTGATGCCCATGAAGCGCACGGACAGGCCCGGCTCGTACTCCTCGGGCAGCCCGGTCTGGTGCAGGCCGATGACGCCCTGGTTGTCCTCGCCCGTGCGCATGGCGAGGATGGAGCTGGTGTTCTCCTTGCTGATGGGGATCTTGCTGCAGGGGAGGATCGGGACCCCGCGCCAGGCCGGGACCTGCTGGCCGCCGAGGTCGACGTGGTCCGGGTAGAGCCCGCGGGCGTTGAACTCGCGCCCGATCGCCGCGATCGTCCTGGGGTGGGCGAAGAAGAACTTGGTGCCGCGGCGGCGGCAGAGCAGTTCGTCCATGTCGTCCGGGGTGGGCGGGCCGGAGTGGGTCTGGATGCGCTGCTTGAAGTCGGCGTTGTGGAGCAGGCCGAACTCCCGGTTGTTGACGAGTTCGTACTCCTGGCGCTCGCGCAGCGCCTCGATGGTGAGCCTGAGCTGTTCCTCGGTCTGGTTGTGCGGCCCGTTGTAGAGGTCGGCGACGCGCGTGTGGACGCGCAGTACGGTCTGGGCGATGGAGAGTTCGTACTCGCGCGGCTTGAGTTCGTAGTCGACGAAGGTGCCGGGGAGCTCGGCCTCGCCGGTGTGGCCGGCGGACAAAGCGATCTCGGCTTCGCCGTGCTTGTTCTGCCGCTGGTGCGGCAGCGAGCCGAACCGCTCGATGTGGGCGCGGAGGTTCGGTGCCGCGTCGAGGACGGCGGCGAAGTCGGCGCGGGAGAGGGTCAGCAGGGTGCCGGAGGTCTCGGCGGTGGCTGTGCAGTCGGCGGTCGCGTCGGGGTCCAGCAGCGCGTTCTCGCCGAAGCGGTCACCGTCGGCCAGTACCGCGACGGCGATCTCGTCGCCGTACTTGCCGACGGAGGTCTGGTTGACGCGGCCGTGGGCGATGAGGTGGATCCGCTCGGCGGGGGCGCCCCGCTCGATGAGCACCTCACCGGCGCGGAAGTCGCGCTGGACGCAGCGGTCGGCGAGCGTGGCCAGTACCTGCTCGTCCTCGAAGCCGCGCAGCATGGCGAGTTCGCCGAGTTCGCGGGGGATCACCCGGACGGTGGCCCCGTCCTGGACGAACTCGATGCGGCCGTCGCCGACGGTGTAGGTCAGGCGGCGGTTGACGCGGTAGGTGCCGCCCTTGGTCTCCACCCAGGGGAGCGTCCTCAGGAGCCACCGGGAGGTGATCTCCTGCATCTGGGGGGCGGACTTGGTCGTGGTGGCAAGGTTGCGGGCGGCCGCCGTGCCCAGACTCTTCTGCTGGGTCGGCTCCAGCTGGGCCTCTGGGCTGGTGTCCACGGTCATCGCGCAGGCCTTTCCTTCGTGTCTTCGTGCGGGCGGTGATCAGCGCATGGGCGTGCACGTCACCAGTGAAAGAAGAAAATAGGGTGAATACCCGGGCAATCCCTCTAGATCCGGAAGCACAGTAACCGTCTGTGAACCGGCACACCCAAGGGAAGGAACGGGGATTACCTCGAACCGGTGATCTTGAGCCGCGCCGTGTTTGATCATGATCTCGGCGGTTTCGGACATGTGCGCCGTGGGCTTTCCGCCAGGGCCGCGTCGCGCGGTCAACTTCCGGGCAGCCGCGGCCGGTTCCGGGGCGCTCGCGGTGGCGGTCGCGGTGACGGCGTACGCTACCGCCGTGACGGACGACGAGGACCTGATACTCACGGAAGCGCTGGGCGCGGCGGGAGCCGTCGGCGGCGGCTCCGGCGGCCGGTTCGGCGCGAAGTTCGCGGCCCGACGGCTGAAGAAGAACGTGCACGAGGTCGAGCTGGCGCTGGGGGGTGTCTCGCCGGCCGAGGCCGCCGCCCGCGCCGCCGACGTCCTCCTGCGCCTGGGGACCCCGGTGCGCACCGCCGGTGCGGAGCGCCCCGGCGACGTACGGGTCGTCCGGGCCCTCGTCGGCGGCGGGTTCGGGAACATGAACCCGGTCCTGGTCACCGTGACGCTGACGGGCACCGGACCGGGGGCCACCGCGGTCCGCGTCCGCGGCGCCGCGAAGGAGGGGCTGATCAAGCAGCGGGCGGGCGAGAAGACCGCCCGGCACGTGGCCGAACTGCTGGCCCAGCGTCCCTCCGCTCCGCCGGCGCGCTGACCGGACCCCTGGAGCGGGTCCGGGTCCCTGGCCGCGCTCCTCGCGGCACCGACGCCACGCGGCACGGACGGCGCGAACGGCGCGAACGGCGCGGGCGCGGCGCCGGTGTCAGGCGGTCGCGGGTGCCGTGAGCCGGCGGACGGACTCGATCACGGCCGCGCGGTGGGCGGCCAGACGGCCGGCGGTCCAGGCGGTGCCCGTGGCTCCCGCCGCCGGGCCGCCCACCGCTCCGAACCAGGCCTGCGAGATGCCGATCACCAGCGTCAGCACGTCCGCGGGGGCGATGCCCGCGTCGATGCGGCCCGCTTCCTGCGCCTGCCGCACGGCCTCGATCTTGCCCTCGTAGGATGCGGCCTCCGCGCCCGTGGACCCGGGGCGCTCCAGCTGCTTCCACAGCACGAGCCGCATCAGCTCGGGCCGCTCGACGAGGTGGTCGAAGACGGCGCCCGCGTAGCCGGGCAGGTCGTCGACGTCGAAGGGGACGGATTCCGAGCCGGTCTCCAGGGCCCGCTGGAGCACGGCGTCGAAGAGCTGCTCCTTGTTGCCGTAGTAGACGTAGATGAGCCGCTTGTTCGCCTGCGCGGCCTCGGCGATGCGGTCGACGCGCGCTCCGGCGATGCCGTACGTCGCGAACTCGGAGAAGGCCGCGTCGAGCAGGCGCGCCTTGGTCGCGTGGGAATCCCGTGCCATGCCCGCAGCCTAGCAAGTAACTATCCAGTTATTGACAACTGGCACCGACGCGTCGCAGACTCTATCTATCCGGTTAGTTACTTTCTTTCGAGGAGCACACCATGGAGATGCGCGCACTGGGCCGCCAGGGTCTGGAGGTGGGGGCCGAGGGCCTCGGGCTGATGGGCATGAGCGCCCACTACGGCGCCACCGACGAGACCGAGTCCCTCGCCACGATCGACCGCGCCCTGGAGCTCGGCGTCACCCTTCTCGACACCGCCGAGGGCTACGGCCCCTTCCGCAACGAGCAGCTGCTCGGCAAGGCCCTGTCCGGCCGCCGCGAGGCGGCCGTGGTGGCCACGAAGACCGGGGTCGAGTTCACCGACGAGGGCGCCTTGCTCGGCCACAACGCGAGCCCCGAGTACATCCGGCGGTCGGCCGACCGCTCCCTGCGCCACCTGGGCACCGACCACATCGACCTCTACTACCTGCACCGCGTCGACCCGAACGTGCCGATCGAGGAGAGCGTCGGCGCCCTGGCCGAACTGGTCGAGGCCGGCAAGGTCCGCCACATCGGCCTGTGCGAGGTCTCCCCCGCCACGATCGCCCGCGCCCACGCCGTGCACCCGCTGGCCGCGGTACAGACCGAGTACAGCCTGTTCGAGCGCGGCATCGAGCACGACGGCGTGTTCGACACCCTCCGCGAACTGGGGATCGGGCTCGTCGCCTACTCCCCGCTCGGCCGCGGGTTCCTCTCCGGTGCCATCACCAGCCCCGACGACTTCGCGGCGGACGACTTCCGCCGCACCGACCCGCGGTTCCAGGGCGAGAACTTCCACCGGAACCTGGCCGTCGTGGACCAGGTGCGCCGGCTCGCCGCCGAGAAGGGCGTGACGCCCTCGCAGCTCGCCCTCGCCTGGACCCTCCACCAGGGCGCGGTGCCCATCCCGGGCACCAAGCGCCGCCGCTACCTGGAGGAGAACGTCGCCGCCACCGCCGTGACGATCACCCCGGCCGAACTGGCCGCGATCGACGCCGTGGCCCCGCACGGCGTGGCCTCCGGCGACCGCTACGCCCCCGAACTGATGGCCTCCCTGAACGGCTGACCGGCCCGGGGGCCGGACTCCTCGTCACGCTGCCGACGCCGGCCGGGAACCAGGCGAACCGTCGTCATCCGATCGTTCGACGACGGACGGCCGACGGCCGTCGTGCGGCCGCAGCAGGCCACCGCCCGCCGCCTCATGGGCCGGCTACGACAGGTGGCGGGCGAAGAAGGCCCCCACCCGGGCCCGTACCTCATCGAGCGTCACCACCGGGTCGCCGGTGCCGATGAGCGCGGCACGCGCTGTCGCCGCCACCAGACCGGCGTCCTGGAGCCGTGCGACGAGCGGGCCGTAGTCGGTGAACGCCCAGTGGTTCGCGGCGGCGAGCAACACGCGGCGGCCGGGAAAGCTCTCCCAGGAAGACTCGATTCGGCCGCCGCCCACGAATCCGTCGGTGCGCAACAGCAGCATCGGCCGTTCGGATCCGACCGGCGTCGGGTACAGGTCGAGGTAGCCCTCCAGGTTCGCCACCGCCCCGACCCGGCGGTCGCGGAGGGCCGCGTACACCGCTGCCGTGCCGCCCGCGGAGTGCCCGTACAGCCCGATCCGACAGGAGTCCATGACCGGGGCGAGCGGCAGGTCACCGAGCCGGTCCAGGACCAGGCGCAGATCGGCGATCCGAGTGTCCACCATGGTGCGGAAGGTCGCCGGATCCGGCGGTCCGATCAGGACCGTCGTTCGCATGCCGGTCGGCAGTTCCACTTGGGAAGCGTCACCGGGGTGGTCGACCAGGACGACCACCCGGCCGTGGCTCGCCAGGTCCTCTGCGAGGGTGCTGCCGAGCGTCCGGGAGTCACCGCCGCCGGGTGAGTACACCAGCACGGGCCGCCGCCCGGGCAGCGGCGGCGCGCCCACATACCCGTGGGTGAGGACCTCGCCCCAGTCCACCGCCCCCGGCTCGGGCAGCCCCGGACGAACGAGCGGCGCGTACCCGGCGAACACCTCGGCCTCTTCCGGGGTGAGCTGCGGGGCGCGGGAGAAGCCGCGCACCGATCGGGCCGGATACAGAACGGTCAGCATCAACTCCCGCACACCGCCCACCCACGGGTCGGTTCGGGAGGGGTCCGTCAGATGGACCCTGCGCATGCCTACGGGGTACGGGCCGGCAGGCGCGGGCAGCCGGAGGACCGAGCCGCCGCCGACGGCGGACGCAGCCGTGGGCAGCAGGGCGGCGGCACTGGCGAACAGGGTGCCTTTCACAAGAGTGCGTCGAGAAGTCATATGTGCATCCTTGGGGCGGGGCCGTCACGGTGCGAAGGTTCAGGCGCTGGCCGAAAGGCCTGCGCGGAACGAGGAGTTGTGAGGGTGCTGCGAATCCACTTCACCGCAGCGGACATCGTCCGCATCCGCTTCGCACCCCGTCCGGCGCCGCTCCAGGAGCTGCACGCCGCCCTGACGACAGCCGTGGCCCGGCGAGGCGGTCCGCTGTTCGCACAGTGGGGCGGCCGTGTCCTGCGCTCTCTCCCGGCCGCCGCTGGCGCGCTCGCCGACCTGGTGCCGGCGGGCCGCCCGCCCTCCTTCCTCGACGTCCTCGGCGACACCATGGCCGACGGCTTCGAAAAGATCCGCACCGCCGGCCCCGGCGTCGTCCGCTCCGAGCTGGAACGGGTCTACGGGTCGATGGCTGCCCCCCGCTGGATCCGCGCTCTGCACGCGGGCGACGAGACGGCCTGGCGCACCCTGCACCGCGCCCAGCAAGCGGCGTACGAGACGGTCCTCGCCCCGGTCTGGCCCGTCGTGCAGGACCTGCACCGCGCGGAGTTCACCCGCTACGCCCTGACGGTGGCGGAGCACGGCGTGGCCGCCGCGCTGACCGCCCTGGCCCCGGGCAGCCGGTTCCATGAGGGCGTGTGGAGGTGGCCCGGCGCAGCACCGGCCCGCGATGTCTGCCTCGACGGGCGCGGCCTGGTTCTCCTGCCCACCTTCCACCACCCGGAGGGCCCACTCCTTCAGGACGTCCCTGGCCGGTCCGCCGTCCTGACGTACCCGGCCGGTCCCGGCCTCCCGCCCACGGCCGGGCGCGCGGTCGTCCAGGTCGAGGCCCTGGCCGCCGTTCTGGGCCGCACCCGGCTCGACGCCCTGCGCCTCCTCGCCGAGCCTCACACCACGACGTCCCTGGCCCGCGCCCTCCGCGTCAGCAACGCGACGGCCTCCTCCCACGCGGCGGCGCTCAGATCGGCGGGCTTGGCGACGACGACCCGTACGGGCCGCTCAGTCACCCACCGGCGCACGGCCCTCGGCACTCTGGTCGCGGGTGCCGGGCCGCCGTAGTCCGCCAGCGGCGGGTCCGCGAAGCTGCCCTGTTCGGCGGACAGCTCCCCGAAGGTGTCAGCGGAAGGGGTCGACGGGATCGGACGTGAGGGCCGCGGCCGCGGCGAAGAGGCGGGCGCAGCGCCGGGTCATGGCCTCCGGGGACTGGTCGGGGTGCTTGACCCACCAGCGGACGAGGGTGGCGACCAGGTCCCGCCAGACGTAGGTGAGCGCGTCCGCGTCGAGCGGGTCGTCGGACCCGGCCGAGCGCAGCAGTTCGGCGGTACCGCCGGCGGCGAGGGCGTCGATGGCGGACCAGTACTCAGCCGCCCGGCGGGCGGCGGCGCCGTCGGCCGGCAGGGAGGTGTCGTACAGGACGAACCACGCCTCCCGCTGCCCTTCCAGGGCGGTGAAGATGCTCTGCAGCACCCGCAGGGGGGTGTGCGCGGTGGTGCCGTCCTGGCCCATGGCGGTGCGGACGGTGTCCAGCAGGCGGTCCCCGACGGGCACCAGGCAGGCGAGGTACAGGTCCTCCTTGGTGCCGAAGTACTGGTGCAGCAGGGTCTTGGTGACTCCGACGCGCTCGGCGATGGCGGGGAGGGATGCGGCCGCGTAGCCGCGGGTGCCGAACTCCTCCGTGGCGGCGGCCAGGATCTGCTGCCGGCGCTGCTGCCGCGGGACACCTTTGGTGCCGGCGTTCGAGCGTGGGGTTGCCATGGACCGATATTATCAGTAAGTAATTTACCGCAAGGTAAGTTCGCGTCCCGCGACCCCTGGAGCGCCCCATGCCCGGTACGACGCCGCAGCCGACCTCCGCACCGCGCACCCGGTCCTGGTGGGGGTGGGGGTGGGCGGACGCGCACCCCGACGACGCGGAGTGCGCCGCGATGGGCGCCCTGGTACCCGGCACCCTCGCCCACCCCCTCCCCGTCCCGCGCGTCCGCGACCTCGACATCGAGCGGCCCGCCGTGGAGCCCCCCGCCGGTCTGGCGCACCTGGTCGCCACCGGGCCCGACGAGCGGGCCGCCCATGCCATGGGCAAGGCCTACCGGGACGTCGTGCGTGCCCTGCGCGGACGCCCCGGCCGCATCCCGGACCTGGTCGCACGGCCGACGGACGAGCGGGAGGTGGCCGACCTGCTGGACTGGGCCGGCGAGCGGCAGGTCGCGGTCGTCCCGTACGGCGGCGGCTCCTCGGTCTCGGGCGGCGTGGAGTACCGCGGCGACGCCCACCGCGCGGTGCTGTCCCTGGACCTGACGGCCATGGGCCGCGTCCTGGAGGTCGACACCGTCGGCCGGGCGGCGCGCATCCAGGCCGGCACGCTGGGGCCGAGCCTGGAGGACCAGCTACGCCCCCACGGACTGACCCTGCGGCACTTCCCGCAGAGCTTCGAGTTCTCGACCCTGGGCGGCTGGCTCGCCACCCGGGCCGGCGGCCACTACGCCACCGGGCGCACGCACATCGACGATTTCGTCCAGTCCCTGCGCGTGGTCACGCCGGCCGGCACGAGCGCCTCCTGGCGGCTGCCCGCGTCCGGCGCGGGTCCCTCCCCCGACCGGATGTTCCTCGGCTCCGAAGGCGCACTCGGGGTCATCACCGAGGCGTGGGTGCGCCTACAGGAACGCCCCACCCACAAGGCGTCCGCCTCCCTCGCCTTCACCGACTTCCACGCCGCGCTGGACGCGGTGCGCGCCATCGCGCAGTCGGACCTCTCCCCCGCCAACTGCCGGCTGCTGGACGGCGGCGAGGCCGCGCTGTCGGGCGCCTCTCACGACGGCTCCGCCGTGCTCGTCCTGGGATTCGAGTCCGCGGACGGACCGGTCACCGCGCGGCTCGGGCAGGCCGTCGACCTGGCCCGCTCCCACGGCGGCAGGCCCGGCAGCGTGGACGGCGCAGACGCCGCGAACTCCGACGCGGCCGTCAGCGCCTGGCGCTCGGCCTTCCTGCGGATGCCCTACCTCCGCGACGGTCTGGCCCGGATGGGCGCCGTCGCGGAGACCTTCGAGACGGCGGCCACCTGGGACCGGATCCCCGGCCTGATCGAAGCGGTCCGCAAGGAGGTCGGGGACGCCGCGCTCAAGGCCTCCGGCCACCCCGCGACCGTCAACTGCCGCCTGACCCACGTCTATCCCGACGGCGCGGCACCGTACTTCACCGTCCTCGCCGCCGGCCGCCCCGGCGACGAGGTGGCCTTCTGGGACGACCTGAAGGCCGTGGCGAGCGACGTCCTGCACCGCCACCGGGCCACGATCACCCACCACCACGCCGTCGGCCGCGACCACCGCCCGGGCTACGACCGCCAGCGCCCCGACCCCTTCGCCCTCGCGCTGCGCGCCGCCAAGACCGCGCTCGACCCGCGGGGCATCCTCAACCCGGGCGTGCTCGTCGACTGAGCGGCAGCGCAGCGACGGGCCGGAAGATGACCGGAACGGGCGGCGTGCGGTACGAAGACTCCGTGAAGGAACAGATCCAGCCCTCGACCGTTCGCGTGTTCATAGCGCTGGCCCCGCCCGACGACGCCAAGGAGGAGCTCGCGCGGGCGCTGCGGCCCGCCTACGCGGCGTACCCGGGCATGCGGTGGAACCGGATCGAGGACTGGCACATCACGCTGGCTTTCCTCGGGGAGCTGCCGGTCGGGACCGTTCCGCTCCTGCGGCCGCCGCTGGCGGATCTCGCGGCGGCCCGCCGCCCCCTGGAACTGGCACTGCGCGGCGGCGGACACTTCGACGAGCGGGTGCTGTGGAGCGGTATCGACGGCGACCTCGAAGGACTGCACCTGCTCGCCTCCGAGGTGCGCGCCGTGGTCAAGGAGTGCGGTGTCCCCTTCCAGGACCGCCCGCTGCGCCCCCACCTCACACTGGCCCGGACCCGCCGGAACGATCCCGCGTGCGTGGTGGAGGCCGCCGCCGGACTCGCCGCGTTCTCCGGCCGCCGCTGGCGGACCGCCCGCCTGCACCTGGTGGGCAGCAACTTCGGCCGCGGCCCGGGCCCGATCCACTACCGCGACATCGAGGCCTGGAGCTTCCAGCACGGCGGCTAGGCCGTTTCGTTTGGATCACCGAGTCAGGCCGGGCTCCACCTCACGGCCGCGTCGGGGTCAGATGCTGCCGAAGGGTTCGGGGTAGATGAATTCGCCTGCTACGGACGGGTCGTAGGCGGCCAGAATGCGGATCTGGAAAAGGTGTTCCCAGGCCGGTTCCTCGCCGACGATGCCGAAGTCAGTGCTCGGTCGGAAGCCAAACCGCCCGTAGAAGTCGGGGTCGCCGAGGACAGCGACCATGGGGGCGTCGAGGGCGTCCGCGGTTGCGAGCGTGGCGTGGACCAGCGCTGTTCCGAAGCCGCAGCGGCGATGGTCGGGGTGAACGCCGAGCAGGCTGAGGTTGGGGACTCGGGCGTTACCGATTCGTCCCCAGGTGCATAGAGCATGGCCGATGATGGCGCCGTCGTCGCTCTCGGTCACCAGCGAGAGCGCTGGGATCCAGTTTTCACCACTCCGCAGGGTGTCCCGCAGTATCGCCTCCACCGGTTCCTCCTCGTTTGGCTGGTGGGAGGAGGCGATGGTCACCGCACGGACTGCGGCCAGGTCGGCGGAGGTCTCTCGTCTGATCAGCATCTACGCAGTCTGACTCCCCGGCCGGTCCGGCGTGTGTGCAGGGTCCGTCCGTGAGATGACCTCATCTCGCGGACCAAAGGAAGATGCCCGCGATGTGGAGTCCGGCCAGGTAGATCGTGGCGGTCTTCTCGTGGCGGGTGGCAATACCGCGCCATTGCTTCAGGCGGTTGATGCATCGCTCGACGGTGTTGCGTTGTTTGTATTCCTCGCGGTTGAAGGCCGGAGGTCTTCCGCCCCGGCTGCCTCGCCGTAGCCGGTGGCCCTGCTGGTCTGCCGGGACGGGGATCACCGCACGGATGCCGCGCTTACGCAAATGTTCGCGGATGGCGCGTGAGGAGTACGCCTTATCGGCGAGAACCATGTCCGGCCTGGTCCGGGGTCGCCCGCGTGGACGAGGGACGCGGAGTTGTGCCATCACCTCCGGAAATGCAGGTGCGTCACCGGCCTGCCCAGCGGTGAGAACGAAGGCCAGAGGACGACAGTGGGCGTCAGACGCGAGATGGATCTTTGTGGTCAGTCCTCCGCGGGACCGGCCGATGGCATGGTCAAGTGGCTCGCCGGCTGGGGCCCCCTTTTGCGGGCCCCCGACGCATGCTGGTGAGCCCGCACGATGGTCGAGTCCACCGAGACGGCCCAGTTCAGGTCCTTATCGGCATCGGCCTGGGCCATGAGCGCGGTGAACACCCGCTCCCAGGTGCCGTCCACGGCCCACATCCGCAGGCGGTTGTAAACGCCCCGCCAGTTGCCGAACCTCTCCCGTAGGTGCACCCACTGCGAGCCGGTCTGAAACGTGAACGCGATCGCATCGATCACGTGTCGGTGGTCGCGCCATCGGCCACCGCGCTTTGGTGACCGATCCGGAAGTAGAGGCTCGATCCGCGCCCACTGCGCGTCAGTCAACGACACACCCAGCCCAACGATCGGATGATCCGAACGAAACGGCCTAGCGGCACCGTCGAGTACCGGACGCCCTACGGCCACGCGCGGAGGTGCGCCACCGACTACGCGGGGGCGCCCAGCGCGAGCAGGCGGAACAGGCCCGCGGCCGCACGGGGCCCGGGCCGATGCGCTCCACCACCTGGTGATCGGCGAGCCACTCCCGGCCCGGGCCACGGCGGCCGGCCCCCGTGACCGACGTGGCCACTGCGGTGACCGGCGGGATCCCGCCCTGCAGTCGCCACGGGGTCCGGAAGGGACCGCGCCTCACCCCACTTCAGCGGGAGAGGCCGAAGTTCGCCCCCCATGGACCGGAAAGGCCGCGCACGGCCGCGCGATCCCCCGCGAGGATGACCTCACCCTGTTCGAGCGAGTTTCAGCGCGCCGGCCCGGCGCGACCTCCTCCCCGGTGGCGTCGAGACCGTCGTCGGAGCCCACAGCGCCCTCGCCGAGACGGTCGAGCGCATCATGCGCGACACGGGGCTCGTGGGACTGCCGGCCCGGGCCGACCGGCATCCGGGCTGAATGACGTGCGGGCTGAATGACATCTGGGCCGAAACAGGCATAAGGACGCACAACCGTGGTAGACGCCCTGCAAACCGGTTCGACAAGAACCAGGAGGTAGTCATGATCGTTCTGGGCGTCATCCTGCTGATCATCGGCTTCGTCACGGGGATCTCGATCCTCTGGACGATAGGCGTGATCCTCGTCGTCATCGGCCTGGTGCTCTGGCTGCTGGGCGCGGTCGGGCACGCCGTGGGCGGCCGCAAGCACTACTACTGACGCCGGGGCATTCCTGGCGCTCCCGGCGGACCCGGATCCGCCCCGATCAGGGGCGGTAGCGCAGCGGATGGTCCGCCGGGACCTCCACCACGGCGATCCGTACGCCGTCCGGGTCCGCGATCCACATCTCGATCAGTCCCCATGGTTCACGCAGCGGGGGCCGCAGCACCTCGGCGCCGCGGCTGTGCAGCTCCTCGTACGCCGCCTGTACGTCGGCGACTTGGAGCCACAGCCGCATGCCCGGTGCGGGCGGCGCGTCGGCCCGGCCCGACACCTCGAGGAAGCCCCCGCCCAGGAAGTACACCGTGCCGCGCTCGGGTCCCGTGCCGAACTCGCGGTACACGGCGAGGCCGAGCGTCTCGCCGTAGAACGTGCGGGAGCGCTCCGGGTCCGTGGGACGGAGCAGGACCCTGCTGCCCAGTACATGCACCATGCCCCCACCCTCGCGCACGGGCCGCCCGGGCGCACGCGCATCCCGCTCGCTCACTCCGCGCGCTCCGCGCGGCCGCGCCTGCGGGTCCATGCCCGCAGTCGCCCCTTGTGCTGCGTACGGGCGTGCTGGTCGAGCTCCTCCAGGAGGCGCTGCGAGCGCTTCTCCACGCCCAGTTCGTCGAGGACCCGGTCGATCTCGGTGAGCAGCGCACCGCGCAACTGCCAGTGCTCGGGGTCCTCGCGGGCGGAGGCCAGCAGCAGGTCCGCGAGCCGGTCGCGGTGGGCCCGGGCCACGGCCAGCTCGCCGGTCAGGCGCGCCTCGGCCTCTTCCGCGTTGGCGCTCACCTGAGCGGTGATCAGCTGGGCGAAGCTCTCGACGGCGATCGCGGTGTGGCGCAGCACCTCGCGCAGGGCCGCGGCGGTCGCGGGCTCGAACAGCGGACCGTCGGGGCGGGCCTTGGCCAGGTCGGTCACGGTCCGGCAAGCCACGCGGAGCACCACCGCGCAGATCTCCAGGGTGTCCAGGCCGGTGCGCAGCACCAGCCGGAAGAGCAGGCCCTCCTTGACCCGCGGATTGAGCCGGATGCTGTCCTCGGCCTGCCGTAGCGCGGTGTCGACCTGAGCGATGTCGTTGTCGAGGCGGCGTGCCTCGTGGAGCCGGGCGGCGGCCTGTTCGACCTTTCCCGGACCGAGGGGTTCCTCGCCGAGGTGGTCGAGCAGGCGGCTCATGCGCAGGGCGAGATCGGTGATCGCGGCGCCGGCCGGGCCGATCCAGAGGGGCGGTGCCAGGAGGAGGTTGACGAGCAGCCCGACCACCGCGCCGATGAGGGTTTCCAGCACCCTGTCCCAGGCGGTGTCGGCCACCTGGGTGACTCCGAGGACGAGCATGGCGCTGATCGCGACCTCGGGCACGAACTCGTCCACGCGCACCAGATGGCCCACCACGAGGGAGGCCAGGATCAGCAGCCCGAGGCTCCACCAGGTAAGGCCGACGAGCACGCTGAACCCGATGGCGATCAGGACTCCGACGACCACCGAGTTGACCCGGCGGACGCTGGTGGTCAACGTGGAGTACAGCGTGACCTGGACGACGAGCAGCGCCGTAAGTGGCGCGGTCAGCGGGTTCGGTTCGCTGCTCAGGCGCAGCGCGACGACGTAGCTGATCACGGCCGCGGCGGTGGAGCGGAGCGCCTGGACGGCGACCGGCTCGCGGCGGCGGCGCACGACACGGGTGGCGAAGCTGCTGATCGTTTCCGACATGTCTGGGCATCTTCCCAGCCTGTGACGGATGACGCGTACCGGAACTGATGGGTCCGGTCGTGTCGGGAGTGGCCCGCGGGGTAGGTGGAGGGAGTCCGAAGTCCGCATTGATCGGATCTGCGAGGGAGCGACAGCCATGAAGGGTACGGAGGGCAGGCCTCAGGAGCCGGTCGGAGGCCGCGAAGAGCAGGCGCAGGAACATCCGGGTCCGGACCCGGTGCACCCCGAGGCCAGCAAGCCGGTCGCCGGCAAGACGCCGGAGGAGCTGCGCATCCGCCAGGAGCGGAAGATGTCCCACCCGCAGGATCGGGACGCGCAGTGACGTCGTCCGCTCACGGGCGCCGGCCGCCCTCCGGGCGGGGTCAGGTTTCCCACGGGCCCCCGTCGTAGGTGCCGGCCTCGACCTCCAGGGCGAGTTCCTGGAGTACCTCGATCGAGGAGATGTCCGTACGCCCGTCGTCGTGGGCGATCGCGAGGCTGGTGAACGCCAGGCTGAAACCGGAGACCATCGTGTGCAGGGCCGGACCGAGCGCCTCCGCCACCAGGGTCGCCACCTGCTGCGGTGACGCGTCGGCGGGCACGCTGATCGACGGCAGCATCTCGTTCAGGAGTTGTGTGGCCACTCCGGCCGTCCCGGCCGGGATGTCCTCGTCCGCCCCCGCCTCGGCGGCCCGGCGGATGTCCTGGGCCTCGGTGAGGATGCCGATCACTCGCCTGAGTACGTCTGCGCGTTCCATCCTGTGGAGCGTAGTGCGCCCGCGGCCGGACCGGGTGCGCGTCCGGGTGCACGCGCCGCCGGCCGACCGCACCATGACCGTGCGCCCGTGTACGCGCACCCGCCACAAGGGAGACCGCCATGTCCTCGGACCCAGCGCCGCACACGACCGGGTGCCGACTGCTGCTGGTACGGCACGCCAAAGCGGTTCCGAAAGGGGATCCCGCCGAGGACTTCGAGCGTTCCCTGGGCGAACGCGGCAAGGCCGACGCCCCTCGGACGGGCCGCTGGCTGGCGGACAAGGGCTACAACGCCGACCTGGCGCTGTGCTCGCCCTCCCGCAGGACGCGCCAGACCTGGCAGCTGCTGGCGCCCGCCCTGCCCGACCCGCCGGACGTCGTCTATGACGAGAGGCTCTACAACGCGGCGCCGAACGCGCTGGTCACCGTATTGACCGAGCGTGGGGCGGGGCTCGGCTGCGTGGCGCTGGTCGGCCACAACACCGGTATCCACGAGCTGGCCACGGCCCTGTGCGGGACCGGGTCGGCGGAGCTGCTGGAACAGCTGAAGGACGGGTTCCCGACGTCCGGGGTCGTGGTGGTGGACCTTGCGGGCGGCTGGGAGGACCTGGCTCCCGGCAGGGGGCACCTGACCGCCATGTGGTCACCGGCTCACTGACGCCGGACGACCGCCGCGGGAGGGGAAGCGGGCGGCGCCGCTCAGGCGTCCAGGTCCTCGCCCGGCGGCAGTTCCTCGACGACGTGGACCGCGGCCTCCTCGGCCGAGGCGGCGCCGCCGTCGATCCCGACGTCGCGGGCCAGTACGGAGACGTGGCGCTGCGGAGAGGACTCGTCCACGGCGGCGAGGCGGCCCGCGCGGTCCGGTCCGACCAGCATGGCGTCGCCGGCCTCGTCGGAGATCTCGTCCTGGTCCGACACCTCCGGCTGCTCCCGCGCCAGGCGCTGTTCGAGCGTCTCGCCCGTGCGCGCCTCGGCTGCGGTGGTCCCCCTGTCGTCGACCGCCAAGGGACGGTCGAAGGGCACGTAGGCGGCGTCGAGGGTTTCGTCGAGGCCCGGTTCGTCGAGGGTGTTCTCCAGGTCGGGCTGCGCCTCGGCGGACTCGTCGGTCTCCTGCGGCTGGTAGACGTCGTCGCCGTAGGTTTCGTCGGCGCTGGTCATCGGGTTCTCCGATCGTTCGGGGTCGGCGTGCCGCCGGCTGGGGGCGCACCGGTCCCCGGACCGCTCAGCCGGGCACGGAGGCGTCCAGGGGGAAGGAGCCGCTCGAACCGGCGAGTTCGAGCAGACGCAGCAGCTGGTGGCTGGGGGTGGCCAAGCGCAGGACGTGGCCCGTCCGTGCGCCGTGCCGCCGCGCGTCCAGCAGCGTGGTGAGGCCCGTGGAGTCGCAGAAGGAGGAATTGCGCAGGTCTACGGTGACCGCGGCGCCCTCGGGCGCCTGTGACAGGGCGGCGGCGAGCGTCTCCCGCAGCTCGCCCGCGTGGTCCATGTCCATGTCGCCCCTCACCCGCACCACGTAACGGTCGTGGTGCTCGGTGCCCGCGGCGGCCTCCGGTACGGGCGCGTGCTCAGCAGCCATGACGTACCTCCTCGTACGGGGCACCTGCCCGGCGCGGTACCTCTCAACCGTCCCGGCCGTCCTACGGTCCATGGGACCGCGGCGCGGCGCCGGGCGCATACTGGGCACATGGCGAGCCCGACGACGGCCGTCCGGCGGATCAGGCGGCAAACCGGCGAGGCGGTGTTCCTGCGCGTCGCCGGACCCGACGGAGCCCGCAACCGGGAGCGGATCCACTCGGCTCCCGGGCCCCGCTGGTTCACCCCGGACCGGCCGGTCAGGCGGGTCCACGGGGACGCGTCGATGTTCGTCGGCGGCCTCGCCGCCCTGCTGCTCCAGTCCTTGCACCCCGTGGCGATGGCCGCCGTGGCGGCGCACTCCGGTTACCGCGGCGACCCGTGGGGGCGCCTGCACCGGACCAGTACCTTCCTGGCGGTCACCACCTTCGGCACGAGCGCGGACGCCGAGGCGGCGGTGGCCCGCGTCCGGGAGGTCCACGCCCGCGTCCGCGGCCGGACGGCCGACGGCGTGCCGTACCGGGCCGACGATCCGGAGCTGCTGGCCTGGGTGCACATCGCCGAGGCGGACTGCTTCCTGCGCGCCCACCAGCGGTACGGCAGGCGCCCGCTGGATCCGGCGGGCTGCGACGCCTACCTCGCCGACACGGCACGGGTGGCCCGGGCACTGGGCGCGGACCGGCCGCCGGAGGACGTGCGGGAGCTGGCGTCGCGGCTGGCGCGGTTCCGGCCCTGCCTGCGGCCGACGGCCGCGTCCCGGGACACCGCCCGTTTCCTGTTGACCGATCCGCCGCTGCCGGGGGCCGCCCGGCTGCCGTACGCGCTGCTCGCGGCGGCCGCCGTGGACCTGCTGCCGCCGTGGGCGAGGGCGGCCGTCGCCGGCGGCTCGGGCTCCGCGGCCGAGCGGCTGCCGGGCCCGGCCGCCCGGGCGGGCGGCCATGCGGTGACCCGGGCGATCCGCTGGGCCCTGCCGCCGGCTCCTCCACCGTCGCCGCGCGGCGGCGGCTGAGCAACCGGCCAGCACGAGAGCCGAGATCGTCGCCGTCGGGAGGGGTGGGACACTGGCGTAGGCAGCCGCCCGACCCCGACCGCCGGCCCTGACCCGACCCCCACCGGAGACGTGAACGATCAATGACGCCCCAGCTCCATGAAGGCCAGCGCGTCAAGCTGGCGGCAGACCTCAGGCTGGCCGGGACGGTCGTCACGGCCGGGGCCTCCCCGGCGGGCGAGGACACCGGCGTCGGCTCGCTCGCCCTCGCGTCGGGCACCGCGGGCACCGTCGAGCGCGTGGACGCGCCCCGGGAACGGGAGCAGAGCCACGAAGTGCGCGAATATGTGCGGCTCAAGGCGCTCTTGGACGACTTCGGCCACCAGATGCCCCCGGCGAGCAGGCAGCAGCTGGAGGAGCAGGTCGCCTCCCTCGAACCCGGGTGGATCGCGCACGGGGAGCACGGGCCGCGGGTGACGGTGCGCGTCCGCCTCGACAACGGCTTCGTCCTCGACGACGCCCGGGCGGACCTCTTCGCCCCCGCCTGACCTGCCGGTACGGGCCGGCCCGACTGCCCGTACGGGCACGGGTGTCCGGCCGGCCGTGGCCGGCCCGCTCCGGCACCCGTACGTACGGGGACCGCGTTTCACTGGAGAGTGCCGTGACAGCGCGCCCGTGCGGGAGGCCCCTTCCGGTCGCCGGACCCCGCCGGTCACATGCCGGGAGGTTCCGTGAACACGCAGACGCCGCCCCGATTCGACCCCACCCGCGTCCCCCGCCTGCTGGGGTCGTTCGCCCCGGTCTCGGAGGAGGTCGACGTGGCCGCCCTGGAGGTGACGGGCGAACTCCCGCCCTCGCTGGACGGCCTGTACCTGCGCAACGGCCCCAACCCGCGGTTCACCCCGATCGGCTCGTACCTCTACCCCATCGACGGCGACGGCAGGCTGCACGGGGTCCGGGTCTCCGGGGGCCGTACGACGCCGCGCGCCGGTACGACACGGAGACGGGAAGCTCCCGCGTCCGGGAGGCCGGCGATCTGTCCGTCGGCGAGCCGGTCTTCGCCCCCGAGCCCGGGCGGGACTCCGAGGAGCACGGGCACCGGCTGACCTTCGCCACCGACCGTACGGACGGGGCGAGCTGGTTCCTGGTCATCCCCGCCGAGGACCCGGCGGCGGGGCCGGTGGCCCGTGCCCGCATCCCTCCGGGTGCCGCTCGGGCTGCACGGCTGCTGGCTGCCGGCGGAGCGTGAACCCGGCGGCCGGCCTCGCCCAGTGACGTTTCTGTGGTGAACCGGATGGGCCATCAGGGTGAGTAAAGGCTTCATCCGCGAAAGATCTGCACTTCACCAAGGAAGGATCTGCTTTAGGTAAAGAGTCCTGGTGGCGCGGCTCTCTACCTCCCTGTGCCGATGCGCTCCTCGGAGGAACCGAACGATGACTTACGGGAACAAGCTGCGGGAACAGATCGCGAAGCCGGGCACCACGCCGCTCATCGGGGTGTACGACATGTACTCGGCCTCGGTGGCGGCCGCGCACTACGACGGGATGTTCGTGTCCGGCTTCGGGTTCGCCGCCTCCTACTACGGGCTGCCCGACATCGGATTCATCGCCTGGCCCGACATGGTGGCCTTCGTCCAGCGACTGCGCGGCGCCTTCCCCCGTCACCACCTGCTCGTCGACATCGACGACGGCTACGTCGACCCCGAAGTGGCCTGCCACGTCGTGGAGGGGCTGGAGCGGATGGGCGCCTCCGGCGTCATCCTGGAGGACCAGAAGCGCCCCCGGCGGTGCGGGCACGCCGACGGCAAGCAGGTGCTGCCGCTGGCGGAGTACCTCGAGAAGCTGGAGATGGTCCTGGCGACCCGCAAGGACCTGGTCGTCGTCGCGCGGACCGACGCGACGGAGGAGGCGGACATCATCCACCGCGCCCAGGCCCTGGCGGCGACCGACGCGGACGTCGTACTCGTCGACGGGGTGCGCAGCGTGGAGTGGATCGAGCGGATCCGCGAGGCCGTCGGCAGCAAGCCCCTGCTGTTCAACCAGATCGCAGGCGGCAAGTCACCGCGGCTCTCGCTCAGCGAGCTGACCGACCTCGGTGTCGACATGGCCATCTACAGCACCCCGTGCCTCTTCGCCGCGCACAAGGCGATGGACACCGCCCTCGCCGAACTGCGGCTCGCCGACGGGCGGCTGCCCGCGGCGGACGGCGGCGAGGAGGTCGGTGTCGGCGAGTCCACGAGGCTGCTGACGAAGAACATCTCACGCCACCGCCCCGTACCGGTGGCACGTGAGAGCGTGAAGGTGTGACGGGCGCGCGCATCCGGGCCGCGGCCGCGCTCGCGGTGGCCCTCGTCGGCGGCGGCGCGACGCCGGCCGCCGCGAGCGGCAGCCTGATCACCGTCATCGACAACTCGCACTCCGACTCCGTCGTCGAGGTCGACCGCGCGGCCAACCTCCAGAGCGGGAGCGGGACGGCGGGCAGCGACCACGACGGCAGCGCCGTCGAGGTGCTCGCCACCCTCGTCGAGGCGGTGCGCCCCGGCGACGAGGACGACTGACCGGACCGACCGACCCTTCCCGGCGCCGACGGGAACGGCCGGCCCCGCAGCGGCGGGGCCGGCCGTTCTCCGCTGCCGGTACGCGTCAGTCCTCCCCCGACAGGTCGCGGCGGTTCGTACGTTCAGTCGCATGCCTGCGAACGATCTTGCCCGCGGGGGTCACCGCATGTGACCCGGGTGGGTGCGGCCGGCGGTGACATGCATGCCGGAACCGCCCGTGCCACCCTGTTCACAGGCCTCGGGGAAGGCAGCCGCGACGAACGGAGCGCGCTGTGAACGGTCCGAACCTTTCCGCCCCGCTGGGCCGCGCCCTGGCCGCCGCCTTCGCCGCGCTCCTCTTCGTGGCGCCGGCCTCGGGCACCGCGACCGGTGCGGCCCCGTCCCCGCCCCCCACTCCCACCCCCGCCCCCTCGTCGTCCGGCCGCGGGGAGGCCGGCGGGCTCGACCCGCGCATCACGGAAATCATGCGGAAGCCGGAGTACCGCAACGCCCAATGGGGTCTGCTGCAGACCGGGCCGGACGGCGGCCGCGTGGTGCACAGCATGTACCCCGACCAGTTCTTCGTCCCCGGGTCCACCGCCAAGCTGATCAGCGTCTCCGGTCCGTGGCACACCCTCGGCTCCGAACACCGCTTCGTGACACCGGTCTACGCGGTCGGCGCCCGCAGCGGCTCCACCCTGACCGGCGACCTCGACCTCGTCGCCCAGGGCGACCTGACCATGGGCGGCAGGACGCGCCCCGACGGCACGGTCGCGTACACGGACCTCGACCACACCTACGCCAACGACTTCACCGGCGCGACCCTGACGCCGGAGGACCCCCTCGCCGGGATCGACGAGCTCGCCCGGCAGGTACGCGCCTCGGGCATCACCCGCGTCGACGGGGACGTGATCGTCGACAGCCGGCTGTTCGCCCCCGACCCGGTCCTCGACCCGACCCCCACGCCGCTGATCATCAACGACAACCTGATCGACCTCCTGACCCGTCCCGGGGACCGGGCGGGCGCCACCGCCCGGCTGGACTGGCGGCCGAAGGTCGCCCCGTACGAGGTCAGTACCACGGTGAAGACGGTCGCCGCCGGCCAACCGACCGACATCACGGTGACGGCCACGGACGGGGGCACCCGGATCCGGCTCTCGGGCACCATCGCGGCGGACGCCCAGCCGCTGCTGCGCACCTCCCCCGTCACCGACCCCGCCGCGTTCGGGCGCGCCGCGCTGATCGAGGCCCTCGGGCGCGCCGGGGTGGAGGTCACCGCGGATCCGGCCGGTCCCAATCCGGTCGCCAGGCTGCCCCGCGACTACGAGGGCCGCCCGCGGGTGGCCGCGTACACCTCCCCGCCCTACGCCCAGTACGCCAAGCTGATCCTCAAGGTCAGCCACAATCTGGGCGCCAACCTGGGCATCTGCCTGATGGCCGTGTCCACGGGCAGCCGCCAGTGCGAGGACGGCTTCCCGGTCCTCGCCGGCTTCCTGGACGAGGCGGGTGTCAAGCGCGGGCAGCTGCAGTTGGCGGACGGCCGGGGCGGCAACCCGGCCGACCGGGCCACGCCCGCCGCGCTGGTGCAGATGCTGGCGTACTGGCAGCGGACGCCCGACGCGCGGTTGTTCCGGGAGGCACTGCCCATCCTCGGCGTCGACGGTCTGCTGGCCTCGAACTGCCGCGACTGCCCGGCGCGCGGGAAGGTGTTCGGCAAGACCGGTGCGGCGGTGGGAGCGGACGCGCTCAACGACCGGCTGGCCGTCGGGGCCATCACCATCGCCGGGTACCTGGACCGGGGCGGCGGCCGCTTCGACCCCTTCTACGCGGGGGTGAACGGCGCCTCCACCCCCGGCCCGAACACCCAGGACGTGGTGGCCATCGCCAACGACCTCGCCATGATCGCCGCCTACTTGCAGGAGGCGCCGCCCACGCCCTGACGGGCGCCGGTGCGGGGTCCGGTTCGGCCGGCGGCCGCCAGACCCTGGCGGGCGGGCGGACGGAGCAGGAACTGGCCGACCCGGACGGCCGTCAGGTCCTGGCCCTGGTACTGGTCCTCGCCGGGCGGGTGCCGATGGCCGTGATGGCGGCAGTGGCTGAGAGGGCAGCCAGTACGGCGAACAAGGCCGGGTAGCCCCCGAGCGGGCCGGCGATGAGCGTGCCGGCGAAGGGGGCGAGGGCGGCCGCGGTGTGGGCGGGTGCGGCGAGGAGTCCGGAGAGCCGGCCGTAGTGGGTGGTGCCCCAGCGGTCGGTGACGGCGGTGGCCTGGAGGAGGGTCAGATTGCCGCGGACGATCCCGGCCAGCACGGACAGCGCGACGAGGAGGGCGTACGGGCCCGGGATGAGGGCGAATGCGGTCGTGGTGAGCCCGCCGAGCGCGACGAGGGTTGCGGTGCGGGTGAGGGTGCCGGTGTGGCGGGCGAGGGCGGCGTAGAGGGTGCGGCCGAGGGTTTGTCCGGCGCCGCCGAGTCCGAGGGCCCAGGCGGCTTGGGTGGTGGTGTAGCCGCGTTCGAGGAAGAGGGGGACGAGGGTGATGACGGCGGCGTACATCGCGAACCCCGAGAAGGTGAAGGTCCCGGCCAGCATCCAGAACGCCCTGCTCCGCACCGCGGGGTCCGGTCCGGCGGCCGACTGGTGGCAACCGGCGCGGGGGGCCGGCGGCCAGGGGGCGCGGAGGGCGAGGGCGTGGGTGGGGATGGTCAGGGCGGCGAGGATTCCAGCGAGGACGGCGTAGGTGGTGCGCCAGGAGTAGTGCTCGGCGAGGACGGCGGTCAGGGGTGCGAAGACGGTGGAGGCGAGTCCGCCGGCGAGGGTGACGACGGTCAGGGCCCGTATGTGGTCGGGAGCCCACCAGCGCGTGAGGGCGGCGAAGGCGGGCGGGTAGAAGGTGGCGGCCATCGCCGCCCCGGCCAGCAGCCATCCGGCGGTGAAGACCACGAGGTTGGGAGCGGCGGCCACGACGAGGAGGCTGAGCGGGCCGAGGACTGAGCCGGCCGTCATGACCGTGCGGGGGCCCTGACGGTCCAGCACCCGGCCCACGTGGATGCCGACGACCGCGGAGACGATGAGGGCGGCGGAGAACGCGGCCGTGGTCGCGCTCGCGGGCCAGCCGGTGTCGCGGGTGATGGCCGGGTTGAGGACGGGGAAGGCGTAGTACAGGACGCCCCAGCTGGTGATCTGCGTGACACACAGGGCGGGCAGCACGCCGCGTGGCCGCGACGGGACCCCCGTCCCGGTCGCGGCCACGCCGGCCTTGGTGTTCGGCACCGTCAGCAGCCGCCGGAGGAGACCGCGGCGGGGGCTGCGAGGGTGAGGGTGGCCGGGGCTGCGCAGCATCCGCCGCCGCTCTGCTCGGCTGCCTCGGGCTGGTCGAAGAGGCCCGCGCCGCCGCAGACGCCGGTCTCGGGGAGGGTGAGTTCGACGCGCTCGGCGGCTTCGTGGTCGCCGGCGAGGTGGGCGGCAATCGAGCGGACCTGCTCGTAGCCGGTCATGGCCAGGAAGGTCGGGGCGCGGCCGTAGGACTTCATGCCGACGAGGTAGACGTCCTTCTCCGGGTGGGAGAGCTGGGCCTGGCCGTGCGGGTAGACGGTGCCGCAGGAGTGCTGGTTGGGGTCGATCAGCGGTGCCAGGGCGAGCGGGGCCTGAAGGCGCTCGTCCAGGCCGAGGCGGAGTTCGTCCAGGAAGGACAGGTCGGGGCGGAAGCCGGTCAGCACGATGACCTCGTCCACCGCGTCCAGTCGGCGCCCGTCCTCGCCGACCAGGACCAGGCGGCCGTCACCGTCCCGCTCGAAGGCGTCGGTGCGGAAGCCGGTGACCGCGTCCGCGTAGCCGCCGTCCACCGCGGCCTTGGCCGCGAGTCCCAGCGCGCCGCGGGCGGGCAGCTCGTCGGCCTCCCCGCCGCCGAAGGTGGAGCCGGAGATACCGCGGCGCAGGATCCAGGTGGCGTGCGTGCCGGCCCCGTCGTCCGTCTCGGCCAGGTCGGCGAGGTAGGCCAGGGCGGTGAAGGCGGAGGCGCCGGAGCCGATGACAGCGGTGCGCCTACCTGCGTACCGGGCGCGGACGGCGGGATCGGTGAGGTCCGGGACGCGGTGGGTGATCCGGTCCGCGGCAGCCTTCTCACCCAGGGCTGCGAGACCGCTCGCGCCGGCGGGGCTCGGGGTGGACCAGGTGCCGGAGGCGTCGAGCACCGCACGGGCGAACAGACGCTCCTCGCGGCCGTCGCCGGACTCGACGTGGACCACGAACGGCTGGGCCTCGCGGTCGGCGTCGACGATGCGGTCGCGGCCCGCCCGGGAAACGCCGGTGACGCGGGCCCGGTAGCGGACGCGGTCACCGAAGGTGTCGGCGAGGGGCTGGAGATAGAGGGCGGCCCAGTCCCCGCCGGTGGGGTAGGTGGCCGGGTCGGGCTTGGTCCAGCCGGTCGGCGCCAGGAGCTTCTCGGCGGCCGGGTCGACAACTTCACCCCAGGTGGAGAACAGCCGCACGTGCGACCACTCGCGCGTGGCCGTTCCGGCGCGGGAACCGGCTTCGAGGACGAGGAAGTCCAGCCCCCGCTCGTGGAGGTGGGCGGCGGCGGCCAGGCCGGCGGGGCCGGCCCCGATCACGACGACGGGCAGGTCGGTGGTGGTCTCGCTCATGACGTGTCTCCGGGGTCTTCGTGCAGCAGGCGGGCAGGTGGGGCGGGCTCGGGTGGTCAGCAGCAGCCGGCGCCGGTGGCGACGGCTTCGCGCTTGGCCTGCGGCTCGCAGCAGGCTCCGGCTTCTTCCGCGCGCTCGCTGGTGCCGCAGCACGGCGAGGCCTCGGCGGGGGCCGTCTCGGCGGCGGACTGCGCGGGGGCCGGGCCGCAACACGAGGCTGCGGTCTCGGTGACGGGGGTGACGGGCTCGGTCATGACCACTCCTTGTTGTTTCGATGACTGTCGATGCCTTGCCGCCAGCATGGCACCTGTTTCGATGAACGTCAACATAGACATTCGTCGAATTCTAGGGGGTTGCTGCCGAAGCTCCCCGACGCCACGACCACGGCCCCGGCCGTCAGAACGGCCCGTCCTCCAGGCCGACCCGGAACCGGCTGCCCGCCTCCGTCGCGACGCGGGCCGGGCCGCAGCCGGTGCGGATCTTCACGCCCGGGCCGGCGGCGTGGCGGGACGGCACCCTGGACACGACTGCGCCCCCGCGCCCGCGGCACCGCGACGGCGCCTCCCCGGCCCACCCGGGGCTCGCGTTCGTCGGGCTGGAGTGGCGGCGCGGCCTGCCCTCGAACAGCCTGCGCGGCGCCGGCCGGGACGCTGCTCGCGCGGCCCCGCCGACTGGCCCGGCATCTGCGGTGAGGCACGCCCCACCCGGCCTGCTTCGACATGTGTCAACATAGACGTATGTCGAATGCGAAGGTTCTGCCGCTCCTGGAGCCCGAGGCCGTCGTCCCGTGCTGCCCCCCGCTGAACGAGCGCCCCATGTCCGCGGACGAGGCCGAGGTCGCGGCGAAGATGTTCAAGGCCCTCGGCGACCCGGTCCGCCTGCGCCTGTTCTCCGCCGTCGCCTCCCACGAGGGCGGTGAGGCGTGCGTGTGCGACATCTCCGACGTGGGGGTGTCCCAGCCCACCGTCTCCCACCACCTCAAGAAGTTGAAGGAGGCCGGGCTGCTGTCCTCCGAGCGGCGCGGGACGTGGGTCTACTACCGGGTCGAGCCTGCCGTGCTCGCCGCGATGGGCGCCCTCCTGTCCGGCGCGGGGGTCACGGCGTGAGCGCAGTGCGGATCGAGGCTCTGTTGCCCGGGCATGCCGAGGAGGTTCTGGCGATCTACCAGGCCGGGATCGACGAGGGCAACGCCACCTTCGAGACGCGAGCCCCCCAGTGGACGGCGTTCGACGAAGGCAGGCTGCCCCGGCACCGGTTCGTCGCCCTCGATGGCGGTGGCGCTGTGCTCGGGTGGGTGGCGGCGAGCCCGGTCTCGGACCGGTGCGCGTACGCGGGCGTGGTCGAGCACTCCGTCTACGTCCACCCCGAGGCCCGCGGCCGCGGCGTCGCCCGCTCACTGCTGGACGCGCTGATCGCCTCCACCGAGACCGCGGGAATCTGGACGATCCAGTCCGGGATCTTTCCCGAGAACACTGCCAGCCTCGCCCTCCACCAGGGAGCCGGCTTCCGCGTCATCGGCACCCGCGAGCGGATCGGCCTCCACCACGGCGCGTGGCGGGACGTTCTCCTGTTGGAGCGCCGCAGCGGCCTGGTGAACTGATCCGGGAATTCAGGTCTCCCGTACGCGCGAGGGCGGCGATGGGGTCGGCCCAGGACCAGCCGAGCGTAACTGGTTGAGCGGGTCGACGAGCACGACGAGGTGCTGGGCGTCGTGGACCGGAGGGAGGCGATTCGTCGCGGCTGGGCGCACCGCGTGGCGACGATCGTGTGCCGCGACGACGGGGGACGGATCCTGGTCCACCGCCGCCCTGACGGTGTCGCCCGCTTTCCGGGGCACCTCAACTGGATGCTCGGCGGCGCCGTGAACGTCGCCGAGTCGTACGAGGATGCCGCCGCGAGGGGGGCTGGCGGAGGAACTCGGCGTTCTCGCCCGCCCTCGTCTCGTGCTCAAGTTCCTGTGCGCGGGGGCGATCAGCCCGTACTGGCTCGGTCTGCACGAGGCGGTCGCCACGGGACCCGTCCGGCCGGATCCTTCCGAGATCGCCCGGCACAGCTGGGTGACCGAGGGCGAACTGGCCGACCTCGTCCGCGACCAGGCGTTCGTCCCCGATGCCCGGGAGGCGTTCCGGCTCTACCGGGCGAGCCGCTCGCAGCTGCGGCGACCTCCCGGACGGCTACCGGCGGGCGGCCGTGACCAGGTAGTAGTCCAAGATCTGCTGCTCCCAGGCGGCCATGAAATTCCGCGGCCAGGTTCCGGGCGCCCAGAGGCGGGCGAGCCAGCGGTCCCAGCCGGGCCAGACCTGCGGGCCGATCGAGTCGGCCCGGACGTCGCCGAAGCCGGCCTCGGCGAGGGCGTCCGCGAGCCGGGAGACCGGCCGGGCGATGTCGAGTCCGCTGGCGAACGTCTCCAGCAGCGCGGCGAGCCGCTCCTCGGGGGCGGACGCGCCGTCCACGCTGAAGAAGCCGGCGACCGCGACCCGCCCGCCGGGGCGCAGCACCCGCGCCGCCTCCCGGGCGAACGCCGGCAGGTCCGGGAAGTGCTGGACCGCCTCGACGCTGTACAGGCAGTCGAACTCCGCGTCGCCGAGCGGGAGGCTCTCGGCCGCTCCGAGTACGAAGTGCAGCCGCCGTGGCTGCGCTGCGAGGAGCGGGGAGTTCGCTTCGCGGGCCCGCCGGAGCTGCTGGGGATGGATGTCCACGCCGGTGACCGTGGCGGGTCCGTACTCGTCGAGGGCGAGGGCGCACCCGAGGCCGAGGCCGCAGCCGACCTCCACGGCGCGGCCGCCGTCGGGGGCGACCGCGTCGAGCACGTGCCGGTAGAGGTCCTGCTCGCTACGGATCCGGTCGTCCTGCGAGAGCGGCCCTTCGAGGTCGAGGGAGTGCCAGTAGCCGAAGTTGATGAACCCTCCGGCGAACACGGGCACGGCGCTGAGATCGGCCGGTCCGTACGTCTCCCACACCTCGGGCCGTACCGCCGGAGCGGGCCGCTCCGCAGGGTCTTCCGACACCACGCCACCGCCTCCTCGTGACGGGGGCGTCGCACCCCCGAGCCACCAGTGTGGCCCGTGAAGCCCCGTCAGGACAGAGGGCGGGTCCGGGGCCGGACACACTCTAGTCTGACGGCATGGACCATGCCGATGCCGGAGACGCCGGTTCGCCCGCCGGCGTGGCGGCGGCCGCCGCCGCCCGGCTGAAGGAGCGGCTGTACGCGACCATCACCATGATCTCCGTGGTGATCGGTCTGGCCGCATCGGAGCACGCCGACGCCGCCGGGACCGCGGCCACGGTGCTGACCGCAGCCGTCGGGCTGTGGCTGGCGACGCTCGTCGCCGACCAGCAGGCGCACCGCGTGGTCCACGGCCGTCTCGCCACCGGGGCCGAGTTGCGGCACATGCTGTGGGTCGGCAGCCCCCTGCTGCTGTCCGCCGTCGCCCCGTTGATCCTGATCGCCTCCTCCGCCCTGGGGGTGATGGACCTGCGGACCGCCCTGTACGCCTCGGCCGGCGTGAGCGTCGCCAGCCTCTTCGGCTGGGGTTGGTACGGCGGCGTCCGCATGGGCGGCGGCGCGGCCGTCGCCCTGCTGGCCGGTGCCCTCGACGCGGCGATCGGCCTGGCGGTGGCCCTGGTGAAGGCCGCGGCGGGGCACTGAGACCGCCTACGGGGGCGAATGGTTCGCCGTATGCCGAAATCATGGGGCATCCTGGACGCATGGACGAGTTGCATCCCGGGCCGCCCGGGGACGCCGCGGCCCCCGCGGCCCGGCTGGCGGCCTTCGCCGCCGCCCTGGCCGACGAGACACGGGCCTCGATCTGCATGACGCTGCTGGAGGGCCGCGCCTGGACCGCCGGCGAGCTGGCCCGGACCACAGGGGTGGCGCCCTCCACCATCTCCGGCCACCTGACCCGGCTGCTCGATGCCGGCCTCTGCGTGACCGAGCGGCAGGGCCGGCACAGTTACGTGCGCATCGCGGACGCCGCGACCGCCCGCCTGCTGGACGAACTCGCCTCGTACGCGGTCCCGGACCGGGACGCAGCGCACGCCGTTCCGGTGGTCGGCGCACCGGATCCGCTGGCCAGGGCCCGGACCTGCTACGACCACTTCGCCGGGCGGCTGGGCATGGCGGTGACCGACGCGATGGAACGGCGCGGACTGCTGCGCACGGACGGCGTGTTCGAACTGACGGAAGCCGGCCGCCTCTGGTGCGCCGAGGCCGGGATCGCCCTCGCGGGCGAAGGCCGCAGGCGGCCGGCCGGCTCCTGCCTGGACTGGACCGAGCGGCGCCGCCATCTGGGCGGCCTGGCGGGGGCGCGGCTGTGCGCGCGGGCCCTGGCGGAGGGCTGGGTGGTGCGCCCACCGGGCGGCGGGCGCGCACTGGAGGTGACCGCGGCCGGCGAGCGGGCCTTCGCTGACCTTCTGGGGATCACCTCTCAGGAATGGGGCTAAGCTGGAATATTATTTCGGTCGACGCCGAAATGTTTCGGTCCTAGAGTGGTGGCATGACGTTCCGCTCGCATCCGATCCCGCCCGGCGTCCTCACGGTCGGCGCCGTCACCTTCACGGTGTTCGCCTGGGCCTCCGCCTTCGTCTCCATCCGCAGCGCGGGCGCCGCGTACTCCCCGGGCGCCCTGGCCCTCGGCCGACTGCTGGCCGCCTCGCTGGTGCTCGGCGTCCTGCTCCTGATCCGCCGCCAGGGCCTGCCGCCCCGCGAGGCGTGGCGCGGGATCCTGATCTCCGGCGTGGTGTGGTTCTGCGGCTATACGGTCGCGCTGAACTGGGGCGAGCGGCTGGTCGACGCCGGTACGGCGTCCCTGCTCGTGAACACCGGGCCCATCCTCATGGCGCTCCTGGCCGCCCGCCTGCTCGGCGAGGCGCTGCCGCCGCGCCTGCTGGCCGGCATGGCCGTCTCCTTCGTCGGGGCGGTGGTCGTGGGCCTGTCCATGTCGTCGGGGGACGGCGGCTCCACCTCGCTCCTCGGAGTGGTCCTGTGCCTGCTGGCAGCGGTGGCCTATGCGACCGGCGTCATCGCCCAGAAACCCGCCCTCTCGTACGGGACGCCCCTCCAGATCACCGCGTACAGCTGCATGACGGGCGCCGCGGTCTGTCTGCCGTTCACGGGTCGGCTGCTCGACGAACTGCCGCGGGCGCCGGTGTCCGCGACCCTGAACATGGTCTACCTGGGCGTGGTTCCCACCGCCCTCGCCTTCACCACGTGGACCTACGCCCTGGCGCGCATGCCCGCCGGCCGGCTGGGCGCGACGACGTACGCCGTCCCGGCCATCGTCGTCCTGCTGAGCTGGGCTCTGCTGGGCGAGGTACCGGCCTGGCTGACGCTGCTCGGCGGGCTGCTGTGCCTGGCCGGCGTCGCGGTCTCCCGGTATGCGCCGCGCACCCCGCGCTCCCCTCGAACCCCTGTCGACGGCACCCCGCTCACCCCCACGAAAGGCACCCGCGCATGAGGATCCTCAGCGTCGGCGCCGGCGCCGTCGGCGGCTTCTTCGGCGCCCGGCTCGCGCAAGCCGGCCAGGACGTCTCCTTCCTGGTCCGGCCGGCCCGCGCGAAGGCCCTGGAGGCCCGCGGCCTGCGGGTCGACGGCCAGGGGGAGGAACTCCGCCTCACGCCGAAGCTGGTGACGGCGGGCGCCCCGGGTGGTGACTACGACCTGGTCCTGCTCTCGGTGAAGGCGACCGCCCTGCACCAGGCGCTGGCGGACGTCGCGCCGGCCGTCGGCCGGGGGACCGCCGTGGTACCGCTGCTCAACGGGGTGGCCCAGCTCGACGCGCTCGTCGCGCGCCTCGGGGCCCGCGCGGTCCTCGGCGGGGTCGCGAAGGTGGTCACCACCCTGAACGAGGAGGGCGACATCCTGCGCATGGCGCCGCCCGCGGTCATCCTGACCGGCGAGCTCGACGGCCGTCCCTCGGCCCGGGTGGACGCGATCCGTACGGTCCTGACCGGGGCGGGCATCGACTCGCCGCCGACCGCGGACATCGTCGCCGCCATGTGGCACAAGTGGGTCTTCATCTCCACCCTCGTCGCCGTCACCTGCCTGATGCGCGGCACCGTCGGGGAGGTGAACGCCGTCGCGGGCGGGGCGGCCCTCGGAGCGTCCCTGCTCGCCGAGGCCGCGGCGGTGTCCGCAGCGGCCGGGCACCCGGTGCCCGCGGCCGAGCTGGCCTTCACCACGGCGACGGTCACGGCCCCCGGCTCACCCCTCACCCCGTCCCTCTACCGCGACCTGGTCGCCGGAGCGCCGACGGAGGCCGACCACGTGCTGACCGACCTCACCGTCCGCGCCCGCGCGCTGGGGGTGGCCACTCCCCTGCTGGACCTGGCCGCCCTCCACCTCCGCGTCCACGAGCACCGCCTGGCCGCGGGACGCACCCCCTAGGGGGTTGTCTCGCCCATCGCCGCAGCTCCTCACCCGGATGCCCCGTCCAGTGGGCATCCGGGGGTCGCCGGGGCTTTGACTGGGGGGCCCGGAACATCCTTGGAGGCGTGGTGGCGACGGTCGCGTGGATGCGTGGTGCGGCAGGCGTGGTACTGGCGGCGGTGGCGCTCGGCGCCGCGGGCTGTTCGGGCGGCGACGGCGACCCGGCCGGGACCGTCTCCAGTGCCGCGTCCGCGGTGAAGTCGGCCGGAGAGGCCGTCTCGTCGGCCGCCTCCGAGGCCGCGAAGTCCGCCGAGTCCGCGGCCGCCGTCGCGAAGGACAAGCTCGCCGAGGTCAAGGGCGGGGTGGACGCTAAGGACCAGGTGTCCCTGGGCGCCGTGGCCGGCGACGCGGACGGCTACACGACGGTCCCCGTGACCGTGCGCAACACCGACGACGCCACCAAGTCCTTCGCGGTGCAGGTCGAGTTCAAGGACGAGAGCGGCCATGTCGTCGACACCGTGGTGGTGACGGTCTCCGATGTCGCCGGGAAGGGCACGGGCCAGGGCACGGCCCGCAGCACGCACAAGCTGACAGGCACGGTGTCGGCGCAGACCGCCACGGCCCTGCGCTACTGAACTCCGGCGGGCACCCCGGGCCGACGGGCCGTCCCCGCGGCCGGCCGCGGGGACGGGTGCAGCCGGGCATGGTCGAGCGGCGCTGATTCCCCGCCGTAGCGGCCTGGTGAGCACGAACGGGCAAGGGCCCGCCCGGGCGCCGGCTGTTTCCGGAACATGGCAGTCGTGTGGCAGGGCCGCCGGGATCCGGCCGGGCCGCCCCGCGGGGGCCTACCATCCCCGGCAGGGCTCCGGTGCCGCGGGCCGTACCGCACCCCGTGCGGCGCGCGGCGCCGGACCTCCCCTCCGTTCCCCCGCGCCAAGGACCAGGTCCGCCATGAAAGTCCCCACCTCGCTCGACGTCGAGCAGGCGCACCCGCGGCTGCGCGCACTGACCGTCGTCGACGTCCGCACACCGGGCGAGTTCGCGTCCGGCCACCTCCCGGACGCCGTCAACGTCCCCCTCGACCGGCTCGTACGGAGCCTGCCGGAACTGCGGCGGGCCGCCGAACGCCGCCCCCTGCTGATCGTGTGCGCCTCCGGAGCCCGCTCGGCCGACGCCGTCGCGGCCCTCGCCCCGCACGGCATCCCCGCAACTGGTCTCACGGGCGGTACGCAGGCCTGGGCGGCCGGCGGCCACGCCCTGGAGTACCCCGGCGGTGCCCGGTCGCGGGCCGTGTGGGCGATGGAACGCCAGGTCCGCGGCACGGCGGGTGCCCTCGTGCTGGCCGGTCTGCTCCTCGGGCTGCTCCTCCACCCGGCCTTGTCGCTGCTGTCCGCGGCGATCGGCGGCGGACTGGTCTTCTCCGCGCTCACCGGCACTTGCGGGATGGCGGTTCTACTGGGCCGGCTGCCGTTCAACCGGAGGGGCGCCGAGGTCCGTCCCTGAGGTCCGGCCCCGGCCGCGGCAACCTCACGGGGCCGCAGCGCGTCCTTGCGTACAGGACCCGCCGGCCGAGACGGCGTGTGCACCGCTGAGAGGACATGTGATGAGTGAGAAGGCCCGGCGGTTGTTCGACGCCCTCGACCTCGACCAGGACGGCACCCTGACACGGGCCGAGGTCATCGGTGCCCTGCGCTCGAAGGGTCCGACCCTCGCCGCGCAGGGAGCGATCCCGTTCTGGGGCGTGGGGGACACCGAGGAGTCCTCGGCCCTCTTCGACGCCGCCGACCAGAACGGCGACCGCGTGCTGAGCTTCGAGGAGTTCGCGGCCGTCGTCGACCGCCGCTTCGGCTGGTAGCCGCCGGGCCGTCCGGCGCGCTGCGCCCTGGGTGCGGTCGTCCCGCGTGCGGCCGCCCCCGGGCAGCGGGAGAATGGCGCATGGGCGGCGGGGCGCCCATGCGGGCGGTTACGGCCCCGGCCGGTCCGCGGCACGACCAACCCGGACGGGGCGGACGAGTCAGGTGATCGCACATGTGCCGGTGGCTGGCGTATTCGGGAACCCCTGTGCTGCTCGACACCATCCTGTACAAACCCGCCCACTCGCTGATCGACCAGAGCCTCCACTCGAAGCTGGGCGTGGAGACGACCAACGGTGACGGTTTCGGCATCGGGTGGTATCCGGACGGCGGCAGCGGCGACGGCACGCCCGCCCTGATGCGGGACGTCGGTCCCGCATGGAACAACCGCAACCTGCGGGAGCTGTCGGACCATGTCACCTCCCCCGTGTTCTTCGCCCACATCCGGGCGTCGACGGGCACGGCGGTGCAGCAGACGAACTGTCACCCGTTCCGGCACGGCCGCTGGATGTGGATGCACAACGGAGCCATCGCCGGCTTCCACGCGATGCGGCGGGACCTCGCCCTGCTCGTCGACCCCGCGCTGTTCGGGGATATCGAGGGCACGACGGACTCGGAGGTCATGTTCTACCTGGCGCTCACCTTCGGCCTGGAGGAGGACCCTCCGGGCGCCGTCGCCAGGATGGTGGGGGTGGTGGAACGCGTCGGCCACGAGCACGGCGTGGAGTACCCGATGCAGATGACGGTGGCCGTCACCGACGGGGCCGCAGTGTGGGCCTTCCGCTACTCCAGCCAGGGCGCCTCGCGGTCGCTCTTCTACAGCAGCCGGGTGGACACGCTGCGCAGGCTGCACCCCGACGTGCGCTTCCTCCAGGACGTGTCCGACGAGACACGCCTGGTGGTGTCCGAGCCCCTCGGGAATCTGCCGGGGGCGTGGAACGAAGTGCCGGAGAGCAGTTACGGCGTCGTGCAGCCGGGTGCGGAGGGGCTGTACCCCTTCACCCCGCTGGCCGCCTGACGTCGGCACGGGCCTCGGTACGCCCTTCCGCGGGCGCTCCCATGCCCGCACCCGCTCCCGCTCCGGCTTCCGGCGAGGGCACGGCGGTGGACGTGGCGACGCGGGGCAGGGCGTACGGGTGCTTCTCGGCCAGCCAGCCGACCAGTTGCTCACGCACCTCGCAACGCGCGGTCCACAGCCGGTCCGCGTCCTGGGCGGTGACGATCGCCCGGACCACGATGGTGGTGGGGGTGGTGTCGGTGACGGAGAGGTCCCAGCCGCGGCCGTCCCACGCCTCGCAGCCGTCCAGGATTTCCTTCAGCTTCTCGCGCATGAGGGAGACGGGGGCGGTGTGGTCGCAGTGGAGGAAGACCGTGCCGGTCATCTGGACACCGCCGCGCGACCAGTTCTCGAAGGGCCGCGAGGTGAAGTACGAGACGGGCATGGTGATCCGGCGCTCGTCCCAGGTGCGCACGGCGATGAGGGTGAGCGTCACCTCCTCGACCACGCCCCACTCACCGTCGACGACGACCGTGTCGCCGATGCGCACCATGTCGCCGAAGGCGATCTGGAAGCCGGCGAAGAGGTTGCCGAGGGTCGACTGGGCGGCCACGCCCGCGACGATGCCGATGATGCCGGCCGAGGCCAGTACGGACGTGCCGACCGCCCGGAAGGCGGGGAAGGTGAGCAGCATCGCGGCCGCCGCGACCACGGCGACGACGGCGGTGACGAACCTTCTGATGAGCGTCACCTGGGTGCGGACCCGGCGCACGCGGGAGGGGTCGCGGGTACCCAACGCGTAGTGGGCGTAGGAGGATTCCACGATGGCGGAGGCGATGCCGACGACGCACCAGGCGCCCGCGCCGATCAGTACGAGCGTCAGGGTCCGGCCCACGGCGGTCTCGTGCTCGCGCAGCGGCTGCCATTCGATCTGGCGGTACGCCCCGCGCAGCACCGCCGTGAACAGCAGCACCCGCACCGACGGTCCGCAGCGGCGCAGCATGTTCCACAGTGGTGTCTCGGGGTGGCGGGCGTCCGCCCGCCGTAGCAGGAGGTCGGTGAGGCGGCCCACGAAGAGGGTGAGCACGACGGAGCCGCCGAGGACGGCCAGCAGTCGGACGAAGCTGTTCATGACTCCCCGGTGTCAGGTCTCGGGAACGGGTCGGGGCGGTCGGGCGCCGACGGGCGCCCGACCGCCTGAGGTCCTCGGACCGCGGTCAGTCGTGCAGCATCTCCTCGCGCAGGGTCTCCAGCGTGCGGGCGAGCAGGCGGGAGACGTGCATCTGGGAGAGGCCGACCTCCTCGCCGATCTCCGCCTGGGTCATCTCCTGGCCGAAACGGAGCTCCAGGATGCGGGTGCTGCGTTCGTCCAGGCCGGCGAGCAGGGGTGCCAGGGCCTGGCGGTCCTCGACGGCCTCCAGGGCGGGGTCGAGGTCGCCGACGGTCTCGGCCAGGGAGCGGGCGGGCTGTCCGCCCGCGGGGGCCCCGGTGCCGCCGGCTTCGGTCTGGGGCGCGTCGAGGGACTGCGTGGAGTAGGCGTTGGCGGCCACCAGGCCCTCGCGGACCTCGTCCTCGGTGAGGCCCAAGTGGGCGGCGAGTTCCGCCGGGGTGGGCGCGTGGTCCGTCTCGGAGGTCAGCTCCTCCGTGGCCTTCGCGAGCAGCAGGCGCTGCTCCTGGAACCGGCGCGGGACGCGCACGGCCCAGGTGGTGTCGCGGAAGTGGCGCTTGATCTCACCTGTGATGTAGGGCACGGCGAGGGTGGTGAACTGGGTGTTGCGCTCGGGGTCGTAGCGGTCGATGGCCTTGATGAGGCCGATGATGCCGACCTGGACGATGTCCTCGTTCTCGGGGCCGCCGGGACGGTCGCGGAACGGGCGGGCGGCGAAGTTCACCAGTGAGATGTTCATCTCGATCAGGGTGCTGCGCACGTACTGGTACTCACGGGTGCCCTCTTCGAGGCTCCGCAGCCGCTCGAAGAACACCCGGGTCAGCTGCCGGGCGTCGACGGTCGACAGTTCCCGCGGGCAGGGCACCTCGGGCAGCCCGCTCAGCGCGGGTCCCGCTGCGGCGCCGCCGGAGGGGGTGGTGGCCGTCGTGGCGGGCGTCGTCGAGGTGGTGGCCTCGGTCGTGGCCGTCATGGTCATCGTCTTCGCTCCTTGGGCACAGGGGCTTGCGGCGCGTTGTGCGATCTCTCGGTCGCTCGTTGCTCGGTCGCTGCGGAAGTCCCCTTCCGCTTCCCTGCACCCTGCCGGGGCCTCGGACACACGTCAAGTTATACCGGAAAGACTTTTCTGGATTTGCTTTTCGCGAGTCATCCCTACAAGAATGTCGGGGTGGAGAACGAGCACACGAGTCGCCGGAACCACTGGACCTTTCTGACGAACCACGCCCGGGTCCTGATCGCCATCGCGCGCGACCCGGGGATCCGGCTGCGCGACATCGCGGCGGGCTGCGACCTGACCGAGCGCACCGTGCAGGCGATCGTCACGGACCTGGAGACGGACGGGTACCTCACCCGGACCCGCGACGGACGCCGCAACCGCTACGCCATCGCGCCCGGCGCGCGCTTCCGCCACCCGGCGGAGGCCGGCCGTGAGATCGCCGGCCTCCTGGCCTACCTGGCGGGGCCCCTGGGCGCCCCGACGGCGCCGCCCGGCCCCAAGGCCACGGACGGCGTCCACGACGACAGGGCCCTTCCCCTGCTGTGACGCGTGCAGCTGTGATGCATGCCGCGGTGACGCACCCTGTGTTCGTGAGCCGCGCCTACCGGGCCACCCTGCAGGCGGTCACCGCGGTGCCGTTCGTCACACCGCCGCCCTCGGTCAGGGCCGTCACACACCCCCCGTGGTCACCGCTCTGCCCGGTGGAGCACGCCGCCCTGACGTAGGACGGGGCCTCGCCGCCCTGCCGTTCCCGCTCGACCTGGTTGATGCAGGCCGTGGCGTCCGCGTGCGCGGCGGGGGCCGTGCCGCCGAGTGCGAGGGGCAGGCCGGTGAGGACACCCGCGACACGTGTCGACGTACGCATGGAACACACCTGCTCTCAGGGTTCGTCGTGCGGCCCGGCGCCCACACGCCGGCCGGATCCGCAGGGAACGCGTCCCCGAGCGCCGGCGGGGCGTACGGCCACCGGGCCGGCTCGGCCCGATCTCTTCCCCTCCTTCGAGCTGGAGCAGCCGCCTGCCGCACGCACCCGCTAGTGGTCCGCGAGCAGGCCTTCGAAGAACTCCCAGTCCAGGCGCTGTGCTTCGGCACCGGCCGGAACCGCCGCCCACGTCTTCTCCAGCCAGGACTCCAGCTGCGCCCGGTCCAGCACGAAGAGGGCGTACGGGGGCGCCGTACCCAGCCGCAGGAGGACCTGTCCCGCACGGCCGGGCCCGGCGGACGGCCGGACCCGCACCTCCCCCGTTCCCGCCAGGGTGCGCAGGCCCCTGGCCAGGAGGTCTCGGCCGATCAGCCACGTCACGTCGTCGGCCCCCACGGGATGGAAGGTGACCTCGACCCCCAGCGGGTCTGCGGACGACCACTGGAACGTGGCCCGGAGGGGGAACCGCAGCCGGGTCCTGACCTGGTGGATCTCGGTGGTCCAGGTCAGGTTCTGCTCGGGGACGCGAGGCCGGTGGTCCATGATGACTCGTCTCTGCAGGAGGGCGACGGGCGGCAGGGGGCCGGGGTCGCACCGTCCGGCCGGAACGGCACGACGGCACGACGGCACGACGACACCGAGTGCCATGGCTCGCGTCTGCTCGTTCGCCCGCGTCCGAAACAGCGGGATCCGGACATGCCCCCGAACAGGGGTACGGCACGACGGCGCGCGGGCCATCGGGGGGAACCGCGGACGTGTCGGGCCCCGGAGTCTCCCTGTCCGCGCGGATAGTCGTGACGGGCACTCTCGAGCGTCCGCGGTCCGCCGCGGCATGCCCGCGCCGATGTTTTTCGCAGAAGAGGGCCGAAAATGAACAAGTCCGTATTGATGTGCGCGCTGGCCGCAGGCCTGGCGCTCGGCCCGCTGGGCGGCGCTGGGTGGGCCGCCCAGCAGCACGGGGCCGCGCCGGCCGCCGCCGCGCCCCGGGCCGCGTACCCGGTGGGTGAGGTGGTCTCGGACGCGCCCCTCCACGTACGCGAGAGGGCGACGGTGTACTCCCCCGTCGTCAAGTCGCTCCGCCCCGGTCAGCGGGTACTCCTCAACTGCCACAAGCGCGGCGGCTGGGTGGACGGCAACCCCGTCTGGTACCGCCTCCAGGGCTCCAAGGGCTGGGTCTCGGCCCGCTTCGTCCACGACCACCAGCCGGTCCGCGCCTGCTGACGGTCCGCCGGCGCACTGCGGACCCCAGAGGGTGTCTCGCCGGTCACCCCTGATGCACGCCTCATGCGCACCTGGCCGACAAGGCACCCTCCTTCACGTCCGCAGGCCTCCCGGCCTCCCGGCCGTCGACATACGTCGCCACCACCTCGATGTCGCCGGTGCGCGAGGTCGACCCGCCGCGGGTCGTCGCCCAGTACGTCGAGGTCGGCGCGCTTGCCCGGGGGTGAGGCCGCCCGCGCTGTCCTCCCAGCGGCAGGCGTGGGAGCCCGCGGACAGCCGGTCGCCGCCGAAGCCGGTGCGCAGGCCGAGATCGAGGGGCTTGGGGATGCCGTCGCCCTGGTGCGCGCCGACCGGAGGCAGCCGGTCGGCGGGGACCATCAGCTGACCCGCGGCGGCAACAGCCCGTTTGCACGCGCGCGTTGGTAGGCGCCGAGTGCGACCGGAGTGTGCCCGAAGAGGGCGCCGCCGATGCCCGCCTCGGCGCAGGCGGCGATGCCCTCGGCCGGGCAGGTGCGGGCGGCGCGCCGGATGGGTTCGGCCAACTCCTCCTCGGGCCAGGGCAGTCGTAGCGCCCGGGCGGCGCCCATGGCGCCCTCGGCGAGAAAGCCGTTCTCGTGCGGACGTCCGCGGGGAGCAGGTCCAGGACGGCGCTGTTGACGACGCAGCCGTGCCCGGAGTCGTGGCGCGTGTCGTGATCCGTCACTGCGGCGGTTGGGGCGAGCGAGCCCGGCACGACCTTCGCGATCCGCCGCGGCTGCGAGTCCGGCACGCCTCCCGGCTGGTCCACTCCGACGGCCTCGGCCTCGACAACGCCTCGGCCGCCACGCCCATCGGCATGGGATGCCGCCTGTGCGAACGCTCGACTGCCCGCCGCGCGCGGTCCCGCCGCTGGGACGCGCCCTGGCCGTCGCCGAGGACAGCAGCACCTTCGTCCCCTACCCCGGGAGAGCGGACCGGCCGGAAACCGGCGGGACCCAACGGGAACCAGGCCGCGACGGCATCCGACCACCTGCGCGGAACTGGCGGGGCGGTGGCTCCGTGAGCGAATCCTCGGATCAGGGAATGTCGATGGCCGATGAACAGCAGTCCGCAGTCCAGGCACCCGCGTCCACGGGGCGGTGGGGCCCTCCCCCGGCGCTGACCGGCTTCCTGGTGCTGCTCCTGGCGATGTTCGCCCTCGCGTACGGGGTCGGTTCCGCGGCCGGGCCGGTGGCGCCCGGCATGCGGAGCACCGTGGGCGACGCCGGTTCCTCCGGGCGGTCCGGTCCCGGCGGCGGGAACATGGGCGGTCACCTCGGCGGTGACCGGTGACGGCGGAGGGGAGCACGGTCGCCGGGGTGACCACCGACCTCGTCGTCCGGGGCATGACCTGTGCGGCGTGCGTGAACCGCGTGGAGAAGCGGCTGGCCCGCATCGACGGGGTGACGGCCGCGGTCAACCTGGCCACGGGCCGGGCGCGCGTGCACCACCCGGCGGACGTCCCGCCCGCAGACCTCCTGGCGGCGGTCGAACGGGCCGGATACGGGGCGGAGTTGGTGCCGCCGCCCGCGCCACGGGCCGCGCCGGGGACCGCAACCGGTCCGGACGGTCCGAGCGGCCGGAGCGCTCCGCCCGGTCCGGATGATCCCGACGACCCGGACGACCCCGCCGGTCCGACACGGGAGGAGGCACGCAAGGACCGCGAACGCCTGCTGATCACCGCCCTGCTCTGTCTGCCGGTCCTCGTCCTGTCGATGGTTCCCGCCCTGCAGTTCCGCAACTGGCAGTGGCTGTGCCTCGTACTGGCCGCCCCCGTGGCGGTCTGGAGCGCCCTGCCGTTCCACCTCAGGGCGGCCCGCGGGCTGCGGCACTCGGCGGCCACCATGGACACCCTCGTCTCGCTCGGCGTCATCGCGTCCTTCGCATGGTCCCTGTACGCGCTGTTCCTCGGCGGCGCGGGCGATCCCGGCATGCGGATGCCGTTCAGCCTCCTGCCCTCGGCCGGAACCGACACCGCGCACGTCTACCTGGAGGCGGCGGTCGCCGTCCCGCTCTTCGTGCTCACCGGCCGCCATCTGGAGGCGCGTGCCCGGCGCGGCACGGGTGCAGCACTGCGCTCCCTCGCCGGGCTGGCCGCCAAGGACGTGACGGTGAGCGAGGGCGGCAGGGAGCGCCGAATGCCCATAGAGGAGCTCGTACCGGGACAGGGATTCGTCGTCCGGCCCGGGGAACGGGTCGCGACCGACGGCGTCGTGGTCTCGGGCAGCTCGGCCCTGGACCTGTCGCTGATCACCGGGGAGAGCGATCCCGTCGAGGTGGGCCCCGGCCGGGCGGTGGTGGGCGGCGCGGTCAACATGGGCGGCCTGCTCCTCGTACGGGCCACGGCGGTCGGCGCCGACACCCGCCTGGCCCGGATCACGCACCTGGTCACGGAGGCCCAGGCGGGCAAGGCGCGGGCCCAGCGCCTGGCCGACAGGGTGGCGGGCGTCTTCGTCCCCGCCGTGCTCTCCCTGGCCGTCACCGTGCTCGGCTTCTGGCTCGGCGCCGGAGCCGACCCCCAGGCGGCCGTCACCGCGGCCGTCGCGATCCTCGTCGTGGCCTGCCCGTGCGCTCTGGGCCTGGCCACCCCCACCGCCCTCATGGCCGCCACCGGCCGCGGCGCCCGCCTCGGCATCCTGGTCAGGGGGCCGCAGGCACTGGAGGCCCTGCGGCACGTCGACGTGATCGTCCTGGACAAGACCGGCACCCTCACCACCGGCCACATGTCCGTCGTACGGGTCACGGGGACCGCCGGCGGGATCGGCCGGGAGGCCGCCCTCCGGCTGGCCGGGGCGGTCGAGCAGGGCTCCGAGCACCCGCTGGGCCGCGCGGTCGTCGCCTACGCGCAGCGCGTGGCGTCCGAGGGCCCGCTGCCGGCGGTCACCGGCTTCCTGGCCGTCCCCGGCAGCGGCGTCACCGGAATCGTGGAGGGCCGCCGGGTGGAGGTGCGCACGCCCGGCGAGGGCCTGCCCGCCTCCCTGGCACACGCGCTGGCCGAGGCTGAGGCCGCCGCGCTCACCCCGGTCCTGGTCCGGGTGGACGGCTTCGACGAGGCGCTCATCGCACTGGGCGACGTGCTGCGGTCCGGCAGCTACCGGGCGGTGGACCGGCTGCGGCGGCTCGGCGTGGAACCGGTCCTGGCCACCGGCGACCGGGAGGCCACCGCGCGGGCCGTCGCCCGGGAGCTCGGCATCACGCAGGTGCACGCCCACTGCACTCCGGAAGGCAAGGCGGCGCTCGTCCGGCAGCTGCGCGGCCACGGCCGCCGGGTGGCCGTGATCGGGGACGGGGTCAACGACGCGGCGGCCCTGGCGGAGGCGGATCTCGGCATCGCGATGGGCAGCGGCACGGACGTGGCCATCGGGGCCGCCGACGTGACCCTCGTACGGGGTGACATCGAAGCGGTCGCCGACTCGGTCCGCCTCGCCCGCCGCACCCTGGCGACGATCCGGCTCAACCTGGTCTGGGCGTTCGGCTACAACGCGGTGACCGTGCCGCTGGCGGCCGTGGGGCTGCTGGGCCCGATGCTCGCCGCCGCCGCGATGTCCGCAAGCTCGCTCCTCGTGGTGGCCAACAGCCTGCGCCTGCGCACCTGGCAGCCCGCGCCGCATCGCCTCGCCACCCCCGTACGGAAGGCACCCCGTTGATGCACCTCCTGCGCGTTGCGATCCGAACGGCCGGCCGGGTGGGGAACCGGATGGTGAAGGCGGTGGCCGAGGGCCGCCGGCCCAGCCGCCGGAGCCTGCGCGAAGGGCTGCTCGCCACGCTGGTACCCGTGATGGCCTGTCTGACGATGCTGGTGGGTCTGACGGCCTGGACCAAGGCGGGGGCCGCGGGCAGCCCGGCACGGATCGACGTCGGCGTGGGCCGGGTCCTCCTCCCCGCTGCGGGCAAGGAGCGCACCACGGCCTTCTTCCGGATCGCCAACACCGGCGACTCCGACGACCAGTTGGTGGGGGTGACCTCGCCGGTCGCGGGCGAGATCACGCTGAACCGGCACGAGCGGGCCGGCGAAGGCGGCGAAGGCGGCGAAGGCACGCGCACGGTCTCCTCCGCGAACATCCCGGCGGGTGACTTCCTGGTCATGACGCCCACCACCCTGGACCTGACGATCAAGGTCAAGACCCGTCGGCAGGTGGGCGACGCACTGCCGTTCGTGCTGCACTTCCGCCGCAGCGGACCGGTGGACGCGGTCGCGTTCGTGGTACGGCCCCGCGACTGGGGAGTGTCGTCGAAGTAGCGGCCCCGCTCTTCGGGCGGCCCACGCTACTTCGACGACACCAGGCGTGCCTTGTCGATCAGGCCGCGATCCCGGCACGATCGGAGGGACACCCCCGGGGGGTGCCGGGGTGCCCTCCCGCTCGCTCGTTCACCCGCCGGGACCAGTGCGGCGGTGGCGGCCGGCCAGGACAGAGCGGCGGACCGGGCTTAGCGTGGCAGGTGGAGAGTCGGCCACCGCCGGCGAACGGCAGACGTCATCACGGCAGGAGGTCGGCCATGAGTACGGCGCAACCTGAGGGCGCCCGGTCCCCGGACGGCGACGCGGAAACCTACGAGGTCGTCTTCGAGGCCGCGGACGGGGTCGGCGAGGACGTCGTCCGGATGACCCGCACCAGCGCGGCGGGACCGGGCGGGCACCCCGTCTACGAGGACGCCACCGGCATCGTCCGGGCGGAGATCAGCAGCGGCGGCGAGGTACGGGTGCTGGCGACGGGCGGAGGCCAGGAGCCGGCCCGCGTGCTGCGGGCCCGAGCGGTGACCTGACGCCGGCACCACCGCCCCGGCGTGAGCGGCAGGCCGGGTCCGCGCCCGTCCCGTACCCGGGAGGAGCAGGCCGGATGGGCGGAGCCTGCGCAGGGAGCAGCCCCGCCCGGCACCGGTGGGCGCGGACGTCAACGGGGGACGCGCACGTGGATCGTCTTCCCTCCCGCCGCATGGTGGCGGATCCCCACGTCGGTCCCCAGCCGGTTGACCAGGTGCCACCCCCAGCCCCCCTCGCCGCGCCGGTCGGGCCTCTTGGATTCCGGCTCGGCGTCGCTGGTGTCAGTGACCTCGATGTCGATCCCGTTCGGCGCGAGACGGACCTCCAACAGGCAGCCCCCGCCCGTATGGCGGACGGCGTTGGTGACGAGTTCACTGATCAGCAGGAGCGCCGTGTCCACCGTCACCAGGGGGAGCGGCTGGTCATCGCTCGCCGCGGCCGCGGCCGCGGCGAGGTGGGCCCGGGCCGCACGCCGGGCCTGGGACGCTGCGTTCCGGCCGTGCAGGTCGAGGTGCAGTATCAGCTGGAGAGGCATGGAACCGCTCTCCTGGAACCGTAGAAAAAGATCGCATCCCGGCACGTGTCCGGTGTTGCGCTTCCTGTGTGCGCCTGCCCGCCCGTCCACCCTTCACGCGTCCGGCCTCCGTGCCCGTCCGCACACGTTCGGTGGCCGGCGCCACGGGCGGAGAGCGGTCCGTCAGCGGGCGGGTTCCGCCTCGGCGGCCCGGGCGGACAGCGGGGTGGCGATGTCCTCCAGGGAGCGGCCCTCGGCCGCGACCGCGTAGAAGACGGCGACGAGTCCGGCCGCCACCATCAGCCCGGCGCCGATGGAGAAGGCGAGGACCGCGTCGGAGACCACCCCGCTGGAGGTGAGCCCGGCGAAGATCAGCGGACCGGAGATGCCGCCGGCGGCGGTGCCGACGGCGTAGAAGAAGGCGATCGACATCGCCCGGGTCTCCATCGGGAAGATCTCGCTGACGGTCAGGTACGCAGAACTGGCCCCGGCGGACGCGAAGAAGAGCACCACGCACCAGCAGGCGGTCATGGTCACGGCGGTGAGCCGCCCCGCGCCGAAGAGCCAGGCGGTCGCGAACAACAGCACACCGGACAGGATGTAGGTGCCCGCGATCATCGGCCGTCGGCCGAGCGTGTCGAACAAGCGGCCCAGGAACAGCGGGCCGAGGAAGTTCCCGAAGGCCACGACGGCGAAGTAGTAGCCGGTCACGGAGCTGGAGACGTCGAAGAACGTGACCAGGATGGATCCGAAGCCGAAGGTGATGGCGTTGTAGAGGAAGGCCTGCCCGACGAAGAGCGAGAGGCCGAGGACGGCCCGGCGCGGGTAGGTGCGGAACACCGTCTTCGCGATCTCCCCGAAGCCGATGCTGCGCCGCACGGTGATGGTGATGGCCCGGTCGGGCTCGGGCAGTGGCCGTCCCGTCTCCTCCTCCACCCGGCGTTCGACGTCCGCGACCAGGTCCTCCGCCTCCTGCGTCCGGCCGTGGATGAACAACCAGCGCGGGCTCTCCGGTACGTGGCGCCGTACGAGCAGGATGACCAGGCCCAGGACGACCCCGAGGGCGAAGGTCAGCCGCCAGCCCACCGACGGTGCGAAGACGTCGGTGTTGAGGGCGACCACCGACAGCAGGGCCCCCGCCACGGCGCCGAGCCAGAAGCTTCCGTTGATGATCAGGTCGACGCGGCCGCGGTACTTGCTGGGGATGAGCTCGTCGATCGCCGAGTTGATGGCGGCGTACTCGCCCCCGATGCCGAAGCCGGTCAGGAAGCGGAAGAGGAAGAACCACCAGACGGAGAAGGAGAGGGCGGTCAGGGCCGTGGCCCCCAGATAGACGGCCAGCGTGATCAGGAAGAGCTTCTTGCGGCCGAAGAGGTCGGTGAGCCGCCCGAAGAACAGTGCCCCCGAGCACGCGCCCGCCACGTACAGCGCGGCCGCGAGACCGGTGACCTGCGCGTCGGTGATGGGCAGTCCGCTGCCGTCCTCGGAGAGGCGGCCGGCGATGCTGCCGACGACGGTGACTTCCAAACCGTCCAGGATCCAGACGGTGCCGAGACCGATCACGATCATCCAGTGCCACCGCGACCAGGGAAGCCGGTCCAGTCGGGCGGGCACCTTCGTGGTGACGGTTTCCATGGTCGTCGACCCTCCTGTCCCGGACATGCCGCGCGTCTGCCCCTGTCGATCAGGAGCAAACGGGGTCAAGAGGCGGGCGCGTGGGGTCAGGAGGCGGGCGCGTCCGGGCCCGGGCCGCGGGTCACGTCGGCCACCTTCACGTCCTCAGTCTCCGGGGCGCCGAACGCCTCGGCGACGGCCCCGCTGCCGCCGGCGGTGACCTCCAGGGCCACGTGGCCGCCCATCACGCGCAGGTCGACCCTGACCCGGGGCGCGCCCGCGCGGTCCGGCATCCGGTGGATCCGCGAGAGGGGGTAGTCGAGTCCCGTCAACTGCTTCTGCATCGCCTCGTAGCCGGTCGGCTTCGCGCCCTTGAAGGCGTCGCCGACCCGCTTCACGTGCTCGGCCCCGACGCACTTCTCGGTACCGGTCAGCGGTACTTCCCGGGCCGGCGCGGGCGAGGCCGAGCCGCCGGCCGGCTTCGACGGGGGCGCGGCATCGTCCAGCGGTACGGGGATGTCCCCGTCGGCGTTCGGGACGCCCGGCGGGGTCTGGCCCGGCCCGTACCTCGGCGTGGGTACGGCCTCCGCGCCCGGCAGGTCCTCCGGCTTCGGGACGCCGCCACCGCCCGTGCCGTTCGGGGCGTCCGGGCCGCAGCCCTGCGCGGTACGGCTCATCAGGGCGAGGAAGCGCACCTCCTGATCGCCGCCGGGCGACGACGGGTCACGCGGCTCGTCCCCCACCGTGCTGCCCGCGGAGGCCCGTTCGGGGGTGTCGTTCTGGGCGCCGCAGCCGGAAAGGACCATGCAGCCGAGCGCGGCCGCCAGTACGGGCTTGAAGAGAGACGTCGATCGCATGCAGGAATCATGCGCGCCGCCGACCACCTCGTACATGAGTACTCGTACTCATCGTGATCGGGCTCCAACAATCAACAAAACCCGGTGTTTTGATCGGCGCGACAATGCTTTGCGGACAACAAAAGCCCTCCCTACGGTCCTGCTTGTCGATCACCGCCGGTCGACTTGATCGAGAGGGAAACACCCATGCGCAGAACTGCGCTCCCTGTCGTGGTCGCCGTGTCCCTGGCCCTGCTGCTCCCGCAGCAGATGGCCTCGGCCACCGAGCTGCCCACGCAGCCCCTCGCCCAGGGCGAGATCCAGAACATCGGCCCGGGCATGTACGTGTCCGAGAGCAACAGCTACCAGATCGCCGAGAACGACGTGCCCGCGGGCCTCATGGGCCGCTCCCACACGATCGTCGCCCAGGCCCAGGGTGTGTCGCAGGCCCAGGACGCCCCCGCCACCCGCTCCGACCTGGGCGTGTTCGGGCCCAGCTGGGAGGCCGAGTTCCTCGGCGGGCAGCTCAACCGGAAGCTGACCACGGGCAATGGTGCGATCACCACGACGTACCTGGACACCAACGAGTCCACCCGCTACGACCTGACCGACTCGGTCGCCGGCCCCAACGGCGGCAGCGTCAACACGTACAAGTCGGCGGACGGCTCGACCGTGGTCGAGAGCATCACCTGGGACGACCTGCTCGGCACGCTGAAGACGACCGCCGTGGAGACCCTGAACGTCAACCTGACCACCGTCGAGTCCGGTGACCAGGCCCCGGTCGACCAGTCGGGCAACCCGATCCCCGCGGCCGACCTGAAGACCTCCTTCACGTGGAAGCAGGTCGGCGGCGGCGGCGACAACTGGCGCGTCACCGCGGTGGGAAGCAAGGCGTTCCAGCAGTCCACGGTCTCCTACGACTCCGTGGGCCGTGTCTCCAGCGTCAAGGAGCCCGCCCGCGGGGAGACCCCGGCGCAGTCCCTCAAGGTCAACTACGCCACCGCCACCACCGCTTCCGGCAGTGCCCTCGGTGACGTCAACGGCCAGGTGAAGGACATCACCCTCACCGTCGACCAGACCGTGCAGACGCTGGCCCGCTACTCCTACGACACCTCCGGCCTGCTGCGGAAGGTCACCAACCCGGCGGAGGGCAGCGAGCTCAACGCCTACACCTACGACGGCAGCGACCGCGTCGCCACCGCCACCTCCGACAACGGCGCCCGCTGGGAGCTGACCTTCTCCGGTGGCGCCGCCGCCCCGCAGGCGCAGGAGACCACCGGCACCGTCCCGGTCGCGGGCAGCGCGATGTCGGGTGCGCCCAGCATCGCCCAGGATGAGGGCATCACCCCGGCCGCCTCGGACTTCAGCGGCTCGGAGATCACCGACCCGCAGGCGTACCCGCGTCACTGCTCCACCGCCGTGTCGTGGATGTGGTACCAGTACAGCGGCTGCGCCACGAAGGTCGCCCACTACGGCTGGAAGAACCCGTACTGGAAGCAGACGCCCACCAAGGCCTGGGTGATCGGCGTCAACGGCGACCACTGCACCAGCGCATCGGACAAGCCCGGAGGCTGGGACTTCCGTGCCGCCTGTGACTCGCACGACTACGGCTACGGCACCATCGGCAACAGCTACAAGGGCTACCGCTACTACCTGGACCGCAACAAGGGCATTGCCGTCGATGTCGCGTTCTACAACATCCTGTACAACAACACCTGCCCTGCCTACTTCTGGAAGGGTGCCTGCCGGTCGACCGCCTACACCTACTACACGGCCGTCTTCTACTTCGGACGCCCCAAGAACGGCGCCAACGCCACCTGATCCGTCAGCTGTCCCGGCCCCGTTGGACGCGAGGGGGCCCGGCAACGAGAAAGCCTCGCTGCCCGGCCCCCTTTTGCGCGCCCGAACACCCCTTCACGAGCTGGAGTAGTAAGTGAAAAGACCCGTATGGGCCTTGGTGACCGCCACCGCTGCGGCCCTGGTGCTCACCGCGATACCGGCGCCCGCCAACCCGCTCCTCGGCACCAGCCCGGCTTCCGCGTCGCCGACCGGCCCGGTCGACCCGCCGCTCCTCGACGAGACGGCGAGCGGCGGCACCGTCCGCGTCAACGTCGTCACCGACCAGCGCACGGACCTGGCCTCGGCGTCCGAGGCGGGCCAGACCCTCGTGTCCTACGACACCCTGCCGATGGTCACCCTCCGGGTGAACCGTGCGGGTCTTGACACACTGAACTCCAAGCCCGGCGTCCTCAGCGTCACCGAGGACGTGCCGGTCCCGCCGACGCTGAACGAGTCCACCGTCAAGATCGGCAGCGACAAGGCCGCCACCGCCGGGAAGACCGGCGCCGGCACGGCCGTCGCGGTCCTCGACACCGGCGTCGCCACCAAGCACCCGTTCCTGTCGGGCCGCGTCAAGACGGAGGTCTGCTTCTCCGTCAACGACGAGAGCTACGGCGCCACCAGCCTCTGCCCGAACGGCAGCGCCGAGCAGGCGGGCCCGGGCAGCGCCGACGCCGAGGCCGGCGCCTGCGCCACCGTGGGCACGGCGTGCTCCCACGGAACGCACGTCGCCGGCATAGCCGCCGGCAACGGAGCCGGCATCAGCGGGGCGCCCACCCGCGGTGTCGCCCCCGGCGCGGACATCGTCGCCGTCCAGGTGTTCTCGAAGTTCGACTCCGACGAGTACTGCGGCGCCGGAGCCAGTCCGTGCGTGCTCAGCTTCACCAGCTCCCAGATCAAGGGACTGGAGAAGGTCCACGCCCTCAAGAAGGCCGGCACCAACATCGTCGCCGCCAACATGAGCCTGGGCGGCGGACGCTGGACGACGGCCTGCGCCGCCGACCCCCGCAAGCCGATCATCGACAGCCTGCTCACGGAGAACGTGGCCACCGTCGTCGCGGCGGGCAACAACGGCTACACCGACGCCGTCAGCGCCCCCGGCTGCGTGTCCTCCGCCGTCACCGTGGGCTCCACCACCGATGACGACCAAGTCTCCACCTTCAGCAACCGCGGCCCGCTGCTGGACCTGTTCGCGCCCGGTACCTCGATCGTCTCCGCCGTGCCCGGCAACACCTATGCCAGTAAGAACGGCACCTCGATGGCCGCCCCGCACGTGGCCGGCGCCCTCGCCGTGCTGAAGCAGACCTACCCCACCGAGGGCATCGACAGCCTGGTGTCGCTCCTCGCCACCAGCGCCGCCTCGGTCACCTACAGCGGCACGAGCACGCCCCGCATCGACCTCGGCAAGGCCGTCACGGCGATCGAGCCGAAGCCGGAGGCGGACAAGAAGCCCCGCTCCTTCCAGGTCGACAACGACCTCGACGTGAACATCCCCGACGCCCCCACCGGGGCGGGCACGCCCGGCACGCCGGCCGTCTCGCCGGTGACCGTCACCGAGTACCCCGGAAACGCACCGAAGAACCTCACCGCGTCCGTCAACATCACCCACGCCTACCGGGGCGACATCAAGCTGGAACTCCTCTCGCCCACTGGCAAGACGTACCTGCTCAAGAACGCCAGCGCCTCCGACGGCGCCGACAACATCATCGCGCAGTTCGCCGTGGACGCCTCCGACTCGCCCGCCAACGGCGAGTGGAAGCTGCGGATGACCGACACCGACGACGGTGACGCGGGCAAGCTGACCACCTGGTCGCTGATCTTCCCGACGCCGTTCGAGAAGACCACCAGCCAGGTCATCCCCGACACCGGCACCCTCTCCTCGACCATCAACGTCTCGGAGATCCCCGGCAACGCCTCCGGCCCGCTCCAGGTCTACACGAACCTCACCCACACCAAGATCGGTGACCTGCGGCTCGTCCTCACGAGCCCCGACAACCGGTCCTTCACCCTCAAGCCGTACGGCTCCGAGGCCGGCGGCACCCTCCAGACCACCTACGGAGTGGACGCCACCGACGCGACCGCGAACGGCACGTGGACGCTGAAGGTCACCGACTCGGCCGGTGGTTCCACCGGTGACCTCAAGGGCTGGTCGCTCGGGTTCCCGTCGTACGAGAACCAGACCGTGAAGGCGATCCCGGACAAGAACTACACGGAGATCTGGACCAAGGCCGACGGCCTGTCCGGCGTCGGATCCGACAAGCTCCAGGTGTTCGTGCACGTCGAGCACCAGGCCCTGTCCAACCTCAAGATCGACCTGATCGCCCCGGACGGCTCCTTCCACCTCCTCAAGGCGGCCGGCACGAGCGGCACGTCCACCGGGTCGGGCGTCTTCAAGAAGACCTACACGGTCAACGGGACCGACCTGCCCGTCAACGGCTGGTGGAAGCTCCGCGTCGACGACGTCATCACCGGCAACACCGGCACGGTCAACAACTTCGTCGTCAGGTTCTGAGCCGGCTTCCGGCACCCCGACGACCGACGGCGAACGGCGCGCCCTCCGCACCCGCGGGTGCGGGGCGCGCCGCCCCCGGCCCCGGACACACGAAAGGCTCCTCCGCTCATGAAGAAGACCTCCCGCGCACGCCTCGGCACCGCGCTCGCCACGGTCACGGCGGCCACGGCCCTGGTCGCGGCAACCGCCACCAGCGCGCACGCGGCCGAGCACAAGGTCACCTCGAACTGCGACGTGACGTGGATCAACTGCGCCAACGAGCCCCTGCTGATGCTCTTCTACAACTCCAAGGAGCTGGCCGTCAAAGACGGCTCCTACACCTCCAGCTGGGCCCAGTTCTACGGCAACGTCAGCGACTACACGGGGACCAGCCAGTACCAGGGCTCCACGCTCACCACCTTCCGGTACGTCTTCAACGGCAGCGGCACCGGGGCCTGGCAGTACATGAAGAACAACGCCGCCTCGGTGCAGAACTGCTCGGGCACCGACGCCTACCGCGTGTACTTCAACTCCGGCTACGGCGGCACCTCCCAGTACTTCCAGAAGCGGGAGCCCTACGGAAACTGCCCCTGGTCGAACCTGATCTCCGCGCTGAAGAACGAGAACGCCTCCCAGCACTTCGCCTGACCCGCTCGCCCCTCCCCCTTTCCCTCTCCCTCTCCCCCTCGAAAAGGAAGCCGAGACCGTGAAGTTCAACCAGCGCGCATCCGCCGCCGCGATCGTGGTGTTCGCGGCCACCAGCCTGCTGACCTCCTGCGCCGGCGGCGGCACGTCGTCCGTCACGTCGCCGGCGCCCGTGGCCGGGGACCGGCCCCTGGTCGACAAGGCCAAGTGGCCCAAGGCCACCCCGGAGCGCGGCCTGGCCCGGGGGCTGACGCTCCCGCTCGAGGCCTACATGCAGACCTTCGAGGAGACCGTCGTCCTCGACGGGGCCGTGCGCAAGCTCCAGGAGCGGTGCATGGCCGACTACGGCCTTCCGGTCCAGCTGCCGGTGGAGGGCACCAACCCGCCGCCCAGCGACAACGACGCGAACATGGAGCGGCGTTACGGTCTCACCGACCGGGAGACGGCGGCCGCCCACGGGTACGGCCTGCCCGACGAGACCGCCGAGCCGGTGCGACAGAAGGTCCCGGAGCTGGAGCCGGTGGAGTTCGAGGTGCTGACCGGCCGGAAGCTGCCCGCCGCCGCCGCGAAGGGTGCGCCGCAGCAGAGCCCCGAGCGCGCCCGCGACTCGTACAACGGCAAGAAGCTCCACGAGGGCGGTTGCACGAACTGGGCGGCCCGGCAGATCGAGAAGCCCACGCAGGACGACCTGACGTTCGTCGCCGAGCTGAACGGGAACTCCTTCACCGAGTCGATGAAGCTGCCGGCCGTCACGAAGGCCCTGGGCGAGTGGTCGCAGTGCATGGACGGCAAGGGCCACAAGGGCCTCGCCACCCCCTTCGACGCGGCCGACCGGGTGCCCCACGTGCAGGGCCGGCCCTCCCCGGAGGAGACCGCCATCGCCGTCGCCGAGGTCGACTGCAAGACGCAGACCGGTCTGGTCGACGTGTGGTTCAAGGAGGAGTCCAGGCTCCAGAGCGCGCTCATCGCCCAGCACCTCGGCACGCTGGATTCGATCCGGTCCCGCAACGGCGCCGCGGTGAACGCCGCCGGCAGCAAGGCCGGCCGCTGACCGCCCCCGTCCGCCCGGGCGCCGGCTCACTTTCGCACGGCAGTGGGCTACGCCCGTTCGCACAGGGAGGCAGCCGACGCCGTCCGGAGCGACGCGGATTCAGGGTCCGAGCGTCCCCCGGCGGACGGCCCGCACACCGAACCACTGTTCGGCGCCGTACTCCACGAAGCGCTCCCACTCGGTGAAGCCCAGCTTCGCCGCGAGGCGCATCGCGCGATCGTTGGCGCTCTGGGTGCACAGCACCACGGGCTCGCCGGGAAGTACGCCGGCGAACCAGTCGAGGGCCGCCGCGCACGCCTCGGCGGCGTAGCCGCGTCCCCAGGCCCGTGGCAGGAACATGTAGCCGAGCTCGGTCTCCCCGCCGTCCGGCCGGACGTGTCCCGGACGTCCCGGGTCGCGCGGGTCCAGCGTGACCATGCCGATCATCGCTCCGTCGAGGTCGATCACGAAGAAGCCCGGACGCCGGCCGGGCACCTCGGGCACCGCACGCTCCAGCTCGGCACGCGGTCGCGAGCCGCCGACGTAGGTGCCCACCTCCGGCGAGGCGAACAGTTCGACGAACGCCGCACGGTCCCGGGCCTCGGACTCGCGCAGCACGAGCCGCTCGGTCCGTATCGGGGCGGTCGGCCAGGCCACTTGATCGAGTAAGTGCATGAACATGAACGTATCGCACCGTAGGCGCACGGTCGGGTCAGTGCCAGTGGGCCGTCAGTCGGGCCAGGTGCCGGTGAGGCGCCGGACGGCCATGGCCCCGCCCCGGTCGATGGACGCCTTGACCGCGGCGAAGACGGCGCCCTGCAGGATCGCGGCGATGAGGATCTCCCGCCACGAGCGGTCCTCGTCGGTGGCGTTCGGCGCGTCGTCCTCGTGGCCGATCCCCTTCCACACTTGTTTGAACGCGGCGCCGGCCAGCGCGCCTCCGATGGCGCCGAGGGCCAGCCCCACGGGCTTGTACGCGACTGCCGAAGCCTTCATCGGTGCCTCCTCGAGACGGGTTCGCGTCCACTTCGCGTCCACTTCCCCCCTGCGCCTGCCCGCTCCGGCGCGCGGCTAACGCCGGAGGCGGCCGTTAGCCCGGCGCGAGGCCGGGTAGACGCGCAAGCCGGCCGGCGGTCCGCGCCGGCGGCGATCCTCCACGAACGGAGTTGGGCCATGGCACGCGCAGTCGACGTCATCACCGAACTGACCGCGGACCACCGGGAGATGGACGAGACGTTCGACATCATCGAGCGGGCCGTCCCGGCCGGGGAGCGCCAGACCGCGGCCGAGCGGCTGACGATCGAGCTGGTGCGGCACACCGTGACCGAGGAGGAGCACCTCTACCCGACGCTGCGGGAAGTGTTCCCGGACGGTGACCTCATCGCGGACCGGGAGATCGCCGAGCACGCCCGGATGGAGAAGATCCTCAAGGACCTCGAAGGGCTCGACGCCGACAGGCCGGAGTTCGATCCGCTCGTCGCGGCCCTCCGGGCCGAGGTCACCGCGCACGTCTGGGACGAGGAGGAGAACCTCTTCCCGCGCCTGCGGGAGGCCTGCGCACAAGAGTCCCTGGAACGGATGGGCGAGAACGTCCGCCGGGCGAAAACGCGAGCGCCCGTCCACCCCGCCATCCCGAGCACCGGCCTGGTGGACCACGCTCGCGCCCTGGTCACGACCCGCACCGGGCCCACGGAGCCGGCACCCGACACCGGCCCTGACGCTCCGTATCCCCACCACCACTGGGCATGAGCCGCCTCTTCCCCCGCCCGGTCAGCCGTACATCGCCACCCGCCCGAGCCGGGCCGGCCGGCCGGCCGGCCCCGGAACCGGCGGGCCGGCATCGAGGTGCCGGCAGCCGCGGGGAAGCGGCCGGTTCAGGCCCGGGGCGCCGCGGCGACCGGTGGGCGGCGCCGGGTCTCGTGAAGGGCCGGGGCGGGGGGGCAAGTGGTGGGGGCCCGGCCGCCCCGGCTCAGGCCCCGGAGTCCGCCAGCTGCCGCTCCGCCGTCTCCAGCAGCATCTCCAGCGCGACCGGGTAGGCGCTGTGCGGCATACGGGCGGACAGCAGCCCGGCGGTGGCCGCGATGTTCGGGTACGCGTCGGCCGGCAGGCGGGCGTATGTCGACTCCCACCGCGCCTCGTCCGACGCGCGGGCCTCTGCCGTCAGCGCGAGCGGGCCCGCGTCGAGCGCCGCGAAGGCCAGGCTCTGGTCGATGTAGGCGTGGTAGATCCGCACCGCGTCCTCGTCGCCGAAGCCCGCCCCGCGCAGGATGCCCAGGATCGCCTCGTCGGCCGCGATCTCGCGCGGCCTGCCGGTCACCCGGCTCGCGGTCAGCAGGGCGGCCTGCGGGTGGGCGAGGTAGGCGCCGTGGATGCGCAGGCCGAGGGCGCGCAGGTCGTCGCGCCACCGGCCGGTCGGGGCCCAGCCGGCGAGCGCCCGGCCGATCAGCTCCTCGCCGATGGCGAGGGTGAGCCCGTCCATGCCCTCGAAGTACCGGTAGAGGGTGCTGGGGTCCGCGCCGAGGGCGGCGCCGAGCCGCCGGGCGGACAGGCCCGCGCTGCCGTGCTCACGCACCATCCGCAGCGCCGTCTCGACGATCAGCCGCTCGGACAGCACCGTCCCCTGCCGGGTCGGCCGCCTCCGCCTGCGGGCTTCCTCCGGGACAACGTCCTTCGCCATGCCGCCCGCCTCCGTAACGTCCCGGGCTTATGCCAACACCATTGACCTTAACTCGGAGCGCCCGGTTCCATCAGGCCCCTGAGGCGCACGCCTCGCTGGGAAAGGACCAAGACATGCGTGTTCTGCTTGTGGGGGCCGGCGGTGTCGGGAGCGCGATCACCAAGATCGCCGCCCGTCGTGCCTTCTTCGACCGCTTCGTCGTCGCCGACTACGACCTGGCCCGCGCGCAGACCGCGGTCGCCGCCCTGGGCACCGGCGATCAGAGGTTCGGCGCCTGCCGCGTCGACGCGTCCGACGAGGTCGCGGTGACCGCGCTGCTCATCGAGCACGGGTGCGACGTACTGATGAACGCCACCGACCCGCGCTTCGTGATGCCCCTGTTCAACGCCGCGCTGGCGGCGGGCAGCCACTACGTCGACATGGCCATGTCCCTCTCCCGCCCGCACCCGGACCGCCCGCACGCCGAGTGCGGGGTGAAGCTCGGTGACGAGCAGTTCGCACGCGCTCCGGAATGGGAGAAGTCGGGCCGCCTCGCACTCGTCGGCATGGGCGTCGAGCCCGGCCTCTCGGACGTCTTCGCCCGCTACGCGGCCGACGAACTCTTCGACGACATCGAGGAGATCGGTATCCGCGACGGCGCGAACCTGACCGTCGAGGGCTACGACTTCGCTCCGTCCTTCAACATCTGGACGACGATCGAGGAGTGCCTGAACCCTCCGGTGGTGTACGAGAGCGAGCGCGGCTGGTTCACCACCGAGCCGTTCAGCGAGCCGGAGGTCTTCGACTTCCCCGAGGGCATCGGGCCGGTGGAGTGCGTCAACGTCGAACACGAGGAGGTCCTCCTGCTCCCGCGCTGGGTCGGCGCCCGCCGGGTGACGTTCAAGTACGGCCTCGGTGACGACTTCATCGGCAAGCTCAAGGCCCTGCACGCGCTGGGCCTGGACTCCACCGCCCGGGTCCCGGTCCGCGGCGAGGACGGCGCCGCGGTCCGCGTCTCACCGCGCGACGTGGTCGCCGCCTGCCTGCCCGACCCGGCGACGCTCGGGGACCGGATGACGGGCAAGACCTGCGCCGGCACCTGGGTCAAGGGCACCAAGGACGGCCGGCCGCGCGAGGTGTACCTCTACCACGTGGTCGACAACCGGTGGTCGATGCGCGAGTACGGCTCCCAGGCCGTCGTCTGGCAGACCGCCGTCAACCCGGTGGTGGCGCTCGAACTCCTCGCGACCGGCGCGTGGTCCGGGGCCGGCGTCCTGGGTCCCGAGGCCCTGCCGCCACTGCCGTTCCTCGACCTGCTGACGGCGTACGGCTCGCCCTGGGCGGTACGCGAACAGGGCCCCGCCCCCGCTCCGGCCCACTGACCCCGCCCGCTCCTCCCGCCGGACGCAACCGGATTGATCATTTTCGGCGTCTTTGTGACCACGTGACCGTCAAAGGGAGAGGAGAGGCGACGTGGAGCAGACCCGTCGTGCCGTACTGACTCTGGGAGCGGGAGTGGCGCTGGGCGCCGCACTGCCGGCGGGCGCGGCCCGTGCGGCGGCGCCCGGCGGGGGCGGTGAGGCCGTCCGGCGGCTGCGCGCGCTGGAGCGCGAGTACGGCGCGCGGGTCGGGGCGTACGCGCGGGACACGGGGACGGGCAGGACGGTGCTGTACCGCGCCGACGAACTGTTCCCCATGTGCTCGGTGTTCAAGGCGCCCGCTGCGGCGGCCGTGATGCGGGACCTGGACCGCGACGGCGAGTTCCTCGCCCGGCGGATCCACTACACGCAGAGCGAGGTCACCACCGCGGGCGGCGGCTCGGTGACCGAGCTGCCGAAGAACATCGCCCATGGGCTGACGGTGGCAGAGCTGTGCTCGGCCGCCATCGCCCAGAGCGACAACTGCGCCGCGAACCTGCTGCTGCGCGAGCTGGGCGGGCCCACGGCGATCACCCGCTTCTGCCGTTCCGTCGGGGACCGTACGACACGGCTCGACCGCTGGGAGCCCGAGCTGAACTCGGCCGAGCCGTCGCGGGTGACCGACACGACCAGCCCCCGGGCCATCGCGCACACGTACGGGCGCCTCGTGCTCGGCGACGCTCTCGTCCCGCGGCACCGGGAGCTCCTGACGCGGTGGCTGGTGTCCAACACGACGAGCGGCGAGCGGTTCCGCGCCGGGCTGCCCCGCGACTGGGTGATCGGTGACAAGACGGGCGCCGGGTCGTACGGAACCAACAACAACGTGGGCATCGCCTGGCCCCCCGGGCGGCCGCCCGTGGAGCTGGCCGTGCTGACCACCAAGCCGGATGCGACCGCGCCGCGCGAGAACGCACTGGTCGCCCGGGCGGCCGGAGTGCTGGCGGCGGCGCTCACCTGACGGGCGCGGGGCGGCCGCCGACGGCGGCCGACGCCCCGACCCGCGGCCGCTTCCGTGGCTCCTGCGGCCCGGTCCGGCGTCGCGGTCGGCCCCGGCCGCCTCGGCCCTCGCGCTCGCGTTCATCTGCCCCCCCCCGGGGGGCGTCGGTGCAGTCGTACGTGCCTCTCCCAGAGGGCGGAGGTGTGCCGGACCCCGCTGCGGGCAGGTGGATGGCATGACCGTGTACGTCGGCACCTCCGGGTGGCAGTACCGCGACTGGGCGGGCGTGCTCTATCCGCCCGGCCGGCCACAGCGCCTGTGGCTGGAGGAATACACCGGTCATTTCCGCACCGTGGAGAGCAACGCCGCCTTCTACCGGCTGCCGTCACCCGAGACGTTCGCCCAGTGGCGCGCCCGCACGCCGCCCGGTTTCGTCATGGCCGTCAAAGCCAGCCGCTTCCTGACGCACATCAAACGCCTGAGCGAGCCCGCCGAGCCGGTGCACCGGCTCATGGCGCACGCGGCGTGCCTGGGCGACCGGCTCGGACCGGTCCTGCTCCAGCTGCCGCCGACCCTGCGGGCGGACCCGGCCGCGCTGGACGCGTGCCTGGCCTGCTTCCCGGCCGGGACGCGCGTCGCCGTCGAACCCCGGCACGAGTCCTGGTGGACGGAGGGGGTGCGCTCGCTCCTGACCGACCGCGGCGCGGCCCTGTGCTGGGCCGACCGCGGTTCGCGGCCCGTGACACCGCTGTGGCGCACCGCGGACTGGGGGTACGTACGGTTCCACGAGGGCCGTGCCCGGCCGGCTCCCCGCTACGGCCGGACGGCCCTGCACACCTGGGCGGCCCGGATCGCGGACACCTGGCCGGCGGACGCGGACGTCTTCGCGTACTTCAACAACGACCCGGGCGGGGCGGCCGTGGCCGACGCCCGGGCGTTCATCCGGCTGGTGCCCTCCGCGGCAGGGCGGCCGTCCCAGGCACAGGAGCCGTCCCAGGCGCACGCCGGAGCATGACGTCGAAGCTCCCGGTGACGTGTGCGAGGAAGTCACGGAGCCGGAGGTGTTCCGCGGGGGCGCGCGAGCTGCGCGTCGGGGAGAGCACCGCACACCCCTGACGCAGATCGCCGACGCCCACACGGCGTCCACCGCCGGCCACGTCAGGGGCTAGCTCGTGATCACCGTCAACCGGCCCACAACCCACTGATCTTGCCGGTACCGTGCTGCTCCAGCGGGCTGACGCGGCGCCTCGGGAGTGCCACGATGGTCCGTGCTTCAACAGTGTGCCCTTCGGGACGCTACGAGAGCGGCGCCGGCGTGTCCCGGGGACGGCCCTACCCCACGAAAGGGCGGACACCCCATGCGCGTTATACCCTTCGTATGGCCCTTAGGCAGCAGCCGGAACTCGGCCGCGGACGACGCGGTGCGGCTCTACTACAGCCGCAAGACACAGGAGATCCTGCACAAGTACGGTCCGGGCCCACGCGTCCACTTCCACGTGGGGCTGTATCCGGACGGCCCACCGGACACCACCGTCGCCCAGAACACCCTGAAGCGGAGCCTGTTCGACGGGCAGGAGCGGATAGTCGACCACGCGGCCCGTTCCTGGGGCGCCTACGAGGCGCCCCCCCGGCGGCTGCTCGACATCGGCTGCGGCCTGGGCGGAACCTCGCTCTACTGGGCGCAGCAGCACGGTGCGTCGGTCACCAGTCTCACCGTGGCACCGGAACACCTCCCCATCGTGCGGCACTTCGCCCGTCGCGCAGGGGTCGCGGAGCGCGTGGAGCCCGTACTGGCGGACGTCCACGACCTGGACGAGACCCGCGCGTACGACGCCGTCTACGCCAACGAGAGCAGCGGATACACCGACCGCGCAAGGCTGTTCGAGGTCGTCGCCAAGGCCCTGGTACCCGGTGGCTGGTTCGGGATCCAGGAGCACTTCGTGGGCGCGTCGCAGTGGCGGGAGTTCATGGACGGCTACTACAGAACGCGGCTGGGCCGGCGCACCGAGTACCTGGCCGCGGCCGAGGCGGCCGGCTTCGAGCTGGTACAGGACGAGGACGTGACGGACTCGGTGGCGGAGTTCTGGGGGCAGTCCATGGCGTGGAACACCGCCGAACTCGACCGGCTGAGAGCCGACTCCGGCGCCGAACCCGGAGCCTGGACCGCCGACCGGCTCGAACAGTCGACGATCGCGCACAGCAAGTTCTTCCGGCTGTGGCGCGACCACGCGGTCGAGACGCGGCTCCTGCGCTTCCGGATCGGCGGCGGCCGATGACCGCGCCGCCACGGCCCTCGCGCCTCGGTACGGACCTGCCGCCCTTCTACTGCCCCCTGCCGCGCGACCTCGTCCACCCCGACGCGAAGGAGGTGGAGGCCCGGGCGGTCGAGTGGCTCGACGCCTTCGGCGTGTACCCCGATCCGGTCGAGCGCGCCTGGGGGCTCGCCACCCACAGCGCCGACTTCTCGTGCCGCATCATCCCCGACGGGGACACGGAAGCGGTCCTGCTGTTCACCGAGTGGAACTACTGGGCCAACGCCGTCGACGACTGGCAGGATTCCGGTTCCGCCGAGGTGGGGACGGCGGCCGTCGTCGAACACGGGGTACGGCTGCTGCGGACCATCGAGGACCCCGGGGCGTCCCTGCTGCCCGAGGGGCCCATGACCCGCGCACTGCTGGACCTGGTCGGCCGCACCCACGCCCTGCTCACCCCCTACGAGCTGCGCAGGTTCGTCGAGGGGACACGGGACTGGCTGCTCGGGGCGGCCTGGCGCGCCGCCCGGGCGGAGGAGGACTCGATGCCGGGGCTGAACGACTTCGTCGCGATGGGGCCGCTCGCGAACGGCACGCGGTTCTCCCTGACCTGGTCGGACGTCGCCCGCCGGGACCGGCTGCCGGCGGACGTCCTCTGCTCCCCCGCCCTGACGGCACTGACGGACGCGGCCGGTTTCGTCGTCAGCGCGGACAACGACCTGTTCTCCTACGACAAGGACGACCACCTGGAACCGCGCGAGGTGAACCTCGTCAACGTCCTCGCCCATCAGGAGGGCTGTTCGCCGGCCGAGGCGGTACCGCTCGCCGTGGCGCTGCGGGACCGGGTGATGGTCCTCTTCCTCGGGCTGCGGGCACGCCTGGAGCACGACGCGGGCCATGACGCGGACCACGAACTGCGTCGCCACCTGGCGGCGTTGGGCCACTACGTCGCCGGCTCCATCACGTGGCAGACCCGTGCGCCCCGGTACGCCAGCCCGCGCAACCGGTACCAACTGCCCGTCGGCGACGCCGTGTTTCCGGTCCGGTTCGCCGACGGTCCGAGCGTCACCGGGACCGAGCCGCCGGACCTGCCGGCCCTGGCGGCCTGGTGGCGGCACCTCCGCGACTGAGCGGCGAACGGAGGGCCCCGGCCGGTGCGGCCGGGGCCCTCGGTGCGCGAGGCGGGCTCAGCTGCGGCCGAACAGCCGGCGCCACCAGCTGACACCACGGCGCCTGCGGCCGCCGGCGACGGCGACCGCGGGCGGCGCCGTCGGCTGCGGCGGGATCACCGGGTGGACGGGGTGCCCGGCCGGCTGCTCCACCGGGAGCTGCGGGGCCGGGGTCGCCACCGTGCGCGGGGCGAACCGGACCGGCAGGGACAGCAGGTGACGTGACATCAGGGTGCCCCGCCACTGCAGTTCGCTCGCGTCGACCGCCAGCTGGAGGTCGGGCAGCCGGTCCAGCAGGACCTCGATGCCGGTGTCCGCGATGGCGCGCCCGATGTCCTGGCCCGGGCACTCGTGCGGGCCGCTGCTGAAGGCCAGGTGGGAGCGGTTTCCGTGGACGGACGCGGCCGGATCGGGCCGGATCTGCGGATCGGCGTTGCCCGCGGCCAGGCCGAGCAGGACCATGTCCCCGGCCTTCACCTGCTGGCCGCCGAGCACGGTGTCCCCGGTGGCCCACCGTCCGATGATCGTGTTGATCGGCGGGTCGTCCCAGAGGACCTGCTCCAGGGCGTCCGGCAAGGTCATGTGGCCGCCGGAGAGGCTCGCCCGGAACCGCGGGTCGGTCAGTACGGTGCGCAGCGTGTTGGCGATCAGGTTGGCGGTGGTCTCGTAGGCCGCGATCAGCACGACGCGCAGATGCATGAGCACTTCGGTGTCGGTGAGGTCCGCCGGGTGCTCGATCAGCCAGGAGGCGAGGTCGCGGGCCGGCTTGGCCTTGCGCTCCACGACCAGGTTCTCCAGCGTGGTGGTGACGTAGCGGTCGCTCTGGAGGGCCGTCTCCGTGCCCTGGAGCATGTCGCGCGCCGCGTTGACCAGCAGTGGTCCGTGTTCGTCGGGCGCCCCGATGAGCTGCGTCATGACCAGCATGGGCAGCTGGTCGGAGAAGGCGGACACCAGGTCGGCGTACCCCTCGGCCGCGATCTGGTCGACGAGCTGGTTGGCGAAGCGCGTCACGTAGCGGCGGATGCCGCGCTTGTCGAAGCGTTCCAGGGACTCCACCACGGCCCCGCGCAGCCGCTCGTGGACGGGGCCGTCGGTGAAGTTGCACACCGGCACCCAGGAGACCATGGGGCCGAGCGGGGTGTCGGCCGGCACCCGGCCCTCTCTCAGGTCGCGCCAGCCCCGGGGGTCGCGGGCGAAGCGCGACGGCGTGCGGGCGACGTCCAGGTTCTCCCGGTGGCCGAGGACCAGCCACGCCGGGAGGTCCCCGCTCACCAGGACCGGGGCCACCGGACCGTGCTCGGCCCGCAGCTTTTCGTACAGGGCGAGGGGGTCCGCCTGGGCTTCCGCTCCGTGCAGGCGGTACAGGCCGCCCGCGGTCGCCGCGGCGTGGGCGGGGCACTCGGGCGGTGGGGTGGGGGTGGTGCTCACATTGCCTCCTGGGTGGCTGCCTGGGAGTGCAGGTAGCGCATGAGGGTCAGCAGTACGTCGCGGGACGATTCCCGCCTTCTGGCGTCACAGACGAGGATCGGGACGGCGGGCGGCAGGTCGAGGGCCTCGCGCAGTTCCTCCAGCGGATGCTCGGGCGCGCCGGGGAAGGAGTTGACGGCCACGACGAAGGGGACGCCGCGCTCCTCCAGCCGCCCGATCACGTCGAAGCTGATTTCCAGCCGACGGGTGTCGAGGAGTACGACGGCTCCGAGCGCGCCTTCGAACAGCCCGCGCCACAGGAACCAGAAGCGCTCCTGGCCGGGTGTCCCGAACAGGTACAGCACGAGTTCGTCGTTGATGCTGATGCGGCCGAAGTCCATGGCCACGGTGGTGGTGATCTTGCGGGCGACGCCCCAGGTGTCGTCGATGCCGACGCCGGCCCTGGTCATCGTCTCCTCTGTGGTCAGCGGCTTGATCTCGCTGACCGCACCGACCATCGTCGTCTTGCCCACGCCGAAGCCGCCGACGATGACGACCTTCACGGCCGCCGCGGCCGTCTGCGGCAGTATGTCCGCCTCGCGCGGCCCGGCGGGCGGGTCAGAGCTTCTGAAGTCCATCGATCACTGCCTCGATCAGAGCAAGGTCGGGTAGCTGCGCGGCGGGAATGGGCGGGCGGACGTGCACGCGTTGGGCGGCCATCAGGTCTCCGACCAGCACGGTGACGACACTCACGGGCAGGCCCACGTACGCGGCGATCTCGGCCACCGACAGCGGTGACCGGCACATCCGCAGGATGGCGGCCTGCTCGGGTTGCGTCTCGGGCTGGGGAGGCCCTTTGGCCACCACTAAGGTCACGAGGTCGAGCCGGACGGAGGTGGAGGGTCCACTGCGTCCGCCGGTGATGACGTAGAGCCGTTCGGGACTGCTCTCCTCCCAGCTTGCGGGCGGCTCTTTCACGCGGGCTGCCCGTCATGCCGCGGCGGGCTGCTCAGGTGGTCCCCCATTCGGGTCACCAGGTTGCGCATCTGCGCGCCCATCAGGCCCGCGTCGACACCCTCGTCGGCGAGGACCGCGAGGTAGGAGCCGTCTCCGGCGGCCATCAGGTAGAAGAACCCGCCGTCCATCTCGATCACGACCAGCCGCATTCTGCCCTCGGAGTCGGGCAGTTCGGCGGCGACCGCTCCGGCGAGGCTCTGCAGGCCCGCGCAGGCGGCCGCCAGGCGGTCCGCCGTGTCCGTCTCGGCCCCGTACTGCGCCACGCAGAGCCCGTCCGCGGACAGTACGATCACGTGCCGCGTCTGCGGCACTCCGGCGGCCAGGTCCTTGAGCATCCAGTCCATGCTGCTTCGCTGAGTCATCACTGCTTACGCCCCTTTGGTCGCTGAACCCGACGAGTCCTGGGCGCCCGGTGCGTCCTGGCCGGGCTCACCGGCCAGTCCGCTGTGGAACGCCTCCAGCCACATTCCGGGGCCGTTGTCGTCCGCCGGCTGCGGCCTCGGGGCCGGCCGGACGTCGGAGGTGGTGACGCGGTCCTTCCGGCGCCGCTGCGGCAGACCGGTCGCGGTACGTTCGGAGGCCGGCCCGTCGCTGACCGGCATCGGGCCGGGCATCAGCCCGGGCATCGGCCCCGGAGCCGGAGCCGGCCGGGGCACGGACCCGCCCGCCGACGTCGCGTCGACGGGGTGCTCCCGCGGTGTCGCGGACACCGCCCTGGGCCCCGAGGAGGAGCCGATGCCGTGGGCGAGGCCCGTCGCCGCGGACGCGGTGGTGATCAGGTGCTGCGGCACGACGACCACGGCGCGGACGCCGCCGTACGCGGAGGAGCGCAGCGACACCTGGAACCCGTACGCCTGCGCCAGCCGGCCGACCACCGCCAGACCCAGCCGCGGCGTCTCGCCCAGGTCGTTGAGGTCGATGCCGGACTGTGCCTGCGCAAGCATCTTCTCGGCGCGCGCCCGGGCCTCCTCGCTCATGCTGAGGCCGCCGTCCTCGATCTCCACGGCGATGCCCGACTGCACCTCGACGGCGGTGAGGTGGACCCGGGTGTGCGGCGGGGAGTAGCGGGTGGCGTTGTCCAGCAGCTCCGCGAGGGTGTGGATCAGCGGTTCGACGACCGGGCCGACGACCGCGACCTCCGTGACCGAGTGGAGTTCCACGCGCTGGTAGTCGATGATCCGCGACATCCCTCCGCGCATCACGCTGTACAGGGTGACGGCCCTGCTCCACTGCCGGCCGGGGCGCGCCCCGCCGAGGACCGAGATGGAGTCGGCGAGCCTGCCGATGAGGGCGGTGCCGTGGTCGAGCCGCAGGAGGTCGCCGAACACGTCCGGATTGCGGCCGTGCCGGTCCTCCATCTCGCGCATCTCGTGGGCCTGTTGGTGGACGATCGCCTGCACGCGGCGGGCGACGTTCACGAAGGCCCGCTGCGCCGAGTCGCGCAGGCTCTCCTCGTTGTCGACGGCGTCGATGACGTGGGCCAGTACGGCCTGGAGGGCGCCCCTGAAGCGGGGGGTGAGGGCGGCGTCGTCGCCCCAGCGGTTGCCGTGTCCGGCGCGGCCGCCCAGGGAGGTGAGCACCTCCTCGGCCACCTCGCCCCGGCGCAGTCGCTCGATGGCCTCGGGGAGCACGGCGGCGGACAGCCGGATCGCCTCGGTCTCCTGGCGGGCCAGGGTGTGCTGGAGTGCGGCGATCCGGGCGCTGCGGGCGGCGAGCGCGCGGCCGCGCCGTAAGGCTTCCACGAACACCGCGGCGGCGCACAGGGCGCCGGCGGCGATCAGGATGGTGCCGACCGGCTCGGAGGAGGAAACAAGCGCCCCGGCCAGGCAGACGGCGGCCAGGGACGCGATCGCGGGCAGCGCCCGGCTTGCTCCCACCTCCGGGCGGGCCGTTTCGGGTGGAATGTCTCTTTGCTCCATCGGCGTCCTCGAATTATCGGAAAAGGGTTACCTTCTGACCGGTGGGCGGGAGCATAACTAGGCCCAACTGCCCGCATGGGTCCTTTCGTTGTAGTTCATCGGACCGAAGGAACCGTTATGCGCCATCTCCGGCAACGATTTTCGGCCGCCGCGCCGGGCGGTCCTCCGCGGCGGGCGGCGTAAGGGGAGGTCGACGGCCCGTCGGCGTCTCGGCGGCTCGGGTCTCCACCCCCGGAGCCCCGCCGGCACCGGCCGCACCGCCCGGTCGCGAAGTGGCGCACCGCTCGGAAATGCGCTAACGGCCCAGGCCGGGTGCGGCGCCGGAGGAGTCACCGCTTCGAGTGGTCAGGCACCCGGCCGGGCCGCGTCACCGCGGGGGGCCGCGAGGCCGGTGAGCAGGACGTCGAGGGCGAGGTCGGTCGCCTCGGACAGCGGGGTGTCCTCCCTGCGGGTGCCGGCCGTCTCTCGCCCGGCCCGGTCCGTACCGAGTTCTTCGGCGTCGTCGGCAGTCAGGACGCCGCCGTCGGGCGGATGGCCACTCCCGAGCAGGTGGTCACGGCGGCCCGCCGGGCGCTGGAGCGCGACAGGACGACGCCGCCCAGCATCGTCGTCGGCATAGGCAACCGGCTCTCCGCGACCGCGTCCACGCCGGCTCCGCGCCGCCTGGCCCTGACGGTGGCGGGGCGGGCCGTCAAGGCGTGCGGGGGCGGTCCGACTCGTCCGGGCGGGCCGCCTGCCGCACACTGGTGGGGTCCGGAGGCCCGGTGTGCGGAGGAGGTGCGGCATGGTCATCAGTCACCACATCGCCGATGGGACGCTGCACGTGCGGATCCTGCACGAGCTGAGCGTCACCGACCGGGCGGCGGCCGCCCTGGAGATCGAATCCCTCGTCCAGGCGCACCGCCCCGAGCGGGTCACGGTCGAACTGCCGAGCCGCTCGCCCTCCCCCATGACCTTCAGCGCACTGGCCCGCGCCCAGCGCATGTGCCAGAGCCTCGGCGTCCCGCTCACCGCGACGGCACCCGGCGGGCGGGCCCCCCTCTTCCCCTCCGGCCCCGGGGCCGGCGCGCCCCGCCCCCAGTGGCTGGAACACGGGGCACGCCACAACCACTGAAGACCGGAAGGCGGCGCCGGGACGGAAGGGGCGGACCGGCTCCGCACGTGTCGGCAGGTCAGTTCCTAGTTGAACGGTTCCAGCGTCATGAAGGCCTCCTGCGGGTCGGCTTCGTGGACCAGTGACTCGTGGGCGCCCACGTCGTCGAAGGCGAAGCCGTAGGCCTTGCCGTCCGCCATCTGGGCGTGGATGAGGCGGGAGTAGTGGTTCGTGACGGCGTCGCGGTAGAAGCCGGCGCCGCCGGCGTCGGGCTGGTTCGGGTTGGTCAGGAGCGTCGAGCGGTTGAAGCCCGCGCACAGGGTGCGGGAGATGGGGCCGCGGACGGTGTCGTTGGGAGCGTCCAGGAGCTTGTAGCAGCCGAAGACGCTGTCGGAGTCGGGCTTCTGGAAGCTGGTGACCACCACCCCCGAGCCGTTGGTGAAGTTCATGGCGTTGCCCGAGACCCGGCCGTAGTACTTGGTGTTCGGTTGGTTCGCGAACGGCGTCACCGTGAGGGTGGAGGAGCTGTACTTGTTCCAGACGCGGTTGATGTAGTCGTCCATCGCGCCGGCCGGGATTCCGCCCGCCTCGATGCCGTGGCCGGGCGAGAGCGCGCGCAGGGGGGTGCCGTCCGGGCGGTTCTGGATCAGGCCGCCCCAGCCGGCCGAACGCAGCCCGCCGAAAACGGCGTTGTAGCCGCCGGCTTTGAGGTGGCCGGTGTTCTTGACCGTGCCGCCCGGCGCCTTCGCGCCCACCGCGTACGGGGCGGAGAACATGTCGACCTGGGTGCTGTTGATCCACAGGCCGCCGTCGTTGAGCGTGTACTCCGACCAGTTGAACAGGATGTCGTGGTTGGGGTCCGAGGGGTTCTGCACGGCGGGCTGCACCAGGCCGCCGCTGGTGAGCTTGAAGACGAGCTTCTGCCCGATCGAGAAGTAGACGCGTCCGGAGAACTTGGGCATCCGGATCGTCTTGGTCTGCCCGTTGGCCGGGCCGGCGATCGCCGCGTCGGGGGCGGGGGTGGGCGGATTGCCCCCGGCGGGCCAGGGGTGGAACGCTCCGTTGGCGTCCGCCCAGCCCTGCCGGCCCGTCGCGAGCAGGGTGCCGAGGTTGTAGATGTAGACGGGTTCGTTGCGACCGGAGTTGTTCTTGATGGTGAGCGGGATGGTCGCCGGTACGGCTTCGGCGGACGGCGGCGGACCGAACAACAGCACACCGGCGCCGACGGACAGCGCCGAGATGCCGAACGCCAGCGCTTTCGACAAGCGGGACACTCTCATCCTCCTTGCGTGGGGGGACCTGCCGAGGGGGGAATGGGCGAGGGCAGGAATCGGTGTATTGAAGCGTGAGAGCGCTCTCAGCGTCCGATTGTGTTCAACTTCTGTCAATACTCCCGACACAACATCAGCGGTCAGAAGGCGTACCGGATCCGGAGCCAGGGCGCGTGGGCGGCGACGAGGGCGCGCATCGTCGCGACGGCCTCGGCCTTCACCTCACCCCGGTAGCGGACGTTCCAACTGCCGTTCTCCGAGCGCTTCGGCTGCTGGATGCCGGGCCGCCACAGGACGTCCTCCGCGCGCGGGTGCCAGCCCAGGTTGAGGTCGTGCAGGTCCTCGTTGTGCGTCAGCATGATCACTTCGGCGGCGGCCTGGTCCTTCACCCGGGCGGGCAGCACGTCGTCCATCTGCCGCAGCAGGAGTGCCCAGTCCCGTTCCCAGTCCGGGCGCAGGACGACGGGCGAGAGGTTGAAGTGGACCTCGTAGCCCGCGTCCAGGAAGTCCCCGGCCGCGGCAATGCGGCCCTCCACCGGGCTGGTGCGGATGTCGAGCAGCTTGGAGTCGCTCTGCGGCATGAGGGAGAACCGCACGCGGGTACGGCCGCGGGGGTCCAGGAGGAGCAGGTCGGGGTTGACGAACTTGGTGGCGAAGGACGCCTTGGCGGTCGGCCACCGCGCGAAGGCACCCACCAGGTCGGCAACGTTGTCGCTGATCAGGGCGTCGACCGAGCAGTCGCTGTTCTCGCCGATGTCGTAGACCCATGCGGTCGGATCGCACTGGTTGGCCTCGGGCTTGGGGCCGAGGCGCGCGACGTGCCGGGAGAGGTGGGCGATGGTGCGCTCGATGTTGGTGAAGACGGTGATCGGGTTGGCGTACCCCTTGCGGCGCGGGACGTAGCAGTAGGCGCAGGCCATGGCGCAGCCGTTGGCGGGCCCGGGTGCGATCCAGTCCGCGGAGCGGCCGTTCGGCCGGGTGGTGAGCGTCTTCTTCTCCCCCAGGACCAGGGTCTCGGTCTTGATGCGGACCCAGCGGTCGACGTTCCCCTCGTTGCCGTGGAGGTCGGGGATCCGCCAGTGCGAGGCGACGGGGACGATCTCCGCGCCGGGGTAGCGGGCGAGGACCTGTCTGCCGCGCGGGGAGGCCGCGGCCGCCGGCTCGGCGTAGATCGCCCGTACGGACAGCAGCCGGCGCGCGGTCGGGGAGTCCCGGAACAGCGGGCCGGTGTCTGCCTGCGCGCGGGACGCCTGCCCCGTGTCGATGTCCTCCGGGCCGAACAGGGCGTCTTGCGCACCGTCGTCGGGTCGGCCCCCGGGCGGGTGGGCTCGCATGTACGTCTCCTGCTGGATCAGGGACCGTCCACTGTAGGCCCAGCAGGTGCGTGGCGCGTGCGCCTGGCCCAGGCTGGGACGCGGACGGCGAGTGCGGCCGCGCCGCCGGACGGCGGCCGGCCGGCCGGAACAGAAGGGAAGGCCGTGGACTCCAAGGGCGACAGGAGCGGTAGGGGCGGTACGGGCGGCGGGGGCGGCAAGGACGCGGAGAAGAACCTGAGCCGGGGCGACGAGGTCTCCTGGAGGAGCCACGGCAACGAGGTGACGGGAAAGGTGAAGAAGAAGATCACGGAGCGCACGCGTGCGGCGGGCCGCACCGTCGACGCCTCGGAGGAGGAGCCGCAGTACGAGGTGGAGAGCGACGCGTCCGGCCGGTCGGCCGTGCACAAGCCGGACGCCCTGCGCAAGAAGGGCCGCTCCGGCTGACGACCGGATGGAGCGGCAGCGGTCGGCGCGGTCAGGGTGTGAAGAGGACCCTGACGTCAGGGTGTGAAGAGGACCTTGACGGCGCCGTCCGCCTTCTTGCTGAACATCTCGTACGCGTCCGGCGCCTCTTCGAGCGGCAGCCGGTGGGTGGCGAAGTCCTCCACGCCCAGCGGATCGTCGTCGGTGAGCAGCGGGAGGATGTCGTCGACCCAGCGCCGTACGTTGGCCTGCCCCATGCGCAGCGTGAGCTGCTTGTCGAACATGGTCAGCAGTGGCATCGGATCGGCGGCGCCGCCGTACACCCCCGACACTGAGACCGTGCCGCCGCGGCGTACGAGGTCGATCGCGGTGTGGAGCGCGGCGAGCCGGTCGATTCCGACGCGTTTCATCAGGGCTCCGGCGAGGGCGTCCGGCAGGAGCGTGGTCGCGCCCTGCACGGCCGCGGCGACGCGGCTGCCGTGGGCTTCCATCCCCACGGCGTCGATCACGGCGTCGGGACCCCGGCCGCCGGTGAGCTCGCGGACGGCGTCCGCGAGCTCGTCGCCGCCCTGCCGGACGTCCAGGGCCCGGACGCCGCGCCCGCGGGCCCGGTCCAGGCGCTCCGGGACCAGGTCGACGCCGATGACCGTGTCGGCGCCCCGGTGGGCGGCGATGCGGCAGCTCATGTCGCCGATCGGTCCCAGGCCCAGTACGGCGACGCTGCCGCCCGGCGGTACGTCCGCGTACTCGACGGCCTGCCAGGCGGTCGGCAGCACGTCCGACAGGTACACGAACCGTTCGTCGGACGGCCCCTCCGGGACCTTGATGGGGAGGGCGTTGCCGAAGGGCACCCGCAGGTACTCGGCCTGGCCGCCCGGCACCTGGCCGTAGAGCTTGGTGTAGCCGAAGAGGGCGGCGCCGGTGCCGTGCTCGTGGACCTGTGTCGTCTCGCACTGGGAGTGGAGTCCGCGTGCGCACATGTGGCACGACCCGCACGAGATGTTGAAGGGGACGACGACCCGGTCCCCCGGCTTCAGGGCGGTGACCTCCGGCCCCACCTCCTGGACGACGCCCATCGGTTCGTGGCCGAGGATGTCACCGGCGTCGAGGAAGGCGCCGAGGACCTCGTACAGGTGCAGATCGGATCCGCACAAGCCGGTCGTCGTGATCTTGACGATGACGTCGTCGCCGTCGCGGATCGTGGGATCGGGCACCGTGTCGACGCGTACGTCCCGCTTGCCCTGCCAGGTCAGAGCCCTCATGACGCCTCCTTCTCGCCCCCCGGGGATTTCTCCGTACACCTGGCGCGTGCCCGCATCCGTCCGGGGGAACCGGGCGCGGCGCGGTCACCTCGCCCGCCCCGGCGTGCGGTCGGAGGCGGGCCAGACGTACGGCAGGTCGTCCGCGACCTCGGGGAAGTGCGGGCGGTAGAAGTCCGGATCCTTGCGGACCAGCGCGGACTGGTGGCTCCGGTGGAAGTCCGGGGCACCGAGCCACGGCGGGAGGTCGCCGTCGGCGGCCAACTGCTGCTGGGTCCTCGGCTCCGCGCCCGGCAGCCAGGCCCGGAAGTCCTGGACCAGGGTGACGGCGCAGGTGTCGGCGCGCCCCTCGGCCGTCCAGGTCCCGCAGACGTCCAGCCCGTACCGGACGAGCGCCTCCTCGTAGCCGGCCCACATGCGAACGGCCGGATGCCTGCGCCATCCGTAGTCCGGGACGATCAGGCCGCGCAGTACCTGGAGGGCCTCGACGCGCTGTTTCCCGAGCCGCCGGGTGTCGAGCACGGCCGCCGAGGCCCGGAACGACGGGAAGGGGAGGAAGGTCTGCAAGGGTCTCCTCCTCGTCTCCGTGTGCCCGGTCGTCGAGGGCCCGGTCGGCCGCGCGGCCTTGCTTGTGGGTCGGGGGCGTAGGGGGGTCTCCCCGTCGCGGTGGTACGCGGTCAGTGCGTCGCGTACGGGTGCCTCAACTGGTCCATGGCGTGCGCCTGCCCTTCGGAGGACCACCGAAACCGCGTTCGAAACCCGCCTGCCACCGCCTCCCGCGCAGCAGGCGGTGCCGCCTCGGCGCGGGCACGTCAGAGCGTGTCAGGGCACGTCACGGCACGTCGGGGCAGCTCGGGCCGGACCCGGCATGATCGGCGGGACACCTCTACGATGGGAGGTATCGAGGCTGCAGGTGCAACCCGGTAGGAGAGGAAACGGGTTGAATCGGTTCGCCCGGCTCGCCACACGGCTTCTGGCGGTACCGCTGGGGCTCGTCTGGCTGGAGCCCGCAGCAGAGGCCGCGGGCGCGGTCCCCGAGTGCTGGCCGACCGGGACGGGGCCCGACCCTGTGGTACTGGCGTACTGCCGGCGGGTCGCCGGGGACGGGCGGCCCCGTTTCCTGTCCCATGCCGGTGACGACGACGGCGCGCCCTTCGCGTTCGGCGGCGTCCCCCTCGTCGGGGGTTCCGGTGAGCTGCTGGGCGTCCTCGCGGTCGCGGACCGCGCCCCCCGGGCGTGGAGCGAGGACGACGTACGGGACCTGTCGGACCTCGCCGCCGCGTGCAGCGCGCAGATGCGGATGCGGACGCGCTCCGAGACCGTCCGCCAGGCCCGCGAGGCGGCGGAGGACGCGGCGCACGCGGCGGCCGGGGAGGCGACCCGCGTGCACGAACTCCTCAACCGGTCCGAGTTGCTCCTCCGGGCGTCCGAGGACCTCGCCGACACCAGCGGCCTGGAGGACGTCCGCCAGCGGGTCGGGGACCTGGTCAGCGGGGACCTCAAGCCGGCCCGCATCGACCTGGTCCTGGTGCGGCAGGGCATCCTCCACCACGTCCTGAGCCCCGTCGACGGCGACTTCGCCGCGCCCGGCGGGGCCGGCGTCGCCGGCACCGGAGCCTTCCCCCTGGGTTCGGACTGGCCGGTCGCACGCGCGGTGCGGGAGAACCGGATGATCGTGGTCCGTACGCCGCCGGAGAGCGACGGGGCCGACACCGCTCCCGGCCGCCGCCCCCTGGCCACCCCGGCGTTCGACACCCTGGACCACGGCACCGCCGCCTGCCTGCCCCTGCGCGGCACGCACGGCACCCTCGGGGCGCTGGTCCTGGGTTGGGACGCCCCGCACGGGATCGGCGTGGACGAGCGGGCGGTCCTGACCACGCTCGCCGGTTACACGGCCCAGGCGGTCGAGCGCGCCCTGCACCTCGACGAACGGGTCACCGTCGCCCGGCAGTTGCAGCGTGCCATGCTCACCGAACTCCCCGACGTACCCGGCCTGGAGCTGTCGGCCCTGTACCGGCCGGCCGCGCAGGACGACATGGTGGGCGGTGACTGGTATGACGCCTATCCCCTGCCGGTGGCACCGGGTACGAAAGCGGCGGGCGCCGTGGCGCTGACGGTCGGCGACATCACCGGGCACGACACGCGGGCCGCCTCCCTCATGGGCCAGGTACGCAGCATGCTGCGCCAGGCCGATCACGACCATCCGGGCGACGGCCCGGAACAGGCGCTCGGCGCGCTCGAACGGGCCTGCCGCCGGCTGCACCTCCCGGCCAGCGGCACCGCCCTCCACGCCCATCTCATTCCGATGGGCGACGGCCACTGGCAGCTGAGGTGGAGCAACGCGGGCCACCCCGCCCCGCTCCTGGTCACCGCGGACGGCGCCGTGGAGAGCCTCACGGAACACGACGTGCTGCTGCACCACGCCCTGGAGCCGGGTCCCCGCACCTGCGACAGCCGTTCCCTGGCCCCGGGCACCACCCTGCTGCTGTACACCGACGGGCTGGTGGAGGAGCCGGGCGGGGACATCGAGGACAACGTCGACCGGCTCGCCCACCGGCTCGCCGCCGCTCCCCCGGACGTTCCGCTGGACGGTCTGCTGGGGTCCCTCATGGACGCCGTCGCTCCCCGGGACGCCCGTGACGACGCGGTCCTGTTCGCGGTACGCGTGTGCGCTCCCTGACCCGGCCGCCCCGGCGGGCTGCGGGGTCCGGACACCGCGTGCGGCCTTCCCGGCGTTCGGCACGGCGCGCCGCCGACGAGATGGCAGCCGGGGAGCCCAGGGGCCCCCTCCACGGCATACCCGCGGGCCTGAAGGACCTGATCGACGTGGCCGGGACGGCCACCTCGGCGAGCTCCCGGGTCCGCGAGGGCCACCGGGCGCGGGCCGACAGTACGGTCGCCGCACGGCTCTCCGCGGCCGGCGCGGTGTTCGTCGGTCGTCTCCGACGCCTACGTACGACTGTCGGCCCCCGCCGACGTCACGGGCGTCCCGTCGCTGACCGTCCCGGTCGGCCTGGACCCGCAGGGCCTGCCGATCGGCATGCAGCTCATGGGGAGGCCCTACGGCGAGGCGGCGGTGCTGCGCGCGGGGACGCGTACGAGCGGACGGGCACCGCCCGCGGCCTGGCACCGGCGGCGTAGTACCGGGCTCGCCTCAGGCGGGCTCGATGGTGATGATGCCGTACACCACGAAGGCGGCGGCCGGGAGCACGATCAGTGCGAGCCGAACGGCCGAGAGCCGGAGGGCGAGCGTACGCGAGCGCTCGGTGCCGGCCCGCGAGAGCAGGACCGCCGTCCCGGCCAGCGACGAGACCAGCAGGAGGGCGGACAGGAACAACGCCATGGCCATGGGCGAGGTGGGCTCGGTGGCGGGGCCGTAGTCCTCCGTGATCCCGGGCAGCAGCGCGCCTGCGGCGCACAGCACGAGGCCCGTCAGGAGCGTGGCCAGGACATCGAAGGAAAGGACGACGGCCCAGCCGGCGGACAGCCGGCGGCACGGGCGCGGCCTCTGCTTCACCGGCATGCGTTTCTCCTTGGGGTGGGGCGGGCCGCACGGGGGCGCGGGGCGGTCGACGGCCGCCCAGCCCCCTCACGACGAGAAGACGGCGCCCCAGGCGCGCCGAGAGCGCCCGTCGCCAGGACGGCCGACAGCACGACCCGCGCGGCCGCAGTCATCCTCATCGCGCTCCTGTCGCCCGGGTCGGGACGATGCCGGTGGTGGGAAGCAACGTAGCGCCCTGATCGGGCGGTTCGCCCAGGCGGAAACGGACAAGGGGCGACACAATCGCCGCCCCGGTGATGCAATTCACGCCATGGCCGGGATCCGCCCTCACCGTACGGGGCGGTGTGCCGGGAGCCGTGCGCCGGGAAGTGGCGGCTACCGTGGGCCCATGAGGCTGCTGCTGACCTCGGACACGCACGTGCCCTCGCGGGCCAAGCGCCTCCCCGAGGACCTGTTGACGGCCGTCGGCGAGGTCGACGTGGTGATCCACGCCGGGGACTGGACCGACGAAGCCACCCTTGACGTACTGGAGTCGAGGTCGCGGCGCCTGATCGCCGTGTACGGCAACAACGACGGGCCCGCCCTGCGCCGCAGACTGCCCGAGGTCGCCCGCGCGGAAATCGGCGGCCTGCGCTTCGCCGTCGTCCACGAGACCGGACCGGCCGCCGGACGCGAACGGCGGTGCGCCGCGCTCTTCCCCGACACGGACGTCCTGGTGTTCGGCCACAGCCACATCCCCTGGGACTCCACCGCCCCGGGCGGGCTCCGCCTGCTCAACCCCGGCTCCCCCACCGACCGACGCCGCCAGCCCCACCACACCTACCTGACCCTCACCGCCGAGGACGGCGCCCTGCGCGATGTCGTCCTCCACCGACTGCCCGTGTGAGGCCTCGATAGGGATGCCGGGCCCGCATGTCACTCCGGATCCTTCCGGATGCCCTGCCCCCTGTTCTCCTGACTAGCTTGTCGGCGCCCGTCAGACCGACCAGTCCGGAGCCCGGGGAGCCGCGATGCCGACGACCGCCACCGATGACCGCCGCCCGACCGGCACCGTGCTGGGGCCCCTCGAACGCCGGGTGCTGTCCGCGGTCGGCTGCGGGCTGCGGGACGAGGAGATCGCCGCCGCCCTCGCCCTCCCCGAGGACGCCGTGGCCGCACACCTCGCGCGGATCCTCGCCAAACTCGGACTGCGCGACCGCGCCGCCGCCATCGTCCACGCCTTCGACTGCGGCCTGGTCGCCCCCGGACGTGGCCCCCGCACCCGCCCGGCGGACCCGGTGCCGCGGAGCGCCGCCGGTCGGCCGGCCGGCCGGCGGATACGGATCTGTCTGCTCGGGCCGCTGCGGGCGACGCAGCACGGTCGGCCCCTCGACCTGGGACACCTCCGCCAGCAGGCCGTACTCGCGGCGCTGGCCCTGGGCGCGGGGCGGATCCTCAGCCGGGACGAACTGCTGGACGACGTATGGGGGATGGAGCCGCCGGCGGCGAACGTGGTGCCGGTGTACGTCTACCGGTTGCGCAAGGCCCTGCGGAGCGGCAACGCCTCGGACCACGACGGCCCGGACTCGGTCATCGAGCACACCCGGCACGGCTACCGGCTGGTCGCCGGCGCGGTGGACGTGGACGTGGCGCGCATGGAGGAACTGGTCGCCGACATCGGCAGGGCCGATCGGGCGGGCGAACCGGCCGAGGCGGTCCGCCTGTGCGCGCAGGCGCTGGAGCTGTTCCGCGGGGAGCTCCTGGCCGGCCTGCCCGGACCGCTCGCCGAGCTGGAACGGATGCGGCTCGGCGAGCGCCGGACCGCCATCGTGCAGCGGAAGTTGGAGGCGCAACTGCGGCTGGGCCAGGAGTCGGAGGCGATCGCCGAGCTGTTCGCCCTGTCCTCGGCGGACCCCCTGAACGAACAGCTGGCCGCGATGCTGATGCGGGCGCTGTACCGGGCCGGCCGGCAGGCCGACGCCCTGACCGTGTTCGATCGCGCCCGCCGCCGGCTCGCCGACGACCTGGGGGTCGCGCCGAGCCGGATGCTGCGGCGGACCCGACAGATGATCCTGCGCGGTGACGACGACGGCCCCGGCCCCACCCCGCCGGGCGGTCGGAAGCCGCCGACGCGGCCGACGCGGCCGACGCGCCTCGTGTGACTACGCCGGATACCAGGCGCCGTTGTACCAGACCTCGTTGGCACTGTCGTTGTGGTGATCCATGTTGAAGTCGGCGGGGTAGTTCTTGACGTGGTTCTCCGGGTAGGTCCAGATGCCCGCGGACTCGTCGCAGACGTAGTCCCAGTGGCAGATCGTCTTGACCGGCACGTTGCCGAAGAACTTGTCGGCGCCGGCGAGCGGGGCGCCGACGAAGCCTCCGAACGGCACGGCTCCGCCGTTGGCACCGGGAGGGCCCTGGCGCTTGGGGTCGGAGATGAGGACGGCGTTGACGTTGTCGAAGGTCTGCCAGTTCTCGGTGACCCAGATGTGCACCACCGCGGCGCCCAGGGAGTACCCGCCCATCTTGACGTGCTGGCCGGGGCACGCGGCACGCTGGTCGCGGACCAGCCGGTTCAGCTCGTTGACGCCCGCGCGGGCGCTGGCGCCGTTGGGGATCTGGGTGGGGTACCCGACGTGCTGCTGGATGTTGCCGTAGAAGCCGTCGTTGTTCCACGAACTGCCCGTGCCGCCGACGACGATCGTGTAGGTACCCTCGCACGGAGCCGCGGCCTGCGCCGTGGGCGCCTGTACCACTGAGATTCCGGCTGTCAGAAGAAGTCCGGCCGACGCCGCCGCCATCCTTCGTGCTCGCATGTCGATCCTCCCCAAGTAGTCGGCCCGCGCGTCCGCTTCCCGGTGCGTACGCGGTCGGCCGAGGTCACCGGACGACAGTGGCAGCGGCCGATGACATCCCGATGAAACCCGTGCCATCGGTATTTCATCGGGGCCTCCTACCGTCGGCCGCCGGCGACCGGACAGGACCGGCCGGCAGCGCCGGGCACTCCACGACGCGACGAAAAGGGCACACCATGTCGAGAATCGGCTTATGCCGCATGTTCACCGGACTGGCCGTCATGGCCGGGGTCTGGGCCCTGGTCATCGCGATGACCAGCTCGCCCGCCATGGCCGGGCAAGGGCCCCTTCCGGGCCCGGACGGCCAACGCGCCGGCGTCTCCCGCTATTTCGGCGGCCCGCAGGGCTTCGCCATTCCGACCGTCCCCTGTGACCCGGCCGGACCGTCGGCCGCCGACGGCGTCATGGCCGATCAGCTCAACCCGCAGCTGCACGCCAAGATGGCCGGCTACCTGAACGGCTACAAAATGTCCTGCGCGCGGATGGTCACGCAGGCGGTGAAGGACCGGGGGCTGGGTCCGCGCGCCGCCGCGATCGCCATCGCCACGATCATCGTGGAAAGCAGCATGAACAACTACGCACAGGCCGTCGACTACACCAGCCTCGGCCTGTTCCAGCAGCAGGACTGGTGGGGTACGCGGGAGGAGCGCCTGAACCCGGCCCACGCCACGAACGCCTTCCTCGACGCGATGGAACAGCAGTATCCGGGCGGCTCGTGGAACGACGAGGCGATCGGCGAGGTGTGCTGGCACGTCCAGCGGCCCCGGGAGGACCTGCGCGGCCTGTACGCGATCGAGGCGGATGACGCGACGCTCATCGCCAACGCCCTGTGGTCCGGTATGAGCAGCGGCCCCCGGCACCCCTACGCCTCGGGCCGGGTGGTGTCCGGGCGGTCCGCGGACGGACGCCTGGAGGCGTTCGCCGCCGGCGCCGACGGCGTCTACCACTCGTGGCAGACCGCGGTGAACGGCGACTGGTCGCAGTGGCGGTTCGCGGGCGGCCCGCGCAACGCGCAGCTGGCCGTGGCGGCCAACGCGGACGGTCGCCTGGAGCTGTTCGCCCTGTCGGACAGCACCTTCGACCACATGTGGCAGACGGCGCCCAGTGCGGGCTGGTCCGCCTGGGAGAACTTCGGCGGCGGAGGCCACCGCCTGGCGGCGGGCAGCAACGCCGACGGCCGCATCGAGGTGTTCGCCTCCAACCCCGACGGGGTCTTCCACCGCTGGCAGAGCGCGCCCAGCGGCGGTTGGGGCGGCTGGGAAGGCACCGGCGGCGGCCCGGCCAACGCGCGGCTGGCCGTCGAGAACGCCCCCGATGGCCGCCTCGAGGTCTTCGCCCTGTCGGACTCGACGTTCGAGCACCTCTACCAGACCGGCGCCAACGGCGGCTGGTCCGCCTGGGAGAACTTCGGCGGCGGCGGACACGCCGTGACCGCCAGCCACAATCAGGACGGCAGGCTGGAGGTGTTCGCGTCCAACGCGAACGGTGTGTTCCACCGCTGGCAGACGAGCCCGACCTCCTGGTCGCAGTGGACGGGCACCGGCGGGATCGCCAACGCCGAGCTGACCACCTCCCGGTCGGTCGACGGCCGCGTGGAGGTGTTCGCGATCAATGCCGGCGCCGCGAGCCACGCCTGGCAGACCGGCCCGAACGCCGCGTTCTCGCCGTGGGTGGACTTCGGCGGCGGCGGCACGGCGGTCGGTGCGGGCAACAACGCGGACGGCCGCATCGAGGTCTTCGGCACCAGCCACGCCGGCGTCTACCACCGGTGGCAGACCGGGTTCGCAAGCTGGTCGGAGTGGGGCTGGCTGAACGGTTCTGGCCCCGCGGTCAACTAGTCAACCGGACGCCCCCGCAGCCGCCGCCCGTACGCCGCCGCCGGAGCCCGGCCCGTCCGTCGGGCCCCGGCGGCCCGTCCGTCGGGCCCCGGCCGTGGTCACGCAGTCCGGAAGCGCCGGTTCGACCGGCGGCCGTGCCCCGCGGACCCGCCCTAGCGGACCGGCTGCCGGCTGTCAGTCCGTAACCTTCCGGGGTCTCCCGCTCCGGCGCCGTTGCTACCTTCCAGACCGTTCGCACACCCGGACCGCCGAGGGGGAGGAGCGTCCCGTGCTTCCAAAACCATTCCGACGCGCACTGCACTGTGTTCTCGCGGCGACAGCCGCCCTGCTGCCGGCCCTGTTGGTGAGCACCACTCCGGCCGCGGCCCGGCCCGCCGAGCTCACCGCGGCGTGCCCGGCGGCAGGGTTCGTGTCCCAGCACTTCCACAGCGGCCACAACGGCGTCGACATCGCCAACAACGTGGGCACACCGATCTACGCCGTGGGCGACGGCGAGGTGACCATCTCCGGGTACACCGGCGACTACGGCCAGTGGATCCGCGTCCTGCACCCCGACGGGAGGATCTCCGAGTACGGGCACATGACCCGGCGGGACGTCTCCGTCGGCGACCGCGTCGCGGCCGGCCAGCAGATCGCGCTGATGGGCGCCGAGGGGAACTCCACCGGCCCCCACCTGCACCTGCGGATCTGGGGAGACCCGTCCACCTCGTACGGCATCGACCCCGAGGCCTACCTGGCGGAGCGCGGCGTGGTGCTGCCCTGTACGCCGGGCAGCGGTCCGCGGCCCAAGCCCCCGGTGCACCCGGCCGAGTCGGGCCGGGTGGTGTCGGCACGGTCGGCGGACGGACGTCTGGAAGTGTTCGCGGCCGGCGCCGACGGCGTGCACCACGCCTGGCAGCAGGAGGTCAACGGCAGCTGGTCGGCCTGGGAGCCGCTCGGCGGACCGGGCGGCGGCGCCGAACTGGCCATCGCGCCGAACGCGGACGGACGCCTGGAGGTGTTCGCCGTCAACGGGAGCACCTTCCAGCACCGCTGGCAGCTGTCCCAGTCGGGCGGCTGGTCGAACTGGGAGGCCTTCGGCGGCGGCGGCAAGGACACCGCCGCCGGCGTGAACGCCGACGGCCGCATCGAGGTCTACGCCTCCGGACCGGTCGGGCTCTTCCACCGGTACCAGACGGCCGCGAACGGCGGCTGGTCCGAGTGGGAGCCCGCCGGCGGCCCCGCCGACAGCCGTGTCGAGATGGAGAAGGCACCGGACGGTCGTCTGGAGGTGTTCGCGCTCAACGGCGCCACCTTCCAGCACCAGTACCAGACGGCGCCCGGTGGAGGGTGGTCCGCATGGGAGGACTTCGGTGGCGGCGGCCACGACCTGACCGTCGACCGCAACGCCGACGGCCGCCTTGAGGTGTTCGCCTCCGGGCCGGTGGGCGTGTTCCACAAGTACCAGGCAGGGCCTACGAGTTGGTCGCAGTGGGAGCCGACCGGCGGTCCCGCGGACGCGCAGCTCACCAGCGAACGCACCCCGGACGGCCGCGTGGAGGTCTTCGCCGTCAACGCCGTCACCGCGATGCACACCTGGCAGACCGCCCCGAACGCACGCTACGGCGAGTGGGCCGCCTTCGGCACCGGCGGCACCGAAGTCACGGCGGCCGTCAACGCCGACGGCCGCATCGAGGTCTTCGCCTCCGGCCGCGCCGGCACCTACCACAAATGGCAGACCGGGTTCGCGACCTGGTCGGAGTGGATGTGGGTCAACGACGGGGCCGGCCCCGCCCTCGACTGATCCGCGCCCGTGCCCGCCCGCCCTTCCGACTGGAGAGACCATGCTTCCGATCAGCAGGCGGACCCTGTTGAAGGGTGCCGCCGGGGTGGGCACGCTCCCGCTCCTGGGCGCCGGCCGTGCCACGGCCGGCGCCGGAACAGAGCCAGGGCCAGGGACCGGGACGGGGACCGCGGGGGACACCACGCCCCGCCAGTGGGTCGGCGCGGGCCCCTTCGCGTACGTCCACGACCCCTCCACCGCCGCCGGCCCCCGCTACCTCAACGACCACACGCTGATCAAGGCCGGCGGCCGCTGGCACCTGTTCGGCATCGTCGGAAACAGCGCGCCCCGCGGCGAATCCCCGGACAGCTCGGCGGAGACGTCCTTCGCGCACGCCTCCGCACCGAGCCCGCACGGACCGTGGACCACCCACCCCGACGCGCTCACCGTCGACCCGTCCTACTTCGGCGAGGAACACCTCTGGGCGCCGCACGTCGTCGAGGCGGACGGCAGGTACTGGATGTTCTACGCCGCGGGTGGCGCGCGTGGCGCCGCGATCAACCTCGCCACGTCCACCGACCTGTTCACCTGGACCCGTGAGCCGTCCGGCCCGCTGTTCCGGGGGCTCGCGGCGCGTGACCCGATGGTGCTGCGGGTCGGCGGCGAGTGGGTCATGTACTACACCGAAGTCGCGGGCGCGGGCGGCCGCCACGTCGTGGCCCACCGCCGTTCCGCCGACCTCCTGCGCTGGAGCGAACCGGGTGTCGCGTTCACCGACGCGAGCACCGACGCGACGGTGTCGGTCACGGAGTCGCCGTACGTCGTCGAACGCGGCGGCTGGTACTACCTGTTCGTCGGGCCGCGGGGCGGATACGAGGGCACCGACGTGCTGGCGTCCCGGGATCCCTTCCGCTTCGAACTCGCCGGATACGCGGGGCACGTACCCGGTCACGCCGTCGAGGTGGTCGCCGACGGGGAGCGGTGGTACGCCACCGCCGCGGGCTGGTTCCGGCACGGGCTGTACGTGGCACCCCTGCACTGGCGGGACACGCCACCGCCGTGGCAGAGCCCGGACCATCCGGTGGCCGGGCTCGACGCCGACGGCCGCCTCACGGTGTTCGCGCTCGACGCCTCGGACCTGTCGGTGCTGCGGCGGGTACAGCTCGATCCGGACGCCGACACCTGGTCGCGGTGGGAGACCTTCGGCGGGCCGGCCGGCGCCGTACCGACGCTCGGCCGCGACGCCGACGGCCGGCTGGAGGTGTTCTCGCTCGCGCCGGGCGGGGCGAACCTGCACCACCGGGCGCAGCGGCCGGACGGCAGCTGGTACGCATGGGAGGAGTTCGGCGGCCCGGCCGGAGCCGCCCCCGCCGTGGCCCGGGACGCCGACGGCCGACTGGAGGTCTTCGCCCTGAGTCCCGGCGGCGCCTCCGTCGCACGGCGCCGGCAGCGGACACCCGGGGCACCGGCCTGGGAGCCGTGGGAGCCCGGATTCGGCGGGCCCGCGGGCGCACCGCCGGTGGTCGCGGCCAACGCCGACGGCCGGCTGGAGGTGTTCGCACTCGCACCCGGCGGCGCCGCGATCGACCACCGGTGGCAGGAGGCCCCGGGCGGCCCCTGGACCGCCGCCTGGCACCGGTTCGGCACGGCGGCCGGCGCGGCCCCGCGGGTGGCGCGGGACGGCAGCGGCCGGCTGACCGTCACCGCGATCGGACCGTCGGGCGTGGGAACCTTCCACCGGCGGCAGACCGTGCCCAGCGGCGGCTGGGACGCATGGCTGCCCATGTTCGGCTGGAGCGCGGCCGCTCCGGCGCTGTCCGTCAACGCCGACGGCCGGCTGGAGGCGTTCTCCCTGACGCCCGGCGGCGCCCGTCTGGACCACCGCTGGCAGGTCGCTCCGGGCGGGGACCCGGCACCCGGCGGGGAGTTCGGCGAGCCCGGTGTCCGGCTCGCCGCCTCCCCCACGGCCGTGCTCGACCCGGCCGGGCGGACCCACGTCTTCGCCGTGACCGCCGAGGGCCGGCTGCGGACCCGCGTCCAGGCCCGGCCGAGCGGCGGGTGGCGGCCGTGGTCGGCCTTCGGTGATCGCACGGTCGCGCCCCTCGCGTCGGGCAGTCCCGCGCTCTGACCAGGGCGTCCGGATCTCGCCACCCGCACAGGGGGAAACAGGGGCGAGGACGCGCCGCGAAGCCCTCGAAGCGGCGTTCCGCCCCTTTGTGACACGGTGACTTTGCCCACTGCGGGCGGCTCGACGCGGCCTGCGCGCCCGCCGCAGCGGGCCAGATCCCGGCGCCCCGGCCGTCGCCGTCCGCGAACCGCCGCCCCCGTCGGCGGCCCCGGCCGAAGTGGCCGAAGTACGCCGGTCAACTCCCCCGCGAGGTGAGTATCGTTCCGCACGTCCGGCAAGTGCGACGCGTGGAACAGGGGGAACGGTGAGCGGCGTAGTCGTCCATCTGCCGCGGGGAAGCGGTGGCACCGGCGGCGGCGCACCGTGCGGCGAACCGGTGACCCTGCGGCTCGGCCCGGGCGAGGTCGCCCGCTTCGGGCGGGGCTCCACCGCGGTACCCGTCGAGCTGCGCCTCGCCGACGCGGCGATCTCCCGGCTCGCCGGTGAGATCCGCGTGACCGACGACCACTGGCAGCTGACGAACCACAGCAGCACCCACAGCTATCTGGTGGAGAACCCGGAGGGCGCGGGGGAATACCTGAGGGTTCCGCCGCGACGGGTGGGGGCGCCCGTCCCGTTCGAGTTCGCGCGCGTGGTGCTGCCCGCCCGCGGCGACGTCCCCGTCTCCTTCCAGGTGTTCGCGCCCGACCACGTCTATCTGGACCCGGAGGCCATGGGCGTCCCCTGGGGCAACCGCACGGTCACCGCGTACTCCCTGGACGAGACGGCCACCTACTTCCTCGTCCTCGTCGCGCTCTGCGAACCGCGCCTGCGCGACCAGTCCCGCGTGGCGGTACCCACCACCCCGCAGATCGTCGAGCGGCTCAGGCCGCACCCCGCCTGCGGCGCTCTCACCGCACGGGCGGTCAGCTCGCACATCGACTACCTCGCCGACGAGAAGCTCCGCATCGGGGTCCTGGACCACCCCGCCGAGCACGGCAGGGGCGAACGCCGCAACGGCAAGCGGGAGGAGATCGTCGGGCTCGGGCTGCGGTTCGGGCTCGTACGGGAGGAACACCTCGCGCTGTTGCCGCCCCTGACGGGGGCTCGCGGGCGGGAGCGGCAGGCCGGGCGATGACTGCACGGCTCGGCCTGGGCGGTACGACCGAGTGCGACCGCGCGGACCTGCTCCCGCCCGGCTGCCGGGTGGGGAGCTGGGTGGTCACCGAGCTGATCGGGTCCGGAGGCTGGTCCACGGTCTACGCGGCGCGGCCGGCCGACGTACTCCCTGCCCGCGCTCCCGCCGGCGGCCGTCCCGGCCCCGCCGAGGTGGCGCTCAAGATCATGCCGACCGCCGCTCTCGCGCCGCGCCAGGCGCGCAGGATCGTGGAGTCCGCCCGCCGCGAGGTCGAACTCGGGCGCCGGCTGGGGCATCCACGCCTGATCGGCTTCCTGGAGACCTTCGTGCTCCGCGCACCGGACCGGCCCGCCCTGGACGGGGCGATCGTGCTGGTCATGGAGAGGGCCGCGGCCAGTCTGCGGGAGCTGGTCGACGCCGGGGTGCCCGAGGCCGAACGGGGCCGGCTGATCGCGCAGATCTGCGAGGGGCTCTCCCATCTCCACCGTTCGGGCTGGGTCCACGCCGATCTCAAGCCGGAGAACGTCCTGCTCGGCGCGGACCGCTCCGTGAAACTCTCGGACTTCGGCCTCGCCACCGAGCTGACGGGGACGCACGGTTACGCGCCGCCCATGGGCACCCTGGACTACCTCCCGCCCGAGCGCTGGCGGGCGCCCCTGGGGGAACTCGGCGTACTGGTCCGGCCGACCGCCGACATCTGGGCGCTGGGCATCGTCATCCATGAGGTGTTCACGTCCGGAGGCTCTCCGTTCGCCGGTGCCACCCCCGTGGCACGGGGCGCGGCGGTCCAGGAGTACGGCGCGGGCCGTGCCCCGCTGCGCCTGGACCACGCCCTGCCGCCGTTCTGGCGCGACCTGGCCGCCGATTGCCTCGCCCCGACACACGCGGCGCGCGCCCCGCACACCGCCGACAGCCTGCTCGCCCGTATCTCCGCCGCCCGGCAGGGGATGCCGGGGACGGAAACGGCACCGGGGGTGGGAAGGCGGCAGGGCGGCCGGGCCCGCACCGCCGTACTGGCCACCGCGCTCTGCGGCATCGCCGGGGCGGCTCTGTGCGCGGACGGGGTACGCGCGGGCTCGTACGCTCCGCCCGGCCGTACGGGCGCGGTGACCGGCACGGTCCGGGTGTTCAACGCGGAGCGGGGCTGCCAGGAGCGGTCCGACCGGGACCAGCAGTGCAGCCTGGGCCTGGCGATCGATCCCCGGAAGCCGTACGCCGCGCAGAACGTCGTGGCGACCCGGGTGTGGCACGGCGACGTCCTCGCCGCCGAGTGCGAGCTGGCCGACGGCCGGCCCATCATCGACGAGGAGGACCGGCATTCCACCCGCTGGTACCGCGTCCGTCTCCCCGCCGGCTCCGCGCAGTCCACGGCGTGGCTCCCCGCCGTACGGACCAAGGACCGGCCGTCGCTGCCGGGGTGCCCGCACCCCGCCGCCGTACCGTGACGCCGCCGCCGAAGGGAATGCGGGCTCCGCTGGTTCCACGTAGGAATACCGGCCGGTCGCGGTGGCCGGCTTTCGTGCAATGCGCCGACAAGTGCTTGACCGATGAAGCTGCGGCAACGTAACTTCGACCGCACCCGCTCGTGAGCTGCTGGAAGGAGGCGAAACCGGATGTCGACCATCTCCGGCCTGATTCGCCTCGCACACCAGATCGCCTGGGCTCCGGGTCGTGTAGCCCACGGCTGCTGAGCAGCCCCCTCGTCGGCGTGCCCGATTGCGGCCCCGGCACCTTCTCATCTATGTCACCACTTACGGCATGCCGTCGCGTGCCGAGGCGTCGCGCTGCGCGTTCCCGGGCCGCGACCACCGGAAGAGAAAGCTCTGAAATGGCGACTTGGACAGTCCGATCGACCGCGCGCCGAAATGAGGACGTGCCGTGGTAGCGGCGCGGATCACGGTCAATGGGAAAGAAGCACCGATTTCCCCGGCGCCGCCCCACACCACGGTGCTCGATTTCCTCCGCGAGCGGGGCCTGACCGGTACCAAGGAAGGCTGCGCCGAGGGTGAATGCGGCGCCTGTTCGGTCCTGGTGGCCCGTCCCGGCGTGAACAAGCCCACCGACTGGGTGGCGGTCAACGCCTGCCTGGTCCCGGTCGCGGCGCTCGACGGGCAGGAGGTCGTCACCTCCGAGGGCCTCGCCGCCGCCGACGCATCCGGTACGCCGGCCGTGCTGCACCCCGTGCAGGAGGAGATGGCCGTCCGCGGCGGCTCCCAATGCGGTTACTGCACACCGGGGTTCGTCTGCAGCATGGCCTCCGAGTACTACCGGCCCGACCGCTGCGCGCATGCCGGCCGGGCCGACGGCTCCGACGGCTCCGAGCACGGTCCGAACGGCTTCGATCTGCACGCGCTGAGCGGAAACCTGTGCCGCTGCACCGGCTACCGCCCGATCCGCGACGCCGCGTTCGCCGTCGGCATGCCCGCCGAGGACGACCCCCTGGCGCGGCGCCGCGAGCAGTCCCCGCCCGAACCGGTCGCCACCCGGTACACACGGGACGACAGCGCGTTCCTGCGGCCGGGCACCCTCGCCGACGCGCTGCGGCTGCTGCGCGAGCGGCCCGAAGCGGTGGTCGTCGCCGGCAGCACCGACTGGGGCGTCGAGGTCAACATCCGTTCCCGTCGCGCCGGTTGTGTGATCGCGGTCGACCGGCTGCCCGAACTGCGGGAACTGCGCGTCGGATCCGACCACATCGAGATCGGGGCGGCGCAGACCCTCACGGAGATCGAACGCCGCCTCGGCGGCAGCGTCCCGCTGCTGGCGGAGCTGTTCCCGCAGTTCGCGTCCCGGCTGATCCGCAACAGCGCGACCCTCGGCGGCAACCTGGGTACCTGCTCTCCCATCGGCGACAGCCCGCCGGTACTGCTCGCACTGGAGGCGTCCCTGGTGCTCGCCGACGCCGACGGCGAGCGCGAGGTACCCCTCCGCGACTACTTCACCGGCTACCGACAGAGCGTGCGCCGCCCCGGCGAACTGATCCGCGCGGTGCGCGTCCCGCTGCCGCTGTCACCGGTCGCGGCCTTCCACAAGATCGCCAAGCGTCGTTTCGACGACATCTCCAGCGTCGCGGTGGCGTTCGCGCTCGACATCGAGGACGGGACCGTCCGCAAGGCGCGCATCGGCCTGGGCGGCGTGGCCGCCACCCCGATCCGCGCCCTCGCCACCGAGGCCGCACTGGAGGGCCGGCCCTGGACCGCGGGGACCGCCGAGGCCGCGGCCCGGGTGCTGCGGACCGAGGGCACGCCGATGGACGATCACCGCGCCAGCGCCGGATACCGCTCCGCGATGCTCGGCCAGAGCCTGATGAAGCTGTACGCGCGAACCACCGAGGCGGTGTCGTCATGAGCCATCTGTCCGAACGCCCCGAGAAGCCCGTCGTCGGCCTTCCGCTGCCGCACGAGAGCGCCGGCCTGCACGTCACCGGCGCCGCCCTGTACACCGACGACCTGGTCCACCGCACCAAGGACGTACTGCACGCCTACCCGGTCCAGGTCATGAAGGCCCACGGCACGATCACCGCGCTGCGCACCGGGCCCGCGCTCGCCGTGCCCGGCGTGGTCCGCGTACTGACCGGCGCCGACGTGCCCGGCGTCAACGACGCCGGGATGAAGCACGACGAACCGCTGTTCCCCGACACCGTCATGTTCCACGGCCACGCCGTCGCCTGGGTGCTCGGCGAGACCCTGGAGGCGGCCCGGCTCGGTGCGGCGGCCGTCGAGGTGGAACTCGACGAGAAGCCCTCCGTGATCACGTTGCGGGAGGCGATCGCGGCCGGGAGCTTCCACGGCGCCCGGCCCGTGATGGTGACCGGCGACGTCGACGCCGGCTTCGACGACTCCGCGCACGTGTTCACCGGCGAGTTCCACTTCTCCGATCAGGAACACTTCTATCTCGAGACGCACGCGGCACTGGCCCACGTCGACGAGAACGGGCAGATGTTCGTCCAGAGCAGCACCCAGCACCCCTCGGAGACGCAGGAGATCGTCGCGCACGTGCTCGGCCTGCACAGCCACGAGGTGACCGTGCAGTGCCTGCGGATGGGCGGCGGCTTCGGCGGCAAGGAGATGCAGCCCCACGGGTTCGCGGCAGTCGCCGCCCTCGGCGCCAGGCTGACGGGCCGGCCGGTCCGTGTACGGCTCAACCGCACCCAGGACCTGACCATGTCCGGCAAGCGCCACGGCTTCCACGCCACGTGGAAGATCGGCTTCGACACCGAGGGACGCATCCAGGCCCTGGACGCCACCCTGACCGCGGACGGCGGCTGGAGCCTGGACCTGTCCGAGCCCGTGGTGGCACGGGCGCTCTGCCACATCGACAACACCTACTGGATTCCCAACGCGCGCGTCACCGGCCGCATCGCCAGGACCAACAAGGTCTCCAACACGGCCTTCCGCGGCTTCGGCGGACCGCAGGGCATGCTGGTGATCGAGGACATCATGGGCCGGTGCGCACCGCTCCTCGGCCTGGATCCCGTGGAGTTGCGCGAACGCAACTTCTACCGGCAGGGCCACTCGACGCCGTACGGGCAGCGGGTCCTGCACCCCGAGCGGATCTCCGCCGTCTGGCGCCAGGTCCACGACGACGCCGGCATCGCCGACCGCAAGGCCTCGATCGCGGCCTTCAACGCCGCGCACCCGCACACCAAGCGGGCTCTCGCGATCACCGGGATCAAGTTCGGGATCTCGTTCAACCTCACCGCCTTCAACCAGGCCGGCGCGCTGGTGCTGGTCTACAAGGACGGCTCGGTCCTGATCAACCACGGCGGCACCGAGATGGGGCAGGGCCTGCACACCAAGATGCTCCAGGTCGCCGCGACCACGCTGGGCATTCCGCTGCACAAGGTGCGGCTGGCACCCACCCGTACGGACAAGGTTCCCAACACCTCCGCCACCGCCGCCAGCGCCGGGGCAGACCTCAACGGCGCCGCGGTGAAGAACGCCTGCGAGCAGATCCGTGAGCGGCTGCTCCAGGTCGCCGGCACCCAGCTGGGTGCCAACGCCTCGGACGTGCGCATCGTCGACGGCGTCGCGCGGGTCCTCGGCAGCGACGCGCAGCTGGCCTGGGACGACCTGGTGCGCACCGCGTACTTCCAGCGGGTCCAGCTGTCGGCGGCCGGCTTCTACCGGACCGAGGGCCTGCACTGGGACGCGAAGGTGTTCCGGGGTTCGCCGTTCAAGTACTTCTCCTACGGCGCTGCCGCGGCCGAGGTGGAGGTGGACGGTTTCACCGGCGCGTACCGGATCCGGCGGGTGGACATCGTGCACGACGTCGGCGACAGCCTCTCCCCCATGATCGACATCGGTCAGGTCGAGGGCGGCTTCGTGCAGGGCGCGGGCTGGCTGACGCTGGAGGACCTGCGGTGGGACGCCGGCGACGGCCCGAACCGCGGCCGGCTGCTGACGCAGGCTGCGAGCACCTACAAGCTGCCGAGCTTCTCGGAGATGCCGGAGGAGTTCAACGTCAGGCTGCTGGAGAACGCCACGGAGGAGGGTGCGGTCTACGGGTCCAAGGCGGTGGGCGAGCCCCCGCTGATGCTGGCCTTCTGCGTACGGGAGGCGCTGCGGCAGGCCGCCGCGGCGTTCGGGCCCGGCGGGATCAGCGTGGAACTCGCCTCCCCGGCGACGCCCGAGGCGGTGTACTGGGCGGTGGAGAAGGCCCGCAGCGGCGGCACGCGGCCCGGCGGGCACGCGCCCGACGGCAGCGGGGTCCCCGCCGAAGCAAGCGCCCTGAGCCATGCCTGACATGAGCTGGGTGGCCGCGGTCGCGCGGTTGCGGGCGCGCCGGGAACCCGGCGTGCTCGTGACCGTCGCGACCGTACGCGGACACGCGCCCCGACGGGCCGGTGCCAAGCTCGTCGTGGGGCGCACCGAGACGTGGGGGTCGATCGGCGGCGGGAACATCGAGGCCGTGGCCGTCGACCGGGCGCGCGAGCTGACCGGCGCGGCCGATACGGAGCCGGAACTGATGGAGTTCGCCCTCAACGACAAGGTCACCGGCCCGCACGGCCTGCAGTGCTGCGGCGGCGCCGTCACGGTGCTGCTCGAACCGCTGCCGGTGGTCGAGGCCGTGGCGGTCTTCGGCGTCGGGCACGTCGGCCTGGAGCTGGCACGCATCCTGGCCCGCCAGGACCTCGACCTGCACCTGATCGACACCCGCCCGGAGATGCTCGCAGAGGAACGGCTCGGTGTGCTCGCGGACGCCGTGGCACAGGTCCACGTGCACCGCGCCCTGCTGCTTCCGGAGGAGGTGCTCGCGGAGCTGCCACCCGGCGCCCACGTCCTGATCATGACCCACGACCACGCGGAGGACGCCGCGCTGTGCGACGCCGCCCTGCGCACCGCCGGGCTGGGCTCGATCGGCCTGATCGGCTCGTCGGCGAAGTGGTCGCGGTTCCGCCGGCGCCTGGCGACCGAGGGCGGCCACGCCCCCGCCGCGATCGACCGGATCAAGACGCCGATCGGGATCTCGGGAATCACCGGGAAGGAGCCCGCCGCGATCGCCGTGAGCGTGGCGGCGGACCTGCTCCGGACGTTCGAACAGGACCGCGGCCGGGCCCCCGAACCGGAAGCGGTGACGACCTTTCCGCACGCTCCGTCCGCCGAGCCGCTGGCCGCTGGCCGGTAGCCGGTAGCCGGTAGCGCCGAGCGGTGCCGGCTACGCCCTGGCCCGCCGTAGACGATGCCGGGACGATGCCGGGATCTTTGTCGGTTCTGCCAGTACGGGAGGCCGCCCGGCCCCGTAGAGACTTCCAGGCAGGAGCCGTGACGCACCCCCGGGAGGGGGCCGTGGCCGGAGAACAGCGAAACGGGGAGGACATCACCATGAGCGCGCAGCAGCAGTACAACGAAATCGGCGAGGCCTACGAGGGGTTCAAGGCCCTGCCCCTGGAGCAGTACGTGGTGGTACCCAGCTTCCTGGCCCTGGTCGGGGACGTGCGCGGGAAGTCGGTCATCGACCTGGCGTCGGGAACCGGCTTCTACAGTCGGGAGTTCAGGCGCCGCGGCGCCGCGGAGGTGCTCGGCATCGACATCTCCGGTGAAATGGTCGCCGTGGCACAGCAGTTGGAGGAACGCGATCCGCTGGGCGTGCGCTACGAGGTCGGCGATGTCGCCGACCTGCGGCCCATCGCGCAGCGCTTCGACGTCGCCTTGGCGGTCCAACTCCTCAACTACGCCGAGGATGTCGCCACCACGGAGCGGATGTGCCGCGCCCTGCACCGCAGCCTGAAGCCCGGTGGTGAGCTCTTCCTGCTCAACCAGTCGCCCGACTTCCGCTTCGACGGGCCCACCCCGGAGAGGTACGGCTTCCGCAGCGAACTCACCGGCGCGCAGGTCGAGACCGGGCCGCAGGTGCGGACGACGGCGCTGCTCGACCCGCCGGTCTCGTTCGTCGCCTACCTCCCGCGCCGGGAGGTGTACGAGAAGTGCCTGCCGGCGGCCGGATTCAGCGAGTTGGCCTGGGTGCCGCTGACGGTGTCGGAGGCGGGCAAGCGCGAGTTCGACGCGGAGTTCTGGGCGGACTTCCACGCCAACCCGCCGCTGGAGATGCTGCGCTGCCGCGCCTGACGTCGGCAGCGGGTCCGGAGCGCGCTCGGGGGTTCAACCCCCCTGAGGCGCTTGGCGTGGGAGCGGGCGGCGCTCAGGTCGCCCGCGCCCGGCCGCCGCTGCTTCAGGCACAGCGCTCGAACAGCGCCTCGATGTAGCCCTCCAGCCTGCCGGTCAGGACATCGGGTGTCAGGTCGACGCGGCCCAGTTCCCGCCAGGGAACGGCGACCTTCTCCGCGTCCGGGGCGAAGCCCAGCGCGTCCAGCAGCCGCCAGTAGAGATGGGCGCTGCCCTCGGCCAGGGTGCCGCCGGCGTCGACGTACCGGTCGGTGAAGCGCATGCCGGCGGGGACCCCGTGCAGGAGGGCGAGGGCCGTCGAGCAGTGGGCCACGTCCAGGTCGGCCGGCCCCCAGGAGGTCTCCACCCAGTCGACGACCCCGCTGATGCGGAGGCCACCGCCGCTGCCCGTGAAGAGGACGTTGCCGGGATGGAAGTCCCGGTGCAGGAAGCAGCCCTGATGGGCCGGGGGCTCCCGGCGGATGACGTCGACCGCCCGCCGCCAGAGCTCGGGCCGCTCGGTGGCAGCGGGCGGGGTCACCCGCTCGGGCGAGGTCCACGCCTGATAGGGCCGAGGGCGTTGCGCCGCGGTCACCGGCAGCCGATGGATGGAAACGAGTTGGCGGGCCAGCAGTTCTGCGCGGTCGTCGGCATCCTGATCGCCGAGGCGTACGGTCCCCGGCAGCAGGGTCATCAGCAGGGACGGGTGATCGCAGTGCTGCGCGGTCGCGTCCACGGCCGCGAGGGTGGCCGCGGGTACGTCCGTGCCGTCGAGTCGGCGCAGGACGGCCGCCTCCCGGGTCAACAGCCCTTCTGCGTGCCGGACGTAGAAGGGTTTGACGAAGGACCTCAGGACGAGCGAGCGCCGACCGCCCGGTCCGGCGATGTCCAGGCGGCGCATCTGAGACGTCCAGCCGCCGCGCAGCCGCACGACCTGCGCGATGCGCTCCCCCTCGACCAGCCCCTTCTCCACCCAGGAGCGCGTGGCTCCCCAGCCCTCGCCGTCATGTCCCTTGTCCATGGCCTCAGTTGCCTCACCCATGGGGGCAGGCTATCCGCCCCCGGGGAACGCATCCCTGTCACGAGGGGCGGAGGCCGGCCAGGTGCCGTGCTCGATGACGTACGCCACGGCACGGCCTGCCACGTCGAAGGCGACGGTGTCCCGGTCGGCGTAGCTGTCGACTTGGCCGTCGGCGAGCGCGTAGCCGCCGGAAGAGCCCTCGGCACGCCGATCGACGAGGTGCTCACCCACGTCGCCTTCCCCGTCCCGCAGGACGACCATCGCGCGGTCGCCGTTGGTGACCACGGTCAAGAGCCGCCCCGTATCGCTCTCGAACCACGTCTCCTGACTCCCCCAGTCCCACCGGTGCCGAAGCAGCTGCCGGGCTTCCTCACCGGAGTAGGTGTGACCGGCGGATCCCCGCAGGTGCCAGCGGTGCGCAGTGGTGGTCAAGGTGCTGCTCCTGCCTCGGTCCGGTGTCCGGCCAGTGTGCAGGACGCAGAGATCACGGCAGGTGCTCCGGCGCCGGCGTCTGCGATCCGTGGCGGCCGATCGCACCGGTGCCGTGGGACATCCGGCCGTGAAGCGCGGGACCGCCGGCGGCAACCGCCACGAACAGGAACCCCGCGGTGATCAATGCCGGCTCGGCGAACCACAGGCCTGCGAGCCAGTCGACGAGCAGTGCCACGCCCACCAGGAGCACTTTCGCCGCCACCAGACCGAAGAACAGCTTCCGGTCGAGCGTGGCCCTCCCGGCGCGGGCGAGACGGCGCCCGGCGAAGCGCCCGGTCACACTGACGCACAGCACCACCACGAGGAGGCGCAGCGCGTGCTCCCAGGCGGGCGCGCCCCCGCCGAGAAACCACACCGCACCCACGGCCGCGCCCGCTGCGGCATAGGCGGCGAGCATGCGAGCGGAACCGGAGCCGGAGCCGGAGCGCCCGTCCCGGACAGGAGTCTGCCCGGCACACGCTCGGGCGCTGTAGCTGGACATGTCTCACCTTTCATGACGCAAAGTGAAGAACGGTTACACACACTCACAAAAGTAATTGCACTTCGAGTGTCATATCTTTGATGCGGCCAGTCTAGCCCCCGCCCGTGGACCCGGCGCCTGGAGCGCCGGCCATGACGGCTTCCCGGCGCCGCCCGGGACGGGGGCGTCAGCGATCCGTATGGACTCGGGGCGTCGGCGTAAGGGGCTCGTTACGGAGCGGCCTGCGGCGGGGGGACGGGGATAGCTTCGTCGTCGCGCCCCGGACCGCCTCCCCGCATCCGGGGCCCCACCTGCCACTCGTGGTTCCCCTGGGAGGGCCCCATGTGTTTGTTCCGGTACGACGACGACCCCGAGCCCGAGGAACGGGTCCCGGCCGGACCCCTCTACGTGCCCGTCCGGCCGGGTACCGCGCAGGTGGTGCTCCGGATGTTCCGCACCCCTCTGGGCGAGCGCACCGCCGTCGGATTCACCCGCCCCGATCTGCTGGCGGCGGCGCTCGGCGCGGGCCACCCGTGGATCCGGCTGTCCGAGTCCGCGCTCCGCGCGTTCGCCGCACCGCTCGGCCGGGGCCCTCTGACGATCGACCCGACCTTCACCGCTCCCGCTGTCACCCCGGTGCCGGCCCGGACGGCCGACGTCGCGGGCCATGGTGCGCTGGGTACGTGAGGAGGGCCTGGGCCTGGACGTGTGCTCGGCCGGGGAGCTGGAACTGGCCGTCACCGCGGGCTTCCCGCCCGAACGGATCGTGCTGCACGGCAACGCCAAGTCGCCCCGCGACCTGGAGGCGGCGCTGCGCCTCGGCGTCGGGCGGATCGTCATCGACGGTCCGTCGGAGATCGCCCGCATCGCGGCCGCCGTCGGCCCCGAGGGCCACCGGGTCGTCGGCCGGCACTGCGAGGCGGGCGATGTCCTGGCCGCCGGTGTGGCACTGCCCGGCGACGTCCACCCAGGCGATCTGCTCGCCGTACCGGTGGCCGGTGCCTACCAGCTGTCCATGGCCTCGGGCTACAACCTGGTGGGCCGTCCCGCGGTCGTCGCGGTCCACGGGGGCGCGGCCCGGCTCCTGGTCAGGCGCGAGACGCTGGACGACTTCCGAAGCCGGGACATCGGCGCCTAGGAGGCCCTAGCGCGCGGCGAGCCGCTCCAGCAGGGCGGTACTCCGTGCCAGCAACGCCCGCTCCCCATCGGTGAGTTCGGCCTCGATGGCCTGGGCCAGCCAACCGGCCCTGCGGCCGCGCTCCGCTTCGAGGGCGGTCCGGCCCGCGTCCGACAGCTCGACCAGCGACTTGCGGCCGTCCGTGGGGTGCGGCCGGCGCGTGACCAGGTCCTGATCCATGAGCAGCCCCACGGCCCGGGCCATCGACTGGGGGCGTACGCGCTGATCGGCGGCGAGGTCGCTGGTGGTCATGGGGCCGTTGCGGTCGAGCGCGCCGAGTACGGCGGCCTGGCCGAGCGGGATGCGGTCCTCGTCCTTGACGCGCCGGATGAGCCTGCCCATCGCGATGCGCAGTTCGGCGGCGATGACTGCGGCTTCCGAGGAGGGCATAGGGCACTTTATCCCGTTGACCAGCAAAGCTGTGCACCTGACCTGTACAGCAATGCTGCGCAGCCGATCTGCACAGTCATGCTGTTCAGCAAAACTGAACAGCATTGCTGTATTGTTTCTCTCGTCGGGCCCAGCGCCGGCGTCGTCGCAGCCCGGGCCGCGGCACACGACCAACGGGGAGGAACCACCATGTCCGCCAAGGCAGTCGAAACCGTCGGCGCCCGTATCGCGACCGTCATCGCCCGCCGGATCATCGACAGCCGGGGCAATCCCACGGTCGAGGTCGACGTCGTCCTGACGGACGGCTCCCTGGGGCGCGCGGCCGTCCCCTCGGGTGCCTCCACCGGCGCCCGGGAGGCCGTGGAGCTGCGCGACGGCGACTCCACGCGCTGGCACGGCAAGGGCGTCGACCGCGCCGTGGCCCACGTCAACGGGGAGATCGCGGCCGCCGTGCGCGGCCGGGACGCGGCGGACCAGGCGGGGCTCGACGCCGCGCTGGTCGCGCTCGACGGCACCGACACGAAGTCCCGGCTCGGCGCGAACGCCATTCTCGGCGTCTCCCTCGCCGCCGCCAAGGCCGCCGCGGCGGCCCACCGCCAGCCCCTCTACCGCTACCTCGGCGGCGCCGACGCCCACCTCCTGCCGCTGCCGATGATGAACATCGTCAACGGCGGGGCGCACGCCGACAATCCGCTCGACTTCCAGGAGTTCATGATCGCGCCCGTGGGCGCGGACACCTTCGCCGAAGCCGTCCGCATGGGCAGCGAGGTCTTCCACACCCTGCGCCGCGACCTGCTGGCCGCCGGGCACTCCACCGGGGTCGGTGACGAGGGCGGCTTCGCGCCCGCGCTGCGTACCGCCGAGGAGGCGCTCGACTTCGTGGTGGCCGCCATCGAGCGCAGCGGCTACCGGCTCGGCACGGACGTCGGCCTGGTCATGGACCCGGCGTCGTCGGAGTTCTTCCGCGACGGGGTGTACGACTACGCCGGCGAGGGCGTGCGCCGGACGCCGTCCGAGCACGCCGACCACTTGGCCAAGCTCATCGACGCCTACCCGGTCCTCTCCATCGAGGACCCGATGGCGGAGAACGACCTGGAGGGCTGGCGCGAGCTGACCGCCCGCGTCGGCGACCGCTGCCAGCTCACCGGCGACGACGTGTTCTGCACCAATGAGGCGCTGCTGCGCGAGGGCATCCGTACGGGCGTCGGCAACTCGGTCCTGGTCAAGGTCAACCAGATCGGCACCCTGACCGAGGCGCTGGCAGCGGTGGCCACCGCCCACGAAGCGGGCTGGACGGCCGTCATGTCGCACCGCTCGGGCGAGACGGAGGACACGACCATCGCGGATCTGGCGGTGGCGACCGGCTGCGGCCAGATCAAGACCGGCTCGCTCTCCCGCTCCGACCGCACGGCAAAGTACAACCAGCTCATCCGGATCGAAGAGGAGCTGGGTGCCTCGGCGCGCTTCGCGGGCCGCTCCGCGCTCCGCCGGGCGGGAACGGCGCGCGCCCCACAGCCCCGCAGGGCAAGCTCCGGTGGCCGGTCCTGAGGGGGACGGGGTCAGGGAATTGATGCAAGGGCATGTACATCATGACAGGTCAGCGGCCTTTTTCGTAGGACGGAACGCACAGTTCGCGAGGCTTGTCCGGTCCGCTCCCCGACTCCCAGAATCTCCTTCGTGCATCACCCGGAGACTGGGGGAACATGGGGATGATCAATCACGACGCCGTTCTGCGTGCCCGCGTACTGCTGCTGGGTTCCGGCCGGCTGAGTGTGCTCGAACGGGTCGACGCGTACCGGGTTCTGGCTGAGGTCAGCCCGAAGGCGTATCTGCCGAAGCTCGTGGACGCGCTCCTCTTGATGAGCTACCGCACCCGGAACCCGGAGGTGGAACTGGCGCTGACCACCGAGGCGGTCGAGGCCGCCCGGAGGATCGAGGCCGGCCTGCCGACCCGAGCAGAACGGCTGCGCAGGGCCCTGGACGCCCACCAGAGGGCCCTGTTCGCCCTCGGACGCCGAGCGGAGGGACGCGCGGCCTGCGAGGAAATGGCCGCGGCCGGGAGCAACGGGCGGCTGGCGACGGCCCTGGCCGAGGAGGGACGCTTCCGGGAAGCCGCCGAACTCAACGAGAAGGCGGCCCGGAACGGCACACCCGAGATCTCTTTCTGGACCATGGTCGAGTGGGCCGCGAACCTGGAGGGCGCAGGCCTGCACGACGAGGCATCGGCCGTCTTCCGGGAACTTCTCGACGACACCCGGCGCAAGGCCGCCGAGCAGAGGTCGGCGCTGGCCATACTCACCTGGGAATTGGTACACCTCTCCCGGATGCGTGAGGCCGCCGGGGACGGGGCGGATGCCGCAGCCACCCGGCAGGAAGCCCTGACCGTCCTGGAGGAGTTGGCGACGACGGGCGAGCCGAAGAACTGGAGCTGCATCCTCGGGTGGTGGGTCACCCTGTTCGCGCTGTCGGGGCGGGGCGGCGAACCGGCTGCGAGCACCGAGTCGCCCATGCCGGCGTTCGGCACCCTCGATTGCGTGAGCGCCCCGCGCGATGCCTTCCTCGGCACTCTGCCGCGGCTCGAAGCGGAGGCGGCGGAACTGCGCGAGGCCGGCCGCATGCCCGAAGTGGTTGACGTCCAGCGCAGGATCACCATCCGCGCGGCCGTCCGCGAGGGCAACCGTCCCTACCAGTTCGGGGATCGCCTCACACCGTACTTCGACGAAGGCGTGGCGCTCGCCCGCCGCTTGCCCGACGACCCCGTGCGCCTCGCCCGGGCCTTGACGGACCGCTCGATGTTCCTCGTCGCCGCGCGAACCTTCGAACCCGCCTACGCCGACTTCGCCGAGGCCGTCACCCTCCTCGACGCCCGGTAGGGCGCGTCCTTCGGATCCGGCGGTCTCCCCCGCGATCTCGTGGATCGGCGTGCCGTTCGCCGAGGCCTGCTCCGACAGGTCGGAGCACGGCCGCCGGGCGCACGGCCGCCGGGACCGTGAGGTTCCCGCGTGCCGTGCGCCCGACCGGGCCCGGGGCGCGGTCAGGTTCTGTCGGCGGCGGCCTGCTCCGCCTTGTGCGCAATGTCCTCCAGGACGGCCTTGGGGTCGCCGCCCGGGGCGACGGCGCGGCCGATGTTGCGCTTGATCGCGTCGCTGACCGCCACCCATGACGGGTCGTTCACCGGGTAGAGGCGGGCCGTCCGCAGCGCGCTCAGGAAGTCTTCGTCGGTCTGGCTGAGGCCGCCGCCGGCCGGGGTCCGCGCGGCGGAGGTGGTGGCCGGCAGCAGGTGGTAGCGGTCCACGAAGTCCGCCAGGTTCTTGTCCTGGTAGACGAACTCCAGGAACTTGCCTGTCTCGGCCCGCTTGCCGTTCTGCCTGAAGGCCACCATCCAGTCGGCCACGCCCACGGTCGGCGGGCTTTCGCCGCTGTCCAGCGAGTCCGAGACGGGCATGGCGACGGTGCCGACGTCGATCCCCTTCGCGGCCGCCTCGTGGGCGAGCGACGGGTAGCCGTTGAGCATGCCGACCTCGCCCCGCAGGAACGCGGCGAAGGCGTCCGCACGGTTCGTCTCGGACGGCGCTGTGGGCCCGACCAGGCCGGGCGTGACCAGGTTGTCCCTGACCCACTGCCAGGTGCGGACGTTCTCCTCGGAGTCCAGGCTGTAGCTGCCCCGCCCGTCGGCGTAGCCGCCGCCGTTGCTGAGCTCCCAGATCAGCGCCTCGGCATGTGCTTCCTCCGGGCCCAGGGGCAGGGCGTACGGGTACTTCACGCCCTTGTCCTTGAGCGCCTTGGCGGCGGCCTTGAGCTGGGACCATGTCTTGGGCGGCGCGGCGACGCCGGCCCTGGTGAAGAGCGCCTTGTTGTAGAACAGCAGACGGCTGCTCGCCACGAAGGGCAGGCCGTAGAGGCGATTGTCGAAGGTCCCCGCGTCGGCGAGCGGCTGGAGGAAGTTCGCCTCGGCGCCGACCGACAGGAGTTCTTCCGCGGAGTACAGCTTCCCCTGCGCGGCGAAGTCCGAGTAGGAGCCCATGAGCGCCACGTCGGGGGCCTCGCCCGCCTCGACCATGCGGGAGACCTCGCGGTCGATATCCGCCCACGGCAGCAGCCGGACCTCGACCTTGATGCCGGGGTTGGCGTCGGTGAACGCGCCGGTCACCTTCTCCCAGTAGGCCTTGGAGCTGGTGGCCGGGGTGTCGCCGTACTCGGCGGCAACCAGGCGGAGCGTTCCGCCGTCACCCGCGCCGCCGCCAGGGACACCGCATCCGGACAGTTGCGGCAGGAGGCCGAGTACGAGCGCGGTGGCGGCCGGCCCGGAGATTCTTCGTCGCACGAGCGTATTCCCCTGATGTCGCTTCGATGTTGCCGCGCACGGTGACGCACCCTGCCAGGGGTGCCCTGCGGCCCGGTGGCCGGAATCATCTCCTGAGGTGGAGTGATTGATTCCGCTCGCGGAGCAGGTGTGGCCGAAGATCCAGGCCGGGGTCCGCCCGGTTGTGGCTTCCGACGACCGCCGACCGGTCCGACGCGCGTAGAACGGCTCCCGAGGCGGCGGACCCGTTCGGCGGGGTCCGGCCGTTTCCCGACCGGTCTGGCCGCCGGCTCCGTCGTACGGCGGCCGGGTGGAACCGCCGTCTCCGGGCGGTCCGTCCAGCGAGCCGCCAGGGGCCCCGCTCGTGGCGGCGCCGGAGGCTGTGGCCCGTCACGAGCGGTGTCCCAAGGCAGCGCGGAGGAGCCCGCCGTGTACTGGACGTACTCGGGAGCCCCGACGCTACGGTGCGGCGCGGCACGCACCGGACGACGCGGGCACAAGATCCGAAAGAGACGGCCCAGGGGCTTCTTGTCCACCCCAGGCCCGCAGGGCCGGGGTCCCGTACCCGCGAAGCGGTCCCGTCGAGCGCGCCCCGCGCCGTGCCCGGAGCCTGCTCGCGAGACACTGGGAATGACGCCCGGAGCGGTACCGGACGGCGCAACGCCTCTGGCTCCCGCCCCGGACATCGACCAGCATGGGGACAGCGGGGCCGGCGGACGAGATGGGCACGGATGCACGCCAGTGAGAGCAACCAGGACTATCCCTTCGCCGTGACGAACACGGCCGCGGCCCTGCTGGACGGCGCCGGGACGGTCCTCGCCTGGACCCCGGCGGCCGAGGCCCTCCTGCAGCGCCGGTCCGCGGACGTGTGCGGCCGACCGGCACGGGACCTCCTCGCGGATGTGGACTCGGGCGGCTGGGAGGCGGTGCCGGCCCACAGCGGGCGGAGCGGCTGCGCGGGCGGGGAGGGCTGGGAGGGCTGGGAGGGCCGGGCCACGCTGCGGCACGGCGCGGGCGGCGAGCTGGAGATCGGCTTCCGCGTCGTCCCGCTCAACGACGGCACGTCGCAGAAGGCGGGCCGGTTCCTGGTACTCGGCGCACCCCTGGAGCTGGTCTCCCGATGGCGCCAGGACCACGCCTTCACCAAGGAGCTGTTCCTCCAGGGCAGGGTCGGCCTGGCCGTCTTCGACAGGGACCTGCGCCTGCTGCGGACGAACACGCACCTGCTGCCGTACACCGGGGTGCCCGTCGAACTGTACGGCCGGCGCCTGGCCGACTTCCTGTGGGCCGAGGATGCGCGCACCGTCGAGGCCCGGCTGCAGGAGGTCCTGGACAGCGGGACGCCCCTGACCGGCTTCAGCACGACCGTGCGCACCCTGGACGATCCGCGGGGCGGCCGGATCGTGACCATCCAGGCGTTCCGGCTCCAGGAGCCCGACGACCGGCCGATGGGTGTGGCGGCGGTGTTCACCGACGTCACCGACCACGAACGCTCACGCGGGCGGCTGGACCTCCTCTACCGCGCGACCGGAGCGCTGGGGGGGTCGCTGTCGGTCCTGCGCACCGTGGAGGACCTGGTGAAGGTCCTGGCGCCCACGTTCGGCGACTGCGCCGCGGTGGACCTCGCGGAGACCGTGCTCACCGGCGGAGAACCGGCCGCCGACGACCACCTCCCCCTGCCCCTGATCCGGATGGCCGTCGCCGGGACGGAACCGCAGGTACTGCGTACGGGGACGACGGCCCGGTTCGCGGCGCCGCCCTCGGCGTCCGCGGAGCGGGCGTGCCGGGGAGAGCTGGTCACCGGGCCGGGCGGCCGGCCCGCGGATCCCGGGAACGACGCGGTCCCGGAGTGGGCTTCGACCGTCCCGGGTGCCCATTCGGCGATGACGGCCCCGCTGTGCGCCCGGGGCATCAGGTTCGGACGGCTCACGCTCTGGCGCACCGGTGACTCCGCTCCGCTGGACGAGGACGACCTGGCGCTGCTGGAGGAGATCGCCGCCCGAGCGGCCGTCGCCGTCGACAACGCCCGTCGGTACACCAAGGAACGCCGCACCGCCCTGGGGCTGCAGCGCAGCCTCCTGCCGCCGGCCACCTCGGAGAAGCCCGCGGTGGAAGCCGCCGGTCTGTACCTGCCCGCCGACGCGGACAGCGGAGTGGGCGGCGACTGGTTCGACGTCATCCCCCTGTCGTCGGCCCGTGTCGCCCTGGTGGTCGGTGACGTCGCCGGTCACGGGCTGCACGCCACGGCCATGATGGGGCGCCTGCGCAGCGCCGTACGCGCGATGGCGGACCTGGAACTGGAACCGGAGGAACTGCTGGCGCACGTGGACGACATGGTGGTGCAGGTGGCGTCCGAGGCCGAGAGCGACGACGCGGACGACGGCGGCGCGGGCATTCCACTGCCCGGCGGGCCGGCCGGGGCCACCTGCCTGTACGCCGTGTACGACCCGGTCACCCGTTCTTGCGTCATGGCGAGCGCCGGACACCCCCCGCCGGCCGTGGTCGGCCCGGACGGAACGGTGGAGTACGTCGAGCTGAGCCCCGGCCCGCCCCTGGGGGTCGGCGGCTGGCCCTTCGAGCCGGTCGAGCTCGTCCTGCCGCCGGGGAGCGTCCTGGCCCTGTACACCGACGGCCTGATCGAGCGCGGGGAGGGGGACGTCGACGAGGGCATGCGCGACCTGGCGGAGCGGCTGCTGCGCTCGGGCGTACTCGGCAAGCCGCTGCGCCAGGCCCGGCACGACATCGTGGAGGGGCTGCCGCCGGGCAGGCTGAGGGACGACGTCACGCTGCTGCTGGCCCGTACCCGGGTGGTGGACACCGGCTCCGTCGCGACGTGGCTGCTGGAAGCCGACCCGGCGGTCGTCGCCGAAGCGCGTCATCTCGTCCTGGCCCAGCTGACGGCCTGGGACCTCGACGAGCTGTCGTTCAGCACGGAGCTCATCGTCAGCGAGCTGGTCACCAACGCCATCCGCCACGCCGGCGGCCCCGTCCGGCTCCGCCTGATCCGGGCGGACACCCTGACGTGCGAGGTCTCCGACTCCAGCAACACGCAGCCGAGGATGCGGCGCGCGAGGAACTCCGAGGAAGGCGGGCGCGGCCTGTACATCGTCGCCCAGCTGTCGCACCGCTGGGGCAGCCGCTACACCATGGGAGGCAAGACCGTCTGGTCCGAACAGAACCTGCCCCTCGTCTGACGGATCCGCGCCGGCCGGCGGTCCGGGTACGGAACCACAGGAGGTGGTGGCCGTGAGCAGCACTCCTCGGGTCGATCCCGCCAACGCCGAGCAGGCGCGCGCCTGGGACGGACGGGAGGGCGCGTACTGGGCGGAGCACGCCGACCGGTTCGACCGCGCGATCCGCCCCTACCGGACGCACTTCCTCGCGGCGGCGGACGTGTCCCCCGCCGACCGGGTGCTGGACGTCGGCTGCGGCACCGGCGAGACCACCCGTGCCGCCGCACGGCGGGCGAGCGCCGGCCGGGCGCTGGGCGTGGACCTGTCGGCGGCGATGCTGAGCGTGGCACGGCGGCGGGCGGTCGCCGAGGGCGTGCACAACGCCGAGTTCGTGCAGGCGGACGCCCAGGTCCACGCCTTTCCCGCGGCGTCGTTCGACGTGGCCGTCAGCCGCACCGGATCGATGTTCTTCGCCGACCCGGTCGCCGCGTTCCGCAACATCGGCGGTGCGCTGCGCCCCGGCGGACGCTTCGTGCAGTTGGTCTGGCAGGAGCCGGCGGGCAACGAGTGGTTCCTCGCCTTCACGCGGGCCCTGGCCGCAGGACGCCCGACGGCCGGGCCCGCCCCCGACGCTCCCGGGCCGTTCTCGCTGGCCGATCCCGCGCGCGTACGGGCCGTTCTCGGCGCCGCCGGCTTCACGGACGTCCGGCTGGAGCCGCACCGTGAGGCGATGTGGTTCGGTGAGGACGCGGCCGACGCGGAGCGGTTCACGCTGGGCCTGCACGGCTGGATGCTCGACGGTCTCGACGACGGGGGCCGCCGTCGTGCGATCGACGATCTGAGGGCCACCCTCACCGCCCATGAGACCGACGACGGGGTGCGCTACGCGTCGGCGGTCTGGATCATCCGGGCGACGCGCGCCTGACGCCTCCTGGAGGGTTAAGGCGGGGTCAACTGAACCTTAAGGATCAGGGCCGAGCCGCCGTCCGCCTGGCGGTCCGGCCGGTCGCCGCGAGCGCCGCAGACGTCGACCGGAATCAGTGGCAGGGCCGCCACCTGCGCGTTCGTATGCGGCGCGGGTGTCCCGGGCCGCCGTGTCAGGCCGCGCGCAGCACCCGCGGGCTGCGCCACCACCGGATTTGTAACACGGCGACAAGAACCGAACTCGCTTGTGACGGCGGGCGTATGCAGGACGTAGGGGAGGCCGTGCCCATCGGATCGAGGAGTGTCAATGTCCCGGAAACGGACGATGAGTCTTACGAAGAAGATCGTGCTCTCTGCCACCACGGCAGCGCTGGTCACGGGAGGGGTCGTCGTCACGGTGGCGACCGGTAATGCCGCCGCCCCCGACGTCGTGTGTCCCGGGTCGACGGTGACGCTGTCGGGTGAAGCGGGTCCGCCGGCGGCGACCAGCGGGACGTTCCCCGTCGGGACGAAGCTGAAGGTGACGAACCTCGACAACGGCCAGGCCACGACCGTCACCGTGAACGGCCCCTCCGGCAGCTGCGTCCTGCTCAACAACGCCGCCTTCGACAAGGTGCGCGAACCCGGCAAGAACCTGATCCGACGGGCCCGCGTCGAGCGCGTGAACTGACCGCCCGAGCAGGCTGTTCGGGGCCATGGGGTGTCATGGCGGGGGTACCGGCCGGCCGTCTCCCGCCATGGCACCGACCCTGCGGAAGCGCTCCGCGTGGGAGGAGAACCCCGCCCGACGCTGCTCAGCGCGGGGGCGGCCGGCAACCCGCGCGGCCGCTGGTCGCCGTCGGCGGCGGACCGCACCTGCCGCAGCCTGCCACGCAGGTCGGCCGGTACGGGAGGGCCTGGGGCAGGAGCCGTACCGGCCGGACGGCGACGACGACGGCGCCCTCGGCGGGCTGCCGCGTACGGCGCTGCAGGGCGTCGCCCATTCGATGCGGCCTCGGCGCCTCCCGTGACGCCCGGACGGCGACACCTTGAGCCCTGATGCCCTGATGCCCTGATGATCCGGTGCCTCGGCCCCCGCGCTCCCGACGGCCGCCGGTTCCCGTGGACGGACCCGGCGTGTCGGCGGGTGCCGTTAGGCTTCTCGGATGGCCCTTCCGGACACTTCCCCCGATACCTCCGACGCTCTGCAGGTACTGCACCGCGTGTTCGGATACGACACCTTCCGCGGCGAGCAGCAGGAGATCATCGAGCAGGTGGTCAGCGGCGGCGACGCGCTCGTGCTGATGCCGACCGGCGGCGGCAAGTCGCTCTGCTACCAGATCCCGGCGCTGGTCAGGGAAGGCACGGGCGTCGTGGTCTCGCCGCTCATCGCGCTCATGCAGGACCAGGTGAACGCGCTGAACGCGCTCGGGGTGCGGGCCGGATTCCTCAACTCCACGCAGGACCCCTACGAGCGGCAGGCCGTAGAGCAGGCCTTCCTCGCGGACGAGCTCGACCTGCTCTACCTTGCCCCCGAGCGGCTCCGCACCGAGAGCGCCCAGCGGCTCCTCGACCGGGGCAAGGTGTCGGTCTTCGCGATCGACGAAGCGCACTGCGTCGCCCAGTGGGGGCACGACTTCCGTCCCGACTACCTCGCTCTGTCCCTGCTGCACGAGCGCTGGCCCAAGGTGCCGCGGATCGCGCTGACGGCGACGGCCACGGAGGCCACCCACGCCGAGATCGTGGCGCGGCTCGGCCTGGAGGACGCCCGGCACTTCGTCGCCAGCTTCGACCGGCCGAACATCCAGTACCGCATCGTCGCGAAGAACAACCCGCTCAAGCAGCTGCTGGACCTGATCCGGACCGAGCACGCCGGGGACGCCGGTGTCGTGTACTGCCTGTCCCGGGCTTCGGTGGAGAAGACCGCGGCCTCGCTGGTGGAGCAGGGCATCGACGCCGTGGCGTACCACGCCGGAATGGACGCCCGGACGCGCGCGGCGAACCAGGCGCGCTTCCTGCGGGAGGACGGGGTCGTGGTGGTCGCCACGATCGCCTTCGGCATGGGCATCGACAAGCCGGACGTGCGTTTCGTGGCGCACCTGGACCTCCCGAAGTCGGTCGAGGGCTACTACCAGGAGACGGGCCGCGCCGGCCGCGACGGCGAGCCCGCCACGGCATGGCTGGCGTACGGCCTGCAGGACGTGGTCCAGCAGCGCAAGCTCATCGACGGTTCCGAGGGGGACGAGGCGCACCGCCGCTCCCTGGGCATGCACCTGGACGCGATGCTGGCGCTGTGCGAGACGGTCGAGTGCCGCCGGGTGCGGCTGCTGGCGTACTTCGGCCAGAAGGGCACGCCCTGCGGCAACTGCGACACGTGCCTGACGCCGGCCGAGTCCTGGGACGGGACGGTCGCCGCGCAGAAGCTGCTGTCGACGGTGTGGCGGCTGGCGAAGGAGCGGCGGCAGAAGTTCGGCGCCGGCCAGATCATCGACATCCTCCAGGGCAAGAAGACGGCCAAGGTCATCCAGTTCGACCACGACGCGCTGTCGGTGTTCGGCGTCGGGGCGGACCTGGGCACCGCGGAGTGGCGGGGTGTCGTGCGCCAGCTGCTGGCGCAGCGGCTGCTGGCGGTGGAGGGCGACTACGGAACGCTCGTGCTGACGGAGGACAGCGGCGAGGTGCTGGGGGGACGCCGCAGCGTCCCGATGCGGAAGGAGAAGGCGCCCGCCGCCCCTTCCCGCAAGGAGCCCGGGTCGCGTTCGGGCAAGGGCAACCGCGTACCGGCCGACCTGCCGGCCGAGGCCGAGCCGGTCTTCCTGGCCCTGCGCGCCTGGCGGGCCGAGACGGCGAAGGAGCAGGGCGTACCGGCGTACGTCGTCTTCCACGACGCGACGCTGCGGGAGATCGCGACGCGGCTGCCGGCCACGGTGGAGGAGCTGGCCACCATCGGCGGTGTCGGCGAGGCCAAGCTCGCCAAGTACGCCGAAGGCGTCCTCAAGACGCTGGCGGAGTGCGGCGCCGCCGCTCCCGCCGCTCCGGCCGGGCCCGCGGCGGCGTCCGCGCTCCCTGCCCGCTCCGACACCGCGGCCCCCTCCGGTCCGGACCCCGACGAGCCGCCCTTCGACCCGGAGGGGATGGAGCCGCCGCCCTGGGACGAGGACTGGCAGTAGTCCGCCAGGTCCGACCGCAGCCGGCCGAGGGGCCGGGTCGTCAGCCGACGGCCCGGCCCTTCGCCGTACGCACACCGGTTGCGGTGGCCCCGTCACGCCCTGTGCCCTGCACAAACCTGCACATCGTGTCCGCGATCTCGACAGGCAGCCTCCCCGAGCCCTCCTTCCGACCGGCAGGACCCCTCCATTTGGGTCCGATTTACGCCGTTTCGTTCCACGTAAGCACGGCGCGGTCCCTATCTGTTACTCGATCTCGTGAAGAAGTCGCCACCATTGCGTGAATCAAGCTGCACGTCCGTTGTCACCGGCACCCTTTCTCCCGTGATGGACAGTCAACGGGATTGGGTGAGTAGCCCGTTCGCGTGCTTTCATCTTGCGCATCGCAGCACCGGAAACCGGCAGCGGCGATGAATTCCTCCCCCCATTGAAAGGTGCGCTCCATGCGTAACGACATCGAGACCCGTGAGATCGACGACACCGAGCTGGACGCCGTGTCCGGCGGCATCATCAGCGTGTCCGGCGGCCTGGCCGGCGCCGTGACCAGCGATGTCAACGACATCGTGGGCGTCGCGGGCTCCCTCCACACGGTCCAGGCCGCGACGGGCATCGTCTCCCACGCCCCCGGCCTCGTCACGGGCATCACCGGCGTTTCGGTGAACGCCGGTCGCGCCGGTCTCTGATCGGGATATCCCGGTGAACCCCGGAGCATCCCCCACGGCTCCGGGGTTCACCGCTGTCCCCCTGCCCCACCGATACGAATGCAGCCGAAGGAACAGTCCGTGCAGTTTCGCCAAAAGGCTCTTTCCAAGCTGCAATCGCCCGAAGAACTCGACCTGCCCGTTCGCTTCGCACGCCCGCAGGGGCGCCTCGTCCTGGCCGTGACGGTCATCGTCATGGCCGCCGCGGGCTACTGGGCCTGCACGGGCAGCGTGTCGTCCCGGCTGAGCGCACCCGGCATCCTCACCCAGGCCGAGGGCAGTTACGTCCTGCAGACGCCGGTCGCCGGACAGGTGACGGGCGTCCTCGCCGAGGAGGGCCAGATGCTGGCCGCCGGCGCGCCCCTGCTCAACGTCCGTACGGAGCAGGGGGAACGGCCCGTGCGCGTGGTGACCGGAGGACGGCTGACGACGCTGGTGGCCAAGGTGGGTTCGGTCGTCGCCACGGGTGCGGACGTCGCCACCGTGGAACGTGTGAAGGACCCCGAGGACCCGCTGGTGGCCGTGCTGTACGTGCCGGGCGGCAGCGGCTCGTCGATCCCCGTGGGCGCCCCCGTCGACCTGAGCCTCCAGTCCGTCCCGCAGCAGCGGTTCGGCGTGCTGCGCGGACGCGTCACCGCGGTCGGCCGCGCACCCCTCACGCAGGCACAGATCGCCGGCTTCCTCGGCGACGGCGGGCTCGCCGAGCAGTTCTCCCGCCACGGCAGCCCGGTGGCCGTGGCGGTACGGCTCGAACGCTCCTCCTCCACCCCGTCCGGCTACCGGTGGTCCGCCGCGGACGGGCCCCCGTACCCCGTCGACTCGCGGACGCCCGTCACCGGCGCCGTCCACCTCGCCGCGCAGCGCCCCGTCGACTGGCTGCTGCCATGACCGCGCCACAGGCCGGAGCACGCCCGCGGGCGCCCCACCTCCCGCCCGCCGGACGCCGGCGCCACCGCCCGGAGCCGAAGCGCGGCGCTCGCCGCGGACCGGCACGCACACCCGCGCCCACCCCCAGGGGCCGTACGCCCCGCCCCGTGCGCACCCCCACCGTGCTGCAGATGGAGGCCGTGGAGTGCGGCGCCGCCGCCCTGGCCATGGTGCTCGGCCACCACGGCCGCTTCGTCCCGCTCGAAGAACTGCGCGTCGCCTGCGGGGTCTCCCGGGACGGCTCCCGCGCCAGCAACCTCCTCAAGGCGGCCCGCGGGTACGGGCTGAAGGCCAAGGGCATGCAGATGGACCTGTCCGCGCTCGCCGAGGTGCGCGGCCCGGCCGTCCTGTTCTGGGAGTTCAACCACTACGTCGTCTACGAGGGCACGGCCCGGCGGTTCGGGCGCCGGGGCGTGTACGTCAACGACCCCGGCAAGGGCCGCAGGTTCGTCCCCATGGACGAGTTCGACACGAGCTTCACCGGTGTCGTCCTCACCTTCGAGCCCGGTGACGGCTTCCGCCGAGGCGGCCGCAGGCCGGGGGTCCTGGGCAGCATCCCCGCCCGCCTGCGGGGCACTTCGGGCACCATGGCGGCCGCCGTGCTCTGCAGCCTCCTCCTGGTGGCGGTCGGCGCGTCGGTGCCGGCCCTGAGCCGCACGTACATCGACATGTTCCTCATCGGGCAGCAGACGTCCCTGCTGGGCGTGTTGTTCGCCTCGATGGCCGTCACCCTCGTACTCACCGCGACCCTCACCGCGCTGCTCCAGGCCAACCTGCTGCGCGGACGCGTCATCTCCTCGACCCTGGGCAGCGCCCGCTTCTTCCGGCACCTGCTCAGACTTCCGGTCACCTTCTACTCCCAGCGCAACCCGGCCGATCTGGTCCAGCGCCTCCAGTCCAACGACGCGGTTGCCGAGACCCTCGCCCGTGACCTGTCCGCCGCGGCGGTGGACGCGGTGGTGATCGTGCTCTACGCGGTGCTGCTGTGGACGTACGACCCGCAGCTCACGCTCGTCGGCGTGGCCGTGGCGCTGCTCAACGTGGTCGCCCTGCGGATCGCGATCCGGGTGAGGGCCACCGGTACCCGCAAGCTGCGCGCCGAGAGCGCCCGGCTGACCAACACCTCGTACAGCGGCCTCCAGCTCATCGAGACGATGAAGGCGACGGGCGGCGAGAACGGTTTCTTCCGCCGCTGGGCCGGCCAGCACGCGGTCACCCTCGACGTCCAGCAGCGGCTCGGCGTGCCCGGCGCGTGGCTGGCGATCGTCGCACCCACGCTGGCGGCGTTCAACAGCGCGCTGATCCTGACGATCGGCGGCCTGCGGGCGGTGGAGGGCCACCTCACCGTCGGCCTGCTCGTCGCCTTCCAGGCCCTGGTGACCAGTTTCACCGCGCCGATCTCCCGGCTGGGCGGCGTCGCCGGCCGGATCCAGGACTTCGCGGCCGACGTCGCCCGCCTGGGGGACGTCGAGAACTTCCCCGTCGACCCCGTATACGCACGGCGCGAGCCAGCCGCCTCCACCCGTCGCCTCAAGGGGCACGTGGAGCTGGACGGCATCACCTTCGGCTACAGCCCGCTGGACGCCCCGCTGTTCGAGGGCTTCTCGCTCTTGGTCGGACCGGGGCAGCAGGTCGCGCTCGTCGGCGGCTCGGGCAGCGGCAAGTCCACCGTCTCCCGGCTGATCTCCGGCCTGCACACCCCCTGGGCGGGCGCCATCCGCATCGACGGGATGCGGCTGGAGGACATCCCGCGCGGCGCGCTCGCCGCGTCCGTGTCCTTCGTCGACCAGGACGTCTTCCTCTTCGAGGGCACCGTCCGCGACAACGTCACGCTGTGGGACCCCACCATCGCGGACGAGGCCGTCGTCGCCGCGCTGGAGGACGCCGCCGTGTACGAGGTGGTGGCCCGCCGCCCCGGCGGCATCCACAGCCGTGTCGAGCAGGACGGCCGCAACTTCTCCGGCGGGCAGCGCCAGCGCCTGGAGATCGCGCGGGCGCTGGTGCGCCGCCCCAGCGTGATGGTGCTCGACGAGGTGACCAGCGCCCTGGACGCGGTGACCGAGCAGGTCATCATCGACAACCTGCGCCGCCGCGGCTGTGCCTGCGTGGTCATCGCCCACCGGCTGAGCACGGTGCGCGACAGCGACGAGATCGTCGTGCTCGACCGGGGCACGGTCGTGGAACGCGGGCGGCACGAGCAACTGGCCGCCGCGGGGGGCGCGTACGCCTCACTGGTCAAGGAGCACTGAGGTGACGTACCCGCACCACACCGCCGCCACCGCCGCCGCGGCGGCCGACCCGGTCGTCGCCGCCCTGGGCGCGCTGGGTGCGCCCGTCGACTGCGCGGGCGTGCGCAGCCTGTCCCTGGAGGGCCCGCTCGTCCTGTGGCTGGTCGTGGAGGGCGAGCTGGACCTGTTCGCCGTGGACGCCGCGCAGGCCGGGCACTGGCACTTCCTGGGCCGGCTGGAGCCGGGCACGCTGCTGCTCGGTCCGGCGGAGGGCCCCGGGCACACCCTGTCCGGCCGGCCGCTCCAGGGATGCCGGCTGCGCCGGATCGAGCTGCGGGAGCTGTACCGCGCGGAGTATCCGCAGTACTCCGACCACCAGCAGTACGGGGAGTATCCGCAGTACGGGGAGTACGGGGGGTACGGCCCCTCCCCCGCGGGACGGCCGAGCCCGCTGGAGGACGCCTTCGCGCGCGGCATCGGCCGCGGTCTGCGCGTGCTCTACGAGGCACCGCTGGACGGTGTCGCCGGCGCCGGCCACGGCGGGGCCGACGACGACATCCTGTGGATGCGGATCCCTCCCGGCAGCGTGCAGTACGGCGCCGTGTACGCGGCGGAGGCGGTGGGCACCCTCCTCGTCGACCCGGCGGTGTGGCAGGGCATGGTCGACCAGCAGCACCGGCTGCTGTACGCCCTGGACGGCTGGATCGAACAGCTGGAGCGCGCGCACGAGGACCGCACGGCCGCCGGGATCGAGGCGGGCCGCGCCGCCCGCACCGAGGCGGACCGGACGCTGCTGGCGTCCATCGCCCGTTCGCGCCGGGACACCCACCGGGGCGCGAGCGTCGACGCGACCTTCGCGGCGTGCCGCGTCGTCGCCGACGCGGCCGGCATCACCCTCACCCCGCCGGCCGGGGCCGGTTCCGCGTCCGAGCAGCTGGACCCCGTCGAACGCATCGCGCTGGCCTCACGGATCCGCACCCGCCCGGTCCGGCTCGGCGGGCGCTGGTGGCGGGAGAACAGCGGCCCGCTGGTGGGCCGGCGCGAGAAGGACGGCACGCCCGTCGCCCTGCTGTGGCGGCGCGGCGGCTACGAGGCGTTCGACCCCGCCAACGGCACGCGCGAGCGCGTCGGGAAGAGCGACGCGACCACCTTCGAACCGCGCGCCGTCATGCTGTACCGCCCCCTGCCCGACGGGCGGGTGGGCCTGCCGGCGCTGCTCCGCTTCAGCGTCCGCGGCACCCTCCCCGAGCTGCGCAGTCTGCTGCTGGGCGGGCTGGTTTCGGTGGTCCTGGCCGCGCTGGTGCCGATCGGCACGGGCCAGGTCCTCGGCCGGTACGTCCCGCAGGCCGAGAACGGCCTCATCGTGCAGACAGGGCTGGCGCTGGTCGCGGCCGGCATCGTCTCGGCCGTCTTCATGCTGCTGCAGAACACCTCCCTGCTGCGCATGGAGGGCCGCATCGAGGCGACCTTGCAACCGGCGGTGTGGGACCGGCTGCTGCGCCTGCCGGCGACGTTCTTCGCGGGCCGCTCCACCGGCGAACTGGCCGGCGCGGCGATGGGGGTCAGCGCCGTCCGCCGCGTCCTGTCCGGCATCGGCCCGGTATGCGTACAGGCGTGCACCGTCGGCGTGGTGAACCTGGTGCTGCTGCTGGTCTACAGCGTGCCGCTGGCGATGGCGGCGCTGGCCGTGCTGGTCGTCATCGCAGGGGTCTTCCTGGTCCTGGGGCTGTGGCAGCTGCGCTACGAGCGCCGGTTGAACACGCTCGGCCACCGGCTGGCCAACCAGGCCTTCCAGACGCTGCGCGGCCTGCCCAAGCTCCGCGTCGCCGCGGCCGAGAGCTTCGCGTACGCGTCCTGGGCACGGGAATTCGCCCGTACGCGCGACCTGCACCAGCGCATCGGCCGGATACAGAACGTCAGCACGGTCCTCGGGGCCGTCCACCTGCCGCTGTGCACGCTGGTGATGTTCGTGCTGCTGGCCGGACCGGCCCGCGGCGCCCTGTCCGCGAGCGAGTTCCTCACCTTCAGCACCGCGCTGACCATGCTCGTGTCGTCGGTGACGCAGCTGACCGGGGCGCTCGTCTCGGCCGCCTCGGTGCTGCCGATGTTCGAGCAGATCGCACCGGTCCTGCGGGAGACCCCCGAGGTGGCCCGCTCCAGTACCGCGCCGGGGGAGCTGACCGGCGCCCTCGAAGCCAAGAACCTGTCCTACCGCTATGCCGACGACGGCCCGCTCGTCCTCGACGACGTCAGCCTGCGCGTCGGACAGGGCGAGTTCGTCGCGATCGTCGGAGCCAGCGGCTGCGGCAAGTCGACGCTGTTGCGGCTGCTGATCGGCTTCGACGAGCCCGCCTCGGGCAGCGTGCTCTACGACGGCCAGGACCTTGCGGCCCTCGACCGGGCGGCCGTACGCCGCCAGTGCGGGGTCGTCCTGCAGAACGCCCAGCCCCTCTCCGGGTCCATCCTCGACTGCATCCGCGGCGCCGGGACGTTCACGCTCGAAGAGGCGTGGGAGGCCGCCGCGCTGGCGGGCCTGGCGGAGGACATCAAGGCCATGCCGATGGGCATGCACACCATCCTGTCCGACGGCGGGGGCACCGTCTCGGGCGGCCAGCGCCAACGGCTGATGATCGCCCAGGCCCTCATCCGCAAGCCGCGCATCCTGTTCCTCGACGAGGCCACCAGCGCCCTCGACAACGAAGCCCAGCGCGTGGTCATCGAATCCACCCGCGCCCTGCGGACCACCCGCCTGGTGATAGCCCACCGCCTCTCCACGGTCATGGACGCCGACCGCGTGATCGCCATGGCGGACGGCCGGATCGTCCAGCAGGGCCCCCCGGCCGAGCTCCTCGCCGACCCCGCCGGCCTCTTCCACACCCTGGTCCGCCGCCAGCTCCACTAACCGAATCGCGCGGTCCACGGCTGACAAGTCCTTGCCATGGCGAGGACCTGCCGCGCCGGGGCCTTCACGCCGGTGTTCCCGGGCGGATAGACCCTTGTCATGTCCTCCCCCTCCCAGGCTTCCGCCTCCCGACGCGTGCGCCGGCGCCGGCAGCTGGTCTCGGTCACCGCCGTGGTCCCGCTGCTGGTGTCGGGCCTCGCGGCCCTGCACGCCCCGGCTCAAGCCGCTCCGAGCAAACCCCCTGCTCCCGCTAGGCCTTCGGCCACCCACAAGGTCACCCTGGTCACCGGTGACGTCGTCACGGTCACCACGATGGCGGACGGCAAACAGACCGCAGACGTCGAGCGGCCGCCCAGTGCCTTCGGCGGCGTGAAGGTCCAGCAGATCAAGGGCGACCTGTTCGTGATCCCTGACGAGGCCGTGCCGCTGCTGGGCGCGGACAAGCTGGACCGGCGTCTGTTCAACGTCACCGACCTGATCGAGATGGGCTACGACGACGCGAAGTCGGCGGCGGTGCCGCTGATCGCGACGTACGACCGGTCGAAGTCCCGCTCGGCCGGCGGGCCGACGGCTCCCCGGGGCAGCAGGCTGACCCGCGACCTCTAGGGCATCGGCGGCGCCGCGCTGGCCACCGAGAAGGCGCAGGCCCGTACCTTCTGGGCCGACGTCGCCCCGCAGGGCAGCGCCACGTTGGGCGCGGGTGTGGCGAAGCTGTGGCTCGACGGGCGCGTGAAGGCCGCCCTGAAGGAGAGCGTTCCGCTGATCGGCGCGCCCGAGGCCTGGGCGGCCGGCTACACCGGCAAGGGCGTCAAGGTCGCCGTGCTCGACACCGGCATAGACGTCAACCACCCGGATCTGGCAGGCCTGATCGACGGTACGGCCAGCTTCGTACCGGGTGAGGCCGTCACCGACGTGAACGGGCACGGAACCCATGTGGCCGGCACGATCGTGGGCTCCGGCGCCGCCTCCGGCGGTGCCCACAAGGGTGTGGCGCCGGGCGCCGACCTCATGGTCGGCAAGGTGCTCGGCGGCGCGGAGGGCTCCGGCCAGGACTCCTGGGTCATGGCCGGCATGCAGTGGGCCGCCGAGTCCGGTGCGGACGTCGTCAACATGAGCCTCGGCGACTCCTACCCGACGGACGGGAGCGACCCGATGTCGCTGGCGGTCGACGCGCTGACAGCGCAGTACGGCACCCTGTTCGTCATCGCCGCGGGCAACGCGGGTCCGGAAACCATCTCCTCCCCCGGCGCGGCCTCCTCGGCGCTGACCGTGGCCGCCACGGACAAGCAGGACCGGCTCGCGTCCTTCTCCAGCACCGGACCGCTGGCCTACTCCGGCGGCATGAAGCCGGACATCGCGGCGCCCGGAGTGGACATCACCGCGGCCCGCTCGCAGGAGATGAGCGGCGGCGGCGAAGGCCCTTACCGCACCCTCAGCGGCACGTCGATGGCCACCCCGCACGTGGCCGGTGCGGCGGCCGTCCTGGCGCAGCAGCACCCCGACTGGACCGGCGCCCGGCTCAAGGAACACCTGATGAGCACCGCGAAGGGGCTGGACGAGCAGTACTCCCCGTACGAGGTCGGCGCCGGCCGGCTCGACGTGGCCGCCGCCGTGCGCACCGCCGTCCACGGCACCGGGTCGCTCTTCTTCGGCAACTACACATGGCCGCACGAGCCGAGCGACGTCGCCGTCACCAAGGACCTGACCTTCACCAACTCCGGGTCCACCGCTGTCAGCCTGAACCTCGCGCAGGCCGACGCCGGTGGGCCGTTCAGGCTGGGAGCCACCACGGTGAGCGTCCCCGCGGGCGGCACCGCCGTCGTCCCGGTGACCGGTGATCCGCGGGCCGCCGCGGCCGGCCGGCACGTCGGCTACGTGACGGGCACCGACGCGGCCACCGGGAAGCCGGTGACCCGTACCTCGGTGGCGCTGCTCAAGGAGGAGGAGCGCTACGACCTGAACATCAGGCTGGTCGGCCGGGACGGCAAGCCCGCCGCAGGCTGGGTCACGGTCAACCAGGCCGGCGACTCCTGGCCGTGGAACCTCTACGTCGACGGCTCGACCACCATGCGCATGGCCTCCGGCCGGTACACCGTGACGTCGTACCTCGACGTGGCCGGCGAGAAGGCGGACCGCTCGGGTCTGGCCGTGATGGTCGACCCGGAGACCGTGCTCAAGGACCGCTCCGCGGACGTGGTGCTGGACGCCCGCAAGGCGCGCCTGCTGGAGACCGAGGCACCTGAGCGCACCGAGGACCGTCAGAGCAAGGTCGACTTCAACGTCCACCACACGGGCTTCGACCCCTTCTTCGACCACCGCAGCACCTACGTTCTGCCGCCGACGTACGACGACGTCTACGTCACGCCGACCGAGCCGATGGAGCAGGGCGAGTTCACGCTGACCACCCGCTGGCGCAAGGGCGAGCCGCGGCTCGCCCTGAGCGCGATGGGCGATCGGCTGCGCTTCGACGCGCTGGTGCAGGCGGGCAGCGCCCTGGGCACGGCCACGGACCGGGTGAGCGCGGCCTACGCGGGCACCGGTGCGGCCGCCGAATACGCCGAGGTCCGCGCGAAGGGCAGGGTCGTCGTCGTCGAGCGCAGCGACGAGGTCACGCCGCAGGAGCGCACCGAGGCCGCGACAGCGGCAGGTGCGAAGGCGCTGATCGTGGTCAACGACGGCGTCGGCGGGCTGATGGAGTACGTGGGTGAGTCGGCCATCCCGGTCGCCACCGTGCACCGCGAGGCGGGCACGTCCCTCATCGCCACGGCCAAGGCGGGAATCTTCCAACTGACCCTCAAGCAGACCGCGTACACGCCGTTCGTCTACGACCTGACCCGGAACTACTCCGGCCACGTGCCTGACCGGGCGCTGGTCTACAAGCCGACGAAGGCCGAGCTCGCCCGGATCGACGCCCGCTACCACTCGGCCACGGACGGCGGGGTGGCGGAAGGCTACCGTTCCGACTTCACCCTCAGCCCGTCCTTCAATCTCCCCGAGCGAGAGTGGCACCCGGGCACCCGCACCGAATGGGTGACTCCCGGCCAGGTCTGGCGGGAGTTCCACGCGCAGGGCGTCGAGGGCATGCCGTGGGTGATGGTCTCGGGTGACAACACGTACGCCAAGGGCAGCACCACCCGCCTGGACTGGTTCGCTCCGGCGACCCGGCCCGGTCAGGGGGAGTCCTTCGGGGTGTACAACTCCCGCTGGGGCGACCACATGACCTGGAACGTGCAGGCATGGGCCTCCGCCAGCGACAACATGCGGCTGGGCGGCTTCCTGCCGTGGGGTGAGACACCGACCCGTCTGCGGGTCTTCCAGGGCGACAAACTGATCCACGACAATCCGAACGGCACGGACATGCAGTGGATCGAGGTGCCGGCGGGCAGGCTGCCCTACCGCGCCGTCCTCGACGCCGAGCGGCCCGGCGAGGTCTTCCGGCTGTCGACGCGCACCCACACCGAGTGGACGTTCATGTCCGACACCGTCGACTCGGAGTTCTTCGAGCGGTTCTCGGTGCTGAACCTGAACTACAGGATGGAAACGGATCTGCACGGCGACGTCCCGGCCGGAACGACCCGGCAGATCGCGCTCAAGCCCGTGTCGATGGACCTCGCCGCCGTGCCGGGCACCGTCACCTCGGTGAAGCTGGACGTCTCTTACGACGACGGCGCCACCTGGCAGAAGGTGACGCTGCAGAAGGGCGCCGACGGCTACTGGACGGGATCGCTCAAGACGGCGAAGAAGCCGGGCGGCTTCCTCTCGGTCCGCGCGGCCGCCGAGACGGACAGCGGCTTCAGCGTCAAGAACGAGATCATCCGGGCGTACGGCCTGCGATGAGCCCCACCGGCGGGTCCCGGGGAGGCGACTCCCCGGGACCCTTCCCCTCGTACCAGCTCCCAGCAGGGACTATTCAGGGTCTGCCGCCATGGCGGATACTCTCCCCGCTGCGGGAAGCGGAAGAGAGTCGGTCGCCGATGCTGGATGTTCTGGGTCTCGAACCCCACGACGAGCGCGTCTACCGCGCGCTCCTGGGACAGCCGCATTCCGCCGCGGCGCTGCTCTGCGACCTGCTCGTCGTACCGCGCTCCGACGTGGACAGGGCCCTGTCCCGTCTGGTCGAGTGGGGACTCGTGACGAGGTCGGCGGACGAGCGGTTCACCGCGGCGCCGCCGGCCATGGCGCTCGGCGCTCTCATCAGCCAGCACCGGGACGGCCTGCGCAGGGCCGAGCAGGCGCTGGTGGCCTTCGCCGAGGAACACCGTGCGGCGATGACCGGGAGCAGCATCAGCGATCTGATCGAGGTCGTCACCGGCGTCGACGCCATCCGTCATCGCTTCCTACAGGTCCAGCAGGCGGCGCGCAGCCAGGTCCGCACCTTCATCACCGCACCCTTCGTCGCCGTGCCGCCCGACGAGAACACGGCCGAACCCGTGGCCATCGGCCGGGGCGTGCGGTTCCGGGTGGTCCTGGACCGGGCCGTGCTGGCCGAGCCGGGCATCGTCGCCGACGCGATCGACTCGCTGCACAACGGCGTGCAACTGCGGGTCGCCGACCACGTGCCGATGAAACTCGTACTGGCCGACGCCGACCTCGGCCTCGTCCCGCTCGCGGTCACACCGGACGGGGAGCCCGGCGCCGTGCTGCTGCACCGCAGCGGCCTGTTGGACGCCCTGGACGCGCTCTTCGAGACGGTATGGCACGGCGCCCACCCGCTCGAACTGTCCGGCACCGGCGGCGGAACCGAATCCGCTGTCGAGCGCGCGGAGGAAGGCCCGACCGACCTGGACCGCAGGATCCTCGCCCTGCTCCTGGCCGGCTTGACCGACCAGACGGCCGCGGCACAACTCGGCCTGTCGCCGCGTACGTTGCACCGACGCCTGCGCCATCTCATGGACCTGGCCGGAGTACGCACCCGGATGCAGCTCGGCGGTCACGCCGTCCGGCACGGATGGGTGGAAGCGCACTGAAGGTGCCGCGCGCGCGTCCGCGCGGACGCCCGGGCGCGCCCGGGGTCGGGGCGGGGGCGGGGGTGGGGGTCACGGTCGGGGTTGGGGTCGGGGATGACCAGTTCGAACCACGTCGTCTTGCCGGTCCTCGTGCGGTCGCTGCCCCAGTCCTGGGCCAGGGCGTCGACGAGCTCCATGCCGCGTCCGCTTTCGGCGTCGGGGCCGGGGGTGCCGGGGACGGGGCCGGCCGGACTCGCGTCCTCCACCTCGCAGCGCAAGAGGGCGCCGCGTACGCGCAGGTTGACCCGTACAGGTCCGTGGGCATGGCGCAGGGAATTCGTGATCAGTTCGCTGACCAGGAGTCGGGAGGTGTCGGTGACCTCGTGGAGGCCCCAGGACGACAGCTGGGCCGTGAGGGCGCGCCGTGCGCGACCCACCGAGGACGGTTCGCGAGCCACGGCCCAGGAGGTGTCCCTCGCGCCGATGCAGACGCCAGGTGTCCGGTGGGGGGCGAGAGCCCGCGCCCACAGTGCCGTCTGCCGTGCGGTCCAGGAGGTGCGCGGGTGAGGGTCCACGTACTGCCCACCGTGCGCTGCGTGAAGGCCGGCGTCCCGGGCGGCCATGCTGATCACTCCAATCACTCGCCCTGATCTGTAGCAGTCGCTACACCTTAAATATACACGTAATGATTGCTACAGTAAATATGTCTCATATAAGAACATTCCGGGCACAGGGTTGCGAGGGTGGGGTGACCAGCATGGGACGGGCGGCTGACCTGGGGAAACGGGCCGATCTGCTGCGCCGGGTCAGGGAGTACGTGGTCCGCAACGGACTGGCGGACCTGTCCCTGCGCCCGCTCGCCAGGGCACTGGGCACCAGCGACCGCATGCTCCTCTACTACTTCGGCACCAAGGACCGACTGGTCGCCGAAGCCCTCGCACAGGACGAGGGGCGGCCGCTGATGCTCCTGCGGCAGGCGCTCGACGTCGCAGGAGCCCCCACGGACGCCGCAGGAATGCGGCGTGTGCTGGAGGAGCTGTGGGGCCGGTTCACGGCCCCCGGACGCCGGGACATCCTGCCCGTGACCTTCGAGGTGATGACGGCCAGCGTCATCAACCCCGGCCGGTACGGACCGGTCATGCGTAACACGCTCGGCGAATGGAGGCGCCGGCTGACCTCCGCGTTCGCCGGCCTCGGCTTGCCGGTCGAGAGGGCGGCCGCCGAGGCGGTGCTCGTGGTCGATGCCACGTTGGGACTGCTCCACGCGCCGCTCGCCGACGGCGACTGGGACCGGGCGACGGCGGCCTTCCACATGCTGCTCGACCGCCTGGAGCCCGGATGGCGGGCCGCCGGGTAACACGGCCGTCCGGCCCGGGCCGCCCCGGTCTTCCCTTGCGCTCGCCGCCCCGTGGAGGCGAGCCGCGCGCGCCGCGACCCCGTGGTCCACGCGGCCGCGGCATGGGCTAGAGTGCGCCATTCCGTTTTTTGCAGCACCACTGAGGAACAGCATGCACCCAGGAATACGCCGCGCCTTTGCGGTAGTTGCCCCTGCCGCAGTGGCTCTCTCACTGCTGGCCCCCTCAGCCGCCCGAGCGGAGACCGTTCCGTCCGGACCCTACGCGTCGGTCTTCAACTACCCGACCGTGAACGGCACGTACGACTTCTCCATCTCCAGCGACCTGAACCGGCTGATCGACCTCGCCGACTCCGGCACGCTCTACATGAGCATGTTCCTGCTCAACAACTCCACGGGAATCCAGGACAGGTTGCTCGCCGCACAGGCGCGCGGCGTCACACTGAAGATCGCCGTCGAGCAGGCCGCCAGCGGTTCGCTCGACGCCTTCGCCGCGAACCTCACGGGCGGCAGCTCCCTCACTCTGTGCCGGAACAGCTGCCTCGGCAACGGCGCCGGCGACGAAGCCGCCATCTCGCACAACAAGTACGTCGTGTTCGATTCGCTGAGCAACGGGGCCAAGAACGTCGTCTGGCAGTCCTCCCAGAACATGGCGGGCGGCCAGGACGGCGAGATCAACAACGCCGTCACCGTGACGGGGAACGCGACGCTGGCCACGCGCTACCGGGCAGCCTTCAACCGGCAGGTGCAGCACGCCGCGGACTCGCTGCACACGACGTACGACCACACGTACGACGACCCGACGGCCCCGGTGGAGGCGATCTTCTTCCCGCGCGACACCGCCTCGGACGCGGCCCACTACGGCAACGCCGACATCCTCGCCTCCTTCATCGACCAGGTGGTCTGCACGCCCGGCAGCGCGGGCCGCATCCGCATCGCGGCTGCCGAACTCGACCAGAGGTCGACCCGGCCCGCCGTCTACGAGGCGCTGGAGCGCAAGCGCAGGGCCGGATGCGCGGTGGACGCCGTCGTACGCGACTACAGCAGCGGTGGCGGCAACAAGGGCGTCAACGAACTCACGGCGCTGGACGTCAACGCGTACGGGCTGCGCGCCGGCGGCTGCCGCTACAAGGTCGGCGGGTACTCGTGCAATCGCGCCACCGTGCACTCGAAGTACCTGTTGACCGAGTGGAAGGACGCGGCCGGCAAGCAGGTCCGCCACGTCTACACCGGTTCGCACAACTGGACCGCGGGGGCGCTCAAGAAGAACGACGAGACCCTCCTGCGGATCGACGACCCGGGTGTCTACCAGGCCTTCGTCGACAACTTCGACAAGGTCCGCACGGCCGCGGTCGACATCGACGCCGCCAAGTACGGCAGTTCCCCCGAGCACTACTCGCGGGTGAACGTGGCGGCGGCCGGCGACCAGCACTACAGCGCGATGGCGTCGAGCGGTTCGGGAACGACCGCGTACACGGCTGTCGTCTACGAGAGCGGCGACCGGCACGACGCGGCGGACACCGAGCTCGGTACGGACGTGTACATCCGCATGTACAGGGACGGCGTCCCCCTCTGGGACGAGAAGAAGCTGAGCACCAGCGGCACCAATGCCACCTGGTCCAACCAGAAGCCCGACGTGGGCATCGACGACGACGGCAACGCGGTCGTCGTGTGGGCGGCCGACCCGGACGGCAACAAGTACGCGGACATCGCCGTACGCAAGGTCACCCCGGACGGTACGGTCACCAGCCTGCCCCGTCCGCACGCCTCGGGCGACGGTGACCAGCTCCGCCCGACCGTCGCCGTGAGCGGCACCGGCGCGTATGCGGTCGCGTGGGAGGACACCGCCGACGGGTCCACGCTCAACCAGGTCCTCGCGAGCAGCTGGGACGGCGCAGGGACCCTGCGCTACCAGGACGTCAAGGTCAGCACCATCACCGCGGGTGCGGCCGGCTCCAACCGCCGCCCCGACGCCGCGATGGACGCGTCCGGCAACACGGCGATCGTCTGGGAGGAGGACGCCGACGGCAACGGCGGCATCAACATCGGCCTGGCCAAGCTGAACACGACGGGCGGGTTCGCCGTGACCCGCCGGGTCGCCAACACCCTCACCGACGGACAGCAGTCCAAGCCCGCGGTGGCCCAGACCCCCGACGGCCGGATGGTCCTCGCCTGGGGCGACGAGTACACCAACGGCGCCGGGACGGTCGTGCGGCCCGAGCGGATCCAGCACCGCTTCTTCTCCGCAACCGGTGTACCGGCGGGCGTCGAGACACGGACGGTTTCCGAGAGCGGGACGGCGAGCGCACCGGTCGACCCCAACCGCCCGGTGGGTGCGCAGTCCGAGCCGGACGTGGCCGCCGCTGCCGACGGCTCGTTCGTCGTGGCGTGGCGGGAGGCGTTCGTGGACGGCTTCGGCGACGTGTGGGCCGCCGGCTTCAACGCCGACGGCACGACGGCCGGGCGTCTGCCGGTGACCCGGATGAACGTGGTGACCGGAGGCCACCAGTCCGGCGCGGCGGTGGCGCTGGCCCCCACCGGCCGCCTCTCGCTGACGTACTCGGACGACTACGACCAGAACGGCTTCAACGAGATGCGCCTGCGGGACGGCTTCCTCAACAAGTAGCCGCACCGAAGCCGCGGCGCCGGCCTCCAGGCCCTGCAACTCCCGCTGGAGGCCGGCGCCGTGCCCGGAGCACCGGGCCGATTCCTTCCGGCGAGGTGCTCCGAAGGAAACGGCCTAGTTGGGGGCCACCCGGCAGGCGGCGACCGCGGTGCCGTTCGTGACGCCGCTCCCGGTCAAGCCGACCACGCACTGTTCGTGGTCGCCGGTGAGACCGACGTAGCAGGCCATCCGGACCGGGTCCGGGGCCTCCCCGCCCTGGATCTCGCGCTCGACCTGGTCGATACAGGCCGTCACGTCGGCATGGGCGGCGGGGGCGGTCACAGCCGTGCCGCCGAGGGCGAGGGCCGCTCCGGCGAGGACACTGGCGATACGGGTCGATGTGCGCAAGGGGATGCACCTGCTCTCGGTGTGCGGTCGCCCGACCGGACGGCGAAGAGCCCGACGCGGCGTCCTGGCCCTGCTTGCCGTTCCGGTCGCCATGACCACCGTACGACCGCCGGCGCCCGTCCACGAGCGGGCGGCCCGCCGGGGCACGGGGACGGGCACGGGTACGGGCCCGGGGCGGGGACGGGCATGTATTTTCGGCATGTACGAACGGGTGATGATCATCCCGATGTCGCACACGTGCCAGCAGGGGGCGCCATGAAGTACGACCTGTCCGACCGCCTGGTGATCGGGATCGCCTCCAGCGCCCTGTTCGACCTGGCCGACTGCGACGCGGTGTTCCGGGAACAGGGCGAGGACGCGTACCGGGCCCATCAGGAGGCCCATGCGGACGACGTCCTGGCCAAGGGCGTGGCCTTCCCCTTCGTCCGGCGCCTGCTGTCGCTGAACGACCTCGCGGACCCGTCCGATCCGCTGGTCGAGGTCATCATCCTCTCGCGCAACGACCCGGACAGCGGTCTGCGTGTCATGCGCTCGATCGCCGCGCACGGTCTGCCCATCAGCCGGGCCGTATTCCGGCAGGGCCGGTCGGCACACCGGTTCATGCGCGCTCTGAACATGTCCTTGTTCCTGTCGGCCGACGGCTCCGACGTCCGTCAGGCGGTGGCGGAGGGCCTGCCCGCGGGGCACGTGCTGCAGACGGCCCGGGTCGACGACGAGGATGACCAGGAGCTCCGTATCGCCTTCGACTTCGACGGCGTGCTGGCGGGCGACTCCTCCGAGCGGATCTTCCAGGACGTCGGCATCGACGGCTTCCGCGCGCACGAGGTCCTCAACGCGACCACCCCGCACGACCCGGGCCCCTTGAGCGAGTTCCTCGCGGGCATCAACCGCATCCAGCGCCGCGAGGAGGAGAAGCGTCGTGAGGACCCCGGGTACCAACTGCGGCTGCGGGTGTCCCTGGTCACTGCCCGGGACGCGCCCGCGCACGAACGTGCCGTGCGGAGCCTCAAGCGGTGGGGGCTGCGGGTCAACGACGCGTTCTTCCTCGGCGGCATCGACAAGGCGGCCGTGATGAGCGTCCTCGATCCGCACATCTTCTTCGACGACCAGGTCTCGCACCTGAACGGCACCGCCCCCGCCACCCCCAGCGTCCACGTGCCGTTCGGAGTCGTCAACACGCCCGCGGAGCCCGGCTGATCCGCGGAGCCAGGGGGTACATCGGGGGGCGGCCTCGGGGCGCACCCGCCGACCGGGCTCGGCCGTCGTCTGCTCCCGCTCATGCCCGGAAGCACCTCCGGGCCTCCCGTGCGGCGGGGTGCGCGTGCAGGGCGGTGAGGTGCCGGCGGTGAGCGCTTCCGTCGGTGTGGGAGGTGAGGACCACGGCGAGCGGACGCCGCGTTCCAGGAGGCGCAGGCCGTCGGCGAGGGGGGTCTCCCAGCTCTTCTTGCCGAAGACGGAGCCGGCCAGGAGGTGCTCGCCGCCCCACACGTCGGTGACGAGTACGTCGAGCCGCCCGTGTTCCCGGTCGATCCGCCGGGGGCGAGGGCGCGTACCTGGTCCTCGTCGAGGTGGCCGGTGGGCACCGCTATGCCGGCGCCGCCGGCCGCGGTGACGAACTCGCCGGTCTCCTCGATGGTTCCGGTCGTCCGGCCGACCTCGCAGGCGCGGTCCGGGTGGCGCGGCCGGTGACGTAGACGGTCGCACCGGCCCGGCCGAGTTCGACGGCCTGCGCGCGGCCGGCCCCGCGGGTCGCTCCGGCCACGAGCGCGATCCGGCAGACGAGCGGGTGGTCGGGGCCGGCGTTCTGGACTTGAATGGCGGTGAACGGGCCGTTGAGCGGACCGGTGACGAAGTGGGGCAGGCAGTGGTGGATATGAAGCGGCGCGGTCGGGTGTGGGCCGGAGCGCTGGTCGCGGTGACGGTGGTGCTGGGCGTCGGCTCGTACTGGTTCCAGCCGTGGAAGCTGTGGCGGGACGAGACCGTCAGCGAGGCACTGCCGACCGCGGCCGCGCCACAGCGCCCCACCGGCTCGTCCGACTCCTCGGGCTCGTCCGGCTCCTCGGGCTCCTCCGGCTCGGCCGGCCCCTCGGGCCCGCAGACCCTCGCCCAGGGCACCCTGCTCAGCCACGAGCACGCCACCACGGGCACGGCGAAACTGATCCGACTGGCCGACGGGTCCCACACCCTCCGCCTGGAAGGCCTCGACACCAGCAACGGCCCGGACCTGCGCGTCTGGCTGACCGACGCCCCGGTGAAGGAGGGCGTCGCCGGCTGGCGCGTCTTCGACGACGGCAAGTACGTGAGCCTGGGCAAGCTCAAGGGCAACAAGGGCGACCAGAACTACGAGATCCCGGCCGCCGTGAACCTGGCCGAGTACAGCAGCGTCACCATCTGGTGCGACCGCTTCGACGTCTCCTTCGGCGCGGCGGCCCTGACCTCGGCGTGACCTCGGGCGGGCCCGCGCCCGCTCGGCCGTCACGAAACGGTCATCATCCGGTCCCATTCCGACACTAATGGTCGGGAAGCATTCCGCTGGAGAACGCCAGTCCAGCAAGGGACCCCTCCGATGCTCCGTTCCCGACGAGCCGTAGCCAGGGCGCCGCTCGCGTGACCCACCGCAAACCGAAGCCACGGCTCGTGTCGCGCCGCACCGCAATGCTCTGCACCAGCAGCGGACTTGTGGCCACCGCCTTCGGCGTCGTGCTCGACCCCGGCGGCGGGGGCCCCGGGCCCGTCAGAACCGGGACGCAGGACGCGGGCGGGGCAGCGCCACCGCCTGCCGAGGCGGCTCCCGAACCAGGGAGGCAGGCGTGGATGCCGGACGCCACCCGCAAGCCCCTGTCCGTGAACTTCACTCCCGGCGGGCTCCGGGAGATGCGGGGTCTGATCCTGCACGTGCAGGAGGGCGAGAACTCGCTCCACGACCACTTCAGCGACCCTGCGGTGCAGTCCTCCGCCCACTTCTGGGTCTCGCAGTCCGGCGAGATCGAACAGTACGTCTCCGCGCACGACCGGGCCTGGGCGCAGGGCACCGGCAACCCGTCGTGGCTCTCGGTGGAGACCTCGGGGTTCGCGAGCCGGCCGCTCACCGCGCAGCAGGTGGACTCCGTCGCCCGCATCTACGCCTGGGGCATGGCCCAGCACGGCTGGCCGCTCGCCCCCGCCTCCACACCGCAGGGCCGGGGGCTGGGCATCCACCGCATGGGCGGCCGGGACTGGGGCGGCCACTCCTGCCCGGGCCCCCTCCGCTCCGCCCAGGCGGGAGAGATCCTCAGCACGGTCCGCACGAGGTACCCCCGGTAGGCGGCCCCACCGGATCGGCCCGGTGCGGCCCGGGTCAGTCGGCGGCTCGGCGGCGGCCCCGGCGGCGGGGGTACGGGAAGAGGCGCGGCCGGCGTTTGGCGGCCAGGTCCTCGACCCAGCCGAAGGTCAGCACCAGCAGCCCGAGCAGCGGGATCGCCACCAGCAGCGTGAACCACTGGCTGGCCAGCAGCCACTTGAAGTTCGCGTAGACGAAGGGGACGCTCCAGAGCGGGTCGATCAGCGGGACGGCGGCCACCAGGGCGACCTGGTGCCAGAGGTAGACGCTGACGGCGCGTGCGTTGAGCAGGCCGACCAGGCCGTTCCAGCGTTCCAGCGGCCTGGGCCACCGATCCCAGGACGGGCTGACGTGGAGCAGGATGGCGACGAAACCGAAGGACCACAGGGCCTGGGCGATCGGCCAGGCCTCGATGTCGGTCACCACGGTCGGATCGACCGGACGGGTCTGCAGGTACCAGAAGCCGGCCACCATGATCAGCGGCGCGACGGACGGCAGCACGTACTGCGGGATCTTCCTGAGCAGGCCCTCCTGGTGGGCCATGCCGAGGATCCAGCAGGCGCCGAAGGTGGCGAAGTCGTTGGCGTTCTCCCAGACCCGGCTGTAGACGAACTCCTGGTCCACGAAGAACGTGTTCATGACGATGACCATCGCCAGCGGAGCGGACAGCGTCACCACCGGAAAGCGTCGCAGTGCCCGGAGCAGCAGCGGCGAGAGCAGGACGTACCAGAGGTAGGCACGGAGGTACCAGAGCGGGACGATGATCTGCGTGGCCCAGCTCGGTTCCACGTACTGGAAGCCGGTCAGCTCCTCCGCGTACGGCGGGGTGCTCAGCGGCAGGATCCAGAAAGCCAGCTTGGACCACCACCAGGTGGGGTGGCCCTCGGATTGGGGGCCCCAGCCGTCGAGGATCTGCAGGGCGATCAGGACGGCGCCGAACAGCCACATCGGCGGCAGCAGGCGGCGGAGTCGGCCGCGTATCACGCCGAGGGCGGGACGGCTGAGCGAGCGGGCCATCAGGGAGCCGGCCAAGGCGAACATCACGCCCATCGACGGGAAGACGAGCGGCAGCCAGAACCAGCCGAAGTTGTGGTAGAGCAGCACGCGGCCCAGCGCCAGCGCGCGCAGCAGGTCGAAATAGCGGTCCCGGCCGCCCCTGCGTTCGGCCGACGACTGCGCCTGAGGCTCCGGTGCGGGCATCGGCTCCGGCTCCCGCGCCGGCTCGGCCCGCAGTGCTGCCGGGATCCTCAACTGCATGGTGTCCCGGGAGCGGCCGAGGTCGAAGGATGCGGTCACGGTGAGGCCTCCACCGGTACGGCGACCTCGCCGGTGCGCCGGAGCTTCTGCCAGCGCAGTCGGCCACCGGTCATCGCCGTGATCGCGGACTGCAGCAGGACGATGTACATCAGCTGCCGGTAGACCAGTTGCTGGATCGGCAGGCTGATCAGGTGCCAGGGCTTCTCGCGGTCGAGCCGGAAGGCGTACCAGGACAGCGCGGCTTGGAGCAGGATGAAGCCGCCCCAGCTGGTGAGGGTGATCGGGGCGTCCCCGAACAGCACGCCGTACAGCAGGAACAGGTCGACCAGCGGCGCCAGCAGCGGCGCGACCACGCCGAACAGCACGATGAGCGGCAGCCCCACACGGCCGAAGCGCCCGGCCGGGCCGCGGGCGGTCACCGCGCCGCGGTGCTTCCACATCGCCTGCATGCTGCCGTAGCTCCAGCGGTACCGCTGGGACCAGAGCTGCTGCAGGCTGGCGGGCGCCTCGGTCCAGGCGCGGGCGTGCTCGGCGTAGACGATCCGCCAGCCGTCGCAGAGCACGGCGATGGTGATGTCGGTGTCCTCGGCCAGGGTGTCGTCGCTCATCCCGCCGACCCTCCGCAGGGCCTCCTTGCGGAACGCGCCGACGGCGCCGGGGATGGTCGCGATGACGCCCAGCATGTCGTACATCCGGCGGTCCAGGTTGTGGCCGAGGACGTACTCGATGTGCTGCCAGGCACCGATCAGGCTCTCGCGGTTGCCGACCTTGGCGTTGCCCGCGACCGCGCCGATCGCCGGATCGCCGAAGGGCTGGACCAGCTCGCGAACGGTGGACGGCTCGAAGACGGTGTCCCCGTCCATCATCACGATGACGTCGTACGAGGCGGCCGCGATGCCGGTGTTGAGCGCGCTGGACTTGCCGCCGTTGGCCTGGCGGATCAACCGGACGAACGGCAGGTCCAGCTCCTCGACGATGTCAGCGGTGCCGTCCGAGGAGCCGTCGTCGATGACGATCACCTCGATGGGATGGTCACTGGCGGCCAGGGAGTGGAGGGTGTTGGCTATGCACTCGCGTTCGTTGTAGGCCGGGACGAGCACGGTGACCGGCTCGGTGACCGGCGGTCCCCAGGCGTCCCGCCGTTTGGAGCGGCGGGCGTGGACCGGCGCGAGGACGAGCATCAGCCCGAACCGGCCGAAGTTGAGGAAGCCGACGAGGGCCAGCAGCCCGACCAGCACCGGCAGGGTGTGCACGGCGAACTGGGTGGCCCATACGAATCCCTTGCCCGCCCACAGCTGGTATCCGTGCACCGGCACGGTCGCGCTGGAGGCGCCGAGAGCCTCGGAGATGGTGGTGAAGCGGTAGCCCTGGGCCTTCAGCTTGTCGATGATCTGCCCGAGCGCGGTGATGGTCTGGGTGCGGTCACCCCCCGCGTCGTGCATCAGGATCAGCGCGCCCGCGCCGGGCTTGGACGGCATCGCCGCCTTGACGATCTGCTCGACTCCGGGACGCTTCCAGTCCTCGGTGTCGCGGTCGATGAACGCGGTGAGGTAGCCGCGCGCACCCACGTACTTGATCACCGGGTAGTTCCAGTCGTCCAGCGCCGAGGCGTCGGAGGAGTACGGCGGGCGGAACACTGCGCTGTGGACGCCCGCGACGCCGGCCAGCGCCAGCTGTGTCTGCGCCAGCTCCCAGCCGATCCGGGCGCGGGACTGGTACGCCATGTCGGAGTGGGTGAAGGTGTGCACGCCGAGTTCGTGTCCGCCCGCGACGATCTGCCGGATCAGCTCCGGGTGGCGCGTGGTCATGGCGCCGGTGACGAAGAAGTCCGCACGGACGTCACGGGCCGCCAGCAGCTCCAGGATCTTCGGAGTCCACTCCGGCGAGGGACCGTCGTCAAAGCTCAGAACCGCGGTGCGGTCGGGGATGTGGTAGCTCACGGGGTGCTCGTTCTTGGCGCCGCGCGCGTCGATGACCGGGCCGCCCTTGAGCAGGTTGGCCGGCACGGTCGTCTTGTCGACCGAGATCGCGATGCGGGAGTCGTGGAACGCCTCGTTGGTGGCGAGGCCGCGGAGCACGAGCAGGGCGAGCAGGCATGCCAGCAGGGACAGCGGCATGAAGAAGCGCAGCGGTGGCGCGGCCAGTCGGCGCGGCCTGAGCAAAGACTGCCGGCGGCGCTGGTGGCGGGACAATGACGCTCCTGGAGATGGTGGTGCCGGTGATCAGGGTTGCTTGGCCGGCCGGCCCGAAGGCTTCGCCCCGCGCTGCGCGGTGGTCGCGGGTTTCGGCGGGGTGGCGGCCGCCTTCGACGGGGCGGCCGCGGGCTTCGACGGGTTCGCCGTGGTCTTGGCGGTCGGGGTCGCCTTCGCCCCGGGAGCAGCGGACCCCGCAACCGCCCGAGGTGAGGACGACGAGGTCGACGGGGACGACCCGGTCGGCGACGGCGACGGCACGGGTGAGCGCGAGGGCTGCACGGGTATGCCCATCGCGGGGGCGTCCGCCTGCACACCGATCAGGCTGCTTGCCATGGCGACCGCCAGGATCGCGCCGACCACGGAGACCGGCCAGCCGAAACCCCTCAGCAGACGGCCACGCAGACCCGACTGGTCGACGAACACCGGTGCGGGGGCGGGTTCCTCGAAGGCCGACTCGGACATTCCAGGATGTGTCTGGTGTTCCGATCCGCGCTGGACGGACGTCATGGCTGGGCGCACCGTGCGAGGCCTTTCATTGCAGGGTACGTAGACCGCGGGATCGCAGGGCGAACGCTAGTGCACCGGCCCGAAGCGACTTGGGCCCGATGTCGGCATATGAGCCGATCCATCCGAGGGCCGTGATCAGATCGAAACGGAATTCGCTGTACCGGTTAGTAGGCACGCACCCCCGCCGCCGGTACCGATGGCGCGCGTACGGACCGCCCAGGACAGCCCCCGCTGCCATCCGGGCGGTCACGCGGACGGTCCACACGGGCGGTCACCCGCACGGCCGATGAGCACCTTAGGATGACGCCCTCATCGGTTCGGCCGGTGACGATCACCCATGCAGAGGGCGTGTCCAGGTACCGCCTCTACGCCCCAAGGAGCCCGTGTGAGCCAGCCCCGCCGCACCCCTCGTCGCCGCGTGTGGGCGGCGCTCACGCTGCCCGCCCTCTTGTGCGTACTCGCCGCGTGTTCCGGTGGCCCCGGCGACGACGCCGCCGCGCCCGCCCCCAGCACCTCGCCGACCCCGTCCGGTCCGCCGGGCACCCTGTTCGACACCTTCCAGTACAGCGGCCCCGACGACCCGTCGCTCGCCGCCCACGGCTGGGAGGTGCGTACCGGCGGAGGCGGCCCCGGGATCAAGGACACCTGGTCCACGGCCGGCGCCGGCTTCCCCGCCGACACGACCGCCCAGGGCGGCAGGGTGATGCAACTGCAGTCCTCCACGGACGGCACCAAGCAGGGCACCAAGCAGGTGGAGGTACAGGGCACCGGCAAGAACCTCTTCACGGGGACCTTCGCCGCCCGCGTCCACTTCAGCGGCAAGCCCACGAGCGGCCGCAACGGCGACCACGTCGTCCAGACCTTCTTCCCGATCTCCCCTTCGGACGACTCGGCGAACTACAGCGAGCTCGACTTCGAGTACCTGCCGAACGGCGGCTGGGGCACGGCTGGTCCTCGACTCGACACCGTCAGCTGGCACAAGGCCGACCCGCCGGACCGGGTCAGCCACACGCTCAAGCAGCGCACCGAGGGCTGGCACGTCCTGATGGTCACCGCGATGAACGGAAAGGTCACCTACTCCCTCGACGGCAAGGAGCTGTTCACCAGCTCCGGCAAGTACGTCCCGCGCGAGAAGATGGACATCCACTTCAGCAACTGGTTCATCGACACCCCCGCCCCCGGCGGTCCGCGCACATGGGACATGAAGGTCAACTGGGTCTACTACAAGGCGGACGAGGCCGTTTCCCAGGCGGACGTCCAGAAGACGGTGGACGGCTTCTACGCCGCGGGCACCACCTACGTCAACACCGTGCCGAAGGCCTGAGAGCAGCCGGCCGAGGCACCCCGACACCGCGTTCACGCACGGCCGTCCGCCGCCCGGGGCGCGCGCAGAGCCGGGGCCCGGCTCGTCGCCCTCACGAACTACGCGCGCTCGCCGCTGAGCGAGTCCAGCGACTGCACGCTGGTCGCGGGCGCCAGGACCCGGTGGCCGGACTCGAAACCGTCGCCGGCGGGGTGAGCCTGGTTCCCGGCCGGAAAAACTGCTCCTCCCTTGACAGTCGGGAAGCATGCGGAGCGGGGCCGGGCGATGATGAGCCGGACATGAACGACGCCCGTGCAGGGATGCGCTCGTGTCCGCGGCCTCGGGAGACCAGGTGTCCCGGCGGCGAACGGCGGCCATCCGCTCCACGTACCGAGGGGTTCTTTCGCCATGCGCACCTCGCACGATCACCTCCCGTTCCGCCGCCTCGGCCTCGCCGCCGTCGGCTCGGCGGTGCTCCTGGGCATCGCGGTCGGACCGGCAGCCGCCCATGCCGAGGTCTCCGCCTCCGACCCGCGCGCCCTGGCCGAGAACGTCACCCTGTCCTTCACCTCCGAGGCGGAATCGGACACCGCGGGCATCACCGAGCTGCGCGTCGTCCTCCCCCAGGGCATCACCCCGGACGCCGTGACCCTCAAGGAGGCCCCCCAGGACTGGAAGCTGACCGCCACCCCCGACGGCTACAGCCTCGGCGGTGCGGCGCTGGCGACCGGCACCGACGCCGAGTACAGCATCACGGTGCGCCAACTGCCCGACGCGAGGTCCCTGGCGTTCAAGACCTTGGAGACGTACGGCGACGGCAAGGTCTCCCGGTGGATCGAAGTACCGGCGGACGGCCGGAAGGTCGACAACCCTGCCCCGCTCCTGACGTTGCAACCCGCTGCGCCCGGCGCGAAGCCGATCGCCGCGAGCCCGTCTCCCCCACCGGATCCGAGCGCTCCGACCGCCCAACCGTCGTCCCCGGCTCCGTCGGCGTCGACCGCGTCCCCGGACGCGGAGGCGGCGAGTGCAGCGGATCCGGGGAGCGGCAACGGCGTCATCGTGGCCGTGGTCGCAGCCTTCGTCGTGCTCGGCGGCGCGGGCGCCGTCCGGTGGACGCGCCGCAGCCGGCAGACCTGAACCGAACGGGCGGGGCGGGTGTACGGGATGCCCCGTGCACCCGCCCCGGCCCTCTCCCACGGGCAGCACCGGTCCGCCGGTGGGCTACGCCGCCGGTCGCCTCGGCAACGGTGCGATGTGGACGCTCCCGCGCACGGTCACCTGGTCGATCTCGCTCGTACGCACCGTGATGTCGAGGGTCCACTCACCGGGCATGGGCAGCTGGAGGTCGTAGACGGCCCAGAACCCCTTCTGATTCTTGAGTCTGGCGTCGATCGGGCCGATTCCCAGAGACTCCTGAGTCAGGGTCAGGCGGAGTTCGGGAACGGTGGCGAGACCACCGTCCGCGCTGAACACGACGGCCTCGACCGTGTTCTCCCCGACGCGTCCCGGGGCCAGGGTGATCTGTACGGAGCCCTGGTGGCCGGCCTTTCCCATGTCGAAGGGCACTGTGGCCACCTTGGCCTGCGGCTCCTGCGCAGCCGCTGCCGCGGCCGCCGCGCTCTCGCCCGCGGCACGGCTGGGCTGGGTGCCGGTGAGCAGGGTGGATGCCGCAAGGACCACGACGCCGAGTGCCGCCTCGACGGCGACTGTCCGGCGCAGTCCGCGCTGGTGTACGCGCTGTTGTGCGTGCTGTTCCACGTGCTGTTGTACATCTGCCTCGGGCGGCGGCGGCCCGGCTGCGCCGCGCAGCTCTCCCCCACCGGGCACATCCGGCGCGCCGCCCGCGTCCGTGGCTGCGGGCACGGCCGGTGCACCGACCGTCGCCTTCACCCGCTCGGGCTGGGGCACCGTCCGGGCCTCGGCGGCCGGGGCGGCCTGATGGAGGAGGCGGGCGGTCCAGCGGCGTGAGAACGACGCCACCCACAGGAGGACGACCACGACGGCGACCTTCACGAGGAGGGTCTTCCCGTACGACGTGCTGGTCAGCGCTTCCCAGGAGCCGACCTGCCGCCAGGACTGGTACACCCCGGTGCCGACCAGCACGGCGACGGCGGCGGAGGCCATCGTGGAGAAGCGGCTGACCGCGCCCGCCGGGAGCGTGCGTCCTTCGGAGCCGTGGCTCCGAAGGACGGTCACAAGGGTGACCAGGCCACCCAGCCAGGCCCCCATGGCCACCAGGTGCAGCACCGCGACGGGAACGGCGAGCGGCACCTGGATGCCGGCAGAGGCGTGCTCGGCGGCTGCCCAGGTGAACGCCAAACCCAGGGCGAGCGCCACTCCGGCCCGGCGGACACCCCTGCCGAGGTCCTGCGGCTCGGCTCCGGCGTCCCGGCCGCGAAGCCGTACGGCGCACCGCTTGAGCAACACAGCGGCAGCGGCCAGCAGCACGAGGCGGACCACGAGCGCCGCCCCGGGCCGTCCGCCGACGGTTCGACCGAGCTGGGACAGGTCGAACACCGAGGCCAGGCGGCCGCCCGTCTCGTAGGCGCCGCGCAGCGACAGGAGCGCCACGGTGGACACCGCCAACACCGCCCATCCTGCTGCCAGTAGCCGTCGCACCGGCCGGGCCCCAGCGGCGCCGGGCAGGCACACGACGACGAACGCGGCGGCGCCGACGAGGAGCGCGAGCCCGCCGTAGGCGAGGTAGCGGAAGAACGCGTAGAGACGGCCGACCACCGAGTCGTCCAACGAACCGTCCGGCACCACGGCTGCGGTCTCGGACGGCTTGCCGATGGAGAAGACGAATGCGCCGGAGATGGGGTGGCCATCGGCGGATACCACCCGCCAGGCCACCGTGTACGTGCCCTGGGGCAGCGCGTCCGACAGCTGCACCCGCGCGGTGTTGCCCCTGCCGTCCACGTACTGCGCCGGGGCGGGGTTCACCCGCTGGTTCTCCGGCGACAGCACTCTCACCGACTCCTCGGAGAACGTCACCGACTCGGTGAAGGTGAGCGTGACCTGCCGCGGTGCCTCCTTCAGGACGCTGCTGTCGGCGGGGTCCGAGCCGGTGAGGCCCGCGTGCGCGAAGGCCGAGCCCGCCCCTGCGACGAGCAGGGCGCATACGGCGGCGAGCAGCGCCAGTACGGTCAGCGAAGTCCGGGCGGGACGCGGTACTGGGCGCATGGGCAGGCAGCCTCCGAGGTTGCGTCAGCGGCGAGCGCCGGGCGGTGCGCGCACGGAGATGTGGACGATAGCGGCGCCGGCTCGCCCCGGGCGTTTGTTGAGCAACTTCCGCTAAAGTCCGCGCGCGGTGATCCGCGCCGGCCCGGTTCGCAGATGGGTGACGGGTCGAGGGCAGCCGGCGCCTGGGCGATGTCGACGGCATTCACGACCGACCCCGTGTCGGCCGGTCGCCGGGACGCCGGTACGCCGGGTCTCCGGGCCGGGGCGCCGGGTCCGGGCCGGAAAAGACGCCCGGCTTCTCGGCCTACGGCCTATCCTGATCACCGCCTCCGGACGCGGCGCCCCAGGTACGCGTCCACGAGCACGCCTTCCGTCATCCCACCGGCGCCCCGCTGCCCTCCACTGCGCGTCGCCCGGTCGTCCACGTCCGATGGACGCCGCCCGGTGGAGAGGGAGAGCCGAGAACGATCCATCACACCTAAGGCACCCCATGGACAGTGAGCACATACAGATCTGCCTGGACCTGATCCACCAGGCTCGGCAGCTACCCGTGGACGATGCCCAGCGCCGCCTGTTGGAACGGGCCGCCGGCCAACTCGTGCGCGACGGTCGCCTTCGGCGCCGTGCCGAGGCACGCGCGGCACGGGCCGCGGCCGACGCGAAGCTGCTCGCCGCCACCGCGATGGGCGCCGGTGACCGCGTCATGGACGCCGCTCTGCCCGCACCGGCCGCGCCGGAACGAGGCCTGACCGTCAGCGAGTACGTGCGTCTTGGGCCCAAGCCGAACGGGGAGCGCCGACCGCCGGTCCGTACAGCGGACAGTGACGGGCCGTCACGACTGCTGAACCGCCCCCAACGCTGCTACATCTGCAAGAACCACTACCGGCGCGTCCATGACTTCTACCACCTGCTGTGTCCCGAATGCGCCGGCGAGAACCTCGCCCGCCGCACGACCCGCACCGACCTCACCGGCCGGCGCGCGCTGCTGACCGGCGGGCGTGTCAAGATCGGCTTCCAGGTCGCGCTGATGCTCCTCCGGGACGGAGCCGAGCTCACGGTGACCAGCCGCTTCCCCCAGGACACGGTGCGCCGCTTCGCGGCGGTCCCCGGCGCCGCGGACTGGTGGCAACGGCTGCGGATCGCCGCCCTGGACCTGCGCGATCCCCGGCAGGTCCTCGCCTTCACGGACCACATGCTCTCCCAGGGGCTCCCCCTGGACATCCTGATCAACAATGCGGCCCAGACCCTGCGCCGCTCTCCTCAGGCGTACGCCGCGCTGTCCGCCGGCGAATCCTTGCCGTCCCCCTCGTCCCTGACCGCGCCACGGATCTGGACCGCTCCAGGATTCTCCGTACCCGGCCCGCGCACCGCGCCCCTGCCATGGGCGGCGGAGCTCGCCCCACGGTTCCGGTTGCCCGACGCCCTGACCGGTACGGCCCATGCGGCCTCGGTGGCCGTACCGCTGCCGCAGGAGGACGTCGACGAGGCGGGCCTGCTGCCCGAGACGGCCGCGACCAACTCCTGGACCCTGCGCCTGGGACAGATCGACCCGACCGAGCTGCTGGAGGTCCAGCTGGTCAACGCCGTCGCGCCGTTCCTGCTCGCCGACCACCTGCTGCCCCTTCTGGATGCTTCCCCGCACCCCCGCCGCTACCTCATCAACGTCTCGGCGGTCGAGGGGCAGTTCGCCGTGCGCAACAAGACCAGCGACCATCCGCACACCAACATGGCCAAAGCCGCCCTGAACATGCTCACCCGCACGAGCGCCGCCGACCTGGCCGCCCGGGGCATCCACACCTGCAGTGTCGACACCGGCTGGGTCACCGACGAGAAACCGCTCCCCGCCCGGGAGCGGCACGCCGCGACCGGCTGGCGCCCGCCGCTGGACGTCGTGGACGGTGCCGCGCGGATCTACCACCCCATCGTGCAGGGGGAGGCCGGCGCCCCCGTACACGGCGTCCTCCTGAAGGACTACCAGCAGGTCCCTTGGTGATCCCCCGGCATTCGATCCGAACCGTGTCACCAGTCGAGGGCGAGGCTCGCCGCAGCCGCGAAGTGCCCCTCCGCTGCTGCGGCGAGGGGGAACTCCGTCCAGACGGTCTTGCCGTCCCGGGTGTAACGGGTACCCCATCGTTCGGTGAGCTGGGCCACCAGGAAGAGGCCGCGCCCGCCCTCGTCGGTGGTGCGCGCCCGTCGTAGGTGCGGGGCGGTGCTGCTGCCGTCGGAGACCTCGCAGATCAGGCTGCGGTCGCGGATGAGCCGCAGGGTCACCGGCGTGCCGCCGCCGTACCGGTAGGCGTTGGTGACCAGTTCACTGACGACCAGTTCGGCGGTGAAGGCCAGGTCCTCCAGGCCCCACCCGGCCAGTGTGGCCTGCGCCAGGTGCCGCGCCCGGGCTGCGGCGGTCGGCTCCGCGGGCAGTTCCCAGGAGGCGATCTGCTCCGGCGCCAACACCCGGGTGCGGGCGAGGAGGAGCGCGACGTCATCCGGCGGGTGGTCCGGCAGCAGGGCGTCCTGCACTGCCGCACAGGTCTCCGCCAGCGGGCTGCCGGGCCGGGACAGGGCTCCTCTCAGCCGCTCCAGTCCCTCGTCGAGGTCGAGGCCACGGGCCTCGACCAGGCCGTCCGTGTACAGCGCCAGCAGACTTCCCTCGGCGAGTTCCAACTCCGCGGACTCGAACGGGAGTCCACCCAGACCCAGCGGCGGCCCCTCGGGAAGGTCGGGCAGGCTCACCGTGCCGTCGGCGGTCACCACGGCGGGGGGCAGGTGGCCCGCCCGGGCCATGGTGCAGCGCCGGGAGGTGGGGTCGTAGACCGCGTAGAGGCACGTCGCGCCGACGATCTGTTGGCCCCGCGAGCGTCCGTCGACAGTCTCCTGCTCAGCCGCCAGGCGGTTGACCAGGTCGTCCAGGTGGGAGAGGACCTCGTCCGGTGCGTAGTCCAGACCCGCCAGGGTGTGCACGGCGGTGCGCAGGCGGCCCATGGTGGCTGCGGCGTGCAGCCCGTGGCCGACGACGTCGCCGACGACGAGGGCGACGCGTGCTCCGGACAGCGGGATGACGTCGAACCAGTCGCCGCCGACACCGGTGGCGGGATCGGCGGGCAGGTACAGGTGCGCGACCTCGACAGCGCTGTACTCGGGCAACTCCTGCGGAAGCAGGCTGCGCTGCAAGGTCAAGGCGGCTTGGTGCTGCTGGGTGTAGCGGCGGGCGTTGTCGATGCACACGGCGGCCCGTGCGGCGAATTCCTCCGCGAGTGTGAGGTCGTCCTCCTCGAACGGCTCGGGCCGCCCGGCCCGCCACAGGCTGAGCAGGCCGAGGAGCAGACCGCGGGCCGTCAGCGGTACGACGATCAGTGAGTGAGCGTCCAGGTCGAGGGCGCGCTGCGTGCGCTCCGGGTCCTGGAAGTACCAGCCGAGGCTGCTCCGCAGCACCGGTTCGAGGATGGGCCGCTGCTCGGCGAGGCACCGGGCCTGGGGCGTGCGGGGGTCGAAGTGAAAGACCTCCCCGGCGGAGTACATCACCCGCAGCGCCTCTGCCACGACCGAGTGGACGGCCATTCTGCGGACCGGTCCGCTCGACTCCTCGGCGGTGTCGTCGCCCCGGGCGACCGACTCCAGCAGGTCCACCGAGACGGCGTCCGCGAGGTCCGGGACGGCGGCGTCGGCCAGCTCCTGCGTGGTCTGGCCGAGATCCAGCGTGGTTCCGATGCGGGCGCTCGCCCGGTTGAGCAGGGCGAGCCGCCGCCGGGCCCGGTAGCGGTCGGTGACGTCTTCCACCAGTTGGGTGACTCCGAGGATCCCGCCGGAAGGGCGCTGCATCCGAAACGCCGACACCGACACCACGCGCTCGTGGTCGGGGTCGCTCCTCAGGCGGCAGGGCTGCTCGGTGAAGATGAGGGGCGCGCCCGTCTCCAGCACCCGTCGCAGCCGGGATTCGATGGTCTCCACGTCCGGACCGATGAGGAAGTCGCCGATGCGTCGACTGCGGATCTCCGCCGCGGGGAGTTGCGTGAACCGGGCCAGCGCCCGGTTGATCCGCAGGATGCTCAGATCGGGGGCGTGGACGGACAGGCCGATCGGGGAGCGCCGGAACAGGCCGTCAAGGACCGACCTGTCCGTCTCCCACTGGAGCACCTCCTCCGCGGGGGCGACGACGAGGAACCACTCGCGGGCCGAGTCGGCGCGGATGACGGCGCGGGCTCGGAAACCCAGCTCCACCCGTCGGCCGCTGCGGTGCAGGACGGGCAGGACGCCGGACCAGCCCCGGTCGCGCACGCACGCGGCAGCCGCGGCCCGGACCGCCTCACGGTCACGGGCGTCGGACAGGAACTCGAAAGCCATGCGGCCCAGCACCTCGTCGGGCTGGTAGCCGAGGTGCTCCTGTGCGCGCTCGCTCCAGCCGACGACCCTGCCGTGGTCGTCCAGAACCGCCGAGGCGGAGTTGTGCAGCGCGAACGGGTCCTCGGGCACCTCGCCCGATCCCGGCGCCAGTGCGTCCATCGCCGCCACCCTTCGACCTGCTCGACCTGCCGAACGGACCGCACCGCGGGCATTACCGCAGCGACTACCCAGAGTGATCGAGGACCAGGCGTTGAGCAGTCTGCATACCTTCAGTATCACCGCGCCGCTGTACGTCGGCAGAGGGTCGCCCCGGCACGCACCCCGGCCCTGGCGGAGCCAACCCGCCAGGGCCGGTGACCCCGCTGCACGTGCAGCCGGCCGTCGTACGTGCCGAACCGGCCGTTCAGTGGCCCAGCGCCCGCTTCAGCTCTTCCTTGTCCATCTTCGAACGGCCCTCGATGCCCTTCTGCTTGGCCTCGTTGTACAGCTGTTCCTTGGTGGGGCCCTGCGCACCGCTGTGGGAGCGCTGACCGCCGCGCTTGGAGGACGACATGTCCTGGATCGAGGACCGGGAGGCGGTCTTCGACTCGCCGGAGCGGGCGCGTTCCTTGTTCACGGTGCGGGCGGCGATCTCCTCGGCGCGCTCCGTGCTCTCGCCGCGCTGCTCGGCGCTCTCCTTGATGTGCTCGTACTGCCGTTCCCGCTTGGGGCTGGAACCACGGGGCATGACAACCCTCCTCGGTCGGTGTGCGATCTCGGTACCTGTGCTGCGCCTTCCCGGCCCCGGCACTCTCATTCCGCCGGCTCCCGCGTCCGTTCGGGACTCCCGGCGGCGAGGCCCAGGTGGTCAGCCCCCGGTGCGGACGCGGTCATGGGACACCTGCTCCTCGCGCACGCGTTCAGGAGAGGAGTGGGCGGGTGCCGGTGAGGTTCAGGAGCCGCTCGACCCGGCGGCCCGCCGCCGTGATGCGCAGGCCGCGTCCGGCCCGCAGGGCCGCGCGGTGGGCGGCCAGGAGGGTGTTGAGGCCGGCGCAGTCACAGAAGGTCACCCGCTGCAAGTCCACGAGGAGGGTGGCCCGGTGAGAGACGAGGGCGGCCAGGAGAACCTCGCGCAGGAACGTGGCGTTGTCGAAGTCGATCTCACCCCTCACCACGACCTGCACCGTCCCGGGCTGCGGGCCGGGGACGACACCGACCTCCATGCCCGGCACTCCCGGGGCGCAGGGGCGGTGTTCGGACAGGCTGGCGGTCATGGATGCCTCCCCCACACGCTCTGGGGCCGCTTCTGCTTCCCAACAGCATCGTCGGCATCCGAACGACCTACGTCAATAAATACGTGAAAAACAGGACGTATATGTGAATATCGGCGCAAGCTTGAGGCATGGGTGATGCAGGCCTTCCCCACGGGTCGTGGACGTTCCTGACCAGCCACGCCCGCGTCCTGCTCGCCCTCGCCCGCGACCCCGGGGTGCGCCTGCGGGAGGTGGCCGAGACCTGCGTGCTCACCGAGCGGACCGTCCAGTCGATCGTCGCGGACCTGGAGCAGGAGGGGTACCTCAGCCGGGTACGCGAAGGACGACGCAACCACTACCGCATCAGCCCGGGGGCGAAGTTCCGCCACCCCGCCGAAGCGGGCCGCGACATCGCCGGGCTGCTCGCCCTCTTCGCCGACGATCCGCCTGCGACCCGGACCGCGCCCTGACGTCCCCCGTCCGGCCTACACCGCCCGTCCTCCGGCGCGCGGTGCGGCCTCGCGCGTGGCACGGTGGCAGGGCGACGAGAGGTCCATGCACGCGGGGCCCGGCCGGTCGACGAAGCCACCCGGCCGGGTCCCGCAACGGATGCCGGGATGTTCCTCGACCCCTCGCCCGCGACGCGCCCGTCAGCCCCCTTCCGCCCCATGCACGCCGCCGGCCGGATACCCGCCCCGCGGCACGCGGTCCGTCCCGCCACGGCCGGCCCGGACGCGGGCGAGGATGCACCAGCGCGCCGCCGACCCCATCACCCCCGGAGGCCAGCATGCTCGAACGCCAGCGAATCAAGGGCCGCAACAAGGTCACCTTCGTCCTGCCGGAGGACAGCCCGCAGGGATCAGTGAGCGTGGTCGGAGACTGCACCCAGTGGAACCCCGCCGCGCACCCCCTGGAACCCGGGGGCGACGGCACCCGCGCGGCCGAGGCCTCCCTCCCCACGAACAGCGGCCACTCGTTCCGCTACCTCGCGGCCGGCGACTACTGGTTCGACCACGAACCCGCTTCCTGATGCCCCCCCCCCGGCACTCCCCTGCCCGGTGAGCACTCCTGCAGCGCTCCGGTTGCTCAGGAGAGCCCGGCCCGGACCAGGGCGGCCGCCAGCCGCGGCAGGTCGTCCGCGGTGACGAGACGGGCGAGGCCCGCCGCCGTCTTCGGAAGCCCGAGCGCGGCGGCGGCGTCACGGGCCCGGCGGTCGAAAGCGGGGCGCAGCTCGGGCCACACCCCTTGGACCTCGCGGCAGAAGATGTCGGATCCGACCGGTCCGATCCGCGGAACCTCCTGGAGGAGCTCGCGGATCCGACCGGGATCACCGTCGGCGGTGTCACGCAGCCGTCGCAGGTCACCGTGGTAGCGATCCAGGAGCAGCTCGGCGCCCTCGCCCAGTGCGGTGGCGGTGCCTTCGTCGTAACGGCGGTAGTGGGCGCGCCCGAGGGCGTCCACCCGGTCCTGCCAGGACGCCGCGGCCATCGCCCGGGGCGTGCGCATCCCGGCCGCGAAGAGCTCGCGCGCCGCGTCGACGGCGATGTCGGCCTTGATGCGCACCGAGAAGAGCACGCACAGGCACAGGAGTTGGTAGAGCGGGGCGGGTGTGTTCCGCAACCGGATGCCCGCTTGCTCGGCATGGGTCCGTCCATGCTCGTCCAGCAGGTCCTGGACCGTGGTGCGCTGCGTCACGGCGTCATCCCTCCGTCCCGGGCCGGCGGCGCCGCCGGGCCGTCTTGCGCGGATCGGTGGTGAGCCGGTCGCGGTCGCGGGCCGCCAGGACCTCGGCGGCGGGGCGATGTGGAACAGCGTCGCGGTGTCATCGCAGACGGTGTGAACGACGGTGCCGTCGGCTGGGGCAGTTCGGCTCGGTGGACCCCCTCGGGGCCTTGCGTCCCGGCCGGGCGGCGTTCCAGCCGCAAGGGGCGTCCGCGCAGGTGGGGCAGCATCCTGCGGGCGACGGAGCGGGAAGGCCCCTCGGGCACGGCGAAGGATTTCAGTACGCCGTCGGCTTCGAGACGGAAGTCGAAGTGCATGCTGCGCGCATCGTGGATCTGAACGACGTAGGAGGGCGCACTTGCGCCCGTACCTCCCGCCTGCGGCTCTGCCGTCTTCGCGAAGTCCCGCCGCCTGTGATGTTTCGCCAGTTTTTCCGCGCCGGTCATGGCCCCTCCTCCCGCACGTCTCGGGCGGTCGTGGCGGTCGTGGAAGCAGCCCCGGTCAGGCGGCTACCCCGGGACCCGGGGCTCCAGTCGTCACTGGAGACATGCAGAGGGTGTTCGACCACGCCGGCGTGGACGCGATCACGGCAGGCACCGGCCGCGGCGACGATGCGGGCGGACGGTCACCGCGTCAGCAACCGCCGGTCCGAGCTCTCGGCTGCCGTCCGATCTCGGCAGCGCGTGTCCCGCACATCGGCATGCGGGCTGCCGCCCGCCCGCCCGTACGACCGGCGGCTTCCGCGAGCACGGGCCGGAGGCGGGGAGCCGACCGGCGTCATCCTGCTCTGCACCGTCCTCACGCGACCGTGGCCGGCTCCGGGACCAGGCGCGGGACCAGGCGTACGTAGGCGACCATGCCGATGACCTCGACCAGGGTCTGCGTGACCACCACGACCGGGGCGAGCGCCAGGTCGTCGGGCAGGGCCAGGGCCAGCGGCAGCACGACGAGGGAGTTGCGCGTCGCACCGGTGAAGACCACCGCCCGGGAAGCGGGAACGTCCAGCCCGAAGAGGCGCGCGATCGTCCGCCCGGCGAAGGCCATGACGACGAGGAAGGCCGCGTAGAAGGGGATGACCGCGGCTGCGTCCGCGAGGCTGCCGCCGAGCTCGGGGACCTGGGAGGCGACCACGGTGACGAGCGTCGCGGCCATCAGCGGCACCATCGTCGTCGTGGCCGCGTCCGAGATCCTCCGGCCGGCCGGCTTGCGCACCGCCCACGCCTGAAGCGCCCAGGCCAGCGCGAGCGGAATCACGATGAGCACCAGGAACGCTTCGACGAACGGACCGACCTCGACGATGTCCGCCAGGTCAGCGCCCATGAACAGGTGGAGGAGGCCCGGCAGCAGCAGCATCTGCGCGATGAGCAGGAGGGGCGTGGCGGCCAGCAGGCGCCTGCTGGAGCCGCCGGCCAGGCCGCTGAAAACGATCACGTAGTCCACGCACGGGCACAGCAGGACCAGCAGAACGCCGATGCGTACGGCCTGGTCGGCGGGGAGGAAGGTGAACATCGCGGCGACGACCAGGGGGACGACCACGAAGTTCACGACCAGGGCCGCGGACAGGAACCGGCCGTCGCGCAGGGAGCGGAGCAGACCGCCGGCCGGAACCTGGAGGAAGGTCACGAAGAGCAGTGCCCCCAGGACGGGGTTGATGGCGTGTTCCGGTCCCGGCCCGGCCGCGGGCACCGCCCCGCCGAGGAGGGCGCCCAGGGCCATGGCGCCGAGGTAGATCGGGATCTGGTGGTGCTCCATGCGCTCGACCAGGCCCTGCGGCTCCTGCGGCACCCTGGGGACTCCTTGCTGTACGTCCGTGCTGATCGTGTGCCGGCCCTGGGCGGGGCCCGGCTCATTGTGCCAAGCGGGCGTGTCCGTCAGCGGGCGTGTCCGTCAGCGGGCGGCGCAGAGCACTCCCGGCCCGGCGAGGAGGGATGTGGCGAAGGGCTTCGTCCCCGGGTTCATACGGTGGCCCCGAACAGGTCGGTGAGCAGGGAGCCCGCGGCTTCGGGCGCGCGCACCGTCAGCGTCGGGCGGGCGGGGGGGGCAGGCTCAGGGTGAAGTCGAAGAACGCGCAGCAGTGCTGCTCGGCCGCCGCCGGGGTGGCGAGGTCGCCGGCCAGCGCCGGGGTGCTCGGGAAGGCCGGGCGCATTCCGTCGGTGATCTCTTCACGGCTGGTGGCCCGTGCGGCGAGGGCCCGCCACCGGGCGGGGCGCTCGGCGAGCTTGGAGCCGGCCCGGCTGGGAGGGCGTGAGCCGCCCGGGCAGGGAGGAGTACTGGGCCGGGGAGAACAGGCGCAGGGAGCCCCAGGTGTGCTGCCGGGCGCCGCCGGGGCGGCGCAGGTGGTATCCGGCGGCGAGCCCTGCCTGGCCGCCGCCGGTCACCACCACGTCGGTGCGCTGCATCAGGCGTCGGACCGGTCCTGTTCGGTCCTGCCGCGCATGAAGATGACCGCCACCAGGGCCAGGCCCACCGCCGTACCGATCAGCTGCATGCCGATGAAGCCGGGCACCGAGGCCGGCGCGATGCCCGCGAAGGTGTCGGTGAAGGCGCGGCCGATGGTGACCGCCGGGTTGGCGAAGGAGGTGGAGGAGGTGAACCAGTAGGCGGCGCCGATGTACGACGCCACCGCGGCGGGGGCGAAGCGGAGGCGGTCGGTGCGGGCCAGGCCGAAGATCAGCAGGATCAGGCCCGCGGTCGCCACGACCTCGCCCAGCAGCAGGTTCCCGGCGGAGCGGTCGTGGGTGGACCACTTGACCAGCGGCTCGCCGAACATGGCGTCCGCCAGGACCGCCCCCGCGATCGCGCCGGCGATCTGCGAGGGCACGTAGACGGCGACCTCGGGGGCGGTCACGCCGGAGCCGCCGCGGCGGGCGGTCCACCACTCGGCCGCCGTCACGACCGGATTGAAGTGGGCACCGGACACAGGGCCGAGGAGCGCGATGAGGACACCGAGTCCGAAGACCGTGGCGGTGGAGTTGGCCAGCAGCTGCAGGGCCATGTCCTGGGTGAGCTTCGTGGCCTGGATGCCCGAGCCGACGACGACCGCCACGAGGGCCGCGGTGCCGACCAGTTCGGCGGCGGCGCGGGCGATGAGCGGGGTGCGGGGCGGGGTCGCGCCGGGTGCCGGCTGGGGCACGTCGGCGGCTTTCGGGGTGCCGACGGGCGTGGTGGCGGTCAAGGCTGGTTCTCCTCGGGCAGGTGAGGCAAAGCGCGGAGGGCTGGGGAGCGTCGTCAACGCCCGCCGGCCGGGCGGGCGGGAATTTGACGACACGACCTACGGGCAGGACCGCTTGAGGTTCGCTTCGGCGGTGGCTCGCGCGATCGCGGCGAGGTCGGCGAACTGACCGGCGAGCGCTTCGATGACTTCCGGGCGCAGGCGGTAGTAGATGTACCTCCCGCACGGCTCCGTCTCCACGACCCCGGCCTCGCGCAGCACCTTCATGTGGTTGGAGAGGTTCGTCTGCTTGGCACCCGTCTCCTCCACCAGGTGGGTGGTGCAGAGCGTTTCACGGGCGAGCAGGGTCACGATCCGGAGCCTGAGCGGGTCGGCCAGAACCCGGATCAGATCAGTGTCGACTGACGTCATCATGGACTGATACTCTCACATCAGCTGGAGCTGACACCAGCCCGCACTGACCTGATTGACTCCTTCGGTCGCAATCGCCTCACCCCAAGGAAGAACAGATGTCCACCGCTCCCGCCGCCTCCGTCCTGTTCGTCTGCGTCCACAACGCGGGCCGCTCCCAGATGGCGGCGGGTTTCCTGCGGCACCTCGCCGGTGACCGCGTCGAGGTCCGCTCCGCCGGCTCCGTGCCCGGCGAGCAGATCAACCCGTCCGCCGTCGCCGCCATGGCAGAGCTGGGCATCGACATCTCCGACCAGAAGCCGAAGGTCCTCACCCCCGAAGCCGCCCAGGCGTCGGACTACATCATCACCATGGGATGCGGCGACGCCTGCCCCTACTTCCCCGGCAAGACCTACCTCGACTGGCAGCTCGAAGACCCGGCCGGCCAGGGCGTCGAGGCCGTCCGCCCCATCCGCGACGAGATCAAGGGCCTCATCGAGGGCCTGATCGCCGAGATCGACGCCAAGCGGAAGGCCTGAGGCGCGCGACGCGACAGACCGGACGGTGGCGCCGAACGCCTCACCGCACTCGCCGCGCTCGCCGCCCTCGCCGCACTCGCCACCCGGGCACCCCCGAACTGCGCACCACCCTGCGCAAGCTGGTCCGGGCCCTGCCGCCGACCCTGCGGGGCCAGGCCCACGCCGCGACCCGGGCGGGCGTCGTCGACACCACGGACTGGTCCCGCAACGCCGTCACCGCCTCGGCGGCCGCGTGCGCGTCGGCGGTCCGCTGCCCGACGGCTGGACCGAGGTATGGGTCGACGGCCCGGCCGCCAAGACCCTGGCAGGACATCTGGCCGGGCTGGGAGCCCGGGTCGAGGTACTGGAGCCGCCGGAGGTACGACAGTGGCTGGCCCAGATCGCCGCCGAACTCACGGGGATGTACGCGGGGGAGGAACCGAACGCACCCGACGGCCAGTAGTCGATGGCGAACCGCTCTCGGGATGCGCATCGTGCTCGATCTCGTCGGCCAGGGCCACGGGTGAGTCTCCTCTGCGATGCGGCTGAAGCCATCCGCGCTCGCAATCAGGTCGTCGTGGGCCGACCCGTACGTGTCCGTCCGCGCGCCCGGAGCGATCGCCACCCCTGCTGAAGGGCGGGCTCGACCGCTCTTCCCCTGCACTCCGGCAGCCTGCTTCACCAGGGCTGATGCCGTGCAGGCGGCTGGCACGCCTGCACCGTCAGGGTGGCGTTAAGGGTTCTCCTGCCCTCGTATGGAGCCCGTCAAAGCGGCTTAACACCCGGGTGAAGACACGGTTGTCTCGTCATCGGCCAACTGGCTGATACATCTCTTCCCACTTCACTCAGGAGCTCGCGATGGCCGATCTGGCCTTCGTCGTCACCACGGTCGCGGTGTTCGCGCTGGTGGCTCTCATCGCCCGGGGGGTGACCAAGCTGTGACCGTCGAGAACGTCGTCGGCCTCGTCGTAGCCGTTTCCCTCCTCGGATACCTCGTCCTCGCCCTCGTGTACCCGGAGAGGTTCTGAGCACTGACATGAGCCCCGTAACCGCTGGTGTGCTCCAACTGCTCGCGCTGATAGCCGCGCTGGCTCTGGCGTACCGTCCGCTGGGCGACCACATGGCCCGCGTCTACTCCTCCGAGAGGCACTACAAGCCGGAGAAGTGGATCTACAGGGCCATCGGCGCCGACCCGTCGGCCCAGATGCGCTGGCCCGCCTACCTGCGCGCCGTCCTCGCCTTCTCCGCCGTGAGCGTCCTCTTCCTGTACCTGATGCAGCGTCTGCAAGGCGTCCTGCCCGGCTCGCTCGGCTTCGTGGCGATCGACCCGGACCAGGCCTTCAACACCGCCGCATCGTTCGTGGCCAACACCAACTGGCAGTCGTACTACGGCGAGCAGGCCATGGGCCACGTCGTACAGACCGGAGGCCTGGCGGTGCAGAACTTCGTCTCGGCCGCCGTCGGCATGGCCGTCGCGGCCGCCCTTGTCAGGGGCTTCGCCCGTTCGCGTACGGGTGAGCTCGGCAACTTCTGGGCCGACCTGGTCCGCGGCACCGTGCGCATCCTGCTGCCCATGTCCGTGATCGGCGCGCTCGTCCTGGTCTCCTGCGGAGCCATCCAGAACTTCGCCGGCATCCATGGCGTCGGCCAGTTCTCGAACCAGCACGGCATGGGCGGCACGCAGCAGTGGAACGGCGGCGCGGTGGCCTCGCAGGAAGTCATCAAGGAGCTGGGCACCAACGGAGGCGGCTACTTCAACGCCAACTCAGCCCACCCCTTCGAGAACCCCACGCCCTTCTCGAACCTCTTCGAGATCTTCCTCATCCTGCTCATCCCCTTCGCGATGACCCGCACCTTCGGCCGCATGGTCGGCAACACGCGCCAGGGCTACGCGATCCTCGCCACCATGGGCACCATCTGGGTCGCCTTCACCGGTTTGATGATGTGGACCGAGTTCGCCCACCACGGCCCGGCCTTCGATGTCGCGGGTGGCGCCATGGAGGGCAAGGAGACCCGGTACGGCATCGCCGCCTCCTCGATCTTCTCGGTCGCGACCACGCTCACCTCGACCGGTGCGGTCAACTCGTTCCACTCCTCGTACACGGGGCTGGGCGGCGGCATTCAGCTGCTGGGCATGCAGCTCGGCGAGATCGCGCCCGGCGGCGTCGGCTCCGGCCTCTACGGCATGCTGATCATGGCGGTCATCGCGGTGTTCATCGCCGGCCTGATGGTCGGCCGCACCCCCGAGTACCTGGGCAGGAAGATCGGCACCCGCGAGATCAAGCTCGCCGCCTGCTACATCCTCATCACCCCCGCCCTCGTGCTCTGCTTCACCGCGGCCGCCATGGCCCTGCCCACCCCGGGCAACTCGATGACGAACACCGGCGCGCACGGCTTCTCCGAGGTCCTCTACGCCTACACCTCCGGCGCCAACAACAACGGCTCCGCCTTCGCCGGCCTGAACGCCGACACCCAGTGGTTCAACAGCACCATCGGCATCGCCATGCTGCTGGGCCGTTTCCTGCCGATGGTCTTCGTCCTCGCGCTGGCCGGCTCGCTGGCCGAGCAGAAGCCCGTTCCCGAGACCGCGGGCACGCTCCGTACGGACAGGCCGCTGTACGCGGGCCTGCTCGTCGGCACCATCGCCATCATCACCGGTCTGACCTACTTCCCGGCCCTGGCGCTGGGCCCGCTCGCCGAAGGGCTCGCAGCATGAGCACCGCCACTGCGACCCGTGCGCCGCACGACGACCTGCGCACCACCGGCCACGAGCCGCCTGCCGGGCGAGTCGGCGGAGGCCTGTTCGACCCGCAGCAGCTGCTGAAGTCCTTCCCCGACGCGGTCCGCAAGCTCGACCCCCGCATCATGGTCAAGTCCCCGGTCATGTTCGTGGTCCTGATCGGCTCGGTCGTCACCACCGTCCTGGCCGTCAAGGATCCGACGGACTGGTTCGGCTGGGCCATCACCGCCTGGCTGTGGCTGACCACGGTCTTCGCCAACCTCGCCGAAGCCGTCGCCGAGGGCCGCGGCAAGGCCCAGGCGGACACCCTGCGCAAGGCCAAGACCGACTCCGTCGCCCGCCGCCTGGCCGACGACGGCACGGGCGAGGAGCAGGTTCCCGGCACCGATCTCAAGATCGGCGACCTGGTGGTCTGCGAGGCCGGCGACATCATTCCCGGCGACGGTGACGTCGTCGAAGGCGTGGCCTCGGTCGACGAGTCGGCCATCACCGGCGAGTCCGCACCGGTCATCCGCGAGTCGGGCGGCGACCGCAGTGCGGTCACCGGCGGCACGAAGGTCCTCTCCGACCGGGTCGTCGTCAAGATCACGACGAAGCCCGGTGAGACCTTCATCGACCGGATGATCGCCCTCGTCGAGGGCGCGGCCCGGCAGAAGACGCCCAACGAGATCGCCCTCAACATCCTGCTGGCATCCCTCACCATCGTCTTCCTGCTGGCGGTCGTCACGCTCCAGCCGTTCGCGATCTACGCGGACGCCGAGCAGTCGATGATCGTGCTCACCGCGCTCCTCGTCTGCCTGATCCCCACCACCATCGGCGCGTTGCTCTCCTCCATCGGCATCGCCGGCATGGACCGCCTCGTCCAGCGCAACGTCCTCGCCGTGTCAGGGCGTGCGGTGGAAGCCGCCGGCGACGTGTCGACGCTGCTGCTCGACAAGACCGGCACCATCACCCTCGGCAACCGCCGGGCCTCTGCGTTCGTCCCGGTCGAGGGCACGACGGAGGCCGAACTCGCCGACGCCGCGCAGCTGTCCTCGCTGGCCGACGAGACGCCCGAGGGGCGCTCGATCGTGGTCCTCGCGAAGGAGAAGTACGGGCTGCGCGAACGCCACCAGGGTGAACTGGCCCAGGCCGAGTGGATCGCGTTCACCGCCCAGACCCGCATGTCGGGTGTCGACGTCGACGGAAGGAAGACCCGCAAGGGTGCGGCCGGGTCCGTCATCACCTGGGTCAGGGAGCAGGGCGGCCGGGTCGCCGACGACGCCGACCTCCTCGCCCATCGCATCTCCGAAGCCGGCGGTACGCCGCTCCTGGTGGCGGTGGAGGACGAGACGGGTGCCCGTGTCCTCGGTGTCATCCACCTCAAGGACGTGGTCAAGGAGGGCATGCGCGACCGGTTCGACGAGCTGCGCCGCATGGGGATCAGGACCGTCATGATCACGGGCGACAACCCGCTCACCGCGAAGGCCATCGCCGAGGAGGCGGGTGTGGACGGCTTCCTCGCCGAGGCCACGCCCGAGGACAAGATGGCCCTCATCAAGCGGGAGCAGGCCGGCGGCAAGCTCGTCGCGATGACGGGCGACGGTACGAACGACGCACCGGCGCTGGCCCAGGCCGACGTCGGCGTGGCGATGAACACGGGCACCTCGGCCGCCAAGGAGGCCGGGAACATGGTGGACCTGGACTCCGACCCCACCAAGCTCATCGAGATCGTGGAGATCGGCAAGCAGCTGCTGATCACGCGTGGCGCCCTGACCACGTTCTCCATCGCCAACGACGTCGCGAAGTACTTCGCGATCATCCCGGCCATGTTCGCCGTGGTCCACCCGGGGCTGGACACGCTCAACATCATGGGCCTGTCCTCCCCCAACTCCGCGATCCTCTCCGCCGTCGTCTTCAACGCGCTGATCATCATCGCGCTGGTCCCGCTCGCCCTCAAGGGCGTCCGGTACCGGCCCACCAGCGCCGACAAGATGCTCCGCCGCAACCTCGCAATCTACGGACTGGGCGGCCTGACGGCCCCGTTCATCGGCATCAAGCTCATCGACATGCTCATCTCCCTCATCCCCGGCCTCGCCTGAATCAGGAACGTGCTGATCCGCCATGAACAACTCTGTAAGCAACACAGCGCGCCTGATCGGCGCGGGCCTGCGGGCCCTGCTGGTTCTGACCATCATCTGCGGCGTGCTCTACCCACTAGCCGTCACGGGGATCGCCCAGGCCCTCTTCAACGAAGAGGCCAACGGCTCCGAGATCAAGGACAAGAGCGGCCAGGTCGTCGGCTCCTCCCTCATCGGGCAGCGCTACGACCTGCCCAAGCGGAACCCCGACGACCCCGAGGAGGCGGCGAGGCCGGACCTCAGGTGGTTCCAGCCGCGCCCCTCCAACGGCCTGGGCAGCAACAGTGTCAACACCCGGTACTCGCTGATCCTTTCCGGCGCCACCAACCGCTCCGCCGACAACGGCGCCGTCAACGGCCAGTGCACCAAGCACGCCGAGGAAGGCACCCTCTGCGCGCAGGTCGTCGCCGCCAAGGAAGCCGCCATCGCCGACAACTCCACCGCGGTCCACCGGGTCGAGCCCGAGGACGTCCCGGCCGACGCCGTCACCTCCTCCGGCTCCGGCCTCGACCCGGACATCTCCCCCGAGTACGCGAAGCTCCAGGTCCACCGCGTCGCCGAGCAGCACAGGCTCGACGTCAAGCAGGTCGAGAAGCTCGTCGCCGACCACACCACCGGCCGCACCCTCGGCTTCATGGGCGAACCCCGCGTCAACGTCCTCGAACTCAACATCGCGCTCAAGGCCCTGGCCAGGAGCTGATGTTCCGCACAACAGGGGACCGGAGCCGACGGGACACGCATCTCCCGCGGCCACCGCCGGCAGCGCAGGAACTTGCCCGTATCCGAATAGTCCGGCCCGTTCTGCAGCGCCGCCGCCGAAGAGCGCGCCGGAGCCCGAGCCGAAAGCCGGACACTCTCTTCACGGGCCCTCTACCCGTAACACGAAGGCGAAGTGACCTCCGAGCCTGTGCGTCCGCTGTGCCCCGTCGACTCGACGCCCACCGTGGCGCAGGCCGCCCGCTCGCCCGCATGCTCGTGCCGACCGGACCCCCCGTCAGTGCTCGACATGCCTACGCCGTCCGCTGGGGTATCGAGCCGCGCAAGAACCGCGTCACCCGGGGCAATCTCCTGCCCAGCAGCCCGGATAAGAAACAAATAAAGTCGAATGCATGTCCGGGGTGCCGTCGGGCACACGGTGCTTCGGAGGTTGATAACCATGGTTCCCCTGCTTCTCGTTCTCCTGCTGATCCTGATCCTCTTCGGCGCGGGTTTCGCGGTGAAGATTCTCTGGTGGGTGGCTGTCGCAGTCCTGATCCTGTGGCTGATCGGATTCGTCGCCCGCCCCAAGAGCGGTAGTGGCCGCTGGTATCGCTGGTAGCCGTGCGACAAGGCGCGGTTCTGCACGACGTACGGAACGAGGAGGTCGGCAGGAATTCACTTCCCGCCGCCCTCCGTTGACCGGAGGAGTTGTTTTTCGCGTGACTGAGCATGTGTGGAGTTACAAGTCGACCTCGGGCCACCTGGCCGGCACCGATCTGACCGGCTACAAGGTCGAGGCGACCGACGGCGGCATCGGCAAGGTGGACAAGCACTCCGACGAGGTCGGTGACGCCTACCTGGTCGTCGACACCGGCGTCTGGATCTTCGGCAAGGAGGTCCTGCTGCCGGCGAGCACCGTGATCCGGATCGACCCGGAGGACAAGACGGTCTACGTCGACCGCACCAAGGAACAGATCAAGAACGCGCCCGAGTTCCACCGGGACAAGCACCTCGGCGACGCCGGGTACCGGGAGGAGTTGGGCACGTACTACGGCACCGGCGCCCCCTTCGGCGGCCGACCCGCCTGATCCCACCCCCGCCCGGTGACGTCGGTCCCGGCACCCCCTGGGTGCCGGGACCGACGTCGTGGCCGGTCAGGGGCAGCCGCAATGACACCGCGCCGCAGGGCTGCACCGCACGGGGCAGGGCCCGGACCGCGGCGCGCGGTCCGGGCCCCTGACTGCCCGTGTTCTTCAGGTAGTAGTCCGAGGGCGTCGAGGCCGACTGGCGAAGGCGCCCCTGGCGGCTTCGTCTTCGACCGCCGGTTTCGCTCACACCGAAAGCGCTTCGAGCAGATCGCCGACCTGCGGATCGGGCAGGGACCGGGCGACAGCGGCTACCCCGGCGGAGCCCGGCGAACCGCGATCCGCCGGGCTCGACCGGCAACCGGCCGGTTCTCGGGCACGGAGCCGCCGGCCGACGCGGGAGCGCGCTCTGCCCGGCTCCTACTCCAGCGCGGTGGCGGCCACGGACAGGTCGGCCACCAGTCCCGCGAAGGCCGCCTCCCGGTCGTCTGCCCGCAGGACGGCAGAGGGATGGACCGTCGCCAGCAGCTGGCCGGGGGCGGTTCCGGGTTCCTCACCGAAGGGGTCCGGCATCGGCAGCAGGGCACCACGCCGCTCACCCACCCGGAAGGAGGATCCGAGCAGCGCCTTGCCCGCCGTTCCTCCCAGCACCACGAGCACCTCGGGGGCGACCAGTTTCAGTTCCTCCGCCAGCCAGGGTCTGCACGCGGTCATCTCCCGCAGGCTCGGAGCCTTGTGGATCCGGCGCTTGCCGCGCGGGGCCGGGGTGAACTTGAAGTGCTTGACCACATTGGTGAAATACGCGTTCTCCTCACCCAGCCCCGCTTCGTCCAGGGCCCGGCGCAGCAGTTGACCCGCGGGGCCCACGAAGGGCTCGCCCTTCAGGTCCTCCTGGTCTCCGGGCTGCTCCCCGACCAGCATCAGCCGCGCACGCGCCGGCCCTTTGCCGAAGACCGTCTGGGTGGCGTCCTGAAAGAGCGGGCAGCCGTGACAGTCGGCCGCGGCGCGGCGCAGGGCCGCCAGCCCGCCGCGGGAGGGCAGGTAGGGAGTCGCGTCGTACCCCTGGCCGCCGTTCCCCTGGCCATCCCCCTGGCCGCCGTCCGAGGCCGGGGCGCGAGACGCGTTCGCGTTCGTGCTGTCCATGACCGCCGCCTTCGAGCCGTGGATGCCGTTCGGGCGCCTCGGTCGTTTCCGTGGCAGCACCACCGACCGGCAGTCGGCTTCTGCCCGAGGGGCTCCTCACGAAACCGCCGGACGGGGCAGCCCGCGCGCAGCCCCTCGCGTGAAATCGTTCCCCAGAGCGGCCATCCACGCCTGCGACTGCGGCAAGGAGCACCTCTGGAGCAAGAGCACCGATGTCCGCGGGCACCGGTTCCCGCCCCTGCCGTACGACTGCCCGGGGCAGGGCTGAAGCCGGCGCTGACGGGCAGGCGCTCCCAGGGCGCCCCTGCCCCGGCCGGCCTCGCGGGGCTCAGCCCGCCGCGCCGTCGACGCGAAGGCGCACCTGCTCCTCCAGGCGGGCGAGGCTGCGGTCGAGGGCCTCGTTCACGGCCTGCTCCCCCGGATCGGTCTCGCTGGTGAGGAAGGAGAGGTGCACCTTCACCTCGGCGGGACCCCCGTCATGACCGGCCACCTGGAGCCACCCGGTGTACCCGCCGCTCTCGCGGCTCCCCCACTCGAGCCGCATCTGGTCCGCCCTGGCGCGCAGAACGGCCGCTTTGTCGTCCTCGGCACCGTCCTCACGCACGCGCACGGAAGGCAGCTCCTCGGCGTGCACGTGCAGTTCGGGCGGGAGCCACTGGTCCATCTGGCCGACGTTGGACGCCTGGTCGAAGACGTGCTCCGGCAGGGCGGGCATCGTACGGGACCGCTCGTACTCGGTCATCGGATCGCCACCTCTCGTTCGTTCCGAATCGTCCGTACCGGCGCCTGCCCCACCCCGGCCGCCGTCACGCACGCGCCACGGACACAGCAAAGGGGCTACTGGGCAGGGCGGGCGAGACGGGCCTCGGCTGCGAGGACCGCCTCGTGGACGGTCGGCCGGCACATCAGCACGCACAGGGTGTAGGCGGCATCGTCCATGGCACGGAGCGCCGCGGGGTCCTCGGGCGCGACTCCGAGGCGGGACCGGCAGACACGCAACCGGGTCAGGACCTCCTGCACCCTGGTCGCGGCAGGCAGGAGCCCGACGAGCGGCCCCTCCGGCCGCCCGGACGTACGAGCCGCCTCCATCGCCCGGCGCACGGCCCGCTCCACGTGCCCGGGTACCGGAGTGCCGCAGGAGCCCTCGACGATGACCGCCGCCACGGCATCGGGGCTCGACCGGACGAGGTCTGCGGCCGCCGCGAGGATCCGGTGCGCGTCACGGGCACCGCACGGTGTCGCGGCCATCAGCATGCCCACCGCCCGGACGGTCGTCGGCGCTCCGGCCGGAAGCCCGGCGGGCGTGTCCGACGCCACGACGGCAGCGGTCGGGCGCGGAGGTCGGTCACCGGCTGGAGACACGTGGGAGCCCTTCGTCCGAAGTGGGGGGCGGGAGCCGTCCCGGAATGCGACGACGTGCTAACGGAAGGTATTCCCGCGCATCGCGCGGTGGCCTCTGCGGCACGCCGTGCCGGTGGCGCGTCCGCGCTCCGGAATTTTCGTGGGGCGGCCACCGTTTCGCCCGGCTGGAGCCGTGGGATGGTGGGAGGGATGGACCAGCCTGGTTCCGTCGTATCGAGGCTTCGGCGCCCCCGCCTACCGGACGCGGGCTCCCCTCGCGACCTCTGCGCGCCGGACCTGTTCACGGCGCCCGCCGTGCACCCGGACCCAGGCCCTTGCGGGTCTGCTGTTCAAGGCTGCCGCCCCTAGGTGGGGAAGCCCCGTGACACACGGTGGAACTCACCGAAATGTGGCAGGCCCAGATCCGGCAGGGTCCCTGCACTGACGCCTTCCACCAGGGCATCCCCGCACACGCCGACGACCTCGAAGCCGACGGGGACCGGTGGCCGGAGTTCGTCCCCCTCGCCCTCGCGGACGGCTACGGCAGCGCCCACGCGGTGCCCCTGATCGCCCGGAGCAAGGCCATCGGCGCCCTCAACCTTCTCGTCCGGCGGCCCACTTCCCTCGGCGAGGGCGAGACGCACCTGTTGCGCGCCCTCGCCGATGTCACCACCACCGCGCTGATGACCTGGGAGAAGGACGGCCTCCGAGCCGAGGACATCGCCACCCGCACCCAGTCGGTCCTGTCCGGGAAGGCCGCCTTCGACCCCACCACCGGCATGCTCGCCGCGACCGCCGACATCACCCCGGCCCAGGCGGCCCGGCACCTCATCGCCTTCGCCGATCGTCACCACCACCGCCCTACCGAGATCGCCGCCGAGATCGTCCAACGCCGTATCGCGCCCGAAGCCGTACTGGGCGACCTCCCGTGACGCCCACGGGGCCGAGATGTTCCCGATGCGGAGGCCCGCCCCGCCTCCTCGGCGCGCTTCCTTGCTCTGCTCTGTGGGCCACAGGGCTTCGGTCGGCCCGCGGGACGTCCGGGATCCTTCCGCTACGGCTCGGGCAGGCCGGCGACGCGTGCGCGGGACGTGGCCACCGCGCCCCGCGCCCCGGTACGGGTCAGTGGAGGCAGAGGCAGAACGGATGACCGGCCGGGTCCGCGTAGACCGTGGCAGTGAAGGCCAGCGCCCGCGCCTCCTCGCCGTCGAGGTCGTCCACGTCCGACCGAGGCGACCCGAACCGGATCGCCGCAGTCCGCCCTCTTCTGCGGCTACGGCTGGGATCCGTGCATCGTGGATCCAGCACCGGACCCGAGGCGGTGAAACGCCGGTCCGCCCCGCGCCCGGCCATGACCGTGCCGGGCAGCCTCCACGGGCAGGGAGCCCCGCCCGAGGTCGAGGGAAAGTGGACCGAGGGCACCTTCCACGCCCATAAGGGGCCGCCGCCGGCCTGAGCACGTGGCTCGTCCCGTACGCAGGCGTCTCAAGACCGAGCCCTGCGACCTGACCGCCGCCGGCAAGGCCGGGCCCTCTTGCCCTCTGCACGTCAAGGGGAGGGGAGGGCAGGGCAGGGTAGGGGTCGACCCTCGTGTGGTGCGCGGGTGCGTCACCGGCGGCCGTTCACGCCGTCCGCGATGAGGGAGACGCCGATCCCCAGCAGCCAAACGTCCTTGGCCAGCGCGATTCCCTGCTCCGTGGGGCGCAGGCTGCCTTCCTCCCGCATCCCCGGCGTACGCAGGTAGAGCCCGAGCGTGCCAACGGAGAAAGCGGTCAGCGCAGCTCCGGCCACCGCGGCAGGAACGACCGGCACGAGCAGCGCAGCGGCGATGGCGAACTCGCCCGCGGCGAGCAGTCGGACGAACTTCTGGGCGTCCTGCTTGCCCAGGAACGGATACGTGTGGGCAGCGAACTGCTGCAACCCCTCAGCGGTCGTCTCGTCCGCGCGGAGCTTCGACAGGCCGGAGTTCAGGAAGAAGGTGCCGGCCGTCAGCCTCAGCGGAAGCTGCCTCGCGACAGAACCCCATGCCGAACAGGAAGCCATGCGGAACCTCCCAGCGTTGACCCCACCTACAACCCTGGCACGCCCTCGGACCATGTCAAACGGGCGTCGTCCCCTCAGGTGCATGCCCGTGACGCCGTTGGCCCCGCCCGGTTCGGCAACCCGCACCGGTCTGTTGCGGACGCTGCGGGGTGCCGCCCGGCAGCACCGCCGGCCCGCCGCCCCCGAACGCTCCGGTATCCGAGCGCCGCAGCAGTCGCACCGGCCGTCACCCATGTGGCGACCACATGCCCGCCATGCGGTGCCGGCATCCTCGATCGACCCGCCGTGAGCTGGTGGGCCATCCGCCGGGTCACGACCACACCGCGCGTCGCGGCAACGGCAGTTCACCCGGCACGGGCGTACCGCTCCAAACCGGGCCGTGACCGGCGAGCTTCGTGTTCAGGGGGCCTACGGGGCGCAGCGCTGGTGGCGCACGCAGTCTTTCCGGGCGCTGGAACGCGGCCGGTGGGTCCCCCGCGCACCGGCCGGACCATGATCCTCGTCGACGACGGACTCGCCACAGGCGTCACCGCACGTGCGGCCCTGCACCACCTGCGCCGACAAGATCCCGGCCGGCTGATCCTCCCCTGTACCCGTCGGCCTCCGGCACCGCCGACCTCATGCGCTTCGAGGCGGACGACATCGCAGTGGTACGACGACTTCGACCAGGTCAGCGACGAGCCGTCGTCGCGATGCTGCACACCCTCCGTTCGCGCCCGTCACCAGGCTGAGGCACCGCCGGCGACAGGAGGTCGCAGGACCCTGCGGGGGCTGGACGCTCACACGGCCGCCGATGGTTGCGGGCGGGTCGGGCGCGGGACGAGGATGGAAGGGTCCTCCCGGCTGTTCGGGCGAGGCGAGGCACCATGCGAAGCGATTTCGAGATCCACATCAGACGCTACGGTGCGACCGTGGTCGTCACACCCGTCGGAGAGCTGGACGCGGACTGCGGCCAGGCCCTGAACGCGGTGCACGAGGCCCTCCACCACGATGTCGCGGCGGTGGCGTTCGACATGCGCTGTCTGTCCTTCCTCGATGTCGTCGGCCTCCGCACCCTGCTCGACCTCGCCCGCGACACCCGCTCCAGGGGCGTCGCCCTCTTCGCCTACAACTGGCAGCACCAGCCCCGGCAGCTCCTGGGCTTCACCGACGACCTGATCCAGCCCGACGACCAAGACCGTCGTGCGACGCCCACCACCCGGCTCCTGCGCTGCACCTTGCGAGAAGCCGCAGAATCCGCCCGCGCCACAGGCGTGGTCCGCACCGGCGCGGGCCACAGACCGGACGTGACGACCACAGACCGGACGTGACGGCACGCCGCGACACCGACGGACCCGCCAGCGGTCCAGGACGGGCCGGCCGGACGGTGCCGCCCCCAACGGGTGGCCCAACGGGTGGTCGCCGGTCCTGATCGAGTGCGGAGCGCAGAGCCGTGCAGAGCCGTCGAGGGCCCCCAGGCAGGTGGTGACGGGCCGCGATCCAGGCCATCCATGTGGGCCGACCCGGGGGCGAAGTCCGGCAGTCGCCCGGAAGCCGGCGGCGCCGGGCAGCAGCACACGCGCCCAGCGACACCCGTGCACCTCACTCTCCTCCCGGCGGCTGGAGGTGCGAGGTGATGAGAGCGGCGAGCCTGTCCAATGCGAGTACCACGTCGGCGGGGCGTTGCCCCTCGGTGTACAGGCCGACGATGACGAAAGGGGGGCACTTCACGGCGACGACGCCTGTGTCAGCGTGGCTGCCGTGCACGACGTGGCCGTTCGCCTCGGCTACCGCATAGGTGCGGCCGCCGACCAGGATGCCGTGGGCGAGGGCATCCGCTGGTTCGTCGAACACCCGGACCAGCCGTCTCCCCTCCTGCACCGTGGTCAGGAACCGGCCTGTCGAGCACCGGGCGGTACCGTCCGTGCGCAGGATTTCCGCTTGAGCGACACAGCTGGATGCGGCGAGTGCGCGCCGCAGCTCTGCTGCTGCCCTGTCCATGTCGCAATCCCCGTCCTCCTGAGGCCGCACGAAATGCGGGCGGCCTTACGGCTTGTAGTGGGGCGCCGCGAGGAGGGACGCAGACGCGCCTTGTGCCAGGCACCTGCCCCTCAGGAGGGCTGCTACGCCGGCGCCTCCTGCTCCCATGTGGCCGCCGGCGGGGTGTCGAGCCTTGTCCGGCGCGGATTGCACGCGCCCGCCTCGGCCTCGACTGGGTGCATGGTGCGCCCCGTACTGCGTCCGGTCCGGGCGGTCGGTTCTGTGAGATCGCCCATGGAGGAACGAGGCCGTCCGGTGGTGCCGGCCGGCCGGTACGGATCAGGAGCCAGAGCCGTGGGGGCCGTCGCGGAGCCGGCGTCCGACCCCTGCTGTGGTAGCGATCGGGTACGTCCTCAGCCCGGACCCGCATGGGCATCGTGGATACCGCCGGACGTACATCGGCGTCGGCGCGGCGGCTGCGGCACCGGCGGACGCCGTCACACCCCCGCGGCCAGGGCGGACACGGCAGTCGGGCACGCTCCCGCAACGTCTACCTCCGGATTCGCCCGTGGCGCGGAGCTCGTCGGCGCGCCCGTCGGCGCCCAGCAGACCCGTGGCTTCCAGGGGCCGCGTACGCTCCGGGCGCGGCAGCCGGGTGCGGGCGACGTGGGTTACGACGGCCGGGAGGCAGGCCCGCACCGGTTGGACGGCACGGAGCCAGGCGGGTCACGTCGCCTCCGCCCCTCCGCAGCAGTGCCGCCCGGTCCTCCTTCCGGGATGTGCCTGCCGAGCAGTCATCCGCAGACCGTGGGTCCGGCGCCCCTGGCGCAGGCGTGCGTAATCAGCCGCCCGCTGGACAGAAGCGGGCACAAGGCTGCGAGGAGGCGACGTGGGCGATCCATCCGATGACCTGTACGCACGGCTGCGGCGGGAGTGCAGCCGCCGGGCGGACAGTCTGTGGGCAGTCAGCCGCGCCCTGCACGGAGAACCCGAACTCGCCTACGAGGAGCACCGGGCGGCCCGGCTGCTCACGGGCGAACTGCGGCGGGCCGGGTTCGCGGTCGAAGCGGGGACCGCCGGACTCGACACGGCTTTCGTGGCCCGTGCCGGGAGGGGGCCGGGGCGATGCGTGGCGCTGCTGATGGAGTACGACGCGCTGCCGGACCTGGGGCATGCGTGCGGACACAACCTGATCGCCGCGGCCGGGATGGGGGCCGCCCTGGCGTTGCGCAGCGTCCTGGAGGACGTCGAGGGCACGGTGCTCGCCGTGGGGACACCGGCGGAGGAGCGGGGCGGGGGGAAGGTCGCCCTGGCCGACGCCGGCGTGTTCGACGGGGTGGACGCCGCATTGATGTTCCATCCCGGCGTGCACGACTGGTCATGGGCGCCACTCACCGCGCAGACCCAGGTCCGAGTGGGCTTTCACGGCCGGGCGGCGCATCCGACGGGCGATCCCACCCGCGGGATCGACGCCCTGGCCGCCCTCATCCAGCTGTTCAACACCATGGCCGTGGTGAGCAGGCGGTTGCCGTCCGGCTCTCACGTTCAGGGGATCGTGACGGATGGAGGCAGCGCGACCAACATCGTGCCGGCCTTCGCCGAGGGCCTGTTCGGACTGCGCGCGGCCACGAGCGCTTCGCTCGATGTCCTGGTCGCCGACCTCCGCAGCTGCGCGGAAGGTGTGGCGGCCGCGACCGGCACCACGGTCGAGGTGGCCCGCGTGGGCAAGGGCTACGCCCACTTCCGGGACAACGACGTGCTCTCGGACCGGTTCAGCCTGCACATCGCACGCTCGGGCATCCGGCTCACCCAGCCGGTCGGCGGGGTGTTCCTTGGTTCGTCCGACATCGGAGACGTGAGCAGCCGCGTCCCCGCCATCCATCCGTTCGTCGCGATCCTGGGCCAGGACGCCTCGGACCACACTCCCGCGTTCGCGCGGGCCGCAGCCTCGCCGCGGGGTCGCGAGGTGATGCTGGCGGCTGCCGAAGCCCTGGCCTGCACGGCGGCCGACGTGCTCACCGACGCCGGGTTCGCCTCCCGGGCCTGGGCCCGCCAGCGGGAGAAGGAGGCGGCAGGCCTCTGATTCCGAGCAGCGGTCGTCCCGTACCGGACGAGAACCTGCTCTCCCCCGCCCCGAGGCGGGACTCTCGCAGGTCGGACCCTTTCGGCGGGTCAAGCCCTGCCGGACCGGACCCGGTGGCCCAACGCGCCGGCACGTATCCCGTTGGGCCAGCGGATCGCCCTGCCCATGTGCGGCAACGGACGCCACGACCGGTCGCGGCCACGAGGACACCCGGTCCGAGTCGGGTGAGATGCGACGTCATCCGGGTACCCGCACCATGACCGTGACACCACCGTCGATGAAGGGTTCCGTCATGCCCCGAGGATCCAGCCCCAAGCGCGAGCGTCAGTACGAACACATCAAGGAGTCGGGTGAGAAGCGCGGTATGTCGGAGGGCCGCGCCGAGGAAATGGCCTCCCGAACGGTGAACAAGGAGCGTGCCCAATCGGGCGAGAGCAAGACCGCGAGCCGCAGCTCCACCCAGGGCAAGTCCGCCTCGCAACGCGGCGGCGAGCAGTCCCGTGGCCGCGGCAGCTCCTCCGAACGCACCAAGGACGACCTGTACGAGGAAGCGAAGAAGCGCGGCATCGAGGGCCGCTCCACGATGACCAAGCAGCAGCTCAAGAACGCCCTCGGCCACTGACCGCGACAGGCACGCCGGGCAGGCCGGCTTCCCCCTCCCCTGCTCGGGTGCTCGGCGCGCTGCACCCGCCCATACCGCTCTGGCAACAGGAGGAGTCCCCGTGGCCGTACGTCATAAGCTCATCCGGCGTCCCCCTCATAAGGTGTGGGACGTACTCGCCGATCCGACCCTGTACGGGGAATGGGTGGTGGGCCCGTCCGAGTCCACGCCCCTCGACCACACCTGGCCCGCAGTGGGTTCCCAGCTGCGTTACACGGTCCGTATCGGCCCTTGGTCCACCGACGGAACGACGACCGTACGCCACCAGGAGGCCGGCCGGGAGCTGGAGTTGGAAGCGGCGTTCAAAGCCTTCGGCACGGCGAGGATCTTCCTCCAGCTCAGGCCGTGGGGCGAGGAGACCCTCGTCATCTGCGACGAGCACCCCCTGCGCGGCCTGGGCGGCTCCCTGCACAACTCCGTGAGCGAAGCGGCCCTGCAGCTCCGCCACCGGGGCATGCTGGCCCGCCTGGCCAGCGTCGTGGAGCAGCAGCCCGACGAGGTGCTCCGTGCCTGACGCAGTGGTGATCGGTGCCGGGCCGAACGGGCTTGTGGCCGCGAACGTGCTGCTCGACGCAGGGTGGAGCGTGGAGGTCCTGGAGGCGCAGGAGGAGCCCGGAGGAGCGGTACGAAGCGACCGCGGCGTGCACCCCGACTACGTCTCGGACGTCTTCAGCGCCTTCTACCCTCTGGCCGCGGCCTCCCCGGTACTCGCGCGGCTCGATCTCGCCGCCGAGGGCCTGCGCTGGAGCCATGCCCCCTCCGTGCTGGCCCACCCGCTGAGGGACGGCCGGTGTGCGGTTCTGGAACGCCGAGTGCAGGACACCTGCGCCGGCCTGGCCGAGTTCGCGGGCGCCGACGGCGAGGCCTGGCAGGACATGTACCGGACGTGGGCCCGGGTGGGACCTGACCTCGTACAAGCTCTGTTCACGCCCTTCCCACCGGTCCGCTCCGGTCTCCGACTGGCCGCGAGACTTCGCGCCTCCGGCGGGTTGCGGCTGGCCCGCAAGCTGGCCCTGCCGGTGCGCCGGCTGGGTGAGGAGGAGTTCCGGGGCGAAGGCGGTCGGCTCCTGCTGGCCGGCAACGCCCTGCACGCCGACCTGGCGCCGGAGGCGGCGGGCAGCGGTGGTTTCGGCTGGCTGATGTCGATGCTGGGACAGAGCCACGGTTTCCCCGTCCCGGTCGGCGGCTCCGGCGCCCTGACGGCGGCGCTGGTGAGCCGCCTCCGACGCCGCGGAGGAGCCCTGCGCTGCGGGGAGCGCGTCGCGGCCGTCGTCGTACGCGGTGGCACCGCGGTCGGGGTCAGGACCGCGGGCGGAGAGACCGTCGGCGCGCGGCGCGCCGTACTGGCCGACACGTCGGCACAGGCCCTGTACCGGGACCTCGTGGGCGAGGAACACCTCCCCTCCCGCCTCCTGCGGGACCTGGAACACTTCCACTGGGACTTCGCGACCTTCAAGGTCGACTGGGCACTGACCGGCCGGGTGCCGTGGACGGCTCCGCAGGCAGCCGGAGCGGGAACGGTACACGTGGCCGACGGCGTCGACGGCCTGACCCGGTTCGCCGCACAGATCGCCGCGGGACAGGTCCCCGACGAGCCGTTCACCCTCTTCGGCCAGATGACCACCGCGGACCCCACCCGCTCACCTGCCGGGACGGAGTCGGCCTGGGCCTACACCCACCTCCCGCAACACATCACCTCCGACGCCGGCCCCGACCGCATCACCGGCCGCTGGGACGCCCGTGAACAGGAGGCCATGGCCGACCGCATCGAAGCACAGGTGGAACGCATCGCACCCGGCTTCCGCTCACTGATCCGCGCCCGCCGCATCCTGGCTCCCACCACCCTCCAAGCCATGGACGAGAACCTCCACAACGGCGCCATCAACAACGGCACCACCGCCCTCCACCAGCAGGCGATCTTCCGCCCCACCCCGGGTACCGGCAGGCCCGAGACGCCCCTGAAGGGCCTCTACCTGGCCTCCGCGGCCGCCCACCCGGGCGGCGGCGTCCACGGCGCTCCGGGCGCGAACGCCGCCCGGGCCGCCCTGCGACGCCACGGACTCCACACCCTCCTCCACCGCGCCCAACGCGTGTGACGAGCACGTCGCAAGCGCGCGCGCTGTGGGCGCTGCGCTGCCCCGTCGCCACGCAAAGGGCGAACACGAACGGCTTCGGCCGTCTCGCGGGAACCGATGCCCGCGGCCCCCGCCACCTCTACAGCCACCCGGCCTCCTGGGGCCCCGGCCTTCCCGTCGGCACGGGAGGCGCCGCAGACGCCCGGGACCACTGCTGTGCCCGTTGGCCCATCGCTGCGCTCTTCCGCATCGGTCTCCCCGTGTTCGTGGAGTCCTGCTGTGCAGCAGGCGGAAAACCCACGCCGTCCGGCGAACACGCGCGTGCCGGAAAACTGTCGCAGCATGTCGGCCGGGGTCAGCCGTCCGTGTACTGGAGCGCCTCGTTGACGGCCGCATACGGGGAGGGCTGCGCCATGAGGACACACAAGGTGTAGATGGCATCGTCCACGGCGCGGCGTGCCTCGGGATCGGGCGTCGCCATCAACGTGCCGACCGCCCACGACCGCGCCGGTTCGGCCAAACGCTCCTGGAGCCGGGAAGAAGGATGAAGCTCGCGCGTCATGGGGATCAGATCCCTTCTGAGATCACCGCGCTGCGGCAGGGTCCCACGAACCCCCTGCCCCGATCGGCGCGGGGCACGCTTGCTCCCGCACCACCGTCGAGGCGAGCTCGACGACGGCCGGGGCCGGCGACCCGGAGAGCTCACCGTGGTCGTGGCGGTGGCGGCGCCTGCACTGAGGGGGACCCGCAAAATGTCCGTTCTCATGGGCCGCCTCGGGGCAGACGTGCGATATGGATCAATCGAAGGCACCAGTACTCGACGCGTTGGCCGCTTACCACGAAAGCGGCCAGACTCCGTTCACACCCCCGGGGCACAAACAAGGACGCGGCACCGACCCCCGTGTCCTGGCGGTGCTCGGCGAGGCGGTGTTCCGGTCCGATGTCCTCGCCACCAGCGGCCTGGACGACCGTACGTCCTCCCAAGGGATCGTGGAGGAGGCGCAGGCGCTGATGGCCGATGCCGTCGGGGCGGACCACGCCTTCTTCTCCACGTGCGGCAGCTCCCTGTCGGTGAAGTCGGCCATGCTGTCGGTCGCCGGTCCGCACGAGAAGCTGCTGGTGGGACGCGACGCGCACAAGTCCGTCATCTCGGGCCTGATCCTTTCGGGCATCCAGCCCGTCTGGGTCGATCCGCAATGGGACGCAGAGCGGCACCTCGCCCACCCGCCTTCCGCCGAGGCCTTCGAGGCGGCTTTCGCCGAGCACCCCGACGCCCGCGGCGCGCTGGTGACCACGCCCACCCCCTACGGCACCTGCTCCGACCTGTCCGCCATCGCCGAGGTGTGCCACCGCCGGGGCCGCCCCCTGATCGTCGACGAGGCATGGGGCGCCCACCTCCCCTTCCACCCGGACCTGCCGACCTGGGCCATGGACGCCGGCGCAGACGTGTGCGTGACCTCCGTCCACAAGATGGGCTCCGGCCTGGAGCAGAGTTCCGTCTTCCACCTCCAAGGCGACCTGGTGAAGGCCGAGGTCCTCAAGAGCAGGGAAGACCTGCTCGGCACCACCAGCCCCTCGGTCCTCGTGTACGCGGCACTGGACGGATGGCGTCGACAGATGGTCGAGCAGGGCGAGGCCCTCTACGACCACGCGCTCGCCCTCGCACGGAAGTCCCGCGACCGCATCTCCCGTATCGACGGCATGCACGTGCACGGCCACGAGGACTTCTGCGGGCCGGGCCGGGCAGCGGACATGGATCCTCTCCAAGTCATCGTCGACATCAGCGCGTGCGGAGTCACGGGCTACCGTGCGGCCGACTGGCTGCGGGAGAACCACCGCATCAACCTCCACCTCGCCGACCACCGCCGCATCAGTGCCCAGCTCACCCACGCCGACGACGGTGACACGGTCGAAGTGCTGCTGGCGGCCCTGACCGACCTGGCTGCACACACCGCAGAGCTTCGGACGGGACAGCCCGTGGAGGTGCCGTCACCCCCAAGGCTGCGTCTGGAACAGGGGGCGCTGCCCCGTGACGCCTTCTTCGGCCCCACCGAGCAGGTGCCCTGGGAGAAGACTGAAGGTCGGATCGCCGCGGAGATGCTGACCCCCTACCCGCCCGGCATTCCCGCGGCCCTGCCCGGCGAACGCCTCACCGCTGACGTCCTGCGCTACCTGCGGACCGGGGTGGAATCCGGCATGGTCGTGCCGGACGCCGTCGACACGGAGGTGAAGAGCATCCGCGTACTCCGCGAAGACTGACCACCACGGCGATGCGCCGGCTCCGTCGGCTCCCCTGCGACCGGCACGGCGTCGCTGGGCTCGCCGGGGCCTCTCGGCAGCTCCGCTCGACCGGCATGTGACGTCGCCCGCCTGGTCAATTTACGCTGGACATGGCGGCCGGCGCGCTGAGCGGCCTCCGGCCGCCACCCGTGAGCACCTGCTCCACCTCCCCCTCCGTGCAGGTGCTCACCCCGGCTTTCAGCCGGTGGCCGCGCTCGGCCCGGGGCTGAAGAGCGGCACCTCCTCCGCAGCCACGTCCAGGCGCAGCCGTTTGAAGCGGACCGGGTGCCGGAAGACACCGCCGCCGTCTACGGCCGTGTCGGCGCTGATCTCCGCGACCAGCTCGGGGCGTACCAGGGTCACGTCCAGGAGGTCCCGGCTGCCCCACGCCGATGCGAACCGCCAGCCCTCCCAGGGGTGCCCGGCATCGGCCGCGATCACGTTGCCACCGACGAGGCGCGCCAGCTCGGCACGCAGGGGGGCCGTACGGCCGATCGAGCGGAGGTCGCCGTAGGCGTCGCGGCGGCCCAGAAGGAGGAGCTGGGGCCGGATCATGGTGCCGGTGATCGCGCCGATGATCGCTTCCGTCGTGTCCCGGCGACGGAGTTTGTACCAGTCCCTGTGTCCTGGCAGGTAGGGCTGGTTCATCGCCTTGACCACGATGCCCTCGACGCCGGAGATCTCGGTCCAGGACTCCAGCCACTGCTGGGCCTTGATCAGGTCCGTAGTCATCGGGCACAGCGTCCAGGGGGCCGCGAGCCGGTGGTCGGCGAACAGGGCTTCCAGTCGGAGGCGGCGTTGGCGGTAGGGGTAGTCGGTCAACTCGCTTCCGTCCTGTTGCAGGATGTCGAACGCGATGAAGAACGCGGGCAGCGATGCGGCCAGAGCGCGCGTGCTGCGGCGGCCGCGGGCAGCGGTGCGGCGCTGCAGCCCCTCAAAGGACAGCCGGCCTGCCTGCGGGTCCCATACGACGAGTTCCCCGTCCAGGACCAGGCCGTCGGGCAGCTTGTCCGCCGCGGCGACGAGGTCGGGGAACCGGTCCTGGATCAGCGGTCCGCGCCGGGTCTGGAGCAGAAAGGCTCCGCCCGCCCCGGCGGGGGTGAACAGCACGGCCCGGTAGCCGTCGAATTTCTGTTCGAAGGCCAGCTCGCCCAGCACGCCGGGGCCCGGCACCGACTCCACGGCCTGCGCCAGCATCGGCTCCACCGGCGGTCGCAACGTCACTCCGGATTCCCGCCCTTCGCGCTTGCGTCCCGGATGAGGACAGCCCTTTCACTGCCGTACGTCATCAGCCGCGCTCCTTCCACGAGCACCGGCCGGCTCGGAGGGCGCAGCGCCTGGCGCCCGTCGGAAGGGCACGGGCCGGGCGTACCCCGACCAGGCCCTGTCGGCCACGAAAGGCGCCTGCCCGAAGCAGCCGGAGCTACGCCGGCGGGGCTGTGCGCGCCGCGCGCCGTGGCAAGCCCCGGCCGCGCAGCGCGGGGCGAGAAGGTGCCGGATCCGTCTTTTCGCACGTGCTCTGCGTGCACTGGGCCACCGCAACGGAGGAGGATCCGCATCGCGACCAGGCGCTATGACCCGCCGGCTCGCAATCCGCGGCGTTCGGCCGAGAAATCACCAGGGTCAGCCTTGCATCCCGGTCGGTGTGGCGGCTCCGGGCCGGCCTCGGGCAACAGCCCGAGCATGTCCAGGAGCAGCCCCAGATCTGTGGGGTCGACAGCGCGGGCAGCAACGGCGCGGCGCGCCGCCGCGCGGTCCGGGGTCCCGGAACAGGCCAGGAGAGCCGGCGCGTCACATCCGAAGGGATCTTTCACCCGCCGATCCCACCACGCCCGCTCGTCGACTGCAGCCGAAACTGCTCCAGGTGCGCAGGCCTGCTTCCTGAGCCGGCTGCAGCCATCGATCCGTGGAGGAGCGAAGCCCGCCGCGCTCGCGATCTCGACTGGGCCCGCAGGATTGTCCGGGCCCGAATGGGTAGGAGCAGCACAAATCGACAGTTCGGCCGCCCGGCTGCCCAGGCGGCCGAAGAGAGCGGGTATGTCATGGCGAAGCAGAACGAACCAAGCCAAGGCGAGGCAAGCAGGCACACCGGTCCCCAGCATGGTTGGGCGCCGGACGTAGACGCGACGCGACAGCAGGAGAACCCGAGCGCCAAGCGGTCTTTCCACGCGGAAGAGCATGCGCCCGCTCCCGGTCCCGGCCGCGAGGTGTCCCAGGAAGAGGAGAAGGGCTCTGGCATCGATGTAGGAAAGAGCGAAGGCCGCAGGGGAGAGCGGCAGGCCAAGGGTGCCAAGAGCTCCAAGGGCATGCACGACTTGGGGCCCCAGGGCGCCTCCCGCCGTCCCAGTGGCACACGGGACGCATCGGCGGTCACCGGAGTCGATCCCCAAGACCCGCCCGGCGAGCGGAACCCCAGCTGATCTCACGCCGTTCGACGCGCCGGGTGCGGCGGAACACCACGGTACCGGCGATCAAGGGCGGTGGCCGAGCACCGCCTCGACCACTTGGCCCACGGTGATGCGCAGGAGCCGGGCATCGGGCGCAGACGCGTGTGCGTCGCCGGGCCGCAAGGGGTCCTCTCCCGCACGGGGGCACCACAGCACCCGGTGCTTGGCGTGAGGGGGCGGGCCCCACAGGGAGGGGGCCACGGGGCCGAAGAGGACGACGGACGGTGTACCCAGGGCCGTCGCGAGGTGCGCCAGGCCCGTGTCGCCGACCAGGACGCAGCGCGCACCGGCGACCAGTGCACAGAGCTCCTGGAAGGGCACGTCACAGGAGCCGCCGACCACCGCGCCCGGTGGCAGTCCGCCATCCCTGGCCACCCGCCGTGCCAGCACCCCCTCGCCCGCGCCCGCTGTGACGACCACGTCCGCGCCCGCTCGGCGCAGGGCGCGTACGACCGCTGCGAACCGTTCGGGGGGCCACCGGCGAGAACCGGCGTCGGCGCCGGGGTGGACGACGACGGCACCCGGGGCGGGCGAGGCGCACGGAGGGGCGGCGATCGAGAGGTCAGCGGGGTCGGCTTCGATGCCGTACCAGCGCAGCAGGCGGCACCAGCGCTCCCGCTCGTGCTCGTCCTCGCGCCACTCGGGTCCGGGGACGTCCGGGGTTTGCGCGTGCCGGTAGGCGAGGAGCCGACGCGGCCGCAGCTGCTGGAGGAGGCGATGGCTGGGCGGCCCGTTCCCGTGCAGGTCCACAGCCAGCTCCGGCGGCGGCCCCTCCCAGCTCAGTTCGGTGGGCACGCCGCGGCCCGGCGCGGTCGTGGGCAGGACACGGTCCACCAGGCCCGTGGCCACGGCGACGCCGGCGAGCCGACCGGGTGCGGCGAGGACGATGTCGCAATCCGGCATGCTCCTGCGCAGCGCACGCAGGCAGGGCACCACCGTCAGCAGGTCGCCGAGGCCCAAGGCCCGCAGGACCAGTACCCGGGCGCGGCTGGGGGCGAACGCGTGCTCCGTCGGAGCGGGGCCTGCCGGCGTGTGCAGACTCATGAGGTCCTTCCGAAGCTCACAAGGGGCGGACGGCCGCTGATCCGACCGCTGTCGCCGGTCGGGATCCACACCTGAGCGGTACTCCCGCCCGGGTGCTGCCGAGCCGCTCCGGCCGGGGAGATCCCGCGTCGCGCGGCTGCTGCACTCCACTGTCCCGAGGACGGTCCTCCGGGGCACGCCGGGCTAGGCCGCCAGGTGTTCGGACGGCTCCGGACGGCCGCTGTGAGCAAACACACCGGCTGTCGCTCAGGCCTTGGCAGGCCAGGGTCCGGGGCCTGCCGGAGGGACCGTGGGGTGCCACGGGTCACCAAGGCGGGCGGCGGGTTCTGCCACCATGGTCCGCGGGCCAGTTCCTCCCCCTTCTGCTGCCGGGCGTCGCCGTGCGCGTCGGGCGGCGCGGAGCGCCCGTTCCCCTCCGCCTCCTGCGCTTCGCGCTCCACCCTGGGTCCTGTCTGTGTCTGCCTCTGTCTCCGCGTCCTCCTCCGCCCCCACTCCCGACCGCTCCGCCGACCGCTCTCCGTGGCGGTCCCTCCGCTACCGCAGCATGCGCTGGTGGGCCGTCGCGAACTTCGTGTCCAACGCGGGCACCTGGATGCAGCTGACGGTGCAGAACCTTCTGGTCCTCCAGATCACGGGATCGGCCGCCGCCACCGGCCTGTCCGTGTCCATCCAGATGGCGCCCGGCCTGCTCCTCGGCCTGGCGGGCGGCGCGGCCGTCGACCGCTTGCCCCGCAAGCTGACCGCCGCCGTCGCGCAGGCCCTGCTCGGTGCGGTGGCGCTGGTGACGGCCCTGCTGGTCGCGCTGGACGGGCTCGACCTACCGGTGCTGCTGGCGCTGGCCGCGGTGACCGGCCTGATCGCCACCGTCGACGGCCCTGCGTGCGCGTTGCTCGGCAACGATCTCGTCCACGCCCCGGACGTCCCGTCGGCCATCGGGGTGGGCTCGCTCGTCCACAGCGCCGGACGCCTCGCGGGCGCGGCGCTCGCCGGCGTGGCCGTCGGCCTGCTGGGCACGGCGGCGGCCTATGCGGCCAACGGCCTGTCGTTCCTGTTCGTGGCCTGCGTGATCCCGTTCCTCAAGGCGGCCCGCCCCCGAGAGGCAACGCGGGCGGTGGTACCCGCACCCGCGGGGCGGCCCGCGCCCGAAGCGGCCGCGGCGCGGGGCATGAGCGCCCGGGAGGGGCTCGCCTTCTTCATGCGGCGCCCGCGACTGGTCGCCCTCGCCGCCCTGAACGGGATCAGTGCGCTGTTCGGCCGCAACTACTCGCTCACCCTGGTGGTCCTGGTCACCGGGCCCCTCGCCGGTGACGCGGGTTCCTTCAGCAAGGTCTCCACCGTGCTGGCCGTCGGCGGGATCGTCGGAGCGGTCCTCGGCGCCCGCCTGCGCAGGCCGAGCGTCCGCATGGTGGCCGTCCTGACCCTGGCGGGGGCCCTCCTGCAGATCCTCGCCGGCCTGGCCCCCTCCCTCCTGGTGCTCCTGGTCCTCGTCCTCCCCATGGCGATCGCGGAATCCGTCGGGGACACCGCCCAGTCCACGGTGCTCCAGACCGATCCGCCCGCCCACATGAGGGGCCGTGTGCTCGGCGCCTGGTCCAGCATCCGCACCGTGTGGGGCCTGGCGGCGCCGCCGATGCTGGGAGTGTTCATGGAGCTGGCCGGGGTACGGGTCACGCTGATCGTGGGCGGACTGGCCATCGCCACGTTCGTCGTCGCGGGTTACCTGCTGAAGGGGCGCAAGCCCCGCAGCGGAGCGCTCATCCCGGTGCCCGAGGCTGTCGTGCCCGTCCGGGCGCGGCTGAGCACCGCCGCCTGATCACTGCGAGTCCGACACGCGGACCCGTCCGCGACGCAGCGTGTGCCGACCCGGCCCCCGGCCCGGCCCGGCCCCCGGCCCGGCCCGGCCCCCGGCCCGGCCCGGCCCGCTCAGGGGGCGGACCGGGCACCGGAGGCGGCCCGCGCAGCGCGATCGGCGATGCCGGTCGTGGAGCGGCCGTCGAGGTAGGGCAGGACGACGGCCTGGCCGCCCCAAGCCCGCAGCGCCCGCGCCTCCGGAAGATCGTCGGCCGAGTAGTCGCCGCCCTTGACCCAGACGTCCGGCCGCAGCCGGTCCAGCAGGGTCTCGGGCGTGTCCTCCTCGAAGGCCACGACGGCGTCGACACTGCCGAGCGCCGCCAGTACCCGTACGCGGTCCTCCAGCGGGTTCAGCGGGCGGCCCGGCCCCTTGAGCCGCCGCAGCGAGGCATCCGAGTTCACGCAGACGATCAGGCAGTCGCCGATCCGCCGCGCACTGTCCAGCAGGCCGACGTGCCCGGCGTGGAGCAGGTCGAAGCAGCCGCCCGTGGCGACCACCGTTCCGCCCCGAGCCCGTACGCTCGCGGCCGTCGCGAAGGCGTCGCCGCCCGTCGGCCGGGCGAAGCCGGTGGCGCGGGACGTCTGCCACAGGGCGGGGTCGCAGGCGCCGCCCGCCGCTACGAAGGCCGCGGCCGCGGCCACCGCCAGCTGTACCGCCTCCTCCGGCAGGCCCCCGTCCGCGAGTGCGCAGGCCGCCACGGCCGCGAAGCAGTCGCCCGCTCCGCACGGATCGCCCACGGCTCGGTACGGGGACGGTACGAGCATCGGCGCCTCGGACAGGGGACGGGTCAGCAGGACCCCCCTCTCGCCGAGTGTGACGGCCACCGCAGCGGCACCCCAGCGCTCCGCCAGCTCCGCGCCGCGCCGGGCGTGCGCTGCCAAGGAGTCCCCCTCATCGGGACACAGCGCGGTCGCCTCCGCCGCGTTCGGTGTCACCAGGCGGGCTCCCGGCACCGGTGGTCCGCCCCGCGGGTGTGGGTCCCACACCAGGGGGACGCGGCGCGCGCTGTCGGTCAGCAGGGGCCGCAGCGCCTGCGCGGTGCCCCTGCCGTAGTCCGCGACCAGGACGGCGTGCGCATCGGCCAAGGCCCGTCCTACGGCAGCATTCGGAGGGCCGACCCGGCCACCGCCCCGGTCGATCCGGACCAGGGGGCGGCCGTCGGCCAGTATCCGTGTCTTGACCGGCAGGGAGCCTTCCAGCGGGAGCTCCACCAGCCGGACCCGGCCGTCCAGCACCTCCCGCACCCGGTTGCTGGCACGGTCCTCCCCCAGTGCCGTGACGAGGACGACTTCGCGGCCGGAACGGGCGGCCAGCACGGCGGCCAGTCCTGCGCCTCCGGGCCGTGAGAGGTCGTCCGTGACGTCGACGACGGGCGCCGGGGCGTCCGGAGCGAGACGGGACGCTGCACCCCGGATGTCGCGGTCCAGCAGGACGTCGCCGACCACGACCAGCGGTTCGCGGCCGGTCACCGGGTCCTCCTGACGGCGGCGACGGTGCGTCGAGGCGCCGTGCTGACGGCGGCGGTGGAGGAGGAGGCGGCGGCGGTGGCGGAGGAGGAGGAGGCAAGGGCCGAGTCGAAGGACTCGCACAGCAGGTGCACGGCCACCAGGTGGGCCTCCTGCACGGTGGCCGCCGAGGCAGCGTCGATGCACAGCGCCTGATCGGCGGCCTCCGCCAGCGGGTTGGGGGCGGTTCCGGTCAGGGCCCAGACCTCCACGCCCGCCGCGCGGGCCGTCCTCGCGGCCGACAGCAGGTTGCCGCTGCGGCCCGACGTCGACAGCAGGACCAGGACGTCACCGTCCCGGCCGTGCGCCGCGACCTGCCGGGCGAAGACCTGCTCGAATCCGTAGTCATTGCCGATCGCCGTGACACTGGACGTCTCGGCGTGCAGGGCGATGGCCGAGTACGCCGGCCGCTCCTCCCGGTAGCGGCCGACCAGCTCAGCGGTCAAGTGCTGCGCCTGGGCAGCGCTGCCGCCGTTGCCGGCCGCGAGGAGGCGGCCTCCGGCGGGAAGCACCGCGGCGAGCCGGTGACCCCAGTGGGCGAGCTGGTCCAGACCGTGGACGCGCAGACGTCTCAGCGCGTCCTCCAGTGCCTGGCAGTGCTGGTGGGCTCCTGTGCTTGCGGGAGATCGGCTCATGGCGTCGGGGCGGCCGCTCGGGAGAGCGGTCCGCACCCCACCTCCTTCAGGCAATCGGTACTGCGCGGAGAACGGTCCGGTCGTGACCGACCGGAGAGGTTCGTCGGACGGAGCCGGGACGGACGGAGGAGCGGCAGAGGTGGCTCACGTCGTCGTCCCGGCGACCACGAGCCGCCCGGCGAGCACCGAGCGGTAGGACCGTTCCGTCGCGGCGGCGACCTGGGACCAGCCGTAACGGCTCAGGACGCGCCGCCGTCCGGCCTCGCCGTACGCCCGGCGCACTGTGTCGTCGGCCAGCAGCTCGGCAGTGGCCGCCGCGAGCGCCAGGACGTCCCGGGGCGGCACGAGACGCCCCGTCTCCCGGTCGGCGACGGTGTCCAGCTGGCCGCCGACGGCGCTGGCCACGACCGGCCGGCCGCAGGCCATGGCCTCCAGCGGCACGATGCCGAACGGCTCGTAGTCCGCCGGGCACAGCACGACGTCGGCACTGCGCAGCAGGGCCGGCACGGCGTCGCAGGGCACCGCGCCGACGAAGCGCACGCGGTCGAGGACTCCCGCCCCCCGGGCGAGGGCGCGCAGCCGCCGCACTTCGGGATCGCGGTCGAGACCGCCGGGTGGTGGGCCGCCCGCGATCAGGAGCTCCGCCTCCGGCAGGTGGGCGAGAGCGGCGATGGACAGGGCCGCCCCCTTGCGGGGGACGAGCCGGCCGAGCTGGAGCAGCCGGTGGCGGTGGGCGGATCCGCGCTCGGCAACGGGTCCGTCGGGGCGGAACCGCTCGGTGTCCACACCGCACGGAACGACGTCGGCCTTGTCCTCCGGGACGCCCATCCCGGCGAGTTCGGTGACCTCGTCGCGGCACGTCGCCACGACCCGGTCGCAGCCGAACGCGACCTCCCGCTCGCAGCCGATGCGTGAGGGCGGACTGGTGTCGTCGGCACCCTGGTGGCGCCGCTTGACGGTTCCCAGCGCGTGAAAGGTGTGCAGCATCGGCAGGCCCAGTTCCTGCGCCGCCGCCAGCGAGGCGAGCCCGGACATCCAGAAGTGCGAGTGGACCAGGTCGGGAGGACCGGACTCCCGCCAGTGCTGCATCAGGTAGTACGCGAACTCCCTCATGTGCGGGAGCAGTTCGTCCTTGGGCAAATGATCGGCCGGTCCGGCCGGCACGTGGTGGACCGTCACACCCGGCCGCAAACGGCTTCTGTCCGGCAGGTCCCGGGAATCGCGCCGCGTGTACACCGTGACCCGGTGGCCTCGGTCGGCCAGTGCCCCCGCCAGGCAGGCAACGTGCACGTTCTGCCCGCCCGCGTCGACACCGCCGAGTGTCGCGAGGGGGCTCGCGTGCTCGGAGACCAGGGCCAACGACAGGGGCCGGAGCCGGTTGGGCGACCGTATCGAACGGGCGGTGGGGGGTGTCATGACCGTACCTCCGTCATCAGGCGCTCCCAGTCGGCCAGGAAGCGTTTGAGGCCGTACCGTTCGAGCGCGGCCTGCCGGGCGCGCGCGCCGTCCTCGGCAGCCGCCTGGGGTTCGTTGACGTAGTGGACGACCGCGCGGGCCAGCACTTCCGGCCGGGTGGACAGGACGCCGGTCCCGGGCAGGACGGCCTCGACGGCCTCCGTGGTGGCCAGCGCCACGACGGGCATGCCCAGGTGCATGGCTTCGAGCAGCGACAGTCCCAGTGAGGTCCAGCGCACGGGGTGCAGGTACAGCCGGCGCTCCGCCATCGCCGTGTGCAGGTCGCCCTGGGGGAGCTCGTAGGCACGGCACCGCCCCGCGGACAGCCCCAGGTGCTCGGCGATGCCGTGGGTGCCCATGCCGAAGACGTCCAGCGGCGCCGCCCGGGCCAGCTCGGGCAGGAGGTCAGTTCCGGTGTGGCGCCCCCGCCTGATCGGTTCGTTCGTCACCACGGCCGCACGGGGGAGGGAGCCGGTGTAGAGGTGCCCGGGGTCGACGATGCCGTGTTCGATGACCTCGGCGCGGGTGCCGCCGTTGTCCCAGAACAGCCGGTTGAAATGGGTGACGTGGACCAGTGTCAGGTCCTCGCGGTCGGCGCAGGGGTGCCGGGTGCGGGGTACGTCGCCGTCCGGTGCGTTGTGCTCCAGGTACACGGCGGGAACGTCGCGTCCGGGGCGGCGGCCCAGCCAGCGCTCGGCCAGCTCCATCTCGTGGGGCCGCTGGAGCACCACGAGGTCCACCGGAGCATCGGCCAGTTCGGCCGGCGTGACCTCCCGCACCGAATCGGGCCAGCTGAAGGTGCGGGCGCGGCCCAGCCCGTCGGGCCCGCGGTCCGGGGTGACCGGTACGAGGTAGGTGTGCGGTCCCTGGACGAACGCGGTCGTCCAGGAACCGTGCACGTGCCACAACAGGATGTTCATACGGTCACTTCTCCATCGGTCTCGCTCGGCTCGTGCGGTCGCGGTCCACGGCCGCCCGGCGGGGCGTCCGGGAGGAGGCCGGCGACAGCCGCCAGCACCTCGTCGTCATCCACCGAGTCCAGACAGGGGTGCCCCTCGACGGGACAGACCCGCGCCCTGCTGCCCGCGCACGAAGCCCGCTGGTCGCCGAGCAGCACGTGCGGCACCCGGTACGGCCGCCACCGGCCCGCCGGCACCACGGGTGCGAACAGACACACCACGGGTGTGCCCACGGCGGCGGCCAGATGGGTCGGGCCCGTGTTGCCCGCCACCACGACCTGCGCGGCGGCCAGGACACCGGCCAGCTCGTGCAGGTCGCCGGTGACGCCGCCCAGGTCGAGTCCGTGGCGGCCGGCCACCTCCGCGGTCAGCCCCTTCTCCGCAGGGCTGCCGGTGACCACCACCCGGTGCCCCGCCTCGTGCAGCGCGGCCGCGGCACGCGTCGCCCTGGCCGGGCTCCAGGCGCGGGCGGCCACCGCGGCTCCCGGGTGCAGCACCACGTACGGTTCGGGACCCGTCAGCCGCGTCGTGTCGGGCGGGACGGACACGCGCAGGGCGCCGTCGTCGCCGTCGGGCAGCGCGAAACCGAAGTCGCGCACCAGGTCGAGCGCCGCGTCCGCCTCGTGCCGGTCCGGCAGCCGGTGGTGGCGCAGCGCGAGCAGGGACCCCGGGTACTCCTCGCAATCGGCCGCGACCTGCCCCACTCCCGCGAGCGCGAGCAGCAGGGCCGCCGGCAGCGGGGACTGGTGGTGGGACACCAGGATCACGCCACGGTCGAAACGGCCGGCTGCCAGTGCGTCGACCAGCAGACCGCACTCCTCGCGCGAGGTGCGGCCCGGCTCCAGCCCCACCCACGGGGCCTCGTACACCAGCACCTGGTCCACTCCGGGCAACAGCCGCGCCGCGGCGACACCCTGCGGCCCGCAGAGCAGCGTGGTGTGGGACGAGCCGGCCGCCACCGCGCGCACGGCAGGACCGGCCAGCAGCACGTCCCCGGCGCTGTCGAGGCGTACGACGAGACTGCGCGGGGCGTTCATCCGCCACCGCCGACAGCGCGCGGGCGCTCCCGCAGGGGTACGCGCGCCGGCACCTCGTCCGTGCCGCGGCCGGCTCCGGAGCCGGCCGGGGACGAGATCAGCCGGACGGCGGTGAGCAGATCGCACGCCGTCTCGCCGGCGGCCGCGACCTCTGCGGGGCGGGTCACGGGCGTGGGCACCAGCACCCCGCGCGCCCCCGCGGCGGAGGCGGCCCGCACGTCGGAGCCGATGTCGCCGACGACCACGGTGCGTTCGGGGGCCGCGCCCAGCCGCTCACACGCGGCAAGGATCAGGCCGGGTGCGGGTTTGCGGCAGCCACAGCCGTCCGCAGGGCCGTGGGGGCACACGGCCCACACGTCGAACGGACCGAACAGTTCGTCCACGCGTCGGCGAACCGCCATCACCTGCTGCTGCGTCAGCAGCCCGCGGGCGACGCCCGACTGGTTGCTGACGACACCGACCCGGACCCCCAGCTCGCGCAGCGCGGTCACCGCGGCCCGCGCCGTCGGCATGGGAGAGACCCGGTCGGGGTCGCCGTTGTACGGGACGTCGACGACGAGCGTGCCGTCACGGTCGAAGAGGACCGCTTCCGGAAGCCGGCCGGCCTTCCGGGGCCGGCGCGGGACACGGGCCGCGCCGGGGCGGTCCCACAGCCAGGGAACGGCTCCGGCCGGGGCCCCACCGACGGTGGTGCCTCCGACGGGCCGGTTCCTCATGACCACACCTGCTGGCGGGGAGCCTCCTGCGGAGCCGCCGAGCGGCTCACGGGGGGCGCCGCCGGGTCCGCTCGGTGGACACGGCGGTGCACGACCGTCCCGCGCAGCCAGTGCCAGACCGCCACAGCGGGGATGACCGCGCTCGTGACCGCCATGGTGACGACCTCGGACGGGGTGCGCGGTCCGGGTGCGATCCGGGCGGCGGCGAACTCGGCGGTGCCCGCCACCCAGCCGGCCGCGCACCACGCGGCGGCGCCCCTCCTGCCTGCCACCGCACAGCCCACGGCCGCGGCGGCGGCCGCGGTCACGGCGACATGGCGCGGCAGCCGCCCCCGAGGGGCCGCTGCCCGCCCCCACCAGTCGTGCCCGTGCAGTCGGCCCATCAGTACGTCGTCGGCGTTGCCGGCCTGGAGCCGGACCGAGATCCAGCGATCTGCGGGGCGGACCGGGTGAGTGGTACGGCGACTGCCGGGGCTCAGGACCCAGCCGCCTTCGATCAGGCGCAGGGCCAGCTCGGCATCCTCGCGGAAGGCGCGCCCGAAGCGCTCGTCGAAGCCGCCTGCGGCGTCCAACGCCTCCCGGCGGAAGGCCATGTCGGCGGTGATCCAGCGGGCGGTGGCCAGACCCGCGGTGTTGCGTTCCCAGTCCGTGGGGCGGCGGCCGGACGGAAGGGGAACGTCGATGCGGGCCGTAACGGCTGCGGTGTCACGGGAAGCGGAGACCAGATCGTTCGCCAGGTCCTCGCCCCACCCCTGTCCCGGCACCACGTCGTCGTCGAGGAAGACGATCCAGGGCACCGGACCCGCCGCCCGCATTCCCGTGTTGCGGGCGGCCGCGGGGCCGCGGGCCCGGCCGGCCACGACGGTGGTGATCGGGCGGAGCACCGGGGGGACGTCCAGGGGCGGCGGAGTTCCGTCGGGACCGGGACGGTCGTGTACGAGAACGATCCGCACCGGGCCGCGCCCGGAGGCCGTCGCGGCCGCCACGGCGTCCAGGCAGGCCCGGAGGCTGGGCCGGCCGAGGGTGGGCACCACGATCGCGTACGGAGGCAGGGGCACGGAGGACTGCAGCATGGCGGTCAACCTTCCTCGGCGGTACGGAAGATGCCGTCCCGGCGCACGGCGTAGGGCCCGATGGCCAGCAGGTCCACCGGTGACGAGCCGAAGCACTCCAGGGCGTCCCGGGGGTCGTCGACCATCGGCCGGCCGGCGGTGTTCAGGCTGGTGTTGACGACGACGGGCAGTCCGGTGCGCCGTTCGAACTCGGTGAGCATGCGTGCCACCAGCGGCTCGCGCTCCGGATCCACGGTCTGGATGCGGGCCGTGCCGTCGACGTGGACCACCGCGGGGATGCGCTCGCGCCAATCGGCGGCCACGTCGTGCACGAACAGCATGTACGGACTGGGCAGCGGTCCGTCGAAGATCTCGGACGCCCGCTCGGCGATCACCATCGGGGCCACGGGGCGGAACTGTTCACGGCCCTTGACATCGTTGAGGCGCTCCAGGTTCCCCGCGTGCCCGGGATGGGCCAGCAGTGAGCGGTGCCCCAGGGCCCGCGGCCCGAACTCCGAACGGCCTTGGAACCAGGCCACGATGGCGTTGTCGGCGAGCGACTCAGCGACGGTGACCGCGATGTCCTGGGGCCTCTCGAAGGGGACTCCCGCCGTCTTGAGCCAGGCACCGAGTTCCGCGTCCGACCAGTCGCGGCCCAGATCCGCGCCGGCCATGGGCTCGGGGGCGTCCCCCGCTCCGGCGGCGAGGAGCAGGGCGGAACCGAGCGCCGTTCCCGCGTCTCCGGCGGCGGGCTGCACCCACACGCGGGAGAACGGGCCCTCGCGCGCGATGCGGGAGTTGGCCACGCAGTTCAGCGCGACGCCCCCGGCGAGGGTGAGCACGTGGTCGTGGGTGCGGCCGTGGAGCCAGCGGACCAGGTCGAGCAGCGTCTCTTCCAGGACGGCCTGGGCACTCGCGGCGAGATCGGCGTGGGCTCCGGTCCACGGCTCGTCCGCGCCGCGGGGTGGGCAGAACTCGCCCCAGGGGACGCCGGTGGCGTGGAAGCCGCCGTCGCCCGTGGGGTACACGTAGCGGCGGAGCTCGGCGAGCATCCGCGGGCGTCCGTGGGAGGCGAGTGCCATCACCTTGAACTCGTCGGAGGACCTCAAGAAGCCCAGGTGCTCGGTGAGTTCCTCGTAGACGAGTCCGAGCGAGTGCGGGAGGTCCTGCGCGTACAGCGGCTCCAGCCTGTCGCCCAGGCGGCGGGCCGCCAGGTGCGAAGCGCGTTCACCGCGTCCGTCCAGGACCAGGACGGAACTGCGGTCCGCGCCGTCGGCCGCGAACGCGCCGGACGCGGCATGTGCCATGTGGTGCGGAACGAAGCGCACGAGGCCGGGGTCGAGGCCGGGCAGGGTGGTGGCCAGGAAACCCGGGGCCTCGCGCGCGTACGTCTGGCGGAGGTGGTCCCACGGGTCGTCCAGACCCATGGCGTCGGCCGGCCGCGCCAGAGCGGGGTCGTAGGAGTACGCCACGGCATCGAGGTCCTGCGGACGCAGACCGGCACGCTTCAGGCACCAGGCCGCGGCCTGTTCGGGCAGTTCCCAGGCGGAGAAGGGCACCGGCCGCTTGCCGTGCTTGCGACGGGAGAACCGCTCCTCCTCGGCGGCGGCGACCGTACGGCCGTCGACGACGAGTGCGGCGGACGGGTCGTGGAAGAGCGCGTTGATTCCGAGAATGCGCATCGCGGAAGAGACCTTTCGGGTGGGGGTGCCGGGCGGGGCCGCGCAGAGGAGGCACAGCAGCCGGCGAACGTACGAGGGAGCCCGAAGGGATCAGTCGTCGCAATGCGCGCGGTACCAGGCGATGGTGCGGCGCAGCCCGTCCTCTGCCGCCACTCGCGGCTCCCACTGGAGCTTGTCCCGCGCCAGTGTGATGTCCGGGCAGCGCACGGTCGGATCGTCGGTGGGCCGCTCGATGAAGGTGATCTCCGAGGAGGAACCGGTCAGTTCGACGATCCAGCGGGCCAGCTCGAGCATGGTGAGCTCGTCGGGGTTGCCGAGGTTCACGGGCCCCCGCATCCCGTGGTCGGCGGCCGCGAGGATGCCGGCGACGGTGTCCTCGACGTAGCACAGCGAACGGGTCTGCAGGCCGTCACCCGTGACGGTCAGCGGGTTGCCCGCGAGCGCCTGGCGGATGAAGGTGGGCACGGCGCGCCCGTCGTAGCCCCGCATGCGCGGGCCATAGGTGTTGAACAGCCGCACGATGCACGCGTCCGTGCCCAGGGCCGAGGCGTGGGCGCTGGTCAACGCCTCGCCGAAGCGTTTGGCCTCGTCGTAGACGCTGCGCGGGCCGACGGGGTTGACGTGCCCCCAGTACCGCTCGTTCTGGGGGTGCTCCTGCGGATCCCCGTAGACCTCGGACGTGGAGGCGAGGACGAAGCGGGACCCGCTGCGATGTGCCAGCTCCAGGGCGTTGCGCGTGCCGAGGCTCCCTGCCTCCAACGTGTGGAGCGGCAGCCGGAGGTAGTCGGAGGGGGAAGCCGGGGAGGCCAGGTGCAGAACGAGGTCCGGGTCCCTCCGTACGCTGAAGGGTCGCGAGACGTTCGTCTCCTGCAGGGTGAACCCGGGATGGTCGACCAGTTCCGAGATGTTCTCGGGCCGCCCGGTGCTGAAGTCGTCGACGCAGGTGACGGCGGTCCCCGCTGCCAGCAGGGCTGAGCACAGGTGGGAGCCGACGAAGCCCGCACCGCCGGTGACGACGGCGTGCTCCCATCGCGGCGCGTGCGATGAGCCCATGGTGATCTCCTCGTCCGTCAGGGGCACAGCGGGACGCAGGAACCGGGAGCGGCGAGAGCCGGGCCCGCTCGTACCGGGATGAACCCCGCAGATACGCCCCTCAGCCTGCTGGAGCCGGGGTGGACCGGCACGTGGGAGCGGGCAACCGGGTGACAGCGGCCGTGTTCAGGGCGGCCGTGTTCAGGCGAGGACGGCGCAGGCGGCGGCCGGGACGTCGAGCCTGCCCGCCAGGTGGAGCCGCCCGCTGTCGGGATCGGTTTCGAACCAGGTGACGTCACCGGACCACTCGTTGGACACGTACAGATGGCGCGCCGACGGGTCGGCCGCCAGATGCCGCGGCCAGTGACCTCCGCAGTTCGCGACATCCGTGATCCGCGGCTTCTCGGGGCCGTCGGACAGCGACAGGGTGGTGATGAGGTTGCTGCCCCGGATCGCCGCCCAGACGCAACGGCCGTCTCCCGGGACGAGCACCACCGACGGGTACTCCCTGGCGTCCGCCGCGTCGTCGCCCGAGCCCAGCGCGACCTCCCCGGTCGGGTACAGGCTCCCGGAGCCGGCGTCCCACCGGCATACGGTCACCTGCGGTTCCAGCTCGTGGACCACGTACGCCACGTCCCCGCGAGGGTGGAAGACCACTTCCCGGGGACCGCTTCCGGGCCGCAGCGGCGTCTCGGTACGTACGCGGAGGGGCCCGCCGGCCGGATCGGGCGCGCACACGCGCACCGAGTCGGTGCCGAGGTCCACGCTGAGCACCCAGCGGCCGCTCGGATCGGGCGTCACGCAGTGGGCGTGCGGGCCGGCCTGCCGTTCGGGGTCGGGCCCGCGGCCGCGGTGGCCGAGGACGGCGGCGGGGCCCTCCAGCCCGCCGTCGCGCGAGACCGGGAGACTGCTCACGCTGCCCGAATCGTAGTTGGCGATGAGCAGCCGGTCCCCGACGACGCTCATGTGTGCGGGACCGAGGCCGTCGACGGGGACGGGCCGTCCGAGCGGGGCGAGACCGTCGGCGGTGATCCGGTATGCGGCCGCCAGCCCGTGATCGGTTCCGCCGGCGGCGTAGAGCACCTGCCGGTCGACGGACAGGGCCAGGCACGAGGCGTCCGCGGGGCCGGGGCCGTCGGCGACGCTCAGTACGGTGAGCGCCCCCGTGACGGGGTCCACGGCCGCCGTGGTGATCCCGCGGCCTCCGCCGGAGGCGAACGAACCGATGTACGCGCGCTGTCCGACGCCCTGGTCCGTGCTTCCCGCGCCGCCCACCGGGTGGTCCTTCCGCCGTCAGTCCCCTGCTCCGGGCGAAGCTAGCAGCCGGCTGCCACGAACCCGCGCCGACCGGGCCGGTGTGGGGCAGCGGCTCAGCCGCCGGGCCGTATCTGCCGGCGGCTGAGCCTCCACGACCGAGTCGGTCGCCGGTTCGGCGGGCACGCCGCCGCCGGCCCGCACGGCGCCCGCTGTGCTCCCGCGCCTGCGTCAGTGCGTCGTCGGGGGCGCCGGGTGGGGGCGGCCCTCAGGGCCGGCGCCACCGGTCGTGGTCCATGTGCGACCCGGCCATGGGTCCCATCCGCAGCATGCCGCCGTCCACTGTCCAGGAGGCGCCGGTGACGTAGGAAGCCGAGGCTCCCGCCAGGAAGGCGATGACGGCGGCGACCTCGTGGGCGTCGCCCGGCCGGCCGGCGGGAATGCCCGGCCGGGGCTCGGTACGCACGTCCTCGTCCTCCTGGCCGGTCATGGGGGTCGCGATCTCTCCGGGAGCCACGGCATTCACGGTGATTCCGTGTTCGGCGAGTTCGAGTGCCATCACCTGCGTGAGGAGTCCCAGTCCGCCCTTGGCCGCGCAGTAGGGGCCGGCGCCGACGCGCGGCTGGTGTTCGTGGACGGAGGTGACGTTGACGATCCGGCCGCCGGTGCCCTGTCGGATCATGTGCCGGGCCGCCCGCTGACCGCACAACAGCGGGCCCACGAGGTCGACGTCGAGGACCTGGCGAACAGTGGCCAGGTCCAGGTTCAGGAAAGGGATGGCGGTTCCGGTGCCCGCGTTGTTCACGAGCACGTCGATGCGCCCGAGTCCCTCGGCGAGCCGGTCGATGACGTCGGCGGCGGCGGGAAGGTCGGTGAGGTCGAGCCGGGCGAGCACGGCGCGCCGGCCGCGCGCCCGAACTTCATGCGCCGTGCGCTCGGCTCCCTCTTCGTCCTCGTGCCAGGTGATGCCGACATCCAGTCCGGCCGTGGCCAGATGCACGGCGACGGCGCGGCCGATTCCGGAGTCGGAGCCGGTGACCACCGCCGTGGTGGGGGAAAAACTCAAAGGGCTGATCATGGCCGCGCCTCCCGTCAGGGCCAGGAGGGTTCACGACGGGGCACCACGACCAGTTCCCCGACCACGCTCCCGGCGGGCACGGACAGCGCGTACATGACCGTGTCGGCGACGATCTCCGGACTCTGGAGCAGTGCGGTGTCGGCTTCCGGGAACCGGTCCATGATGAAGGCGGTCTCCATTCCGCCGGCGATGATCCCGGTGACACCGATCCCGGTGCAGTCCCGCTGCGCCTCCTTGAACAGGGTGTGGGTGAACGCCCGCAGCCCGGACTTGCTCGCCGCGTAGGGGCCCGCTTCCGTCCAGGTCCGGTTGGCGGCGGTGGAGAGGATGTTGACGATGTGGCCCCCGCCCGCGGCCACCATGCGCCGGTACGTCTGCAGGCACAGGTACATCGGGCCGAGCAGGTTGGTGGTCACCACGTGTTTGACTTCCTCCGCGGTCAGGTGCTCGACGGACTTCGACACGTCGACGGCCGCATTGTTGACGAGGACGTCCACCCGACCGCCGTCGGCCTCGACGTCCCCGAGGACGGCCGCCACCGCGTCGGGGTCACACACGTCCATCTCGACGAAGCGGGCACGGCCGCCCGCCACGACGAGGTCCGCGCAGAGCTCCTGAGCGAGGTCCTTGCGTACGTCGGCGACCAGGACGGAGGCGCCGGCTGCTGCGAGCCGCCGCGCGATGGCGGCGCCCAGACCCCGGGCCCCGCCGGTGACCAAAGCCTGCTTGCCCGTCAGGTCGACCTGTGCGGCGCTGTTCATGCTGTGCCTTGCCTTCCCTCGGTTCCGGCGGGCCGGCGCCGCCCCGGGTGGGGAGGGGGCCGGCGCCGTCGCGTCTTGTGGGACTCACTCTGCGCAGGGGTCGGGCACCGGGCGCGCGGGGTTAGGCCACCAGGCGGCGCCGGCGTTCCTTTCCGGGTACCCGGCCGCGTCCATGGACCGGGCAGGGACTGGACCGCTGGGTCATGACGCCGGTCGGCCGCCCCGCTCGTACTCGCCCCGACCGGCGAACGGTTCTCGTACGGCTCCGGCGAGTGATCCGGCTCCGCTGCGAGGCTGCACGCGCTGGGGCCGGCGTGTCGTCCGCGGCAGCGTTCCTCAGCTGGAGATGGCTTCGAGGAGATCTCCGACCTGGGGATCGGGCAGGGCACGGGCCACATCAGCCTGGGCGACGATGCCGACCAAGTCGTGACCATCGATCACTGGCAGCCGCCGTACGTGGTGCTCGGACATCGTGCGGAGGATCTCGGAGGCGTCGTCGTCGGCGCCGATCGTCACGGCCTCGCCCTGTGCAAGATCGCCCGCCTTACAGGTCGCCGGGTCCTTGCCAACGGCGAGAACCTTGGTGACGACGTCCCGGTCGGTGAGCATGCCCTTGAGCTTGTGGTCGGTACCGCAGATCGGCAGCGCACCGACGTCGAGGCGTGCCATCTTCCGCGCCGCCTCCAGCACGGTGGATTCGGCATCGATACATTCGGGTTCCGGAGTCATGATGTCGCGTGCGGTAGTCATCGCAGCCACCCCGTCTCTGAGGATCGACAGGCTCCCGCCGGGCCCCTGCCCCTTATTCCCCCACCTACGCATGGACAGCCGCTGGTGCATCGCCACCGTGCCTCGTGCCGTAGCGCCAAGTGCGAAGCTGCCGCGCAGGGCCGGTGCGGCGAGCCTCGTCCGCACCGAGCGGGCGCACGTCTCAGACCGCAGGCGTGAGGCGTGGACAGAGCGCAGCGCGGCGGTCGAAGCGGGGTGTCAGGCGGTGGGTGCCGCGTCGGTGATCAGTGCCAGGAGGATCGGCAGGCCGCCCTCGGCCAGGGCACGCCGCTGCCGATCTGCTGGAGTGCCCTCGCGCAGCAGGCGGTGCGCCAGGGCGCTCACCTCCCGCAGATCCCCGGCGTCCTCCAGGACTGGGGCGATGTAGTGCATGAGCGCATGCACGACGTCACCACTGCTGTGCGGGTGGCCGGTGAGGTCCAAGAGCGTGCTGTTCAGGCCGTGGCGGGCCGCGTGCCAGTTGCCCGCCTGCAGGATTTCCGGAGGGCACGGCGGTGGAGGTGGCTTTCCGGTCTTCTCGTCGGCAATCGCCGTGGCGACCAGTGCCCGAACCATGCTGGCGATCATCACCGCGTCGTCGGCCCCGAGCTGGACGTCGGGGCAGCGGACCTCCACGGTGGGGTACCGGTCGGACAGCCTGGCCTGCCAGTACACCTGCCCTCGGTCGGCGATCACACCGGACTGCACGAGCGCGTCCAGGCGCCGCCCGTAATCGGCGAGTCCGGCGAAGTGCGGGGGCGGACCGCTGACCGGCCACCGGCCGAAGACGACGGTGCGCCAACTTGCGAAGCCGGTGTCCCGACTGTCCCAGAACGGCGAGTTCGCGGACACGGCCAGCAGGGTCGGGAGCCACGGCCGGATCCGGTTCAGCACGGCCACCCGGGTGTCCGCGTCGGGAATGCCCACGTGGACGTGCATCCCGCAGATCAGCTGCTCGTCGACCAGTTGTCGCGCCTCGCCCTGCATCCGCAAGTACCTGGGTTTACGCGTGACCGGCACGGCCGAGGTTCCTCGCACCGGCGCCGCTCCCGTCGCCGCGATCCGGCAGCCGTGCACCTCGGCAGCCGATGCCAGGGCGTGTCGCAGCCGCAGCAGATGGCCTGCGACCTCATCAAGCCGGCGACAGACGGGGGTGGCTACCTCGATCTGGGCCTGGAGCAGTTCCTCCTGCACCTCGCCCTCCTCGGCGAGGGGACCGATACCGGCCGTACCGCGCACTTCTTCCACGAGCGGAGCGGGGATGCCCGCTGGGCCGACCAGCAAGTACTCTTCCTCGACTCCCACCGTGAGCATGTCCTGCGGCTACCCGCCCGTTCTTTGATCACCCCAGCAGGGACGGTTCAGGCGGTGGGCCGGGGTCTGCGACCCGCACGTCGACGTCCTGGGGCACTGCACGCGGGACGGATCATCGCGCAGGCCGTACCGCGGCGGAGATCAACTGCCGTGCCTCCTACTAGGACAGGCCGTAGACCTGCGACCCGTCGCCAAGGGGGATCGAAGTGGCCTCGAATCGACCTCGCGAGACCCCCTGAGCCAAGAGAAGGCCTAGGTGCGGCCCAGGTGGACGTGGATGGTCTTGCCGCCCTGTTCCCCGAGGTGACGCACGTCGACCTCTGTGCCGAGCCGGTTGACGAGGTGCCAACCCCATCCGCCTTCACCCCGCTGACCGGGGTTCCGGAGTCGGGGATCGGCACTGCTGGTGTCGCTGACATCGACGTCCAGCCCGCCGTCGGGTGTCCTGTGCAGTTCCAGCACGCAGCCCCCGGACGTGTGGCGGACGGCGTTGGTGACCAGCTCGCTGATCACCAGCAGGGCGGTATCGCACGCGACGGGCGTGAACGCGCGGGCACCCGCGTGGGACGGCCGCAGGAAGCCGCGCGCTGCACTCCTGGCAGCAGCCGCGGCACCCGGACCGTTCAGCTCCAGGTGCACGAGGGGGAGGGGCATGGGTCGGCTCCGAAGGCTTCGACGGGTCCAGGGGCGTACTGGGCGACGCCCTCCGTTGTGCCCCTGCCCGTTCCGGCCCGGCCCAGTCGCCCCCGCCGGCGGATACGCCGGCCATCAGGCCGGCGGGCCCTCACGTCACTCGTCCTGCTCAGCGTCCGCGGGCACCTTGCCGCGCAGGGGCAGCGGGACGCCTCGTGGGGTGAGGGCGGCGGGAAGCATGCCGCCGGCGGTGGCCGGCACGGCCTCGTCGCAGGCTCCCCCACAACGCTCCGTCTCGGTTGTCCCGGGGCACGCGGGACGGAGAGCTCTCACCCGCCCCGGGTCCCCCACCCGCCGGAATCCGTCCCGCCGTGCCGGTCGCTTTCGCGGCGGGGGAGGACGAGGATGGAGCAGGGGCCGCCGGTTGGAATCGAGGCGCGCGATGGCTCGTGACGCTGCGGAAGCAGCGCGGCAGTGACCGCGGAGGAGACCGTCCCGGTGGGGCCGGAGGGTCTGGGGCCCGTTCTGGCTTGGGTGCTCGAGCGCTCCCACGGTGCGTCCGCACTGCAGTTGCCCAGGGTGATCGGCGAGGCCGCCCGCCGGCTCGGGATCATGCGGACCCGTCTCTACCTGGCCGACCTGCAACAGCGGCGGTTGCTGCCGCTGCCCCAGCCCGACCTCACGGTCGAGGAACGTGAAGGCCTCGACGTGGACAACTCCCTCGCCGGTCTGGCCTACCGCACCCAGGAAGTGCAGTCGACGCGTGGCGGGGACACGAGCTGGTTCCCCATGATCGACGGCATCGAGCGGATCGGCGTCATGCAGGCCCTCACCTCCAGCCCCGACCCCGGGCTGCCGGAGGCCGGCCGGGCGCTGGCGAGCCTGGCCACCCTCCTGGTGGTATCGAAGTCCACCCACCACGACCCGCTCGTCCAGCGGCAGCGCGTACGGCCGGTGACCCTCCAGGCCGAACTGCTGTGGGCGTTCCTGCCGCCCCGGACCATCGGCACCGACCTGGCCACTTCCTCCGCCGTACTGGAGCCGGCGTACGACATCGGGGGCGACGCCTTCGACCACAACTTCATCGACGAGGTCCTTCACCTGACGCTGGTCGACGCGATGGGCCACGACCTCGCTTCCGGGGGCGCCAGCGCCGCCGCTCTCGCCGCGTGCCGCTCCACCCGCCGCTCGGGCGGCAACCTCCCCCACATCGCCTGCGCCATCGACCGCACCCTGGCCCAGTGGATTCCGAACCGGCTCATGACCGCCGTCATCGCCGAACTCGACACCGTGCAAGGGGACTTCACCTGGATCAACTGCGGCCATCCGCCGCCGCTCCTCATCCGCGACGGCCACGTTCTGCAGAACGCCCTCGAACGCCCGGCCCATCTCCCCCTGGGCTTCGGCTTCCACACCCCCGACCCTCCGGCACAGGAACACCTGCGGCTCCAGCCCGGGGACCGCGTCCTGATGTACAGCGACGGCATCACCGAAGCGCGCTCCCCCGAGGGCGACCTCTTCGGCGAGAAACGCCTCGCCGACACCGTCATCCGCTCCACCGCCTCCGGCGACAACGCCCCCGAAGCACTGCGCCGCCTCGTCCGCAGCGTCCTCACCCACCACCGGCACCACCTGCACGACGACGCGACGATCCTGCTCATCGAATGGCACCCCTCCCCCCGTGCGCACTGACCACGCCGGCCGGAGGGAACGGCCGGCAGCGCCGGTCGCCCGACCCGGCGGCGGTGTCGGACGCGTGCGGCCGGGCAGGGGCAAAAGGCGATCCTCGCCGGGGAAAGCACCGCCGACCGCGACGACATCGGAGCCTGGGCAGCTGCTCGTACGCACGGGCGCGGCCCGCTCGCGGGCCTGTGCATCTCATGGCATCAGACCGGTTCCGCGCACCCTTCCCCTGGGCTGCAGGCGAATCGGGGGAAGTGCCGGGGCCGGAAGCGGAGGGCCGTCGTAGCCCTTCACCTCGCCGAAGCGGGTGCCGTTCATCCAGTCTTCGCCGGATCTACAAGGACACCTGAACCGGTCGTCGCTGCGTGCCCGAGGGCCCCCACGAACGAACGGCGGGCCCCTCAGGGACGGTCGGTCAGGGTTTGGCGGCGATCTGCTTGCTTACCTCGTTGCGGATGGTGGCCACGGTTGCGGCGAACGTGTCGAGGTTGATGGAGGCCGGCGGAGTGTCGAAGTCGACGCTTCCGACGACGGCGATGACCGCTGACTCGTCTGCCCAGGTGCATTCGGGTTCGAGGCTGATGAACGACTGGCCGGCCTCGTGACGCCTCTTTGTCACGCGGCACGACAGAGGTTCGCCGCCGGAGGGGGTGATAGCGCGCGGGCCGACGACCGTTTCCTGCGGGAATTCCCATCGGCGGTCCAGCGTGTCCAGCATGTGAGTGCGCGCCTGTACCGGGCTGGGCACGAACCCCTGCACACCAGTGACGGTCAGGATGTCCGCGGCCTTGTTCTTATCAGGACTGGAGGGTCCCTCGTAGGCCGCGAAGACGGGGACCGGGTTGTCGATCCAGTCGGAGAGGCCGCGGGCGAGGGCTTGATCAGGCTCGGCGTGCTCGGTCTCCTTGTACTTTCCCTTGAGCAGGGTGGGCGGCAGGACCACCCGGTAGGGACCGGGCTGCGAAACGGCCTCGGGCTTCCCGCCGCCCCAGCCGCCCGGCCCGGCACTCGGGTCGCCGCTGCCGCAGGCTGTCAAGACGCCCACCGTCATCGCGCATACCGACAGCCGTCCCCAGTGCTTCACTTCGTACCCCCGTTGCCCCTCTGTTCTTGATCAAGAACACTCTGTCACGAAAGCCGTTGACGGGGTGATCGGTCTCGTACGCAACCCGCATACCTGGGGGCAGGCGCTTGGACAGGTTCCGACGCTCCAACCGTCTGGCCGCCGTCACAAGATCCCCGACAGCCCCCGTAATTCCCCAGGTAGTGACCCCTAAGTTCCCGTGTGGTCGTTGCCGGCCGGGGTCCCGGCGAACGTCGACCTCGCCTCTCTTCGTATCGCCACCCGAGCTGTGGCTCGCCCAGGACCTCGCTGCCGACGTGCGCGGCGAGCTACTGGGCTCTGGTCCGGGCCCGTCGGCTGCCCCCGTGGACGAGATCAGTGGGGTGCTCAGTCGACCGACCCAACTGGGTCTCATCGCCGTGGAAACGATCTGGGCTTCGTCGTACTTCGCGATGCCGTATTGGTCCGCCTCTGGTTCGTCGGGCCACAAGCCGTGCCAGTCGATGGCGGCCAGGCCCTGGCTCTGCGGGCACTGGCCGGGACATGCCGCAGTGGTCCGCTGACCTGGCCGAACGTCGACGCTCGGCACCGGAGCTGTCGGTCTTCTCGTGTAGCGTCTTCGGGAACCTTGGGGGTAGGGATCATGAGTGGTGGCAGCGCAGACCTGGAGATGGATCCGGTCGCGGTTCGGAACATCCAGGACGGTCTGCGTTCCGCGGTCGGGGAGTTGCGTGAGTTCGCGATGGGCACCTCGGCCGTGGCGGGTGGCGGTATGAGCCAGCTGGCGCCGACGGGTATGGAGGCTGGTCATCCGGCGGTCGCGGCGGCGTTGGAGGGGTTCTGCGAACGCTGGGATATGAGCGTGAGCAGTCTCTTCGTCATGACCAGTGGGCTCGCCGAGCGCCTGGGTATTGGGGCCGGCTCGGTGTGGGAGGAGGACCAATACCGCAGGGGCACTTTCAAGGTGCTGGTCAACGCCGGTATCGGCAACCCCTACGCGTCGGAGGACGAGGTCGAGAAGAAGTCCATGGACGCGATCCTGTCGGATCACGCGTTCAAGCGGGAGACGCCGGAGCAGGCGCGTCAGGCCAGGGAGGACTTCGACCGTACGTGGGCGGACACCAAGCGCGACATCCTCAACGATGGGTTCGGCGGCGGCGTGTTGGAGGACGTGGCCGAGGCGCAGGGCATGGACCGCGAGACCCTCGACCGTCTCCGCAACCCGCAGGGCGCGGACCAGCAGGGTGGCGATCAGGACAGTGATCAGAGCGGCGATCAGGGGGGCAGTTTCTGATGGGGGACGGCAACTGGCTGGAGAAGGGTGCCGCCTTGACGGGCGAGGCCGTCGAGTGGCTCGGCGACAAGAGCGCCGACGTGTTGGAGGATGTCGGCTGGCAGGGGGGTGCCAACGCTGTCCGAAACACGGCGAACTCTGCGGCGAACCGTCTGGGCGCCGACGTCGGGGAGGTCGAGCTCGGCCAGAGCGACGATCCCAAGCAGTTGGTCCACGGCAGCGCGAGCAGCCTGCGGACGACCGCCGGGCACCTGAGTGACTTCCACGCGGCCTTTACCCGTACTGGGGATGGCCTGAAGAAGTTGGGCACGGACGGCATCAAGGGCGCCACGGCCGACGCCTTTCGGGACTCCGTCCAGGAGAAGGCGCCCCGCTGGTTCGCGGCCGCGGCCGCCTTCGAGACCGCGGCCGGCGCAGTCGGCCGCTTCGCCGACACGGTGACCTGGGCACAGGGGCAGGCCAAGGAGGCGATCGACGACTACAAGACCGCCGTCAAGCTGTCGGAGAACGCCCACGCCGCCTACGACACGTGGGTCAAGGACTACGAGTCGGCTGTCAAAGCTCAGCAGGATCCTCTTCCGGCCCGCCCCATGGGTTTCACCGACCCCGGTGCGGACGGCATCAAGGCCGCCCAGCAGAAGCTGGCCGAGGCGCGGCGCCAGCGCGACGACGTGGCCCGCTCGGTGGCACAGGCGCTTGAAAAGGCCCGTGACGCGGCGCCGAAAGTGTCGGCCGCCGACGCCGCGCTGGTCGAGATCGTCCGCAAGGGCGCGGAGGCCGAACACTTCCTCGGCGGAATCGCCAAGGGCGCGGCCGGCCTGGTCAACTTCGGCCGCGCGCTCAGCCCACAGGACCCGTACAACATCACCCACCCGACCGTGGCCCAGATGGGCCTCAAGAGCATGGGTGCCGGCTTCCTCACGGCGGCCAACGACCCTGCCGCAGCGGCCAAGGCCATGGCCGACAGCGCGATGCAGGACCCCTTCGAGTTCGGCGGCAAGCTCGTCCCTGAAGCCGCCGGCCCCAAGGGGGGTGGCCTCCTGTCCGGCGCTGCCCGCCGAGCCGCCGGAGCCGCCCGCCTCGCCGACGACCTGACACATACGCCGAAGAGGCCGGGGGGACCGAAGGAGCCAGCTCCCTCGGCCGGTGACGAGCTGCGCCACGATCCGCACGACAAGTCCCGCGAATCCGACTGCAAGACCTGTCGGGAGGATCCGGTCGACGTCGCGACGGGCCGGATGACGCTCCCCCAGACCGACCTGGTCCTGCCCGGCTCCCTGCCGCTGGTGTTCAGCCGGACGTTCGAGTCGTCGTACCGCCTGGGCCGCTGGTTCGGCCCCACCTGGGCCTGCACCGTCGACCAGCGGCTGGAGTTCGACGACGAGGGCGTGGTCCTGGTCAGCGAGGACGGCAGCCTGCTCGGCTACCCACACCCCTCGCCCGACGCCCCCGTACTGCCACGACTGGGCCGCAGCTGGCCGCTGGAACAGCAGGACGACGGCAGCTACACGGTCACCGACCTCAACACCGGACAGGTCCGACACTTCACCGAGGACGGCCTGCTCACTCAGATCGACGACCGCAACGGCGCCTGGATCACCTACACGTACGACGAAGCAGGCGCCCCTGCCGCCATCTCCCACAGCGGCGGCTACGAGGTCCGCCTGACGACCTCCGATGGCCGAATAACCGGCCTCGCCTTGGCCGACGGCACCCAGGTCCTGCGCTACGGCTACACCGACGGCCACCTCACCCAGGTCACCAACTCCTCGGGCCTGCCACTCCGTTTCGGCTACGACGAGCTAGGCCGGATCACTTCCTGGACCGACACCAACGACCGTCACTTCGACTACGTCTACGACGACCAGCACCGGTGCGTCGCCCAGTCCGGCACCAACGGCCACCTCAACGTCCGATTCACCTACGAGCCGGGCCGCACCACCCTCACCAACTCCCTCGGCCACACCACGCAGTTCCTGGTCAATGACCGAGCCCAGATCACCGCGGAGATCGATCCCACCGGCGCGACGACCCGCTTCGAGCACGACCGCCGCAATCGCCTCCTGGTGCACACCGACCCGCTGGGCCACACCACCCGCTTCACATACGACGAGGCGGGCCGGGTGACCGGCGTGACCCGACCGGACGGCCGTGCGTCGCGGGCGGAATACAACGCGCTCGGCCTGCCGGTGAAGCTGATCACTCCGGACGGCAGGGTGACCCGCCAGACCTACGACGACCACGGCAACCGCACCTCGGTCACCGACCCGTCCGGCGCCACGACCCAATTCGGGTACGACAGCCGCGGCCACCTCGCCTCGGTGACAGACGCCCTGGGCAACACCACGACGGTCCGCTGCGACCCGGCGGGCCAGGTCGCCTCAGCGACCGACCCCCTGGGCGGGACAACAACGTATGTCCGCGATGCCTTCGGCCGCCCGATCGCCATCACGGACCCGCTGGGCCACACCACGCACCTCACCTGGAGCATCGAGGGCCGCCTCCTGCACCGGGTGAACGCCGACGGCACCGCGGAGTCCTGGACGTACGACGGCGAGGGCAACTGCCTGACCCACACGGACGCGATCGGCGGAGTCACAAACTTCGAGTACGGCGACTTCGACCTCCTCAACACCCGCACCGGGCCGGACGGCACGCGCTACACGTTCACGCACGACATGCAACTCCGCCTGACGGGGGTCACCAACCCGCAAGGGCTCACCTGGAACTATGCCTACGACGAGGCGGGACGGCTGGCTTCGGAGACGGACTTCGACGACCGAACCCTCACTTACGGGTACGACGCTTCGGGGCGCCTGACCTCCCGCACCAACGCCGCGGGCGAGACCACGGCGTACGAGCACAACACACTCGGGCAGGTCGTCCGCAAGGACGCGGCCGGCCTGGTCAGCACCTACGAGTACGACGTCTTCGACGCCCTCGCGACGGCATCCTCGCGGGAGACCACGGTCGCCTGGCTCCGCGACGCCAGGGGCCGGCTCCTGTCGGAAACGGTGAACGGCCGCACCCTCACGTACGACTACGATGCTCTGGGCCGCCGCACCAGCCGCATCACCCCCACGGGCGCCGAGTCCCACTGGACGTACGACGAAGGAGGCCGGCGGACCTCCCTCACCACGGCCGGCCGCACGCTGACGTTCGAGCGGGACGCGGCAGGCCAAGAGCTGACCCGGACACTCGGCCCGTCGCTCACCCTCACCCACGAGTACGACGTGATGGGCCGCCGCAACGCCCAATCCGTAGTCGGCCAGGACGGCCGCACCCTCCAGCGGCGCGGTTACAGCTACCGCGCCGACGGCTACCTGACCGGCATCAAGGACATCGTCACCGGTTCGCGCAGCTTCACCCTGGACGCGGCGGCCCGCGTGACAGCGGTGGATGCCGCGTGCTGGTCGGAGCGCTACGCCTACGACGAAGCCGGCAACCAGACCAGTACCTCCTGGCCGCCCCAGCACCCGAACGGAGACGCACAAGGCGCCCGCACCTACGCAGGCACTCGCATCATCCGGGCGGGATCGATCCGCTACGAGCACGACGCCCTGGGGCGCGTCACCCTCCGCCAGAAGAGCCGTCTCTCCCGTAAGCCGGACACCTGGCGGTATGAGTGGAACGCGGAAAATCAGCTCACTGGTGTCACGACCCCGGACGGCACCCGCTGGTGCTACCAGTACGACCCCCTCGGCCGCCGCACAGCCAAGCAGCGCCTTGCACAGACCGGTGAGGTCACCGAGGAAACCCTGTTCACCTGGGACGGAACCACCCTCTGCGAGGAGACCAGCGGCGCGGTCACCCTGACCTGGACCCATCAAGGCCTGCACCCCCTGACCCAGGCAGAGCGCATCGACCAGTCCGAGGTCGACGACCGCTTCTTCGTGATCGTCACCGATTTGATCGGCACACCCACCCACCTTCTGGCGGAGGACGGCACCACGGCGTGGCACACCCGCAGCACCTTGTGGGGCAGCACAACCTGGAACCGCGACGCGACGGCCTACACCCCGCTCCGCTTCCCAGGCCAGTATTGCGATCCGGAATCCGGGCTTCACCACAACTACTTCCGCACCTACGACCCGGAAACCGCCCGCTACCTCACCCCAGACCCCCTGGGCCTCACCCCGTCACCGAACCCGGCCGCCTATGTCCACAACCCCCTCACCTGGTCCGACCGCCTGGGCCTCGCACCCGACGGTTGCCCGGATCTCGGCGAGGATTGGAAACCTCTTGATATTAAGGACCCGAAGAACTGGAACGGATGCGAAGATGTCGCAGTAAAGATCCAGGAACAGTTGGGTGGTGGAGTGAGGTATCGCATCAGTAATGCCATTCCCAACCCGCTTGCCGAAGCTTACTCAATGGGCCCCTACCGTGGCACGGATCCCATTTGGTTCCACCACGATGTTGTCGTCTACGGTGATCGGGTCTACGACGGATTCACAGGCCGGTACGGACTACCGAGAGCCGAATACGATGCACTCTGGAGTCCAGACTACCTTGACATACTTCATTGGAGGCCACTCGATTGAGACTCTCAGAAATCATTCCGCATTTGCGAACCAGGCCTGGAATGTTTGGACTGGGTGAACAGTTCTCCAACTACACGGCCTTTCTGTACGGATTCTCGGCAGCCGATCAACATGGCGACCTTTCAAGGTACCGCAATTGGCTTGCGGAGCGACTCGCATTGGATGGCAGCCTTGGATGGGTTGGACTTGTGTTGCGCGAAGCGTTCCCTCTCGACAGCGGCAGGTGGGACTTTCATGCAGACCGCTCCGCAGAAGAGGAAAGGGTCGCGATCGCGACCTTGATTCGCACTCTCGAAGAATTCACGGAGGCAGGGACCTGAAGCATTAGAGCCGACGGCGGGAATTATCGTCCTGCTGGATTCACTGGACGCTCGTTTCCAGGCGTGCACGATCCAGGACGTCACCGGGGAACTGGACCGCTGGCTGCGGCACAGGCGCAGGGATGCCGATCCCGCGCACTGGTGGTGGCACCGCAAGCCGAAGCCACTCCGTGGTGACGGGCAAATCTGCCGTGGTGATCGAGTTCTCGGTATGGGTCGGCGATGACCCGAGCGGTTCGACCTGAGGGACACGGTGTGGGCAGAAGCCCTACTAGGTGGGTAGATCGATGAAGGAAGAGATGCCGGCGATCCGTATCGCCCCGTGGATGCACGTAATCACGCCAGGCGGTGGCGTACCCCTCGATGAACTCCTGCCCGCGTCGGGCAGCGTGTACGTGGCACGTCTCAACGGCCAGGAAATGCCCGACGCGGTGTCGGCGTTCCAACACTTCTCGGAAGTACTCAAGTTCCCTGAGTACTTTGGGTGGAACTGGAACGCCTTCTATGATTGCGTGCGCGACCTTAATTGGATTTCGGCGGACAATCGCATCCTGATTATCGAATCCGCCGAGAGTTCCCTTTCCCGGGACGACGATGGCCGCAAGAAATTCTTCGGATGCCTGTGGCGCGCTGGTCAGCGGTGGTCCTACACCAAGCGCCCTGAAGGCGTGACGCTCACAAAACTCTCCGTTGTCCTGTCATGCGACAAGGACTCCGTCTCCACCCTCGCGAAACGGATTGAAGAATGGCAGGAACAGCCCAACTGGTGAGCTGGCCCAGTCCGCTGCCTACAGCCAGTCGTCCAGTATCAGCGGTGCTCAACAGCAGCTGTCAATTTGGCAGCAGAGCAGTCGGGTCGCCCGGAGGGAAGACGTGGGCCGAGAAGCTCACTGGGGGCCGAGTGGCTCCGAGGTCTGCACAGACGGATTTGGCTTACGAGCCCGGCACGGGACCCGGAAGCCCACCTCGCGCAGACTGCACGGCGGACGCCGCTGCGACGACCGCCGCAGGGGTTGTCGGCTTCCCACAAGGGGTGACACCCGGGCGATCAGACTCTCGGTCCGGCCCTTGCGAAGCGCAGTGGGCAACCCGACCGGCACGTAGCCGGGAACAACTTCCAGACAAGCGCGGATCGCCGACGAAGCCGCTTCGACGTCTGTACCTGCACGAAGCCTCACCTGACGTAGCGTCAGGAAAGTCAGCATTGGGTCAGCATTCGTAGACATACACCCCCCCACGGACACCTACAGAGGGGGAAGGCCCCGCACGAGGCTTCAGTAACCGGAAGGCGTCTGACCCGCGCCCCGCGGGGTCACCTCTCTCCAGTTATCGCAGGTCAGCGCACTCGGCCGCGTGGTTTGAGGTGGGTCGGGGGCAGGTCAGGAGCCGGAAGTGGAGGGCCGCCATACCCCTTCACCTCGCCGAATCTGGTCCCAGTCATCCAGTTTTCGCGGGCCTGGGCGATCTCTTCGTGTGACCGTCCGATCCAGTTCCAGAACATCACGATCTCCTCCTCGAACGGCTCGCCGCCCAGGAGCATCAGGCCCGCGTCAGAGGCTGCGCGCAGGGGGAGTTCCGTACGGCCGCAGCCGAGGTAGAGCATCGAGCCCGGGAGGACCGGGACGCCGTCGACGTGGGCTTCGCCCGACATCGACAGGACGGCGTACTCGAAGTCCGGGTCCAGCGGGAGGCGGGTCTGCGTGCCCGCCGCCAGCGCCAGGTCCGCGCCCACGATCGGGGTGTACGCCGTGCCGGGCGAGGTGGCCGCGTCCAGGGTGCCGAGGATCACCGTCGCCGTCAGGCCCGGGGCCGTCACCTGCGGCAGGTCCGCGTGGTGCTGGAAGTGCGGTTCCACGTTGCGGTGGGCGTCGGGCAGGGCCACCCACAGCTGGGCGCCGTGCAGGAAACGCGCGTGCGGGCGCGGGCTCTCCTCGGAATGGCTGATGCCGCGGCCTGAGGTCATCAGGCCCAGCTCACGCGGGCGGATCGTCTCCAGGCTGCCGACGCTGTCACGGTGCAGCACCTCGCCCTCGTGGAGCCAGCTCACCGTCTGGAGCCCGGAGTGCGGGTGCGGCGCGACCTGCATGCCGGGCTCGTCGGCGATGTCGTCCGGACCGTAGTGGTCCACGAAGCACCAGGCGCCCACCATGCGGCGGCCCAGGTTCGGCAGGAGTCGGCGTACCTCGGTGGACTCCCCCAGCTTGACCGTGCGCGGGCTGAGGAGCTCGCGCACCGGTTCGGCCACGACGAATCCGCGGCCGCCGCAGGCGGAGAGAGCGGGCTGGCGATCGAGATTGCTCATGGGCACAACCTAGCCCCGCCGGGGCGGCCGTGTTGAGCGGAATGTTCCGGAGGCCAAGCGTGTTCGAGGCAGCGGACGAACCACCTGAACGAACCACCTGAACGGCGGAAGGCACACGATGAACGCGCCGGAGGAGTACTTCGAGCACGGGACGGCAGCCGAGCGCTGGGCGCGCGCCCAGCTCTTCTTCGAAGCGCGGGAGTACACGACGGCCGCCCGCATCCTGGAGCCGCTGGCGGGCGGGGCCCCCGAGCAGCTCGCCCCGCGGCTGCTGCTGGCCCGTGCCTACTACCACTCCGCCCAGCTCTCCCGCGCCGAGCGCGAGCTGCGCGCCGTACTGGAGCGCTGGCCGGTGGAGGACTACGCCCAGCTCATGCTCGGTCGCACTCTGGAGCGCATGGGGCGGCCCGGCGAGGCCCGTCCCCACCTGCGGATGGCGGCCGCGATGGCCGGCGAGTTCCCCGAGTAGCCGCCGTACTGCGACGGCCCGGCCCGTGCGTGCGGGGCCGGGCGGCCTCCTCGGTTAGCCTGGGGGCACGATGAACCGTCTGACCACGCCTTTCGGCTCCTACGAGCTCACCCGCTTCCCCGAGGACCCGCGCGACCGGCTCCGCGCCTGGGACGCCGCCGACGAGTACCTGCTGCGCCACCTCGACTCCGGTACGGGGGAACACGGTCCGGTGGACCTGGCCGGCGCCGGGCAGATCACCATCCTCGGTGACCGCTGGGGAGCGCTGACGACGGCGCTGGCCGCGTACCGCCCGACGCAGATCACCGATTCCTACCTCTCCCGGGCCGGTACCGCGGCGAACCTGGACCGGGCCGGGATCGGCACCGCCAAGTCCACGGTGCGGCTCCTGACCACGCAGGACCCGCCGCCCGAGCGGATCGACGTACTCCTCGTGCGCGTACCCAAGAGCCTGGCGCTGCTGGAGGACCAGCTGTACCGGCTGGCGCCGCACGTGCACGCGGGCACCGTCGTCGTCGGCACGGGCATGGTCAAGGAGATCCACACCTCCACCCTCAACCTCTTCGAGCGGATCCTCGGCCCGACCAGGACCTCGCTCGCCGAGAAGAAGGCCCGGCTGATCTTCTGCACGCCGGGCGCCGCCACCGCGACGCGGGGCGAAGACCCGTGGCCAGTGACGTACAAGCTGGACCAGGACGCGGGCTCGGGCGCCGGCCTGACCGCCGTCAACCACGCCGGCATCTTCTGCGCCGACCGGCTCGACGTGGGCACCCGCTTCTTCCTGCAGAGCATCCCGACCAACACCAACGGCGCCCGGGTCGTGGACCTGGGCTGCGGCAACGGCATCGTCGGCACGGCCGTCGCCGTCGCGGACCCGCGGGCCGAGATCGTGTTCACCGACGAGTCGTACCAGGCGGTCGCCTCGGCGAAGGCGACGTTCCGCGCCAACGTGCACCGCGAGCGCGAGCGGGCCGACTTCCTCGTGGGTGACGGCGTCGCCATGCTGGACCCCGGCTCGATCGACCTGATCCTGTGCAACCCGCCCTTCCACTCCCACCAGGCCACCACGGACGCGACGGCGCTGCGCATGTTCGCCCAGTCGCGCAAGGTGCTGCGCCCCCGCGGCGAGCTGTGGGTCGTCGCCAACCGGCACATGGGCTACCACACCCACCTGCGCCAGCTCTTCGGCAACAGCGAAGTCGTCGCGAGCGAGCCGAAGTTCGTGGTCCTGCGGGCGGTCAAGGAGGAACGTCCGCGGCCCGCACGCCCTATGTGACCTGCCGGTACGTCCTACACTCTGGCGCGTGAGCAGCCAGGTGGAGGACGGAAGCGGTGGCGGGCGCTACCGCCGGGAGGACGTGGCCCGGGCGGCCGGCGTCAAGGTGCGCAACCTGCGCTACTACCAGGAGCGCGGGCTGCTCCCGCCGCCGCGCCGGGAGGGCCGGATCGCCTGGTACTCCGACGACCACCTGACCCGGCTGCGGCTGATCAACGACCTGTTGGGGCGCGGCTACACGGTCAACGGCATCTCGGAGCTGCTCAGCGCGTGGGAAGACGGCGGCGGCCTGTCCCAACTGCTGGGCCTGGAGCAGGAGATGACCCGCGACTGGGTGCAGGACGAGCCGGTGACGATGACCCGGGCCGCGCTGCGCGAGCTGTTCGGCCCGACGGCCACCGCCGAGGACACCCGGCGGGCGGCGGAGCTCGGCTACCTCACGGTCGACGGCGACCTGGTCACGTACCCGAGCCGGCGTCTGCTGGATGCGACGCTGGCGCTGGTGCGGCAGGGGGTGCCGCTGGCGGAGATCCTGGACGCCGGGGAGTTCGTACAGGCGCAGGCGGCCGCGCTCGCGGACCGGTTCGTCGGCCTGTTCCGGCGGCATGTGATCGGTGCGGAGGGACTGGAACTGCTTTCGGCCAGTCGGCTCCAGCACATCACGGCGGCGGTGAAGGCCCTGCGGCCGGTGGCCGGCGAGGTCGTGACCACGGAGTTCGCGCGGGCGATGGCCCGGCGGGTGGACGCGGAGGTCGCCGAACTGCTGCGTACGGACCAGTAGGAGTCGGCTCAAAGGGTGCGCTCGCACAACCTTGCCAACCACCATTGGTACTCTTACATTCAACTCGTCGGTAACAACGGTGCACAGCCGAAATAAGGGACGATCCCATGACCGGTTCCCCCCACTTATCCGACGAGCACAGCGCATCCGGCCGCGTCCGCTGGCGCCGGTTCGCCGTCCTGACCGTTCCCGCCGTCGCGGTGACCGCCGGCCTCGGCATCGCCCTCGCCCAGGGCGTGCTGGCCGCCTCTTTCGCCGTGTCGGGACAGCAGTTCAAGGTGTCGGCGAGCAGCCTGGAGGGCGAGGGCTTCGCCCAGTACGGCGGCGTCGACGTCAACGCCCGCGACGAGCTCATCCCGGTGGCCGTCACCGCCATCCGGGAGGCCAAGCTCCAGAACCTCTGCCAGTCCGTCGTCACCACGCTCCCCGTGGTCGGGGACATCTCGCTCAACCTGACCGCGGGCGGGAAGACCCCGGTGGAGGCGAGCAACCTCTTCGTCGACGCGACCCAGCTCGCCGGTGACGCCGTCTTCAGCAACATCGAGATCGGGCGCGACGCCTCGACCCTCGACAAGGGGCCGGCCGACGCGCAGGGCATGCAGGACCTCTTCGCCCAGCAGGCCGACACGGTCCGCATCACCGGTCTCCAGCAGACGGCGTGGGCGACGAACGCCGGCACCTTCAAGCTCTCCGGGCTCAGCATGAACGTCAGCAAGGGCAAGAAGGAATGCTTCTGAGCCGCCGTCAGCGGTGGCGGCGGTGGCGGCGCAGCAGGCCCTTCTGGGGCGGGCTGTTCGCGATCCTGGCCGGGGCGTGGATCTGCGTCCTCCCACTGGCGCCGTTGAAGATCATGCTCCAGCAGGGGGTGGCGGGGATCCCGTCCGTCCTGATGGGCATCGTGATGGTCGTGCTGGGCCTCACCGCCTGGTTCTCGCCGCCGCAGCGCGGTCTCGCGGGTGTCCTCACCACCCTGATCGCCACCGCCGCGCTGGTCCTGTCGAACCTGGGCGGCTTCCTGATCGGCACCCTCCTCGGCATCCTCGGCGGCGGCCTGATGTTCGCCTGGCAGCCGTACGCCGCCCAGCGCGCCGACGGCGGAACCGGGGCCGGGACCGGGGCGGAGCCCGACCCGGCTCCGGTCCCGGCTCCGGCTGCGGTCGCGGTCGCGGTCCCGGCATCGGACAAGCGCCGGGCCCAGGACCTGGACGAGACCCCGGTCCCGGCTCCGGCCCCGCCCCGGGCTTCCGCCCCGGTCCCGCCCCGAAGCGCGCCCCCGCCCCCCACCCCGCACTCCGATCCCCAAGGAGCACAGCCATGAGCCGCACACGTACCGCGCTCGCCCTCGGGACGGCCGCCGCCGGCGCCATCGCGCTCGCCTCGGTCACCGCCTCCGCCGCTCCCGTGCCCGTGGCCGGGTCGACCACCGTCACCCCGGCGGGCCACGACTTCAAGGCCGTCCTCAGCGGGAAGGCCACCCTCAAGGCCGGTTCGGTGACGGTGACCTGCACGGTCTCCGTCTCCACCGGAACGGTGCCGGCCGCGCCCGGCAACAGCAACCCGGCCGGGCCCGTCTCCTCGCCGATCTCGCCGCCGACGTACAGCTCCTGCACGTCCAGCATGCCGGGGGTGACCCCGACGGTCACCACCAGCGGTGCGTGGGCGGTGTCCATGCAGGACGGCGCGCCGATCACCGCCACCATGACCGTGCCGACCGGCGGGCTGGTCCTCAAGACGAGCGGGCTCGCCTCCTGTACGGTCACCGCCGCCCCCACGGCCCCGGCGAGCGTTCCCGGCACCTGGGCCAACGGCAGCCCGTCGACCCTGACCTTCACCAACGCGTCCGTACCGGTCAAGGTCACCGGCGGGTTCGGCTGCCCGACCAGCGCCACCGCGTCGGTGTTCAACGCGGTCTACAAGGTCTCCGACGTCACCGACCCGGCGCAGGACATCACCGTCGGCCCCTGAGCCCGACCGCCGTACCGCGCCCGGCCCGTCCTCCCCGGAGTCAATCCGGGGGGGGCGGGCCTCACTTCTCGTGGCCCGGGCGGAAATTGCGTTGCCGGACCCGGTGCGCCGCGAGAGGCTCGTTGTCATGTCACAGAGCACCGAACCCCCGCAGCAGTCCGCCCCGCGGCCGGGCCGCCGGGACGTCTCCGACCTCTTCTCCGGCGGCGGCCGCCTCACCGCGATCCCGCGCAAGGCCGCCCGGCGTGAACAGCTCCTCGTCCACCTGGCCGAGACCCTGTTCACGGTGGAACGCACGTACACGGAGCCCGAGGTGAACGACGCGCTGCGCACCGTGCACGAGGACTGTTCGGCGCTGCGGCGCTATCTGATCACCTCGGGCCTGCTCACGCGGACCCGCGACGGACGCAGCTATCAGCGGTCCACGACCACCCGGTAGTGGGTCGTGAGCCGGCCGTCGTCACCGAGCACGTGGAAGGCGACGGACGGCGGTTCGTCGAGGTGCACGTGCTCGGAGGACCCGGTGCGCCCCTCCCACGGCAGCCGGAGGGTGGACACGACCCCGGGTGCCACCAGGAGCGGTCGGCCGGCGAAGGTGGTGGCGGCCGCGGTGTGGGCGTGCCCGCACAGGAACGCCGCCAGGTGCGGGTGCCGCTCCACGAGCGCGGCGAGCCTGTCCTCGCCGAACTGGCGTATCCCGTCGACGTACGGGGTGTGCAGCATGACCGGCGGGTGGTGGAAGGCGACCAGGACAGGGGTGTCCCGCGGGGTGTCGGTCAGTACGCCGTCCAGCCAGGCCAGCGTCGACTCCTCCAGGAAGCCGTGGTGCGCACCGGGGACGGAGGAGTCGCACACGGCGAGCACGAAGCCGTCGCCGCGCAGCTCCTGGTCGACCGGCAGCGCGGACGGGGTCTCCTCCCCCAGCAGTCCGCGGCGGAAGGCGGCGCGCCCGTCGTGGTTGCCGGGACAGACCACCAAGGGGTGGCGTGACCGAAGCAGCTTCGCGGCCTCCTGGTACTCCGCGTCCTCGGCGTGGTCGGCTATGTCCCCGCTCACGAGTACGGCGTCCAGGTCGTGGGGCAGGCCGTCGAGGTAGTCCATGACGGCGCGGGTGCGGTCGGCGGCGCGCCGGTCACCGTCGAGGTGTACGTCGCTGAGGTGGGCGATCACGATCACGGGCGGTGCCTCCTGGATCCTGGATCCCTGGTCGACAGATGCGGTCGACACGTTCAACGGCGCTGACGGGCCGCGCCGTTCCCACCGTTCCCCGCGAGTCGTCAGGCGCTGCGGCACTGTCGGGTGCGGCGTACCAGCACCCAGCCCGCCGTCGTGAGCACCAGTGCGCCACGGGTGGTGCCCGTACCGCCGACCGTGACGCCGGATGCGCCACCGGCCGAGCCGCCCCCGACGGTAGCGCCGGCCGGCTGTCCAGGGCCCCGACGGCGGACCCGACGGCGGTCCCGACGGGATCCCGATGGCGGCCTTCCTGATGCGGGCGGCCTCACGGCTGGCAACACTGGGGGCATGGCGAACAAGGCAGCCCTGGAGGGCGGCCCGGACGATCTGCAGGAACGGATCGTCGAGGCCGCCCCTCCCGGAGAAGACCTGAAGATTGCGCACCGCGGCGGCTACGAGCACTTCAGGAGCACGTCGCGGACCCAGGACGGGCCCGAGGGGCGGCTCCCCGTCTACGAGTGGTGGGAACGCACCGAGATCGCCGAATGAGGCCCGCCGCGGCGGCCCGGGCCCGCCCCCGCCTCAGCCGCGATAGGTCTCCAGCAGGCGGAGCCAGATCTCGCTGACGGTCGGGAAGGCAGGTACCGCGTGCCACAGGCGCGCGATCGGGACCTCTCCGGCGACGGCGACGGTCGCCGCGTGCACCAGTTCGGCGGCGCCGGGGCCCACGAAGGTGGCCCCCAGCAGGACCTCGCGGTCGAGGTCGACGATCATCCGGGCCCGGCCGCGGTAGCCGTCGGCGTACAGCCCGGCGCCGGAGACCTTGGACATGTCGTAGTCGACCGCGCGCACCCTGTGGCCCGCCTGTTGGGCCTCGGCCAGGCTGAGGCCCACCGCGGCGGCCTCCGGGTCGGTGAAGACGGCCTGCGGGAGCGCGCGGGTGTCGGCGGTCGCCGCATGGGCGCCCCAAGCGGCGGTGTCCAGTGGGGTGCCCGCCGCGCGGGCGGCGATGGCGGCGCCCGCGATGCGGGCCTGGTACTTGCCCTGGTGGGTGAGAAGGGCGCGGTGGTTGACGTCCCCGACGGCGTAGAGCCAGTCGAAGCCGGGCACCTGGCAGGTTTCGTCGACCCCGATCCAGCCGCCGGGCGCCAGCCCGACGGTGTCCAGCCCGATGTCCTCGGTCCGCGGCGCGCGACCCGTCGCCATCAGCAGTTCGTCGCCCTCGACGACCTCCCCGCCCCCCAGCACCACGCTGACGGGCCCGGTCGAGCCGTCCCGTACGACCGACTCGACGGCCACCCCCGTACGGATCACCGCGCCCGCCTCGCGCAGGGCGTCGGCGACGAGCTCCCCCGCGAAGGGCTCCATCCTCGGCAGCAGCCGGGAGCCGCGTACGAGGACGGTCACCTGCGATCCCAGAGCCTGCCAGGCGGTGGCCATCTCACAGGCCACCACGGAACCGCCCACGATGATCAGCCGACGGGGCGCCTGGCGCGCGGAGGTCGCCTCCCGGCTGGTCCAGGGGCGGGCGTCGGCAATGCCCGGCAGGTCGGGGACCACGGCCCGGGTCCCCGTGGCGACGACCACCGCGTGCCGGGCCGACAGCACCTGGTGCTCGCCCTCGGGGCTGGTGACGGCCACCTTGCGGACCCCGAAAAGGCGGCCGTGGCCGCGGTGGACGTCGGCGCCGGTGGAGTCGAGCCAGTCGATCTGGCCCTGGTCCTTCCAGTCGCCGACCCAGTAGTCGCGGTGCGCGTACACCGCCGCCGTGTCCAGAGGCTCGGCGGCGCCCGCCAGCCCGGGCACCCGGCGGGCGTCGGCCCGCGCCAGCACCGGGCGCAGCAGCGCCTTGCTGGGGATGCACGCCCAGTACGAGCACTCTCCGCCGACCAGTTCGCTCTCCACGAGGGCCGTGCTCAGCCCTGCGGCGCGGGTCCGGTCGACGATGTTCTCGCCGGCCGGTCCCCCGCCGAGCACCACGACGTCGTACTCCACGACTTCATTCATGCGGCCCAGTCTCACCGCTGATCGGTGGCCCCGTCACGCACTCACGCCTCCGGCGTGCCGGACCCGTCGCCGCCGGGGTCCTGCGCGCCCGGCTGGGAGGCGGCGATCTTGGCGCGTACCTCGTCCATGTCGAGGGCGCGGGCCTGCCCGATGAGGTCGGTCAGGGCCGCCTCCGGCAGGGCGCCGGGTTGGGCGAAGATGGCCACCTGGTCCCGGACGATCATCAGGGTCGGGATCGAGGTGATCTGGAAGGCACCGGCCAGCTCCTGCTGGGCCTCGGTGTCCACCTTGGCGAAGACCAGGTCGGGGTGGGCCTCCGAGGCCCGCTCGTAGACCGGTGCGAACTGCAGGCACGGCCGGCACCAGCCCGCCCAGAAGTCGATCAGCACGAACGGATTCTCGCTGACCGTCTGGTCGAAGTTCTCCTTGGTGAGCTCGACTGTAGCCACGGTGTCCAGACCTCCTGATAGAGCCGTCTGCTGGTTGAACGAACGACCCGTCCCGTGCATTCCGCCCCGGAGCGGGGCGCTCTCAGAACGGGTGGCCGGCGGGCGTGGTGCGTGCCGTGGTCCAGCGCAGTTCGGTGAAGGCGTCGAGGTTCGCCTCGCCGCCGAAGCGGGCGCCGGTCCCGGAGGCGCCGACACCGCCGAAGGGCGCGACGGCCTCGTCGCCCACCGTCTGGTCGTTGACGTGCGCGATCCCGGTCGGAATGCGCTCCGCCAGGTCGAGGCCGCGCCCCGCGTCGCGGGTGACGATCCCGAGGGACAGGCCGTACGGTCCCGCCGAGGCCAGTTCCACCGCCTCGTCGTCCGTCGCGAAGGACCGTACGGGAGCGACCGGGCCGAAGACCTCCTCGGCGTAGGCGGGGGTGTCGTCGGCGGCGCCCGCGAGCACGGTCGGCCGGTAGAAGAGGTCGCGGTGCGTGCCGCCGGCGACGAGCTTGGCCCCCGCCGCGGTGCTGGCCTCCACCAGCGCGTGTACCCGCTCCAGCTGGGCGCGGTCGATCAGCGGGCCCAGGTGGACCTGCTCGCGGTACGGGTCGCCCACGGCCAGTTCCTCGGCGCGCGCGGCGAGCCGCTCGACGTACTCGTCGTAGAGCGAGGCGTGCACGAGGTGGCGGCCCGCCGTCATGCAGATCTGGCCCTGGTGGAAGAAGGAGCCCCAGGAGGCCTGGGCGACGGCGGCTTCGACGTCGGCGTCGCGGAGCACGACGAGAGCCGAGTTGCCGCCCAATTCCAGGTGCACGCGCTTGAGGTGACGTCCCGCCAGTTCCGCGACGGTACGGCCGACGGCGGTGGAGCCGGTGAAGGAGACCACCCGCACCCGCGGGTCGGCGACCACCGCCGCGCCCGTGGCGGCGCCGCCGGGCAGGACGTGCAGCAGCCCGTCCGGCAGCCCCGCGGCGGTGAGGACCGCGGCGAGCGCGAGTCCGCCGCAGACGGCGGTGCGCGGGTCCGGCTTGAGCAGCACGGCGTTGCCGAGCGCCAGCGCCGGCGCGACCGAGCGGATCGCCAGGATCAGCGGGGCGTTGAAGGGTGCGACGACCCCGACCACGCCGGCCGGGACCCGGCGGGTGAAGGACAGCCGGGGCGCCTCGCTCGGCAGCACCTGCCCGGTCGGACGCGAGGCCAGCGCCGCCGCCTCGTAGCACTCCTGCGCGGCGACGTGCAGCTCGAAGGCGGCCTTGCCGGGTATCGACCCGGACTCGCGCACCAGCCACTGCCGCAGCTCGTCGGCGTGGGCGGTGAAGAGGTCCCCGGCTCGGCGCAGTACGGCCGCCCGCTCGGGGTGGGTGGTGCGGGCCCAGGCGCGCTGCGCCGCCCGGGCGCGTACGGCGGCCTCCGCGACATCGGCGGGCGCGGCGAGGTCGAGGGTGGCGAGGGTGCGGCCGGTCGCCGGTTCGACGACCGGGGCCGCGCCGCCGGTGAGTGTGGGTCCGTCCTGCCAGAGCGTCGGGTCGAGGAGCGGCATGGCGCGGGGCCTCCGGGTGGGGATGGGCGGGATGCCGTGCGAGGGGGGCGGCAGCACGCGCCATCGTGCCAGACCGGAGGCGCCACTTCTGTTCAGTTATTGGGCAGTTGGCGAGGGGCACTGACCGGAAACGATCGACGCCCTGGGGGCGGGGGTCAGCGCTCCAGGACGAGTGCGATGCCCTGTCCGACGCCGATGCACAGCGCCGCCATGCCCGTACCGGAGCCCGCCGCGGCCAGTTGGTGCGCGACCGAGCCGGCGAGCCGGGCGCCAGAGGCGCCGAGCGGGTGGCCGATCGCGATGGCGCCGCCTCGCGGGTTGACCACGGCCGGGTCCAGCTCCGGCCAGGCCGCCAGGCAGCCCAACGCCTGTGCCGCGAAAGCCTCGTTGAGTTCGAGGACGGCGAGGTCGCCGAGACCGCGTCCGGCCTTGCCGAGGGCGCGCTGTACTGCGTCCACCGGGCCGAGGCCGAAGAGCTGGGGCTCGATCCCGGTGACGGCGGAGGCGCTGATCCGGGCCAGCGGTTCCCGGCCGGTGGCAGCCAGGCCCGCCTCGTCGGTCAGCAGCAGCGCGGCCGCACCGTCGTTGAGCGGGGAGGCGTTGCCGGCCGTGACTGTGCCCCGGCCGTCCGTCCGGAAGGCGGGCTTGAGCCTGGCCAGCGCCTCGGGCGTGGAGCCCTCGCGGATGCACTCGTCCCGCGCCAGGTCCACGCCGTCGTAGGGCACGACCTCGCCGTCGTACAGGCCGGCGGCCCAGGCGGCCGCGGCCTTGCGGTGGCTCTCCAGCGCGAAGGCGTCCTGTGCCTCGCGTGTGACGGCGTACTTGTCGGCGATCAGTTCGGCGCCCTCACCGAGGGAGCCGGTCCACTCGGCGGGCATCCGCGGGTTCGTCATCCGCCAGCCCAGCGTGGTGGACCACATCTGCTGGTGCCCGGCGGGGAAGGCCCGTTCGGGCTTCTGGACCACCCAGGGGGCGCGGCTCATCGACTCGACGCCGCCCGCGATGGCCACCGAGGCGTCGCCGAGCGCGATGGCGCGGGCCGCCTGGACCACGGCCTCCAGGCCGGATCCGCAGAGCCGGTTGACGGTGACGCCGGGGACGGTCACGGGCAGCCCCGCCAGCAGTACGGCCATGCGGGCCACGTCGCGGTTGTCCTCGCCCGCGCCGTTGGCGTCGCCGAAGACGACGTCGTCGATACGGGCCGGGTCGAGGTCGGGCGTACGGTCCACCAGCGCGCGCACCACGTGCGCGGCCAGGTCGTCCGGCCGTACCCCGGCGAGGGCGCCGCCGAACTTGCCGATCGGGGTGCGGACGGCGTCGACGACGTATACGTCGCGGACGGTGCGGATGCTCATGGGGTCTCTCCTGGGCGGATCCGTACGGGCGCGGGCGCACCGGTGCCGGTGTGGGCACCGGGGCACGCCACCGGGCGCGCCCGGTGGGGCGCGCCCGCAGTGTCCGTCCGCAGGTCACCGCCTGTCAACGGCCCCCCTCCGAGCGCGCCCCGCCGGAGGGGCCCCGCACGGCGGGTCCTGCCGGACGCGGCGGCGCACTGTGCCGGGCGGGCGGCGCCGGCGGCGGCGCCGGGCGGTGGGGCGGCGGCGCCGTCAGGTCGACTCGCGGTGGACGGCCTGCGCGGCCATGAGGTCGTGCCGCTCCGTGGCCTCGGACGGCTCGCGCACCGCGGGGTCCACGAGCGACGCCAGATGATCGCCCGTCGGCATCTCGATGCGCACCGTGCTCAGCCGGGGCCGCAGCAGCCGCCCGACGAGCGCGTCGCCGGCACCGATCACGGCGCCCTGGGCTCCCTGGAGGGGTGGATCCAGGACGCGCCGTCGCGGTAGCGCCGACGGGGCGTGAGGCGGGGCGGATGCGGAGGGGCCTCAGGGATACCGGGGCTCGGGCTGTCCGAGCCCCGTGCGACCATCAAGCCTGCCTTCACGGGGCGGCGGCCATCGCCGCCACCGGCCCGCCGTCGGCTGCGTCCCACCCTCTGAGCAAGGAGCTCCACGCGCATGTCCATACCGCCCGGCCCCCCGTCCCCCGAGCCGTACCCGCAGCCGGGACCGTACGGACAGCCGGGGCAGCCCGCGCCGTTCGGCGGCCCGCAGGGCTGGTATCCGCCGCCGGTCCAGCAGAAGACCAACGCGCTGGCCATCGTCGCGTTCGTCATGTCGCTCGTGTGCGCGCTGCCGCTCGTCCCCCTGGTTCTCGGCATCGTGGCCCTCTCCCAGATCCGCAAGCGCGGCGAGAAGGGCAAGGGCTTCGCCGTCGCGGCGATCGTCATCCACTGCGTGACCATCGCCTTCTACGGGATCCTCCTGGTCCTCGGCCTCACCGGAGCGCTGGACGACGGCCCCGCGCCGAAGCGCGACACCAGCGGCCAGGTCACCGACTCGGGCTCCAGCAAGGTGAGCGACATCCGCACGGGGGACTGCTTCAACACCAACGGCGATCTGGCGGAGTACCAGGACGAGGACGGCGGCGAGGCCTCCTTCTCGGTGCGCGTGCTGCCCTGCGACCAGCCGCACGAGGGCGAGGCGTACGCCGTCTTCAACCTGGACGACGGGGCCTACCCGGGCACGGAGAAGGTCACCTCGCTCGCCGAGGAGAAGTGCGCCGGCAAGCTGCTGACCGACTACGTGGGCAAGAACCCCAAGCTGTCGGAGAAGCTGGAGGTCTACTACTACTTCCCGCAGGCCGCCACCTGGGCCCTCGGTGACCGCGAGGTCACCTGCTTCCTGGGCGACACCAGCGGTGCGAGCACCGGCTCGGTCCGCGCCACCGGTTCCTGAACCGCCGGCTCGGGCTCCGGCGCTGACGCCGACGTCTGCGCCGGTCCCGAGCCGTACGCCTGTGCGGGGCCGCCACCACATCCGGTGGCGGCCCCGCACCGTCGTGGCCGGCCCCGTGGTCCCTGCCTCACCTCGTGGTCAGCGCGCCGTGCCGGCCTTCCCGCCACCCGGTGGGCTCGCCGACCCGTTCGACTGGTGGTCGATCAGGCCGCCGGGTGTCAGAGGCGGTTGCGACACTGGCGCCATGAGCAATGCCGGTGAGTACCAAGCCCTTGTCGACCCGCGGGACCTGCTGCTGCGGACCGACTGGAACGCGGTGGAACACTGCTGCCCGGACGTGGCGCCGGCCACGCCCGTGATCCTGCTGGAGCTCCTCGACGAGGACCCCGTCATACAGGGCCGGGCCTTCCGGGACCTGGTCGAGGCCCACACGCGCCAGCAGGTGTTCTACACCGCCACGGCTCCCGCCGCCCGGTTCGTGGCCGCGGTCCTCGGTGATCCGCGGACGCTCGCTCAGGTCACCGACCGCTGCGCGCAGGAGGAGGACGGCCTCGGTCCGCAGACCCCGTTCCCGTTGCGGGCCGGGCTGCTGGGCTGGCTGGGGGACTCGGTCGTGGAGGCGGTGGCGCAGCGGGAGCGGCCCTACGGCGACGAGGAGGACCTTGAGGCGTTCCTCGATCTCGCCCCGGACTTCCACGCGGCCGCGTGGCCCTTCCTCGACACGGGGTGTCCCGAGGTCCGCGCGGCGGCTCTGGGCGTGCTCCTGGCCGTGCTCCGGCTGCCCGCCCTCGCCGAGCAGATACCTGGGCACCGCGAGCGGGTCCGCGCCGCGGCTCTGGGTGAGGGCCCGTACCGCCTGCGTGCCGTCGACACGCTCTCCTGCTGGGGCGAGGAGGTCCCGGTCTCGTCCTTGCTCTGACATCCGGGGCGGCTCCGGCGTTACGGTCTTCCTACCGATCGGTAATGGGGGAGGGTTCGCGATGTCTGAGTCATCCGGTGCTGCCACGGCCCAGTCCACCGCAGGGTCCACGATGCCCTGCGGCTTGGTCGAGATGACCGCCGCACTGGCCGAAGGAAGTTTTTCCGCAAGGGAGTTGACCCAGGAGGCGCTCCGCCGGATCGTCGCGGCGCAGCCCGAGCTGAACGCGTTCCGGACGGTGCGCGCGGAAGCGGCGCTCGCCGAGGCCGAAGCGGCCGACCGGAGGCTCGCCGCGGGCGAGCGGCTGCCGCTGCTCGGGGTGCCGCTCGCGGTGAAGGACGACATGGACGTGGCGGGCGAGCCGACGGCGTTCGGCTGCGCCGGGGCCTTCGCCCGGAAGACCGCCGACAGCGAGGCGGTCCGCAGGCTGCGGGCGGCCGGTGCTGTCATCGTCGGCAAGACCCAGACACCGGAGCTGGGCCAGTGGCCCTTCACCGAGGGCGGGGCCTTCGGCGAGACCCGCAATCCGTGGAACCGGTCCTACACGCCGGGTGGCTCCTCGGGCGGCTCGGCGGCCGCCGTCGCGGCGGGCCTGGTACCGGCCGCGCTCGGTTCGGACGGGGCCGGGTCCGTGCGGATCCCGGCCGCCTGGACGCATCTGGTCGGCGTGAAACCGCAGCGCGGGCGCATCTCCACCTGGCCCGAGCCGGAGTCCTTCAACGGGCTCACGGTCAACGGGGTGCTGGCCCGTACGGTCGCGGACGCGGCGCTCCTGCTGGACGCCGCGAGCGGGCAGCACCCCGAGGACCTGCACCGCCCGGCCCGCATCCGCGCGGTCGAGGCGGCCGGGCGCGCCCCGCGCCGGCTGCGGATCGCGCTCTCCTTCGGGATGGCCTTCACGGCGACGCCCAAGTCGCTCGACCCGGAGGTGCGTTCCGCGGTGGAGCGGCTGGCCGCGCGGCTGGAGTCGCTGGGCCACGAGGTGATCCCGGAGGACCCCCGCTACGGCCCGATCGGCCTGACCTTCGTACCCCGCGCGACCAGCGGCGTACGGGACTGGGCGGCGCGGACGCCGGATCCGGCGCTGCTGGACCCCCGTACGCACGAGGCCGTGCGGACGGGCCGTCTGCTGGGCGGTCTGCCGCTGCGGGTCTCGCGCCGGGCGGAGGCCCTGCTGCACCGGCGGGTCGGGGAGATCTTCGGCCGCTTCGACGTGGTCCTGACCCCGACGACGGCCACTCCGCCGCTGCGGATCGGGGCGCTGGCCGGACTGGGGGCCATGGCCACGGACCGGGCGATGATCGCCGCCTGCCCGTACGCCTGGACGTGGAACGTGCTGGGCTGGCCGGGCGTGAACATCCCGGCCGGGTTGACGGACGACGGGCTGCCGATGGGGGCCCAGTTGCTCGGCCCGGCGGACTCGGAGCCGCTGCTGCTGGGGCTGGCCGCGCAGGTGGAGGCGGCGGAGGGCTGGGCGGAGCGGCGACCGGGCTGAGAGGAGGTCACGGGGGCGGTTTCGGGGAGGGGCCGCCGGGGCGGGCTCGATGCGGGGGGTGGTGCGCGGGCGGTGCGGAGGCGGGCGGTCGACAGGCCGGAATGCCGACGGTGAGCACCCGTGACACGCTGAAGGGGGGATCTCGCCGGTCCCGGCCGCGCCCGGCCGGCCGGCCCTGGCACCCAAGGAGACCGAAATGGCCACTGACGCCGGCGGGTCGCAGGCGGCCCGCACGCATCCGGACCCCTGGCACGCGGCCACGTCGGGCAGAACCGTTCTGGCGGCGGTCCTGATGATCTTCGGCGGGGCGATGGCGTTCTTCGAGGGGATCGCCGCCGTCGCCAGCGACGACCTGTTCGTCGTGACGCGCCACTACCTGTTCGAGTTCAGCCTGACCGGCTGGGGCTGGGTCCACCTCATCCTGGGCATCGTCCTCGTCGCGGCCGGATGCGCCGTCCTCGCCACCGGCGCCCTGTGGGCGCGTTACCTCGGCATCACCGTCGCCGGTCTGGGCGCGTTCGCCAACTTCCTGTGGCTGCCGTACTACCCCTTGTGGGCGCTGGTGCTCATCGCCGTGAACATCCTCGTCGTCTGGGCGCTGTGCACGGGCGCGCACCACGAGGCGGAGGGGCGCGTCCTGTAAGTTCCCTCTGGGAACGGACGCGAACGGACGCGGATGGACGCGACGAGGGGGGATGCGTGGGTCAGCGGACGTGGACGGCGGTCGACGCGTACTTCGACGGGCTGTTGGTCGACGAGGACGAGGCGCTGGAGGCCGCCGCGGCGGCCAGTGAGGCGGCGGGACTGCCCGCTCATCAGGTGGCGCCGAACCAAGGCAAGTTGCTCCACCTCCTGGCCCGGATCCGGGGCGCCCGCTCCATCCTGGAGATAGGAACCCTCGGCGGCTACAGCACCATCTGGCTCGCCAGGGCGCTGCCCGAGGGCGGGCGGCTGGTCACGCTGGAGGCGGACGAGCGGTGCGCCGACACCGCGGCCGCCAACATCGCCCGCGCCGGGCTGGAGGACCGGGTCGAGATCCGCCGCGGCAGGGCCGTCGACCTCCTGCCGGCGCTGACCGGCCTGGACCCCTTCGACTTCGTCTTCATCGACGCGGACAAGCCGTCCAACCCCGAGTACCTGCAGTGGGCCCTCGAGCTCACCCGGCCCGGCAGCGTCATCATCGGCGACAACGTCGTACGTGACGGCGCCGTGGTCGACCCCGCCGCCGACGATCCCCGGGTGCAGGGAGTACGCCGCTTCACCGAACTCATCGCCGAACATCCCCGCCTCACCGCCACGGCTCTGCAGACCGTCGGCGTCAAGGGGTACGACGGCTTCGTCATGGCCCTGGTCACGGACTGACCGGCCGGCCCGGCCCCCGGCAGGCAGTACCCTCGCCCGGATGACGGCACTTTCCCAGCACAGCAGCGGCCGCGCCGACCAGCCGGGCCGCGACGGCGCCACGGCCACCACCGAGGCCGATCCGCACGCCATCGGGCCGGTACGGACCGAGTACGCGCCGGATCCCGACGGCGACCCCGACCCTGGCGAGATCGTGTGGACCTGGGTCCCGTACGAAGAGAACGACGGCCGCGGCAAGGACCGCCCGGTACTGGTCGTGGCCCGCGAACCGGGTGGCCGGACGCTGCTCGCCGTGCAGCTGTCCAGCAAGCGGCACGACCACGACCACGAATGGGTTCCGATCGGGACGGGCCCGTGGGACAGCGCGGGCCGTGAGTCGTGGGTGGCCGTCGACCGGGTGCTGCGGGTCCACGAGTCGGGGATGCGGCGGGAGGCCTGCGCGCTGGACCGAGGCCGTTTCGGCCTGGTGGTCAATCGCCTGCGCGAACGCTACGGCTGGCACTGAGTCGTCGCTTTCGGATCTTGTCGGCCGAGCCCGCGTCGGACAACGCGGGCCCTGCACGATCCGACAGAGACAGCTTGGTCGGGTCCTGCGGCCAGGGTGCCGCCACGGCCCCGGGGCGCGGGATCTCCTCGGGCCCTGCGGACCCGGGAAGCCGCGGGCCCGCCTGGGGCACCTGTGCGGGCGGTCCGCGGGAACGGCGGGGCGGGCTCAGCGCGGCGGCCGAGCCGTCCGGCGGGGCAACGGCCCCGGGCGACGGGCCGCGCCGAGCCTGCCGACGCGCGCGCCACGGTTGCCCGCCCGGCGCGGCGGAGCCGTCCGGCGGTCGCCGGTGCAACCGAACGGGCCGCGCCCGAGCCGCCTGACGCCGGCCGAGTGCCCCCACCGCGGCCGACAGGCCCGGCGGTGGGTGTCGGCCGGACCGAACCCGCCCGAGCCCCCGACGCCCCGCCACGGTTGCCCGCTGCCGGCCGGAGCTGCACGGTCTCGCACCGCCCCGCCCCCTGATTTTCCCGCCCGGTGGACCCGTACCGCGGGTGCCTGCGCGGCTCCGGCCGAACGGCCTCGGGCTGCCCTCCTGCACGGGCCGGCGGATCCGTCCCGAAGTCCGCGGCGCGGCTATGCCTGCGGGCCGGGGCCGCGCCCTGCGGCCGGGAACGCCGCGAAGGCTCGTTCGAAGGCTTCGCGGGTGGAGGGGTTGCGGTCCAGGATCGCGAAGACCACGCGGTCGAAGGTTCCCGCGAACCGGCCCGACAGCAGCCCGCGGAAGGCTTCGGCCACGTGCGCCGGGTCGTTGCGGAACACCCCGCAGCCCCACGCCCCGAGCACCAGCCGCCGGTACCCGTGCGAGGCCGCCACCTCCAGGACGAGCGCCGCACGCCGGGCGAGCGCCCCGGGGATCTCGGCGGCCCGCTCCGGCTCCTGCCGCAGGATCGTGCCCGCGTTGGGAGCGGGCGAGGTCAGGAAGCCGGCCAGGAACGGCGACTCCATCAGCTCGCCCCGGTCGTCGCGGAAGACCGGTACCGCGGGCGAGTGGATCACCCGGTCGGTGTAGAAGGTGCTGACTTCCGCGCGGTGCACCTCGTAGTACTCAGGGGCCTCCAGCAACGTCTCGTACAGCGCGGAGGCGCGGCACAGGGCCTCCTCCTGGGCCTTGGCCCCCCGGACGTAACCGCCCCCGGGATTCCGGGCCGACGCGAAGTTCAGGACCGCCACCCCGGCCGCCGCCGTCCCCGCCGGAGCATCCGCCGCGAGCCTCCGGGCAGCGACCGTGCTGCTCTCCCCCGTGACCTCGACGGCGGTCGCGCGGCCGCCACCCACGATCCGTTCGCCTGGAATGACCCGGTTTGGTCCATATATTCTGGTTCCTGCCTTGGCCTCCGCCAGGGCGGCGGCGAGCTCGACCTGCCGCCCCGACCGCGTCCGGTACCCCCCGGCCGCCAGGATCTCCGCGTTCTCCCGCGCGATCTCGCGCAATCTGCTGCTCACGCCGCCATCCTCGGCACTCCTTTCCCCGGCGGCAAAGGATTTTGTGCCCGGCGGAGGGGTAGGCACGGGTGATGTCACGGCCGACGACAGGAGAAGAGGACCCGGTCATGCCCCTCGACCCACCCGTTCCCCCACCCCCGCCGAACGACGCTCCACCCGCCCCCGCAATCAGTGAGACGCAGGCGGAGCACCTGATCCACGGCATCTGTTTCAAGACCGGCCCGCCCCGTCTGCTCGGTGCCGAACTCGAATGGCTGGTCCTGGACGCCGAGCGGCCCGGACTGCGCGTGACCCCCGAGCGGCTCCGGGCGGCGCACGCCGCGGCCCGCGCGCTCCCCCTGAACTCCCGGGTGACCGTCGAGCCCGGCGGCCAGCTCGAACTCAGCTCGGCCCCCGCCACCTCCCTCACCGGGTGCGTGGACGGGCTCCAGGACGACCTCACCGCCGTCCGCGCCGCCCTGCGCGAGCAGGGACTGGTTCTGCACGGCCTCGGCCGGGACACCCGCCTCCCGTACCACCGGCTGCTGAACAGCCCGCGCTACGACGCGATGGAGGCCTACTTCGACCGCACCGGCCCGGCGGGCCGCGCCATGATGTGCGCCTCAGCCTCCGTGCAGGTCTGCGTGGACGCCGGGTACGAGGAGCCGGGCGTGCTCGGCCACGGCCGGCGCTGGCGACTGGCCCACCTGCTGGGCGCGGTCCTGGTGGCCGCCTTCGCCAACTCCCCCGCGCACGACGGCCCGTACGCCGGCTGGCGTTGCTCCCGCCAGGGGATCTGGAACGACCTGGACTCCCGGCGCACCCTCGCCCCGCCGCTGGACGCGGGCCCGCGGGACGGCTGGGTACGGCAGGCGCTGGACACCGAGGTGATGTGCGTACGGTCGTACGCGGGCGAGCCGTGGGACGTCCCGCCCGGTACGACGTTCCGCGACTGGCTGCGCGCGGGGGACGCCGGGCGGGCCCTGCCGGCGCCCACCGCCGAGGACCTGGACTACCACCTCACGACGCTGTTCCCGCCCGTGCGGCCGCGTGGCCACATGGAGTTGCGCATGATCGACGCGCAGCCCGGCGACGACGGCTGGCTGGTACCGGTGGCCGTCGTGCACGCGCTGTTCGACGACCCCGAGGCCGCCGAGACCGCCTACCGGGTGACCAAGGCCCTGGCCGACGCCTACGGTTCGCAGCCCGCGCCCCGCAATCCGCTCTGGCGGTCCGCCGCCCGGCACGGTCTGACCGATCCCGAACTGCGGGCGGCAGCCAAGACCTGCTTCCGCGCGGCGGCGGAGGCACTGCCCCGCCTCGGCGCGAGCAGGCACGTCCGGGACACCGTCGGCGCGTTCAGCGAGCGCTTCGTACTGCGCGGCCGATGTCCGGGGGACGAGCCGCCGCAGCTGCGGCCGGAAGGGAAGGAGGCCCTGCGATGACCACCGAATCCCACCCCGGGCTGCGAGAACGGGCGGCCGCCTCGCTGACCGCCGCGCGGGCCCGGACGGCGGCCCTCACCGACGCGGTGACCGACGCCGACCTCACCGCCCAGCACTCCCCCCTGATGTCGCCGCTGGTCTGGGACCTGGCGCACATCGGGAACCAGGAGGAGCTCTGGCTCCTCCGCCGGGTCGCCGGACGCGAGTCGATGCGCCCGGAGATCGACCCCCTCTACGACGCCTTCGAGCATCCGCGCGCCGAACGGCCGAAGCTGCCGCTGCTGGGGCCCGAGGAGGCCCGCCGGTACGCGGCCGAGGTCCGCGGCCGGGTCTTCGACCTGCTGGAGCGCACCCCGCTGGAGGGCGGCGCGCTCTTGGACGACGGATTCGCTTTCGGGATGATCGCCCAGCACGAACAGCAGCACGACGAGACGATGCTGATCACCCATCAACTGAGGCGGGGCGCTCCCGTGCTGACCGCCCCGGAGCCGGACGCCCCCTACGACCCCCCGGGCGCCTGCGAGGTCCTCATACCCGCCGGCCCGTTCACGATGGGGACCTCCGCCGAGCCGTGGTCGCTGGACAACGAGCGGCCGGCGCATCAACGGGAGACCGCGGCCTTCTGGATGGACACCCTGCCGGTGACGAACGGCGCGTACCGCGCCTTCATCGCGGACGGCGGCTACCGCGAACCCCGCTGGTGGGCGGCTCCCGGCTGGGACCAGATCCGCCGACACTCCATCGAAGCACCGCTGTTCTGGCACCGCGAGGGCGGCGAGTGGCTGCGCCGCCGCTTCGGGGTGATCGAGCCCGTCCCCGATGAGGAACCGGTTCTGCACGTCAGCTGGTACGAGGCGGACGCCTACGCCCGCTGGGCGGGCCGGCGACTGCCCACGGAGGCCGAGTGGGAGAAGGCGGCCCGCTTCGATCCCGCGACCGGCCGCTCGGCCCGCTACCCGTGGGGCGACGCCGACCCGACGCCCGCCCACGCGAATCTGGGACAGCGCCACCTGCGCCCGTCCCGCGCGGGCAGCTACCCGGCGGGGGCGTCCCCGCTGGGCGTGCGCCAGCTGATCGGCGACGTGTGGGAGTGGACGGCCTCCGACTTCCTGCCGTACCCGGGATTCCGGGCCTTCCCCTACCGGGAGTACTCGGAGGTGTTCTTCGGCCCGGAGCACAAGGTGCTGCGGGGCGGTTCCTTCGCGGTGGACCCGGTGGCCTGCCGGGGCACCTTCCGCAACTGGGACCTGCCGGTGCGGCGGCAGATCTTCTCAGGCTTCCGCACCGCGAGGGACGTCTGATGTGCCGTCATCTCGCCTATGTGGGGCCGGTGGTGGCGCTCGGGAGGCTGCTGAGCGAGCCCGAGCACTCACTGGTCCGCCAGTCCTGGGAGCCGCGCCGTCAGCAGCACGGCACGGTCAACGCCGACGGCTTCGGCGTCGGCTGGTACGCGGAGGGCGACCCGGTCCCCGCCCGCTACCGTCGCGGCGGACCGATCTGGGGCGACCTGACCTTCACCGATCTCGCCCGGGTCGTACGCAGCGGGGCCGTGCTGGCCGCCGTACGCGACGCCACGCTGGCCGGAGCCGACGGGGAGGCCGCTGCCGCTCCGTTCACGGACGGGCCGTGGCTGTTCAGCCACAACGGCGCGATGCGGAACTGGCCCGCGGCGGCCGCCCCGCTCGCGGCGGCGCTGCCGCCCGAGGAGCTGCTCCAGCTGGCCGCCCGCACGGACTCGGCGCTGGTCTGGGCGCTGGTACGACGCCGCCTGCGGGCCGGGGACGACCTGGGCACGGCGCTCGCCGAACCCGTGCGTGAGCTGTCCACGGCCGCGCCCGGCTCCCGGCTGAACCTGCTCCTGACGGACGGAGCGGCGATAGCCGCCACAGCCTGGGGCGACTCCCTCTGGTACCTGGCCGATCCCGCGGGCAGGCGCACCGTGGTGGCGTCCGAGCCGTACGACGACGACACCCGGTGGTGCGAAGTGCCCGACCGGACCCTGCTGACCGCCACCCCCACCCGGGTCCGACTGACCCCGCTCAAGGAGAACCGCCCGTGACCAGCTTCCAGTTGACCCGGACCCTCGACGAGGACGCGGCGGAGACCGCACTGCGCGCGGACGTACTGCACGGGCTGGCCCACACGCCCAAGGTGCTGCCGCCCAAGTGGTTCTACGACGCGCGGGGCAGTGAACTCTTCGAGGAGATCACCCGGCTGCCCGAGTACTACCCCACCCGCGCGGAGCGGGAGATCCTGCTGGAACGGGCGCGGGAGATCGCCGCCGTGAGCGGCGCCCGCACCCTGGTGGAGCTCGGTTCCGGCTCCTCCGAGAAGACCCGGCACCTGATCGAGGCGATGCCGGCGCTGGACACCTATGTGCCGGTGGACGTCAGCGAAAGCGCCCTGCGGGGCGCGGCGGAGACGCTGCTCGCCGACCATCCGGGGCTGCGGGTGCACGCCCTGCTGGCCGATTTCACCGCTGCGCTGCACCTGCCGGACTCTCCCGGACCCCGGCTGGTGGTGTTCCTGGGCGGCACGATCGGCAACCTGCTGCCGCCGGAGCGGGCGGTGTTCCTGGCGTCCGTACGGGCGATGCTGTCGCCCGGGGACGCGCTGCTGATGGGCACGGACCTGGTGAAGGACGAGGCCGTGCTGGTGACGGCGTACGACGACGCGCGCGGGGTGACGGCGGAGTTCAACAAGAACGTACTGGCCGTCATCAACCGGGAGCTGGACGCCGACTTCCACACCGCCGACTTCGAGCACCTGGCGGTGTGGAACAGCGAGCAGGAGTGGATCGAGATGCGGCTGCGGGCCCGGTCCGAGCTGACGGTGAAGGTCCGGGCACTGGACCTGGTGGTGCCGTTCGCGGCGGGTGAGGAGATCCTGACGGAGGTGTCCGCGAAGTTCCGTCAGGAGGGCGTACGGAAGGAGCTGGCCGCGGCCGGGCTGGAGCTGACCCAGTGGTGGACGGACGCGGCGGGACGCTTCGCGCTGTCCCTGTCGGTCGCCGACGGGCCGGCGGTCTGACCGGGTAGGACCGTCCGCGGCGTCCGCTCGGACGCGCGGCCGGTCACGGCCCGCTGCGCGGCGGCCGCGAGGTCCCGCCGGTCCGTGTGACGGCCCGGCGGGATCCGCGGCAGCAGCGTGACCTCGGCCCGGATCCCGCGGGCCCGGGCGATCCGCCACAGCGAGGCGGTCAGCGCGTCGTCCCCGACGAACGCGGGCGCCCCGGCGGGGCTCCCGTCGGGGCGCACGTACGCCAGGTGGACGGGCTGTACGGGGACCTCCGCGTCCAGGGCGGACTGGAAGGCGGCCCGGCGGAAGGCACCCTGGGCGTGGGCGCGCCCGCACCAGGTGGAGCCCTCGGGGAAGACGGTGACCCGGTCGCCGGCGAGCAGGGCGCGGGTCATCGTGGTGACGGTGGCGGGCAGCACGCGGATCCGGTCGCGCTCGATGAACAGGGTTCCGGCCTGCCCGGCGAGGCGGCCGAGGACGGGCCAGGCCCGGATGTCGCTCTTGGCCAGCATCCGGCTGGGCATGACGGCGGCGACGAGCGGGATGTCGAGCCAGGAGATGTGGTTGGCGACGAGCAGGCGGCCACCGCGCCGGCCCGGGCTCCCGTGCACGGTGATCCGTATGCCGAAGGCGCGCACCAGTGCGGCCGACCAGGCCCGTACCACCGCCTGTCGGGGGCCGGCCGGCAGCAGCCGGACCGGCGGCGCGCCCAGGATCCCGAGCAGGATCAGGGCCGAGGCGCCGGCGAGCCGCAGGACCGCGTGCGGGACGCTCGCGGTGCGCCCCTCGTGGCCGGTGCAGGCCTCGGGGGTGCAGGGCGAGGTGGGCAGCCAGACGCTCATGCGCCCGGGATGAGCGAGCGGAAGTGCTTCAGGTAGCGCGGGTTGGTCCGGCGCAGGGAGAGCAGCACGTACAGGTCGGCGCAGCCGAACTGGGCGTCGAGGGCGGGCTCGCCGCAGACCCACGCGCCCAGGCGCAGGTAGCCGCGCAGCAGCGGGGGCAGTTCCATGCGGTCGGGGCAGTCGATGCCTTCGGGGTTCCAGGGGACGTGGGGGGTGACGCGGTACTCCTCGGGTGCGGGGCTGCGGGTGAGGGCGCTCTCGCGGGTGGCCGCGGCGAGGACGCCGCCGTCCGCGAGCGGTATCGAGCAGCAGCCGGCGAGCCAGTTGTGGCCGGCGCGGTCCATGTAGTGGGCGAGGCCGGCCCAGATGAGGGCGATGACGGCGCCGTTGCGGTGGTCGGGGTGCACGCAGGAGCGGCCCACCTCGACGAGGTCGGGGCGGATGGGAGCGAGCGCGGAGAGGTCGAACTCACCCTCCGAGTAGAGCCGGCCCGCCACGGCGGCGCGCTCGGGAGGCAGCAGCCGGTAGGTGCCGACGACCTGTTCGGCCTCCTCGTCGACCACGAGGAGGTGGTCGCAGTACGCGTCGAAGGCGTCGGCGTCGAGGCCCGGGTCGGGGCCGTCGAGGCGGGCGCCGAGCTCGCCGGCGAAGACCTGGTGTCGCAGGCGCTGCGCGGCCCGTACCTCGTCCTCGTCGCGGGCCAGGCGCACGGTGTAGTGGGGGCCGGAGGAGGGGGCGGCGGCCTTGGCCGGGCGGGGGGCGGGGGCGGGGGTGAGGAGCGGGGAGGTGGGGGCGGGGGCCGTGGAGAGGGACGGGGACAGGGGTGCGATGGTCATGGCGGCTCCTGAACCGGGCACGGAGGGCCGGGCCGACAGGTGGTGGCCTGGCTCCTCTACTTCTTCCGTGACCGGCTGGATTCGACATGACCGCTCTGCGGCTCTCGGGTGTGCGGACGCTGAACTCGCCGGTACCCCGTCGCGGCGGCGGGACTCCGCGGCGGGCGGCGCGCCGTCTCAGCGGTCCGAGCTGAGCACCCGGCCGATCTCCTCGGAGGCGGCGCGGGCGGCCTGCTTGGGGTCCTGGCCGCTGAGCACGGCCGTCATGTAGGGCTTGATCGGGTTCTTCGCCTCGACCTCGGCCCAGCGGGCGGACGCCGGGGTGGCCCGGCCCTGGGCGGCTCCGGGGGCCATGTTGGTGGCGCCCTCGTTGCCCTGGACGACGTGCGCGAGGGTGGTCTTGTTCGGTACGTAGCTCATCGTGCGGGCGAGTTCGGTCTGCCACTTCTCGCTGACCAGGGCCGTGATCACGTCGACGGCGCCCTTCCGGTTCCCGGTCCGCTCCGGGATGATCAGGTCGGAGCCGCCGGTGAAGACGGAGCCCGCCTTGTCGGAGGTCTTGCCGGGGATCGGGAAGAAGCCGAGCTTGCCCTTCAGCGCGGGGTTGGCCGCCTCGATCTCGGCGGCCTGGCCGGGCGGGGCGATGATCTGGGCGACCTGGCCGCGGGCGAAGACCTGCGACTGCGGGGGCGTCTCCTCGTCGGCGGCCCTGGGTCCGTCCCCGAGGGCCTGGAGCTGCTTGTAGAACTCCATGCCGGCCAGGGCCCTCTCCTCGTCGAGGGTGCCGACCCATCGGCCGCCCGTCTCGACGGCGAGCTCGCCGCCCTCGTCCCAGATGAAGCCGGCGCGGACGTACCAGTTCTGGCCCGCGAGGTAGATGCCCTGCTGCTCGCCCTTGTCGAGCTTCTGGGTGGCCTGGATCCATTCCTGGCGGTTCTTGGGCAGGGCCTTTATCCCGGCGTTCGCGAAGAGGTCCTTGTTGTAGACGACCACGCGGTTGGCGGCGTACCAGGGGACGCCGTACTGGGCGCCGTTGACGCTCGCCGGCTCGGAGAGGCCCTTGAGCCAGTGCTTGCTGTCCCACTCGCGCAGTCCCTCCAGGGTGAGTTCGGACAGGCCCTTGGTCTCGATGTACTGCGCGACCTGGGTGTTCCCGACCTCTATGACATCGGCCGGCTCCTTGCTCGTGCCCTTCAGGACGGCGTTGACCTTGTCGCCGATGCCCGTCCACTCCTGGATCCTCACGTCCAGGTCGACGTCGGGGTGCTCCTGTTCGAAGGACGCGGTGAACCTCTCGATGAAGTCCTCGGAGGCGCTGCCCTTCATCAGCCAGAGGGTCACCTTCTGCCGCCCCGCGCCCGGATCGGTCCACTGACTGCAGCCCGTGAGGGCGGTCGCGGCCGCGAGGGCCGTGCACACGGCGAGGAAGCGCATCTTCAAGAGGGTCACCTTCTGGGGCTCGGTCTCCGATGGCTCGAAATTGGCATAGACCAATAGGCCGGTCAAGGGTCTTTCGCTCGGGATTGTTGGGTCAGAGTTCGCGCAGCCGGACTTACTGGGGCACCTTAGAACCAGGCAAAAGCGACCCACTGTCGGGAGACTCCATGTCCAACCACACGTACCGGGTGACCGAGATCGTCGGCACCTCCCACGAGGGCATCGATCAGGCCATTCGCAACGGCATCGCCCGGGCGGGGCAGACCGTACGGAACCTGGACTGGTTCGAGGTGGTCCAAGTGCGGGGCCACATCGAGAACGGGGAGATCGCCCACTACCAGGTGGGGCTGAAGGTCGGCTTCCGGCTCGAGGGCGAGGACTGAGGCCCTTCCCCTGCGGGCGGCCGGCCGCTCAGGTCCGGCCCTCTACCTCCTGGCCGGACGTGAGTTCGGGCGCGTCCGCCGCCCAGTCGGCGACGACGACGCGGAAGCCGGCCGCCCGCGCGGCCTGGCAGACCAGTTCGTCGTCGTCCACGAACATGCGTACCTCCCGGCCCCGGGCGATCCGGCCCAGCACCTCCAGCTTGGTCGTCCGGGCCGGCCGCCGGTCCTGGTTGCCGCGCATCCACACCCGCCCCTCGGGCAGACCGTGCCGGGTGAGCCACTCCTGGGTGTCCGCCCGGCACCGCTCGGGCCGCCCGGTCAGGTACACCACCTCGCAGTCGGCCGCGCTCTCCACCGCCAGGGCGATCCCGCGCGCGAGCGGCGGATCGGCCGGCGCCGCGGCGAAGAAGCCGGGCCAGTCCCTGGGGCGGCGCTCCAGGAAGTGCTGGCGGTGGGCGGTGTCGGCCAGGGTGTTGTCGATGTCGAAGACGGCCAACGGCCGCGAGGTGCGCTTCTCACTCATCCGGCCAGCCTATGGCCGGGCACCGACACGGGCCCGGACGCGAGCGGGCCGGGGTCGGCGGGGTGGGGGGCCGGGGGCGGCGGCGGGGAGGGAGCCGGGGGGCGCGGGACGGGCGGGAATCCTCCGGGCCTGCGGGCGTTGACTCCCGTGTGATCCGAAAACTCTCGATACTCGACCGGTCCCGCACCCGCCAAGGCCACCCGGCCCCGCAGGCCCTGCGCGACACCGTGGCGCTCGCCCGGACGGCCGAAGACCTCGGCTACCACCGCTTCTGGGTGTCGGAACACCACAGTGTGCCTGGCGTCGCGGGCTCGGCGCCGACCCTCCTGGCCGCCGCCGTCGCCGGGGCGACGGAACGGATCCGGGTCGGCACGGGCGGGGTCATGCTGCCGAACCACCAGCCCCTCGTGGTCGCGGAGCAGTTCGGGGTGCTGGAATCGCTCTACCCCGGCCGGATCGACATGGGGCTGGGCCGCTCGGTCGGCTTCACGAACGGCATCCGGCGGGCGCTGGGCCGGGACACAGAGGACGCCGACCGCTTCGAGGAACAGCTCACCGAACTCCTCGGCTGGCTCGACGGCACCCAGCGGGCACACCCCGAGGTGCACGCCCACCCCGCCGAGGGCCTGCGGATACCGGCGTACGTGCTGGCAACCGGCGAGGGCGCCGGGATCGCCGCCCGGGCGGGGCTGCCGCTGGTGGTGGGCGACCTGCGCAGCCGCGGCCGGGTCACCGAGATCGTGGAGGGGTACCGCAAGGAGTTCCGGCCCTCCGCCCGGGGCGCGGAGCCGTACGTCGTGGTCTCGGGGACGGTGGCCGTCGCGGCGACCACCGAGGAGGCCCGGCGCATCCTGCTCCCGGAGGCCTGGTCCCTCGCGTACTCCCGCACCCGCGGCAGCTTCCCGCCGCTCCGCCCTGCGGAGGACGTCGAGGCCCTGGAGATGACCCCGAAGGAGCGGGAACTGTACGAGGGCGCCCTCACCGGTCACATCCACGGAACGGAGGACCGGGTGGCGGCAGAGCTGTCCGAGGTCGCCGAACGCACCGGCGCGGACGAGCTCCTGGTCACCACCTCGACGTACGACCGCACGGCCCTGCTGGACTCGTACGCCCGGCTGGCCCGTATCACGGGCCTGCGGCCGTAGGGATCGAGTAGCGTCGAGAGCCAACCGACGCGTGCGAGGCGCGTGTTGAGCCGGAACTCCGCCGACATCCTCGTCGTCCACCTGATCGGACACGGTCGGGCCGATCGCAGCGGCCGTCTCTCCCTCGTGGCGCACGACGACCGCGACGTCGACGTCGACCGGTGGATCGAAAAGGCGCAGCAGGAGGCCGAACGGAGTGGCGACGACCGGCGCGTCGTCTTCCTCGTGGACACGTGCTCGGCCGGCACCTCGACGGGCAATGGAGCCGTCGCCGTCCACAGCTGCGGCGGCACACGCGCACAGGAGCCCCCCGAATGACCCGCGTCCTCGGTGTCCGGAACCACAAGGCCGCCGACAGTGCGCCCCACCTCGGCAGCGCCCGGCTGTGCTCCGCCTGGCTCTCCGCCCTCGGGGGACGCCGCCGCCGGCCTCGACCTGGAGACGGCGTACTACGCCGACCTGCTGCGCAGCGAGCGGCAGAGCGCGGAGCCCGCCGACGGGTAACTCGCGCTCGTCGGGCAGTGGGCGCGGGCCCGGGGGGGGGATCCGAGCGGGGCGCAGGGCCGGGCCACGGGTCGGCTCCGGTGGATCTGCGGCCAGGTCGCCGAGCGGGCGGGCGCGCGGCCCGCAGTGGTCGAGAAGAGCGTGCGGCTGTTCTTCCCCGAGGTCACGCGGTACTTCGCAGCCGGGCGCGAGCCCGTGCGCGAGCGGGTCAGGGCCTCGCTGCTGCGACACCGGCCGGACGTCCCCTGCGGCCGCACAGCGTGCTCGACTACCCGAGGCATCCTTCGGTGTCCGGCGCAGTCACCAGGCACCGCCCCTGACCTCGCCCGCGCACCCGGGCCGTAAAGTGGGACGAATGCACCAGTCCACCGAACCCCGGCCCGACCACGATCCCTACGTACGGGTGCGGGGCGCCCGGGAGCACAATCTGCGCGGGGTCGACGTGGACATCCCGCGCAATGCGCTGACCGTGTTCACCGGGGTGTCCGGTTCCGGGAAGAGCTCGCTCGCCTTCGGCACGCTGTACGCCGAGGCCCAGCGGCGGTACTTCGAGTCGGTGGCCCCGTACGCCCGGCGCCTCATCCACCAGATCGGCGCCCCGAAGGTGGATTCCGTCACCGGTCTGCCGCCGGCGGTGTCGCTGGAGCAGCGCCGCTCCTCCCCCGGCTCGCGCTCCTCGGTCGGTACGGTGACGCTGCTGTCCAACTCCCTGCGGATGCTGTTCTCGCGGGCCGGTACGTATCCGCCGGGCGCGCCGCGACTGGACTCGGACGCCTTCTCGCCCAACACGGCCGCCGGCGCCTGCCCTTCCTGTCACGGGCTCGGCCGGATCCACCGCACCAGCGAGGAGCTGCTGGTACCCGATCCCGGGCTGTCGATCCGCGAGGGCGCCATCGCCGCCTGGCCGGGCGCCTGGCAGGGCAAGAACCTGCGGGACGTCCTGGAGACGCTCGGCCACGACGTGGACCGGCCCTGGCGGGAGCTGCCCGCGAAGGACCGCGAATGGATCCTGTTCACCGAGGAGCAGCCGGTGGTGACCGTGCACCCGGTGCGGGACGCCGACCGGATCCAACGGCCCTACCAGGGCACGTACATGAGCGCCCACCGCTATGTCATGCGGACCTTCTCCGACAGCAAGAGCGCCACCCTGCGGGCCCGCGCCGAGAAGTTCCTCGCCGACTCGCCGTGCCCGGTGTGCGAGGGGCGCCGGCTGCGCCCGGAGGCCCTCGCCGTCACCTTCGCCGGGCGGACCATCGCCGAGCTCGCGGCGCTGGCGCTGACGGACCTGGACGCCGTACTGGCCTCCGCGTCCCTGGACGGGGAGGCCGCGCGGGTCCTCGCCGACGACCTGCGGTCGCGGATCGGGCCCGTCACGGAGCTGGGGCTCGGCTACCTGAGCCTGGACCGGACCGCGCCGACCCTGTCCGCGGGCGAGCTCCAGCGACTGCGGCTGGCGACGCAGCTGCGGTCGGGGCTGTTCGGGGTGGTGTACGTGCTGGACGAGCCGTCGGCGGGGCTGCACCCGGCCGACACCGAGGCGCTGCTCGGCGTACTTGACCGGCTGAAGGAGGCCGGGAACACCGTCTTCGTCGTCGAGCACCATCTGGACGTGGTGCGGCACGCGGACTGGCTGGTGGACGTGGGCCCGCTGGCCGGGGAGCGCGGCGGGCGGGTGCTGCACAGCGGGCCGCCGGCGGCGCTGGCCGGGGTGGCGGAGTCGGCGACGGCCCGGCACCTGTTCGCGTCGGCGCGGGAGCCGGCGGTGCCCGGCCGGGCGGTGCGCAGGCCGACCGGGGAGGTGCGGCTGAGCGGGGTGGACCGGCACAACCTGCGGGACCTCGACGCGCGGTTCCCGCTCGGGGTGTTCACCGCGGTGACCGGGGTGTCGGGGTCGGGGAAGTCCACGCTGGTCGGTCAGGCGCTGGCGCGGGAGGTCCGCGAGCGCATCGCCGACCCGGGGTTCCCCGTACGGCGGCTGGTGGAGGTGGACCAGAAGCCGATCGGCCGGACCCCGCGGTCCAACCTGGCCACGTACACCGGGCTCTTCGACGTGGTGCGCAGGCTCTTCACGGCGTCCCCGGAGGCGGGGGCGCGGGGGTGGAAGGCGGGCCGGTTCTCCTTCAACGTGGCGGGCGGCCGGTGCGAGACGTGTCAGGGCGAGGGCTTCGTCTCGGTGGAGCTGCTGTTCCTGCCGAGTACGTACGCCCCGTGCCCCGAGTGCGGCGGCGCGCGGTACAACGCCGAGACGCTGGAGGTCCGGTACGAGGGCCTGAACATCGCGGAGGTGCTGGGGCTGACGGTGGAGTCCGCGGCCGGGTTCTTCACCGGTGTCCCTGCGGCGGCGCGCAGCCTGCGGGCGCTGGAGGAGATCGGGCTGGGCTACCTGCGGCTCGGGCAGCCGGCGACCGAGCTGTCGGGCGGCGAGGCGCAGCGGATCAAGCTGGCGACGGAGCTCCAGCGGCAGCGCCGGGACCACACGCTGTACCTGCTGGACGAGCCGACGACGGGTCTGCACCCGGCCGATGTGCGGGTGCTGCTGCGGCAGTTGCACGGTCTGGTGGACGCTGGGCATTCGGTGGTGGTCGTGGAGCACGACATGGACGTGGTGGCGGGCGCTGACCGGGTGATCGACCTGGGCCCGGGCGGCGGCGCGGAGGGCGGCCGGATCGTCGCCGCGGGCACCCCGCGCGAGGTGGCCCGGACGCCGGGCAGCCGTACGGCGCCGTACCTGGCCCGCGCTCTCGCCAACAGCCCGGAAGCGGTTGGCTGAGGGCTGTCCGGTGATCCCCGGGAAGTCAGCGCGCGGCCTCAGATGCAGTGCACCGCAAGGCGGAGGAGCGATCCCGGTGCCCCCGGAGCCGTGGGACCCGGCGGTGCCGGTGGCACGGCTGCCGGTCACCGACGACGGCGGGCGTCTGCTGGAGCTCTTCCTCGAACCGTACTGCTGGAGCGAGTGGCTGGAGCCGGGCGCGAAGGTGACGGTCGTGACCGTGGGCATGGCGGGCGCGGCCCGTCCCTGGGTGGCGGGTACCAGCGTTCCCGATGAGCCGTTCGAACTGCAGTACCTCGCGGGCACGCCCGTGGTCCGGCCGTACGGCGACCTGGTCCTGCTCCTGGGCGCCCACGGGAACGAGCTGTACCGGTTGCCGTGAGGCTCAGGCGTCGCCGGGCAGGAGTTGCTGGGGCAGTTCTCGGAAGCTCCACTGCTCGCCACGGCGTGTGAACTGCCAGACCAGGTCGTAGCGGTCGGGCCAGGTCGCGGGAAGGCCGAGGACCTGGTGGGCGCCGAGGGCGCGCACCAGGCGGGGGATCCCGGTGTGCTCCCAGCAGACGAGTACGGGCATGGGGCCGGCCAGCGCGGCGTGGGCCAGGGCGGGTTCGGCTCCGACGGCGAACTCGGCGCGTACGGGGGTGCGCAGTGCGGCGGCCAGGGCGGTCACGGTCTGCCGGCACCGGGCGGGGGCGGGTGCCTTGCCGCCTGCGGCGAAGACGGCGGCGGGGCGGGGCAGTACGGAACGCTTGGCCGGCGCGAAGAGCCGCGGCAGCGCTTCGGCCCGGCGCCAGCCGCGCCCGGCCAGTGAGCCGGGGTCGTCCTCGCCGTCCTCGTCCCAGCCGGAATCACCGGCGTACGGCTTCTCCGCGTGCCGGATCACCATGACCACGGCGTCCTTGGCGTCGGGCTGCTGCCCGGCGGCCGGGGGGCGGAGCGCTTCCCCGCCGGAGCACCCCGTCGCGGCCAGTGGGACGAGGGCGGCGGCCAGTACGGCTCTGCGGCATGGTCCGGTCCCGGCGGGGGCTTCTGGCATGGGGTCACTGTCTCCCATGGCCGGGGCGCCGCCGGGGCGCGGCGCGGCGGGTGCCCGGCCGGTCAGCCGATCGGCGCAGGGCCCCTCGCGGCGGCGGGGTCCTGCGCCGGGCCGGCGGCCGGGTCAGCGGGGACCTTTGCGGACCGCGCGCAGCCACTCCCTGTTCATTGCGGCGATCGACGGCAGCGGGATGCCCTTCGGGCAGGCGGTGGCGCATTCGCCGGTGAGGGTGCAGCCGCCGAAGCCCTCCTCGTCCATGCGGGCCACCATGTCCAGGACGCGGGTCCCGCGCTCGGGTGAGCCCTGCGGGAGGACGTTCAGGTGGTTGACCTTGGCGGAGGTGAAGAGCATCGCGGAGCCGTTGGGGCAGGCCGCCACGCACGCGCCGCAGCCGATGCACTCGGCGTGTTCGAAGGCGAAGTCGGCGTCGGCCTTGGGCACGGCGGTGGCGTGTGCCTCGGGGGCGGAGCCGGTGGGGGCGGTGATGTAGCCGCCGGCCTGGATGATCCGGTCGAAGGCGCCCCGGTCGACGACGAGGTCCTTGACCACGGGGAAGGCCGCTGCCCGCCAGGGCTCGACGTCGATGGTGTCGCCGTCGGCGAAGGAGCGCATGTGGAGCTGGCAGGTGGTGGTGCGCTCGGGGCCGTGGGCATCGCCGTTGATGACGAGGCTGCAGGCGCCGCAGATGCCCTCTCGGCAGTCGTGGTCGAAGGCGACCGGGTCCTCACCGCGCAGGATGAGGTCCTCGTTGAGGGTGTCGAGCATCTCCAGGAAGGACATGTCCTCGGAGATCCCGTCGACCTCGTACGAGGCCATGTGGCCGGGGGCGTCGGCGCCGCGCTGGCGCCAGACGCGCAGGGTGAGCTTCATGCGTAGCTCCGCTGTGTGGGGTGGACGTACTCGAAGACGAGGTCTTCCTTGTGCAGGACGGGGGCGGCGCCGGTGTCGGTGAACTCCCAGGCGGCGGCGTAGGCGAAGGCCCCGTCCTGACGGGCCGCCTCGCCGTCCGGGGTCTGGGACTCCTCGCGGAAGTGGCCGCCGCAGGATTCGGCGCGGTGGAGCGCGTCGAGGCACATCAGCTCGGCGAGTTCGAGGTAGTCGACGATGCGGTTGGCCTTCTCCAGCGACTGGTTGAACTCGTCGCCGGTGCCGGGCACCTTGATGCGGCGCCAGAACTCCTCGCGGATCTGCGGGATCCGGTCGAGGGCCTTGCGCAGGCCCTGTTCGCTGCGGGCCATCCCGCAGTACTCCCACATGAGTTCGCCGATCTCGCGGTGGAAGGAGTCGGGGGTGCGGTCGCCGTCGACGGCGAGCAGTCGCGCGAGCCGATCGCGGGTCTCGCGTACGACGGCCACGGCCTCGGGGTGGGTGTCGTCGACGGTGTCGCGGTGGGGGTGGCGAGCGAGGTAGTCGTTGATCGTGGAGGGGAGCACGAAGTAGCCGTCGGCGAGGCCCTGCATCAGGGCGGAGGCGCCGAGGCGGTTGGCGCCGTGGTCGGAGAAGTTGGCCTCGCCGATCGCGAAGAGGCCGGGGACGGTGGTCTGCAGGTCGTAGTCGACCCACAGGCCGCCCATCGTGTAGTGCACGGCGGGGTAGATCCGCATGGGGACCTCGTACGGGTTCTCCGCGGTGATCCGCTCGTACATGTCGAAGAGGTTGCCGTACTTCTCGGCGACCTTGTCGCGGCCCATGCGGCGGATGGCGTCGGCGAAGTCGAGGTAGACGCCCTGCCCGCCGGGGCCGACGCCGCGGCCCTCGTCGCAGACGTTCTTGGCGGCCCGGGAGGCGATGTCGCGGGGCACGAGGTTGCCGAAGGAGGGGTAGATCCGCTCCAGGTAGTAGTCGCGCTCCGCCTCGGGGATGTCTGCGGCGGGGCGGGTGTCGCCCTTGGCCTTGGGGACCCAGATGCGGCCGTCGTTGCGCAGGGACTCGCTCATCAGGGTGAGCTTGGACTGGTGGTCGCCGGTGCGCGGGATGCAGGTGGGGTGGATCTGGGTGAAGCAGGGGTTGGCGAAGTAGGCGCCGCGCCGGTGCGCCCGCCAGACCGCGGTCGCGTTGGAGTTCATGGCGTTGGTGGAGAGGTAGAAGACGTTGCCGTATCCGCCGCTCGCCAGCACCACGGCGTCGGCGTAGTGGGTGGAGATCTCTCCGGTGACCAGGTCGCGGGCGACGATGCCGCGGGCGACACCGTCGACGACGATCAGGTCGAGCATCTCGGTGCGGGCGTGCATCTCGACGTTGCCCGCGGCGATCTGCCGGGAGAGGGCCTGGTAGGCGCCGAGGAGGAGCTGCTGTCCGGTCTGGCCGCGGGCGTAGAAGGTGCGGGAGACCTGGACGCCGCCGAAGGAGCGGGTGTCGAGGAGGCCGCCGTACTCGCGGGCGAAGGGGACGCCTTGGGCCACGCACTGGTCGATGATCTCGACGGAGATCTGGGCGAGGCGGTGGACGTTGGACTCGCGGGCGCGGAAGTCGCCGCCCTTGACGGTGTCGTAGAAGAGGCGGTGCACCGAGTCGCCGTCGTTGCGGTAGTTCTTGGCGGCGTTGATGCCGCCCTGTGCGGCGATGGAGTGGGCCCGGCGGGGGGAGTCGGAGAAGCAGAACTGGACTACGTTGTAGCCCTGTTCGGCGAGGGTCGCGCCGGCCGATCCGCCGGCCAGGCCGGTACCGACGACGATGACGGTGTGCTTGCGGCGGTTGGCGGGGTTGACGAGTTTGGCCTCGAAGCGGCGGCGGTCCCAGCGCTCCGCGATGGGGCCTTCGGGGGCCTTGGTGTCGGCGATGGGCTCGCCGGTGGTGTGGTGGGCGTAGCTGCTCACGGTCAGTTCACCATTCCGGTCATGACGGCGACGGGGACGGACACGAAGCCCGCGAAGAGGACGGCGGCCAGGCCGCCTGCGAAGGCTTTCAGCGTCCGCTCGCGCCGGGCCCGGCCCGCGCCGAGGGTCTGGGCGGCGCTCCAGAAGCCGTGCCGGACGTGCAGGCCGAGTGCGGCCATCGCCACGATGTAGATGGTGTTGCCGTACCAGGTGGAGAAGGTGGCGAGGACGTTCTCGTAGGGGTGGCCGGCCCAGGCGCGCTCGTTGACGGTGAGCGTGGTGAGGTCGAGCAGGTGCCACACGATGAACAGGCCGAGGATGATGCCGCCCCAGCGCATGGTGCGGGTGGCATAGCTCGCGCGGCGGCGCTTGTGGACGTACTTGACCGGGCGGGCCTTGATGTCGCGGCGGCTGAGCTGGTAGGCGGACACGGCATGCGCGACGACGGCGGCGAGGAGCGCCACGCGGACGATCCACAGGGCCCACTCGTGGTGGAGGAAGGGCGAGCCGAGGGTGCGCAGCCAGTGGGCGTAGCCGTTGAACTCGTCCGCCCCGAAGAAGATCTTGAGGTTGCCGAGCATGTGCACGACGAGGTAGCCGAGCATGATCAGCCCGGAGACCGCCATGACGGTCTTCTTTCCGATGGTGGAGCCCCAGAACGAGGGGGCGCTCGTCCGGGTGCGCGTTGCCAGAGCCATGCCATCGACGGTAGGGACGGAGGACCCGAAAGGTCCAAGACATGATGTCGGTCATATTGATAGACATGGCCTATGCAATTCCAGCAGCTCCTCTACTTCGTGGCCGTCGCCGAGACCCGGCACTTCACCCGGGCCGCGGAGCAGGTGCACGTGGCCCAGCCGTCGCTCTCCCAGCAGATCAAGGCGCTGGAGCGGGAGCTGGGGGCCGAACTGTTCAGCCGCGCCCGGGGCAACATCACGCTGACGGACGCGGGCGAGGCGCTGCTGCCGCTGGCGCGGCGCATCCTGGCGGACGCGGACACGGCGCGGCTGGAGGTGCAGGAGCTGGCGCAGCTGCGGCGCGGGCGGATCCGGCTGGGGGCCACCCCGAGCGTGTGCACGGGTCTGCTGCCGGGTGTGCTGCGGGCCTTCCACGCGGCGCATCCGGGGATCGAGCTGCTGATCGAGGAGAGCGGTTCGCTCGACCTCGTGCGGGAGCTGGCGCGCGGGGCACTGGACCTGGCACTGATCGCCCTGCCGCTGCCGCCCTCTGCGCCGGCCCTGACGACGGTGGAGCTGCTGACGGAGGACCTGGTGGTGGTGTCCTCGACGAAGCTTCCGGCGCCCGGCGGGGGCCGGGAGCTGACCATCGCGGCGTTGCGCGACGAGCCGATGGTGATGTTCCGGCACGGCTACGACCTGCGGGAGCTGACGGTGGCCGCGTGCCGGGCGGAGGGCTTCGAGCCGGCGTTCACCGTGGAGGGCGGGGAGATGGACGCGGTACTGGGCTTCGCGCGGGCGGGGCTGGGCGTGGCGGTGGTCCCGGCGATGGTGGTGGCGGACGCGGGCCCGGGGCTGCGGACGACCCCGCTTGCCGGGTCGCCGCTGCGCCGGACGATCGCACTCGCGCACCGCACCGACGTGGCTCCCCCGCGCGCGGCGCGAGAGCTGAAGCGGATGCTGATGGCGTGACGCCCGGGGCTCCATGCCACGTGGGGCCTCAGTCGGGAGTGGGCGGGGCCGCGGGAAGAGCTCGGTCGAGGCCGTCGGCGAGCATGCCGAAGGCCTGGTCGGCGTCGGCCACGGCGGCGGGGTGGGCCTCGTCGGCGCTCCGCCCGGCATCGAGCCGCTGCCAGTTCTCCCGCCCGAGCTCGTGGCGGACCGCCACCAGGTGGACGGCCGCCAGCCGGGCGGCGAGCGGCGGCACCGACTCCGCCTCCAGGGCGGCGGCGAGCAGCTCGACCTCGCGGTCGGTGTAGTGGGACAGGCGGGACTCCAGGCTGGCGGTGGAGTGGAGCAGGCGCAGGAAGGCGAGGACCTCCGGGTGGTCGCAGAGCCCGGTGATCGGGTCCCGCTCGGCGAGGGCCGTCAGGAAGTGGGCGTGCACGGCTCCCACCGGCGTCGCGCCCGCGGGCCGGTCGCGCACGATGCGCGCCACCTCGTCCTGGTGGTCGGCGAACCGGTCGAGGAGCAGGTCCTCCTTGGTCGGGAAGTACCGGAAGAGGGTGGGTTTGGACACCTCGGCCGCCGCGGCGACATCAGCCACCGACACGGCGTCGAAGCCCCGCTCCAGGAAGAGTTCCAGCGCCGTGGCCGCCAACTGGCGGCGCGTGCGGAGCTTCTTGCTCTCGCGCAGACCCGTCGTGTTCTCCATGCGCACAGCGTAGCACGAAAGAGAGACCGGGTAATTTTTTTAACCGGGTTGCCTTTTGCGTCGGGAGTCGCTTTCCTTGGAGTCAGAGACGAGGAGAGGACTTTCGATGAACCACACCGATGTACTGATCGCCGGCTCCGGCCCCACCGGGCTGACGCTCGCCTGTGATCTCGCCCTGCGCGGAATCGCCGTCCGTGTCATCGAGCGGCGCACCGAACCGCACCACGAGTCTCGGGGCAAGGGGCTCCGCGCCGGCAGCCTCGCGATCTTCGAGAGGCTCGGCGTTGCCGAACCCCTGATCGCCGCCGGCACCGCGGGGGTGGTGCTGCGCAAGTACTTCGACGGCGAGCACATCAACGACACCCCCACCCCGGCGGACGCGGGCCTGCTGATCGGGCAGTGGCAGGTCGAAGAGGCGCTGCGCGACCGGCTCGCCGGACTCGGCGTGCGCGTCGAGTACGGGGCGGAGCTCGTCGGCATCAGCCAGGACGAGTCCGGGGTGCGCGCCGAGCTGGCGGACGGAAGCGTGATCGAGGCCCGCTGTCTCGCCGGGTGCGACGGCGGGCGCAGCACCACCCGCAAGCTGCTCGGCATCCCCTTCGAGGGCAACGGCGAGAAGGAGCCCGCGATGGTCATCGGCGACGTCAGGGCGCCGGGGCTCGGCCGGGACGTCTGGCACCAGTGGTTCACCTCGGAGGGCGGCGGAATACTGCTCTGCCCGATGCCGGGGACGGACTCCTTCCAACTGCAGGCCTCACCCGAGCAGGACGAGCACGGCGAGCCGCTGCCGCCCTCCCTGGAGAGCTTCCAGCGGATCTTCGACCGGTGCGCCGGGGTGCCGGGCATCCGGCTCGAGGACCCCACCTGGCTCTCCTCCTGGCGGGTCAATGTCCGCATGGCCGCCCGGATGAGGGAGGGCCGGGTCCTGCTCGCCGGGGACGCCGCGCACGTGCACCCCATAGCCGGCGGCCTGGGCATGAACACCGGCATCGAGGACGCGGCGGCGCTCGGCCGGGCCCTGTCCGCCGCCCTCGCCGGACCGGACGCGGACGCGGCGCTCGACGCCTACGAGGCGGAGCGGCTGCCGGTCGCCGCTGGGGTCCTGGCCGACACCGCCGAGCGGTACGAGCGGGTCGTGGAAGCCGTGCGGACCCCCGGCCGCGGAACGGAGGTCGGCCTGGACTGACGCGGCACAGCGCGCCGGAGCCGGCCGCTACCGGGACCGCGCGGCCCGGACCGCCGCGGGCCCGGGCTGCGTTCAGGAGGGAGTGGGCACCGCGTCGGAGAGGGACAGGGTGTGGATGCGGTCGGGGGCCCCGGGGCGGGCGTAGTACCAGCCCTGGGCGGTGTCGCAGCCGAGCGCGCGCAGCTGGGCGGCCTGTGCGCCGGTCTCCACGCCCTCGACGGTGACGGCGAGTTCGAGGCTGTGGGCCAGGGCCACGATCCCCTCCACGATCTTGACGTCGACCGGGTCGGCGGGCTGCTGCTGCATCCCCTGGGTGAAGGAGCGGTCGAGTTTGAGCACGCTGACCGGCAGGCGCCGCAGGTTGGCCAGGTTGGAGTAGCCGGTGCCGAAGTCGTCGAGTGCGATGTCCACACCGAGTTCGGCCAGCCGGCGCAGCGGCTCCAGCAGTTCGTCGTCAGCGCCTATCAGGGCCGACTCGGTGACTTCCAGGCACAGCGCGCCCGGAGCGAGGCCGGACTTCTCCAGCACCGCCACCGTGTCGGCGACCAGACCCGGGTGGTGCAGCTGGGTCGGTGAGAGGTTGACGTTGATCCGCAGGGCTGCGCCCCCGTGCTCGTGCTGCCAGACGCGGGCTTGGCGGACGGCCTCCTCCAGGACCCACCGGCCGAGGGGCACGATCAGCCCGGTCCGTTCGGCGAGCGGGATGAAGCGGTCGGGGCCGAGCACCCCGTACTGCGGGTGGGACCAGCGCACCAGCGCCTCGGCGCCGTGCACGGTGCCGTCGCGCATGTGGACCAGCGGCTGGTACTCGATGAAGAATTCGCCGCGCTCCAGCGCCGCCGGCAGGGCGTTGGTCAGGCCGTGCCGGGTGATCGCGCGGGCGTCGGCCTCGGCGTCGGCGAACTCGAAGCGGTTGCCGCCGGCCGCCTTGGCGCGGTACATCGTGATGTCGGCGCTGCGCAGCACCTCGGCCGGGGTGCGCTCCTTGGCGCGGCCCTCGACGATGCCGATGCTGCCCCGGACCGACAGCTCCCGGCCCTCCAGCCGGATCGGCGTCGAAAGGGCCGTCAGGATGCGGACCGCGAGGTCGGTCACCTTCTGCTCGGTGTCGGAGCCGGTGGTCAGGGCTACGAACTCGTCGCCGCCGAGCCGGGCGACGACCTCGCCGGGACCGGTCGCGCAGCTCTGCAGCCGGTCGGCGACCTCGACCAGCAGCCGGTCCCCCGCCGAGTGGCCGAGGCTGTCGTTGACCGCCTTGAAGCCGTCGAGGTCCAGGTAGCACAGGCCGTAGCGGTCACCCCCGGCCCCGCTGAGGGCCTTCTCCAGCCGCTCGAAGAACAGAGTCCGGTTGGGCAGTCCGGTGAGGGCGTCGTGGGTGGCCTCGTAGCGCAGCCGCAGGTTCAGCAGGCGGCGCTCGGTCGTGTCCTCCATCAGCGCCAGCTGGTACTGCGGCTTGCCGTCGGCGTCGCGCAGCAGCGACACCGTGAGGTTGGTCCAGAGCACGGTCCCGTCGTGGCGGTAGTACGGCTTCTCCACGCGGTAGCTCTCCCGTTCGCCGCGCACCAGCTCGCCGTACATCCGCCAGACGTGCGGGGTGTCGTCGGGGTGGCCCCACTCGCTGACGTTGCGGCTGCGGACGTGCCCCTCCAGCCCGCCGAACATCTGCAGCAGCGTGTCGTTGACCTCCAGGACGTTCCCGTCGAGGTCGGCGATGCCGATGCCGACGGCCGCGCCCTCGAAGACCGCCCGGAAGCGCTCCTCGCTCGCGTGCAGGGCCTGCTGGGCGTCGGTACGGGCGGTCAGCGCGGAGCGGGCGATGGCCTCCTGCTCGCTGAGGGTGCGCTCGCGCAGCGCGCGTGCGTATCCGGCGGCGATGGCGTGCTGGAGCCGCGCGCAGCGCGAGTGGTACTCGGCGGTGGCCTCCAAGCCGGAGCCTTCGAGTCCGTCCGGACCGCAGTAGAGCACCAGGTAGGACTCGATCACGCCCAGGGTGCCGGCCAGGGCTTCCGGGTCGGTGCAGTGCACGGCGACGAGTTCGGCGCCCACCCGCTGCGCCACGGCGGCGTCGAAGGGCCGTGCGTGCAGGGCCTCGGTGAGCGTCCGGGTGAGCGGCACGAGGTGCCGTTCGAACTCGGGCCGGGTCAGCGAGGTCGCGGTGACCGGGAAGATCGCCCGTCCCCAGATCGTGGCGAAGCGGGAGATCCGGTCCTCGATGCCGCCGTGGGGGGCCGCCGCGGATTGCGCGGTCGGCGCGGGTGCGGCCGCGGGCGCTGCGACGGTGTTCGGCGCGCCCGCCGTCTGTGCCGGAAGTCTCACGCCTTGCGTCCCACGCCGCCGTAGCCCGAGAAGGCGTAGGGGTCCTCCGGCGTTTCGCCGTCCTCCCCGTCCGCGGAGCGGTCCGGGCGCCAGTCGGGCATGGAGACCAGCCCGGGCTCCACCATGTCGAACCCTTCGAAGAAGCGGGCGATCTGCTCCCCCGTGCGCATGACGAGGGGGTTGCGGATGTCGCGGTAGACGCCGACGGCGCCGCCCGCGACCTCCTCCACGAGCGGGATGCCCTCGAAGGAGGCATGGGTGAGGATCAGCAGGCTGCCGGGGGCCAGCGCGTCGCGCAGCTCGGCCACGGCGTCGTACGGGTGGTCCGCGTCCTCCAGGAAGTGCAGGACGGCGACGAGGAGCAGGGCGACCGGCCGGTCGAAGTCGAGGAGCCGTCCGACCTCGGGGGCGGCCAGGATCTCCTGGGGCTTGCGCAGATCGGCGGCGACGACGCCGGTGTGCTCGTCGTCCAGGAGGACGGCATGGCTGTGCGCCACGGCCACCGGGTCGTGGTCGACGTAGACCACGCGGGCCCCGGGGCTGGCGGCCCGGGCGATCTCGTGGACGTTGCCGAAGGTGGGGATGCCGGAGCCGATGTCGAGGAACTGCGTGACGCCCTCGGCGACGGCGTGCCGGACGGCACGGCGCATGAACGCCCGGTTGGCCTGCATGATCTTGGGCAGTCCCGGCATGAATTCCATGGCCCGTCGGGCCGCCTGGCGGTCGACCTCAAAATTGTGGGACCCGCCAAGGTAGTAATCGTAGATGCGGGACACGCTCGGCACCGAGATGTCGATGCCTGGCGGGGCCCAGGCGGGGCGCTCCATCGGGATCTCCAAGCGTTGTTCCTGCGGCGGTCCGTGCGGGGTCGGACTCCTGTCCGAGCCGAATCTACTGATCATTGACCAACAGGGCGAGCAAAAGCGGAAATTGGCGATCCGTTCTTCGTCACACACCAAAGGCGCCCGGCGGCGCCCCCGGGGCAAATGACCGGTACCGACAAATCCCTTTTGGGAATTGACCGGACGATGATCGCACTCGACTGAGCCCGCTCCGCAGCTGGCTCAAACCTTTCCGCTCGGCACTACACCCGTTCAGGCGAACCGGGGCCGAGCCCAGCGTGGGCCGGCGTGCGCGGGCCCATGCTCCCCGGGTGAACAGAGCTTGTGCCAGGCGCCTGCTGGCGGTCCCGGTCCTGCTGTGGGCGGCCTTGTCCGTCACGCCGGCCGTGGCTGATAGCAGCGCCTACGCGACGACCGACCCCGGCGAGGCCGCGACGGCCGCCGCCGTGGTCGCGGTGGCTTCCGGCGACGGCCGCGGACGCGGTCCGGGTGGTGGACATCACGGGGCCGACCGCCGCGCGGACCACCGTTCGGATCACCGCTCCGACCACGGAAGACACCGTGGTGGCGGCCGTGGCGGGGGCCACCACGGCGACCCCGACTGCCCACCGCCGCCACCGCCACCGCCGTGTCCGCCTAAGCCGCCCCCGAAGCCCACCCCGCCGCCCGAGCCGAAGCCCACGCCACCACCGCCGAAGCCCACGCCGAAGCCGGTCCCGACCCCGGCCCCGCCGCCTCCGAAGCCCGCTCCGGCGCCACCCAGGGCGGCGCCCAGGCCCGTACCGAAGCCCGTCCTGCCCGCACCGGCCCCGCCGAAGCCGGCGCCCGCCCCGCCCCGTGCGGCGGGGGTACCCGCGCCGCCACCGCCGCCGTCCCCCGCGGTGGCCGCGCCGCCGCGGAAACAGGTGGCCCGCCCGGCGTACCGCGCGCAAGCCCGTAAACCGGCCGAGCACCACGTCTCGCCGGTGACCTTCACCTTGCTGACCGCGGCTCCCGCGGTGCTCGCGATCGTCGCGCTGCGCCCGCGGTAATCCGCCCACCGTCAAACGATCTGGAGTCATCTTGTCGGAATGGCTCGTCCTGTCCCTCGCGATGGCCGCGGCCTGTGCCGTGGTGCTGTCCATCGCCTTCTTCAATCACCGCAGGATCGGCGACGACGACGATCCGAACGAGACCCCGGACGTCATCGAGTACATGACGATGATGATCGGGGTGATCTACGCGATCGTGCTGGGCCTGGCGATCGCGGGCGTCTGGGAGGGCCGGGGAGCCGCCCAGGAATACGTGCGCCAGGAAGCACAGGCCCTGCACGAGATCAGCGTCCGCTCGCAGGTCTACCCGGCCGGGGTCCGGGCGAGGATCCGGTCCGACGTCGACGCGTACGTGACCTTCGTGGTGGACACCGAGTGGAAGGCGATGGCCGACGACGGCGAACTCACGGACCGCGGCGGGGAGCTGCTGGAACGTATCCGCCGGGACGTCACGGACTACGAGCCGCAGACCGATCACGAGGGCCAGGCCTACCAGCCGCTCGTCGACCAGGTCGCGGTTGTCGACGACGCCCGCAGCGCACGCGGCGCGAGCGCCGGGGCCACCATGCCGGGGGTGGTCTGGTTCGGGTTGATCACCGGAGCCCTGGTCACGGTGGGCCTGATCTTCACCCTGCAGATCAGGCGCTCGTTCCGGGAGATGCTGCTGGCCGGGCTCTTCAGCGCGCTGATCGCGTTCCTGCTGTTCCTGATCTGGGACTTCGACGCACCGTTCGGGCGGGGCATCTCGGCCACCGCCGAACCGTTCCTCACGCAGTTCTCCCACTTGGACCTGGGCGGCTGACACCGCCCGGCAAACCGGGGACGGGCCTCCCGTCCCCGGTTCGGCCTACCGCCATGCCCCATTCGCCCGTTCCTGATCGCGGGCCCCGCCACCCGCACCTAGCGTGGCGGACATCGAGGCGCACGACCCCCCACGTGCGGAAACCGTTCCGCGGCTGCTCCTCGGGGATCCGGAGAATCAACCATGGGTGCGATACGTACCTCCGCCACCGCCCTGCTGAGTGCCGGCGCCACGTTCGCCGTCCTCACCCTCGGAGCCCTCGGCGCGCCCGCCGCGTCCGCGGCCGAGGCCCGGTCCGAAGCCCAGGCCATGCCCCAGACCGAGAAGTACGCCGAGAGGCACGCCGAGCAGCGCGCCCGGCAGGTCTCGTTCGGCTTCACCCTCACCCCCTCGACCGTCGCCCCCGGCGGCCAGGTGGTGCTCGCGGTCAGCGGCTGCAACGCCGCCTACTCCACCGCCTCCTCCGGCGTCTTCGACACCGTGAGCATCGCGCGCGGCCAGACCGTGCGGGTCACCGTGGACCGGGACGCCCGGCCCGGAGCCCTGTACTCCGTCTCCTTCACGTGCAACGGGGAGACCGGCTCGGCCGACCTGACGATCGCCGGCGGCACGACCAGGCCCACGACGAGTTCGACGCGGACGGCCACCGCCACGGCCCCGGCCCCCGTCACGACCGGTGCGGCCCTGGGTGTCCGCGGCGGCCTGGGCGGCAGCGTGGCCGGAATGGACCCGGTGGAACTCGGTGCCGGCGCCGCTCTCTTCCTCGCCGCCGCGGGCGGGACGGCCTACGCCCTGCGCCGCAGGGCATCCGGCCGCGGTCACTGAATCCCCCGCACGTGCCCTTCCACCGCCGGTCGCCTCCACCGCCGGTCGCCTCCACCGCCAGTCGCCTCCACCGCCAGTCGCCCCGGTCCTCGGGGAGGACGCGGGGCGACCGGCGGGAGCGGGCGGCGGCTGGGGCGGACGGTGCCCGGCAGGGAAGGCCGACGGTCAGCTCCGGCCGCGGAGCGGACGGCGGCGACGCATCACGTGGGCACCCGCGCCCAGGGCGGAGGCACCGACCAGGCCCGCGCCGATGGCCGTCTCGGCGGTGGACGGGCCGAAGGAGCCGCCGATACCGCCCTGCGAGGGGTTGCCCTCCAGGATCCGGAAGCGGGCCGTCGCGATCAGGTTGCTGTCATTGCACTTCACCGACAGCGTGTGGGTGCCCGGAGAGGCGTGGTTGAAGATCCGCACGGTCGCGAACCCGATCGATCCGGCGGAGAGGTTGGCCGGCGAAAAGTTCCCGGGCGAGGTGACGGTACCGCCGTGACCGCAGCCCGCCGCGCTCACCTGCATCGTGGAACCCTGGTGCACGGCGAACGGGTTCACCGAGATGTTGCTGGGGCCGTTCCCACCCCCATTCCCACCCCGGCCCCCGGGGTCCTGGTTCGCGGAGGCGAGCGGGGCACTGAGGCCGAGGACGGCACAGGCTGCCGCCGTCACGGTAAGAGCGCGCAAGACACGCATGGTGGAACCTCCAGCGGAAAGCGCCCCGGAGCGTCGGCCCCGGATGATCGACGAGAACGCCTCCCACGTCGAACCCTCCGGTCGTACCGCAATCTCTGCATTTCCGACTTTGGGCCGCCCGGTTGAGCGACACGCCGAAGCACCGCCGTCCGAGCTGACGGATCCGCAGGTCACGACCCGTCAGGCATTTATGTGACGATTACCTGGATGGACGCATCCCTTCCGGCCCCTTCCGGCCCCGTCCGCGGCCGCGGCCACCCGTTCGCCCCCTCCCCCCTCGCCGACCTGCCTCCCCGGCCTTAGCGTGCGTGCAGTAGGGCGTACAGGGGTGGGACAGGAACGCGGGTCGGGACCCCCGCGTCGGGAAGGGAGAACGATGGGCGAGGACGAGACAGGGCAGTCACGCAAACGCTCACCGTGGGGCGTACTCGCACTGGTCATGCTCACCGGACTCGCCATGGTGAGAAACGGCGTGAACATCGACGACGGACCGCCCCAGCCCACCGCGGCCTCGGCCGTCGCGGTGACGGCCGACCAGCTGCCGGCCAATCCGCCGACGCCGCCCGCGGACATGGAATTGCTGGAGCACTCCTCCGTACAGCGCATCCGGATCCCCACGATCAGCGTGGACGCGCCGGTGATGACGGTCGGGCTGGACGCGGAGGGCTGGATCGACGCCCCGCCACCGCAGGAGCGCAACCTCGCGGGCTGGTACCTCAACGGCATCTCGCCGGGGCAGCGCGGCTCGGCAGTGATCGTGGGGCACGTGGACAACGCACAGGGCCCGGCGGTCTTCTACGGCCTGGGCTCGGTCAAGCCGGGCAACCGCATCGAGGTGGAGCGCTACGACGGACGCACGGCGGTGTTCGAGGTGTACGGGGTGGAGGTGTTCTCCAAGGAGGCCTTCCCCGGATCCCGTGTGTACGGGGACACCGGGCACGCCGAACTCCGGGTGATCACCTGCGGCGGCGGCTACTCCAAGGCACGCGGGTACGACGGCAACGTGGTGGTCTTCGCCCGGATGGTAGAGGCCCGCTGAGCCGGGGCCGGGGCCGGGGGGGCCCCGGCCCCGCCCGCCATGGCGGGACTTTGACGACACGGCCTAGCGCGACGCCACGGCGGTCAGGGTGGGCAGCGTCATCCGGTAGCCCCGCGCGAGCAGTTGGGGCAGGTAGGAGGCGATGGCCTGGACGCTCTGCGTCCGGTTGCCGCCCGCGTCGTGCGACAGCACGATCGCGCGGGGGCCGGCGCCCCGCATGACACGGGAGACGATCGTGGTGACGCCGGGCTCCTCCCAGTCCAGGCTGTCCACGGTCCAGGCGAGCGGCTCCATCCCCAGCTCGGCCCCGATCTCGAAGGCGGCCCGGTTCCACGCCCCGTAGGGTGCCCGGAACCACTGCGGCGCCTCGCCGACGGCCTGCTGCACGACCTCGCTCGTGCGGCCGATCTCGGCGGCGAGGGCGGGTCGGCTCAGCTTGGGGATGAGGGGGTGGGTCCAGGTGTGGTTGCCGATGACGTGCCCCTCGGCGACCATCCGGCGCAGCAGGTCCCGGTTCTCCGCGGCCATCTCGCCGCAGACGAAGAACATGGCGCGCACGCCGTGGCGGCCGAGGGTGTCGAGGATGGCCGGGGTGTAGCGGGGGTCCGGCCCGTCGTCGAAGGTGAGCACCATGGAGCTGTGCGTCCTTGCGTCGGCCGGGAGTTCGAGGATGGGCCGGGTCCGCACGGCCGGTTTCACGGCGGCCGGGCGGGCGGGGGCGTCCGCCGTCATGGGGCGCAGCCGGTAGGACTTCTCGGGCAGGGCCCGGGGCAGCGATCCGGGCGCCCCCGCCGCGGGGTTCGGGCCGGGCCCGGCGGCGGGACCCGGTGCGCCGCCCTCGCCCGGCACACCGGATGGTCCGGGCGTACCGCCTTCGTTGCCGTTGCCGGTGGTGATCAGCCCGGCGGCTGCGACTCCGAGGAAGACGGCGGTGCGCAGGAGCACGCGCCGCCCTACTGTCGGCTCGTCATTTTTCATTATTACTACGTATCAACGACATCCCCGCAGATGTCGAGAGGCACGGACGCGCCCCGTTCCGCTCACTCGTGCGGACCACCCCGCGAGCGGTCAGCCGCGCCGCACCAGGGGGAAGGGGAGGGTCTCGCGGATCGTCAGGCCGGTGAGGAACATGACGAGTCGGTCCACGCCGATGCCCAGGCCGCCGGTCGGCGGCATCGCGTATTCGAGGGCGTCCAGGAAGTCGTTGTCGAGTTCCATGGCCTCCGGGTCGCCGCCGGCCGCGAGCAGGGACTGGGCGGTGAGCCTGCGCCGCTGTTCGACGGGGTCGGTCAGCTCCGAGTAGGCGGTGCCCAGTTCGGTGCCGAAGGCGACGAGGTCCCAGCGCTCGGCGAGCCGCGGGTCCTTCCGGTGCTGGCGGGTGAGCGGGGAGACGTCGGTCGGGAAGTCCTTGTAGAAGGTGGGGAGTTCGGTCCGCTCCTCCACCAGCCGCTCGTACATCTCCAGGACCACGTCGCCGCGGGTGTCCTCCGGACCGTGCGGCACCTTGGCCCGGTCGCAGAGCCGGCGCAGCACGTGCTCCTCGGTGTCGGCGCCGACCTCCTCGCCGAGGGCCTCGCTGATGGCCCCGTACATGGTCTTCACCGGCCAGGACCCGGAGATGTCGTGGACGACGAGCTTGCCGTCGGCGTCCGCCTTGTGCGCGACCGGTGAGCCGTAGGCCGCGGTGGCGGCCGACTGGATCAGCTCCCGGGTGAGGCCGAGCATGACGTCGTAGTCGGCGAAGGCCTGGTAGGCCTCCAGCATCGTGAACTCGGGGTTGTGCTTGTACGAGACGCCCTCGTTGCGGAAGGTGCGGCCCATCTCGAAGACCTTCTCCATGCCGCCGACGCAGAGCCGTTTGAGGTACAGCTCGGGCGCGATGCGCAGGTACAGGTCGAGGTCGTAGGCGTTGATGTGGGTGCGGAAGGGCCGGGCGTTGGCGCCGCCGTGGATCTGCTGGAGCATCGGGGTCTCGACCTCCAGGTAGCCGCGGTCGAGCAGGCCCTGGCGCAGGGCCTGGACCGCGCTGGAGCGGGCCCGTACGACGTCGCGCGCCTCGGGACTGGCAACGAGGTCGAGGTAGCGGCGGCGGACGCGGGCCTCCGGGTCGGCGAGGCCCTTGCGCTTGTCGGGGAGGGGGCGCAGGCACTTGCCGGTGAGCTGCCAGGACCGGACCACGAGGGAGAGCTCGCCGGTCCTGCTGGCGCCCGGCTCGCCGGTCACGAGCACGTGGTCACCGAAGTCGACCTGGGAGGTGAAGGACCCCAGCACCTCGGCGCCGGCCTCGTCACGGGTCAGCATCAGCTGTACGTCGCCGGACCAGTCGCGCAGGACGGCGAAGACGACTCCGCCGAGGTCGCGTACGACCATCACGCGCCCGGCGAGGGTGGCCTGCTCGCCGGTCCGGGCACCGGGCGGGTGGCTCGGGTGGGCCGCCTTCAGCTGGGCGACGGTGTGGGTCCGCAGGCGGATTCCGACCGGGTAGGGGTCGGTGCCGGAGGCCCGGATGCGGTCCAGTTTGGCGTGGCGGACGCGCACCTGTTCGGGCAGCCGTTCAACGGGCACGCCCGGGAGCTCCTCCCCCACGGCGTCCAGGCCCAGGGACTCGATCGGGGGCAGCCCCTCGGTGGTGGCGGGGGCGGTGACGCCCTTGGGGTGTCCGTTGCCCCACAGGGTGCGCAGGCTGGGTACGGAGACGAAGCCCTCGGCGATACCGGAGGCGAGGCTGACCCGGGCGAGCGAGCCGGCGTCCTGGTAGCACAGGAACCGCGGGTACCACTCGGGGCCGTATTTGACGTTCGAGCGGTACAGCGCCTCCAGCTGCCACCAGCGGGAGAAGAAGAGCAGCAGCTTGCGCCACACCTTGAGGACGGGACCGGCCCCGATGCGGCCGCCCTCCTCGAAGGCGGAGCGGAAGACGGCGAAGTTGAGGGAGATCCGGCGCACCCCGAGGCCGGGGGCGGCGGCGCACAGTTCGGCGACCATGAACTCCATGACCCCGTTGGGCGCGGTGCGGTCGCGGCGCATCAGGTCGAGGGAGATTCCGTCCCTGCCCCAGGGGACGAAGGAGAGCAGGGCGATCAGCTCGTCCTTGTCGTCGAAGGCCTCGACCAGCAGGCACTCCCCGTCGGCCGGGTCGCCGAGCCGGTCCAGGGCCATGGAGAAGCCCCGTTCGGTCTCGGTGTCCCGCCAGCGGTCCGCCCGGTCGATGATGGTCCGCATCTCGTCCTCGGAGAGGGCCGAGTGGCGGCGGATGACGGTGGTCGCGCCGGCGCGCTTGACGCGGTTGACGGCCTGGCGGGTGACGCGCATGTCCCGGCCGTCAAGGTCGAAGTGGGCGACGTGCAGGATGGCCTCGTCGCCCAGTTGGAGGGCGCTCAGCCCCGAGCGGGCGTAGGCGGTGGCGCCGTCCTCGGACGCGCCCATCACGGCGGGCTGCCAGCCGTAGCGGCCGGCCACGGCCAGCCAGGCGTCGATGGCGGGGGTCCAGGCGGCCGGGTCGCCCACCGGGTCGCCGCTGGCGAGGCAGACGCCGGCTTCGACGCGGTAGGTGACGCCGGCCCTGCCGTTGGGGGCGAAGACGACGGCCTTGTCGCGCCGGGTGGCGAAGTAGCCGAGCGAGTCGGCCCGTCCGTACGCGCCGAGCAGGGCCCGGATGCGGGGTTCCTCGTCGCCGTGCAGGGCGGCGGTCAGGCGCTGGGAGCGGAAGAGGGTCGCGGCCGCGTTCAGCAGGGCGGCGGCGCCGAAGAGGCCGAGGAGGAAGTACAGCGGCCTGGGCGGGCGGCCGTCGAACTGCCGGGCCGAGAAGAGGCCGCCGAAGACCTGTTTGGCGGCCCAGTCCAGCCACTGGCCGCGGGGCAGGGAGCCGGGGAAGAGGGCGACGAGCGCCCAGCCCAGGAGGACGGCGGCGAGCATGCCGAGGCCGAGCACGATCAGGGCGTGCCACAGCGCCCCGGGCCGGGACGCGGCGTAGAACTCCCTGCGGGCGGCGATGAGTAGGGCCATGGCGGCGACGGCCAGGGCCATCGAGGAGATGCCGGTCCAGTAGTCGCCGACGGCGATGTCCAGCAGGTCGTCGACGATCAGCAGGGCCAGATAGGTGATGACCATCCACCAGGCGACCTTCTTGCGGGTGCCGAGGGCAGCGGCGAAGAGGAAGAGGAAGACGGCGTAGGCGAGGTTCGCGCTGACCGGTACGACGATCAGGTCGAGGAACCGTACGACGTGCCGCAGGAGCCGCCGCAGCGTCGGGGAGAGCGCGAGCAGTGCGCACAGCAGGCCGATCGTCCCGAAGAACGCGCCGAACGCGTCGGGCACCCGGTTCAGGAAGCGGTTCCGGGTCCCGTGCGTGTCCTCCACGGTGGCACTCATGGTTCGCACTGTAGGGAGGGGTGCGCCGGTGCGCGCGCCGAGCGGGTGGGGGCGTCCGCACGCCACCGCCTATCCTCGCAGGGTGACGGAGCACGTGAACACGGGATTCGAACGCGGTACCGACGGCCCGAAGGTGATCCTGGCCGGGGTGGACGGTTCCGAGTCCTCGCTCCGGGCGGCGGCCTACGCGGCCGGACTGGCCCGGCGGCAGAACGCCCTGCTGGCGCTGGTGTACGTCCAGCCGGTGGTGCCGGCCGGGGCGGCACTCGGCGCGCCCGTGGCCGACACCACCGGGGAGATCGCGGAGGGGCTGGTGGCCGAGATCCGCGAGTCGGCGGAGCGGCTCAAGGGCATCTACGAGGTGCGCTGGGAGTTCCACACCTTCCGCGGCGACCCCTACGCCGGCCTCGTGAGCGCGGCGCAGGAGCTGATGGCGGACGCGGTGGTGGTCGGCGCCTCGGAGCAGGCGGGCCACCGCATCGTCGGCTCGGTGGCGATCCGCCTGGTCAAGGCGGGCCGCTGGCCGGTGACCGTGGTCCCCTGACCGAGCACGCCGGCGGGGCGCCCGTTGCACGGACGGGTGAGCCGGGGCCGTACGGACCTGTGGGTCCGGCACGAGGCGCCCCGGACGCCAACCGAGCCGTCATCGAGCAGCCGTCAGTCCGTCCTTGGCGGCGCCGCGGCTGAGGACCGCCTCGGTGATCTCGTCCCGGGCGGCCTCGTAGTCCTCCCGGCCGGGATCCTTCGCCAGGGCGTCGGGCAGGTGGACGACGCGGCCGGCGGCCAGGTCCATCATCTGCGGCACGAACTCCGCCTTGGTGACCTGCCAGCGCTGCCCGGCCGCGGCCGGCGGGGCGAAGGTGAAGCGGGCGATCGAGCCGTAGTTTCCGCGCAGGTCGCGCGCGCCCGTGTGGTTGAACATCTCGCCCGCCACCTGGTCGCCCATGCCGTAGACGATCCAGGTCCCGTTGACCTTCTCGTAGGGCTGCGGGATGTGCGCGTGGGTGCCGAGGATGAGGTCGATGTCGGGCCGGCCGCCGGTCTGCGAGGCGGTCAGGGCCTTGCCCAGCGAGAGCTGGGTCCCGTCGGGTTCGGTCTGCCACTCCGTGCCCCAGTGGACGCTCACCAGCACCACGTCCGCGCCCGCCTTCCGGGCGGCCCGGGCATCCGCGACGATCTCGTCCTGCTTCATCAGGTTGACCGCCCACAGCCGGCCGTCCGGCAGCGGGTAGCCGTTGGTGTCGTAGGTGTAGGCGAGGTGCGCCACCTTGGCCGAGCCGGCCGTGTACGTGGTCACCTTGGCCGCCTCGGCCGCCGTACGGGCCGAGCCGGCGTGCCCCAGGCCGACCCTGTCGAAGCGGTCGAGGGTGCGGCGCAGCCCGGCGGCCCCGTCGTCGAGGGTGTGGTTCGAGGCGGTGGAGCAGCCGTCGTAGCCGGCGTCCTTGAGGCCGTCGGCGACCTCCGGCGGGGACTTGAAGGCCGGGTAGCCGGAGAAGGGCCCGCCCTCCTCCCCGTAGATGGTCTCCATGTGGCAGAGGGCCAGGTCGGCCCCCGAGACCATGGCCTTGACGCCGGAGAACATCGGCCGGAAGTCATAGCCGTCGTCCTGCGCGTCGTCCGCGGCGCGCTGGATGACCGAGGTGTGCGGCAGTACGTCGCCGCTCGCGACCAGGGTGAAGCCCCTGGCGGCGGGCGCCCCGCCGGCGCTGGAGGGGGCCGGCGGGGCGGACTCCCCCAGGCGGGCCGGTGCGGTGCCCCCGGCGGCCGAGCATCCCGCCGCCGCGGACAGCAGGAGGGCGCAGAGCAGGGCGACCGCCCTCGGCCGGGTGCGCGTGGTCATCAATCGGCTCCCCTTTATACGACTATCTGACATGTCATCATCTGCAATGCATATAACAACAGGCAGTAAGTCAAGAACCGGATCCGCACCCCGCCGACGGACCCACTCGAACGGCGGACACGGCACGGCCGGCCGTTCGCCGCGCCGTTCGACCGTTCACCGCCCGGCACGGCCGCCCGTCGGACCACCCGGGTGCTTGGGCGCAACGCCGGGGTATGACGGTTCCGGGTGGGCTCTGCGCAGGTCAGGGTGGACGGGGCGCCGCCCCCAAGGACCCCCGCGCACCCCGGAAGGAGCCACTCGTGCCGCTCTCCCCCACCCTCCCGCGTACGGATCCCGAGGCCCTGGCCGAACTCCAGCGCGACCACGGGCGGGCCCTGTTCGGTTTCCTGGTCGGCCTCACCGCCGGCGACGCCCAGCGCGCGGAGGACCTCGTGCAGGAGACCCTCGTACGGGTCTGGCAGCACCCGGAGGCCCTGGCCAGCGGACACGACTCCATGCGCCCCTGGCTGTTCACGGTGGCCCGGCGGCTCGCGATCGACGCCCGGCGGGCCCGGCTGTCACGGCCGCTGGAAGTGGACCCCGAGGGGTTGGAGCAGGCCCCCGCCGTCGAGGACGCGGTGGCCGGGTCCGTCACGGCGATCGACGTGCGGCGGGCCGTGGGATCCCTGGGGCCGGAGCACCGCGAGGTGCTGCTCCAGGTCTACTTCCGGGACCGGTCGGTCGCCGAGGCCGCCGCCGAGCTCGGCATCCCCGCCGGGACCGTCAAGTCCCGCACCTACTACGCCCTGCGCGCCTTGAGGAAGGACCTGCAGGGGTACGGCTACGGCCTCGGCGCCTGAGCCCTGCGGGTCCGCGAACGGGTCCCGCAACGCCGTGAAGGGATGCGGACCGGACATAAAGCGCATCGAATTCGACAGAACACCATCCAAGTTGAGTAAACATCCCCCGCTCCGTGAGCCGCTCGGTGAAGGCTCGGGGCTGACGACGGGACGCTCGACGCGCGGGAGAAGGTGGAACGGTGCAGCCCGAGGGTACGAACGGCACCAGTGACGGAGGGCTCGCGGTGCCCATGGCCTGGCTCTACGCCGAGTACATCGCCGACGAACTGCTGCGGACGGGCCGGCTGATCCCGGTCAGCACCCTGGAGTTCCGGGCCGGACGCGACACGCTCGCCCTGACCATCTACCTCTCCGACGCGGCGGGCGAGCTCTCCGGGATCCGCGTGGTCTCGCAGCTCGACGAGTGGCTGTCGCTGACGGCGTACGGACACCCCTGGCGCGACTGGGTGCACACCCGCTTCCTCGACCTCGGCGAAGCGGCCCGGGAAGGCGGCCGCGGCGAGGACCCCGACCTGGAACTGGCCCGGGCGGCCTGGCGCTGGCTGGACGGCACCGAACTGTTCGCCACCAATCTCGATCCCGGGCGGCACGGCCACGCCGACAGCCCGTACGAACTGGACGAGAACGCGCGCGTGTGGACCCCCGCCTGGCAGCTCGGGCTGCCCCTGGGCCACCTGGCGATGCACCTCTTCTGACGGCTACGACCGGTCGGCCGGATCCATCACCAGGCCCGTGAAATCGGCCTCGTTGCGCTCCGCCCGCCGGACGTACCACCGGGCGATCAGCCACATCACCGGATAGACCAGCAGCCCCAGCACCAGCCAGACGAGCGGGCCGGGCCTCGCCCGCGGCGCCGCGAACACCAGCGGCAGCGTCCCGACCAGCGACACCAGCGCGGCCAGGGCCCCCAGGCCCGCGCGCAGCTGGCTGCGCATGAGGGCCCGTACGTAGGTGGCCCCGAGGGTGGTCTGTTCGGAGATCTCCGAACGCGCCGGGGTGTGGGCGGGCGCCCGGCGGCGGGCGCCCCGGGGAACCCCGGTGACGATCTCGCGCCGGGGCGGCGACTGCTGCTGCTCCTCGGCCATGGTGCCGGAGTCTACGCAGCGCCCCGCTATTTGAGGAGGCGCGAGAGCCGCCGGTCGGCGAGCGGCTTCCCGCCGGTCTGGCAGGTGGGGCAGTACTCAAGCGAGGAGTCGACGAAGGACACCGAGCGGATCGTGTCCCCGCACACCGGGCACGGCTCGCCGGCCCGGCCGTGCACGCGCAGCCCGCTCTTCTTCTCGGCCTTGAGCTTCCCGGCGGCGACCCCGTGCGCCCGGCCGACCGCCTCGCGCAGGGTGTCCCGGACGGCGGCGTGGAGCTGCGTGGCCTGCTCCTCGTCGAAGGAGGAGGCGAGCTTGAACGGCGACACCCGGGCGGCGTGCAGGATCTCGTCGCTGTAGGCGTTGCCGATCCCAGCGATCACGCTCTGGTCGCGCAGGACGCCCTTGATCTGGCGCCGTTCCCCCACGAGGAGCGCGGCGAAGGCGTCCCGGTCGAAGTCCTCGGCGAGCGGATCGGGGCCGAGGCGGGCGATGCCGGGCAGCTCCTGCGGGTCGTGGACCACGTACACGGCGAGCCGTTTCTGGGTCCCTGCCTCGGTGAGGTCGAAGCCGTCCCCGCCCTCCAGTACGACGCGCAGCGCCAGCGGGCCCTTTCCGGGGCGCGGCGGCTGCGCCGGCAGGGATTCCTGCCAGCGCAGCCAGCCGGCCCGGGCCAGGTGGGTGACGAGGTGGAGCTCGCCGATCCGCAGGTCGAGGAACTTCCCGTGCCGGACGACGGCTCCGGCGGGCTGCCCTTCGAGGGCGGTCAGCGGCGGGTCGTACGTCTTGAGCACGCTCACCGCGAGCGGGAGGACGCGCTCGACCACCCGCCCGGTGAGGTGCTCGTCGAGGTACTCGCGCAGAGCCTCGACCTCGGGCAGTTCCGGCATGGTCCCAGCCTGCCGCCGCCTCAGGCGAAACGCGAGCTGGGAACGGGGCCGGGTGACGGGACCCGGTCCCGGGGGGCCGCGAGCCAGCCGGGGGCGACGCCGGCCGCGAAGGCGCGGAATGCCTTGTCCGGATCGGGCGGGGCCGCTCCGTCGCCGCCGTCCGGAGCCGGGTCCGCCGCGGCGATGTCCCGGGCGATCTCCTCCTCGGGCCGGTCGTCGTCCCGCCAGGGCGGAACCACGAACTGGCACAGCAGCGTGCTGAAGTCGGCGCTCACCGCGGGCGGCCCGGTCCAGCAGGTGGCGTGCTCGGACAGGACCTGGCCGTCGGTGCGCGCGTGCAGCGTGCGGACGAGGTCCGGGTCGACCTTGGTCAGGTCGTACGCGACGACGAGGGTGTCCGTGCGGTCCGGCCGGTACGGGACGGCGGGCAGGCCGAGCACCGCGGCGGCGGCGAGGCCGAGGATCCGCTCGGACCGGCCGGGCAGCAGCGAGACGCTCCCGGGGCGGCGCCCGGCGGCCTCCAGGGCGAGGCCGAGGCGGGCCAGGCCGAGGCGGCACTGCTCGTGGGTGTCGCCGAGGTAGGCGTACCGGCCGGTCATCCCGGCGTCCCAGCCGTACGGGGACAGGGTGCCGAGCAGTCCGCCCGTGAGGCCGTAGTGCCAGCCGCGCAGGTCGGCCGGGCCGAGCGGGTCGGGGTGTCCGGCGCTCCGCTGTGCGCGGCGGGACTGCCCGCTACGCAGGACCTGGCGGGCCTGGCGTTCCCGGGCCGGCGACCACTGCGGGTCCTCGGGCGCGGGGAGACCCGGCAGCAGCCCCTCGGCGGTGTCCAGGTCTCCGGCGAACAGGGTGTTGTGCACCAGGAGGTACGTCTCGGGCCAGGCGGGCAGCCGGTCGCCGCGGGCGGCGAGCAGTGCGGCGGCCTCGGTGTGCCGGTGCTCGTCCTCCAAGGCGGAGACCAGCTCGGCGAGGAGCGTGCGCGATTCGGGAAGCAGCCGGAGGGCCTCGCGCAGGGGTGCGACGGCGAGGAAGGCGATGCCGCGCTCGACGCAGGCGTACCCGAAGTCGTAGAGCGCCTGCGGTTCGTGGGTGCGTTCGGCGGCCTTGCGGGCGGCGTCGGCCAGATCCTCGAACCCGGCCCTGTCGGCCAGGGCCCTGGTGGCCTCGGCGAGTTCGGCGATCGGTGCCGTCTCGGCGTGCGGTCGCAGACACCGGACCGCTCCGGGCAGATCGTCCTGCTGCAGCAAACGGCGTACTTCGTCCATGGCGTTGGTCATCGCCCCCGATCCTCACGGACCCCGCACCGTCCCCGCAACGGACTTTCCCGGCCCCGGCACCCGTCGCGCCCGGGCGGCGGGTGGAGCGGCAGGACGACGTGGAAGCGTGGCAGGAGCTGGGGTGGCAGCGCGCGCTTCTCACCGCAGCGTTTCCCGCTGGATCGGTGCAGCTGCCCCGCAGTGGCGGGGAGTCGGCAATCGGCCCTGCCAACACCGGCCGGACGGCGCCTAGCCCATGACGAACTCGCACCACACGCACTTGCCGCTGCCGCGCGGCTCCACTCCCCACACGTCGGCCAGCCGGTCCACCAGCATCAGGCCCCGGCCCGAGACCCCGGAGTCGCCCGCCTCCCGTCGGCGCGGGAGAGCGCTGGAGCGGTCGGCGACCTCCACGCGCAGTCTGCGCTGGTGGCCCGCCAGGATGCGCAGGGTCACGAGGGCGGGGCCGTCCGTGTGCATGAGCGCGTTCACGATCAGCTCGTCGGCGACCAGCTCGATCTCGTCGGCCCGCTCCCGCGCGCCCCAGGCGCGCACCGCCGCTCCGATCATGTGGCGGGCGGCCACCAGGGCCTCCGGGTCGCCCGGTGCCACGTGCTGCTGCAGCCGGCCGCCGCCGGGCGGGGCGGGTGCGGGTCGGCGGCGCAGCAGCAGGAGGGCCATGTCGTCGTTGCCGCCGCGTTCGGTGGCGATCTCGCACAGCCGGTCGGCCAGCAGCTGGAGGTCGGCGGGACCGCTGCGGATGTGGGAGGCCAGCGCGTGGATCCCGTCGTCGAGGTCGGCGCCGGGGTGTTCGACGAGGCCGTCGGTGCACAGCAGGAGCGTTTCTCCCGGATCGAGTTCCACCGTGGTCACCGGATATTCGAGCCGGCCGAACTCCGCCGAGAGGCCGAGCGGCATGCCGCCGCCCACCGGCAGCCGGTGGCAGTCGCCGTCGCGGGTGCGCAGGAGCGGGTCGATGTGGCCCGCGCGGACCACCTGGAGCACCCCGGTGGAGAGGTCGGCCTCCACGTACGTGCACGTCGCGAAGCGTTCGGTGTCCAGTTCGTGGAGGAAGACGGAGGCCCTGGCCATGACCGTGCCGGGCGAGTGCCCCTCGGCGGCGTAGGCGCGCAGCACGATCCTCAGCTGGCCCATGACCGCGGCCGCGTGGGTGTCGTGGCCCTGGACGTCGCCGATGACGGCGCCGACGCGGCCGCCGGGCAGCGGGATGACGTCGTACCAGTCGCCGCCGATGTCCTGGCCCATCCGGGCGGAGCGGTACCGTACGGCGATCTCCCCGCCGGGCACCGCGGGGATCCGCCGGGGCAGCATGGCCTGCTGGAGGCCCTCGGCCAGGTCGTGCTCCTGTTCCAGCAGCATGGCGCGCTGGAGGCTCTGCGCGATGCTGCTGCCGAGGGCGACGAGCAGGTTGCGCTCCTCCTGGGTGAAGCCGTCCTTGTCCTGGTAGAGCAGTCCGATGGCTCCGATCGGGCGGGCCTGGGCGATGAGCGGCAGATAGGCGGCCGCCGAGATCCGCATGTAGGAGATCTTCGTCCAGAGCGCCGGATAGTCCTGGGCGAATTCCTCGGCCGAGTCGAGGAAGCGGGGCTGGAGGGAGCGGACGACCTCGCTCATCGGGTACTGCTCGTCGATGCGGGTGTAGCGGGTCCCGGGGACGAAGCTGCCTTCCGGGCCTTCCGCCACGAGGTGGATCCGGCCGGCTTCGACGAGTCCCATCACCATGCCCATCGAGCCCAGCCGTTCCAGGCCGTGGGCGTCGCCGAGCGCGTCGATGACGTCCTGCACGGTGCGGGCGTGGGCGAGGGCGGCGGTGGTGCTCTCGACCACCGAGGTCTGCCGGCGGCGTTCCTCGTCGAGTCCGAGCCGTTCCGCCGAGTGGCTGAGTTCCTCCGTCGCGTCCCGGACGATGCCGATGATCCGGTGGGGCCGCCCGTCCGGGCCGCGCATGACGCGGCCCTGGGTGTGCGTCCAGCGCAGCCGCCCGTCCCGGCAGCGGATGCGGAAGTAGGCGCCGTAGCTGTCGCCCTTGCTCTTGAGGGCGGAGGAGACCATGGCGTCGAGCCGGGCCGACTCGGTTGGCGGGACGCGCGGGGAGAGGGACTCGGGCCGGCCGTCGTACTCGTCGGGGGTCGTGTCGAAGACGTCGAGGGCGGCTTCGTCCATGTGCATGAGCCCGGTGACCAGGTCCCAGTCGAAACTTCCCATGCGGTTGAGCGAGAGCGACCGGTCCGGGTGTGCGGGCCAGTCGTCCGGCAGCGATACGGTGGTCGGCACCGGTCCACCATGACACACGGGCCGGTCAGGCGCTCTCCAGCGGGTGGCCCGGTTCGGAGGTCGGCATCAGGTCCGGGTCGACGTAGGGGTCGGTGGAGGGATCGGCGGAGGGGTTCGTGTACGGATCGGCGTAGGGCTCGGCGTACGGATCCGTGGAGGGGTCCGCGGGGGGATCGGCGTACGGGTCCTGGGGATCGCCGGGCTGCGTCGTCGATCCGCCGGGCCAGGGCGGGAGCACCGGATCGGCCGGGTCCTGCGTCAGCTGGTCGGAGGGGACGTCCGAGGGGACGTCCGACGGCGGCCGCTTCTGCGGCTGCTGGGGCTGGCGCGGCCGGGTGGAAGGGCCCAGGGGCACGGAGGGGCTCTGCTGCGCGTTCCCGCCCGGCGAGCTCTGCGAGGACGGGTTCGACGGGCAGGCCGCAGGACCGGATCCCGCTGTGCTCGGGCAGGGCTCGGCCGACGCGGCACCGGACGGGACGGCGGGGCCTTCCGGGATGCCGTCGGCCGGGTCGTACGGGGGCAGGGCCTGCGGGGTCCGGTCCTGCGCGCCGTCGTCACCGCGCCTGCGCTCGATCCAGGTGTTGTCGGCGATGTTGACGATCACCAGGTTGTTGATCACGTGGGTGGTGGGTTCGATGACGACGACCTGGTTGGGCTGGTAGCCGTGCCACGGGTCGCCCTTGTGGACGGGGCTCCCCTTGGCCGCGCGGGGGGAGCCCAGCGGGTTGCCGCAGCCGCACCGGACCCGGGGCATGCCGTGCTCGTCGACGAGGACGGCGGTGCCCGCCTGGAGGACGGACTGGTAGCCGTCGGCGCGGCCGCCGCGGAAGCCGTGGTTGGTGACGCGGGTGTCGGCGCGCAGTACGACGGGGGTCAGCCCGCGCAGGAAGTCGGGGATGCCCGCCTCCTCGATGCCGGACGCCTGGGCGAAGGCCCGGGCCTTCGCGCTGTCGTCGGTCAGGTGGCGGACCTGCTGTTCCACGTCGCAGCTGCCGAGCCGCTGGGTACCGCCGTAGAGGCCGGGGGTGGCCGCGTTGACCGTGCGGATGCCCTGCCCGGTGGGGTTGGGCAGCGGGGGCTGGACGGGGGCCGACTCGCCGGTGGCCGAGGATGCGGTGAAGGGGTCCGGGCCGACGTTGGCCACCGGCTGGAGGTACACCTCCTGGCTCTCGGGTCCGGCGCCCCCGGTCGGCTCGTCGTGTCCGCCGCAGGCTGCGGCGAACAGCCCGAGCAGGGCGAAGAGGGCGGCGCCGGCCGGTGCCTGACGACGCGACGCCTGACGAGGTGTCGGAAGTGACGGTCCGTTCACAATTTCTCCCTTTTCGCCCCGATTACTCCCTCTTGTCTGCCGCATCCGCGCGTGAGCCGCAACCGGAGCGCTCCTTGAACATGTCCAAGGGACCCCATAGGCTCACCGCTTCGAGTTGAACACGTTCAGGGCGTCGGCACGCGGGCCGTCTCCGAGTCGGCGGGGACGGCCGTGACCGCCTTCAGCCGCCCGAACCGCTGGTACACCCGCCTCGCCGGACCGGGGGTCCCCTTCCTCCGGCGGCACTGCGCCCGCCGGATCGGCCGTCGGCTGCGCGAGCTGGCCGGCGCCGGCTGACCAGGCCGATACTGGAGGAGATGGACTGGTTCACGGCGCCCGGGTACTGGCTCGCCCGGCTGGTCTTCCAGCGGGCCCTGGCCGGTGTCTACCTCGTCGCCTTCGTCGGGGCCGCCCTGCAGTTCCGGGCCCTGATCGGGGCGCACGGCATGCTGCCCGTACCGCGCTACGTACGGTACGTGCCCTTCCGGCGCGCCCCGAGCCTGTTCCAACTGCGCTACTCGGACCGGCTCTTCGCGGGCTGCGCCTGGACAGGAGCCGCGCTCGCGGCGGCCCTGGCGGCCGGGGCCGGGGACGAGGTGCCGCTGGCCGCGGCCATGGCGATGTGGGCCGTGCTGTGGGTGCTGTACCTCTCCATCGTGAACGTCGGCCAGACCTGGTACTCCTTCGGCTGGGAGTCGCTGCTGCTGGAGGTCGGCTTCCTCGCGGTGTTCCTCGGCAACGCCCGGGCCGGGCCGCCGGTGCTGGTGCTGTGGCTGCTGCGCTGGGTGCTCTTCCGCGTGGAGTTCGGAGCCGGGCTGATCAAGATGCGCGGCGACCCCTGCTGGCGCAAGCTGACCTGCCTGTACTTCCACCACGAGACGCAGCCGATGGCGGGGCCGTTCAGCTGGTTCTTCCACCACCTGCCGAAGCCGCTGCACCGGGTGGAGTGCGCCGCCAACCACGTGACCCAGCTGGTCGTCCCGGTGCTGCTGTTCACCCCGCAGCCGGTGGCCTCGTACGCCGCCGGGGCGGTCATCGCGACACAGCTGTGGCTGGTGCTGTCGGGGAACTTCGCCTGGCTGAACTGGCTGACGATCACCCTCGCCGTGTCGGCCGTGGACTTCACCGGGCTCGCGGGACCGCCCCCGGCCGCCGCCTCGCGGCCGGCTCCCGTGTGGTTCGTGGTGCTGGTCTGCGCGGTGACCGCCCTGGTGCTGTTCCTCAGCCGCCGCCCGGTGCTCAACATGGTCTCGCGCCGCCAGGTGATGAACCGGTCCTTCGACGCGCTGCACCTGGTCAACACCTACGGGGCCTTCGGGTCGGTGGGTCGGGTCCGCATGGAGGTGGCGGTCGAGGGCACCGCGGACCACGTGCCGCGCGAGGACGGCGACTGGAAGGAGTACGGCTTCAGGGGCAAGCCGGGCGAGCCGGGCAGGCTGCCACGCCAGTTCGCCCCCTACCACCTGCGCCTGGACTGGCTGATGTGGTTCGCGGCGATCTCGCCGGGCTATGCGCGCGACTGGTTCGGGCCGTTCGTGGAGCGGCTGCTGGCGGGCGACCGGGACACGCTGCGGCTGCTGCGCCACAACCCGTTCCCGGACGCCCCGCCCGTGCACGTCCGCGCCCTGCTCTACCGCTACCGCTTCACCACCTGGCGGGAGCTGCGCGAGACCGGCGCCTGGTGGCACCGCACGCTGGTGCGCGAGTACCTCCCGCCGACCCGGCTCGCGGACGCCTGGCTGTCAGAGCCCGAGTAGCGCGGCCTCCCGCTCGGCGTCGAGTCCGGGGACCGGCCGGTCGGCCCGCTGCGGGGCCCGGCCGTCGAGGGTGCGCAGCCAGGCCCAGGTGTCGGCCACCGTCTCCTCCACGGGGCGGCACTTCAGGCCGGTCTCCAGCGCCCTGGTCACGTCCCCGCCGAACATGTGGTCGTACGACTCGCCCTCGGGGAGCCAGACCGGCAGCTCGGTCCAGGGCTCCACGCCGGCGTCGAGGATCGGTGCCGGGTCGGTCCAGCGCAGCTCGGCGTTCCCGCCGGTGACGGCGGCGCAGGCGTCGAGGAGGGTGCCCATGGTGGCGTGCCCGGTCGGGGAGACCAGGTTGTAGGGGCCGCCGAGCCCGGCATCGGCGGCGTCCAGGGTCCAGCGCGCGAGGTCGCGTACGTCGATGTACTGGATCGGGAGTCCGCGCGGGCCGGGGGCGAGCACCGGGCCGCCTTGCGCGATGCGGTTCAGCCACCACGGCAGCCGGCCGACGTTCTCGTAGGGGCCGAGGATCAGCCCGGCGCGCACCAGCAGGGCGCGGTCCGCGAAGGCGTCCAGCGCGGCGAGTTCGCCGCCCCTCTTGTCCTCGGCGTAGGCGGTCGCCGCGGCGTGGGGCGAGCCCTCGACGAGGGGGCCGTCCTCGTCCTGCCCGGCGGGGGCGGGGTAGGCGTAGACCGAGCGGCTGGACACGTACGCGTACCTTCCGGCCCGGCCGCTCAGCAGGCGGGCGCTGTCGCGCACCGCCGTGGGGGCGCCGCCCCAGGTGTCGACGACGAGGTCCCACTCCCCCTCGGCGAGGGCGGCCGGCCCACCGGGAGCGGTGCGGTCGCCGTGCAGCGCACGGGTGCCCGGCGGGGGCGCGTGGTGCCCCCGGTGGAAGACGGTCACCTCCCAGCCCCGGGCGAGGGCGTCCTCGGTGATCGCGCGTCCGACGAATTCGGTACCACCCAGCATCAGCAGCTTCATGCGATCACCCTGGACCGGCGGACCGGGCCGCGGAAGCGCTGATCGCTCTCGGCGATGACGCTCAGGGCGTAGCGGGCCGGTGTGCGGCCGGCCGGTGTGCGGCGGGCAGGGCAGCGCCCCCGGTGCGGGTGGGCACGAGGGGGCGCTTGTCACCGCTCTGCGGGCGAGTGGGGGACGGGGTCCCCCGGGCTAGTCGATGCCGGGCAGGATGTGGGCTTCCGCCAGGTCGTCCTCGTACCCGGCCAGCCGGATCGGGGCGGAGCGCGCCCAGACTTCGAGGCTTCCGAGTTCGTCGGACCGCGTCTTGGCATGCGATCCGGTCCGCTCCAGCAACTTCGGTTCGGGCTGCGTCTTTTCAGTCACCGCGCACTCCTCTGTGTCGCGTAACCCGGCAGGCTGACCGCGAGCCGGGCAAGGGATCAAGGGTTCCGGACGCGGTGGCGCCTTAGTGGAGCGCGGCCCGGATGGGGGCCGTCTTGATGCCCCAGAGTACACATATGAGCGGACCTCCGCTCGATAGGAAGGCAAAATCCGCTGCGCCCTCTTAGTTTCGTCCCGAGTTCAGCAAGTCGTAGGCCGGCGGGCACGTCGGGGGCGGTGCGCTCGGACCCGGATGCGCGAGGCGTGACGGAGGGGGGCGGCGGTGTCGAGGTCCGGAGTACGGGAGGCCCAAGTGCCGTACGTACAAGCGTTGTTGAGATCATGGAACTGCTGCACTGCAGCCGCGTCGACCGCGCCCTGCGGACCGCGGCACTGCTTCGCCGCTCGCATCCCGCCGACAAGGAACTGCAGCTCGCGGGCTTGCTGCCCGACATCGGCCAGATGCTCCGTCCGGGTGACGGAGCGCGACACGCCGTAAGCACAGCGGAGGCGGCGCGCCCCCTGCTGGAGCTGGTCGCGGCCGGGTCCTGTCGGCCGGCCGGGTACGCGACCGGCCCCCTCGGTTCACCGAGGGGGCCGGTCAGGAGCGTGCGGTAGGGCCGGGGCCGCCGGGGCTACCAGTTCGCCGGGGCGTAGTCCTTGAGGAAGACGCCGAACAGGTCCTCGCCGGCCTCGCCGCGCACGATCGGGTCGTAGACCCGGGCCGCGCCGTCGACCAGGTCGAGCGGGGCGTGGAAGCCCTCCTCGGCGAGGCGGAGCTTGTCGAAGTGCGGGCGCTCGTCGGTGATCCAGCCGGTGTCGACCGAGGTCATCAGGATGCGGTCGGTCTGGAACATCTCCTGGCCGCTGGTCCGCGTCACCATGTTCATCGCGGCCTTGGCGGCGTTGGTGTTCGGGTGCCCCGCACCCTTGTAGCCGCGGCTGAAGACGCCCTCCATCGCCGAGACGTTGACGACGTACGCCCGTCCGTTGGCTGCCTTGCGGGCGGCATCCGCCATGGCCGGCCGCAGGGCGCTGATCAGGATGAACGGCGACGTGTAGTTGCACAGCTGGGTCTCGAGCAGCTCCACGGGGGAGATCTGGTCGATGGTCTGCACCCAGGTGTTGCTGTCGACGACGTCGGGCAGCAGGCCGCCGGCGTCGATGGCGGTGCCGGCGAGGTGCCGCTCCAGGCTGGCGTTGCCCGCGACCAGCGCGAGGTCGGCGACCTTCTGCGCCTCGAGTCCGCTCACACCGACGGGCAGCGCCGCGAGGCCGTCGACCGCCCCGGAGTTGAAGGCGCCGATGACGTGGTGGGCGGGGAGTTCACCGGCGGGCAGCGGGGCGGACTCCCCCTCGACCAGTGCCGCATAGGCGCTGGGCAGGCGGCGCACGGTCTGTGTCGCGTTGTTGATCAGGATGTCGAGCGGGCCCGCCCCGGCCACCTGGTCGGCGAGGGCCACGGCCTGGGCCGGGTCGCGCAGGTCGATGCCGACGACCTCCAGGCGGTGCATCCAGTCCGCCGAGTCCTCCATCGCCTTGAAGCGGCGGATGGCGTCCTTGGGGAAGCGCGTGGTGATCGTGGTGTGGGCGCCGTCGCGCAGCAGCCGCAGCGCGATGTACATGCCGATCTTGGCTCGGCCGCCGGTGAGGAGCGCGCGCTTGCCGGAGAGGTCGGCGCGGGCCTCCCGCTTGGCTCGGTTCTCGGCGGCGCAGCCCGGGCAGAGCTGGTGGTAGAAGTAGTCGACCTCGACGTACCGCGTCTTGCAGACGTAGCAGGAGCGCGGGCGCTGGAGTATCCCGGCGATCCGGCCGGCCTCCGTGACCGAGGAGGGCAGGATTCCCTCGGTCTCGTCGTCGATCCGCTCGGCGGAGCCGGTCGCGGTCGCCTCGGTGACGGCCTTGTCGTTGGCGGTCTTGGCGGCGCGGCGCTCCTGTCGGCGGCGCTGCTTGACCGTGCGGTAGACACCGGCCGTGGCGCGGCGGACGGCGATGGCGTCCGGGTGGTCGACGTCGATCTCGTCCAGTTCGGCGAGCACGTCGAGGCAGAGCGCCAGCCGCTCGGGGTCGATGCCCGGTCCGTAGGCCTGAGCCTGGTCGTGGCTGTCTTCGGTCACCGTCATGGCCGCTGCCGTTCCTTGATCACTCGTCCGCATCCGCCTGCTGCGGAGGTCCTCAAAAGGGAAACTGTACGGATCCCATACGCCCCGAGCCAAACCCGCGGGCCGACGCCTCACACATCGCGAACAGGCCGTCACCGTACGGATCCACGCGGTGACCGTGGGGCACGGTAGGGGTGGCGCTGCGCTGATGGACGGACCACGCTGCGTACTCCCGTACTACGTCGGGAGTATGACTCGTGACCACCTGTGGGCGGAGGAATAGCGCAGATGGGTCGGGCATTGTGGACCTTATGAGTGCACTGGCGCTGTCGGTCCTGCTCTGCCTGGTGTCCGCCGTCGCGTACGCGGGCGGCGCGATCGTCCAGGAGAGGGTCGCGGCGAGCACGCCGGACCGGCGGTACGCGCCGCTGCGCCGGGGCGGCTGGTGGGTGGCGGTCGGGCTGAACGGCCTCGGCGCGCTGCTGCACGTGGTGGCGCTCGCGTACGGGCCGCTGAGCCTGGTCCAGCCGCTCGGGGCCCTCACCATCGTCTTCGCCCTGCCGATGGCGGCCGTCCTCGTACGGCGCCGGGCGGGCGCGGCGGCCTGGCGCGGGGCGGTGCTGGCGACGGTCGGACTGGCCGGGCTGCTGGCGCTGACCGGCGGGGCCGGGCGGGCGGAGCAGCCGCTGGCGGACGCCGAGCGGAGCCTGCTGTTCGCGGTGACGGGGGCGGTGGTCGCGGCGCTGTTCCTGGCGGCGCACCGGATGCACCGGGTGGTGCTGCACAGCGTGTTGCTCGCCGCGGCGGCCGGTACGGCCTTCGGCATGGCCTCGGTGTTCACCAAGTCGGTCGCGGAGAACGTCGAGGCGGGCGCGCCGGCCGGCCTGTGGGTGGACCTGGCGGCGATCGCCGTGCTCGCGTCGGCCGGGCTGCTGCTGTCGCAGGCGGCCTACCGGGGCGCCGGGCTGACGGCGCCGCTGGCCACGGTGACGGTGGTCAATCCGGTGGTCGCGGCGACCGTCGGCATCACCCTCTTCGGCGAGGGCTTCCGCTACGGGGCCGCGGGCACGGCGGCGGCACTGGCCAGCGCCGTGCTGGCGGCGGCCGGCCTGGTCCTGCTCACGGCCGTGCCGCCGCACGAGCGCGGGTCAGATGCGGACTCCGTGACCGCGCAGGTACTTCAGCGGGTCGATGTCGGAGCCGTAGCCGGGCCCGGTGCGGATCTCGAAGTGCAGGTGCGGGCCGGTGCTGTTGCCGGTCGAGCCGGAGCGGCCGATGCGCTGGCCTCCGGAGACCGGCTGGCCGGCCTTCACGCCGAGGGCCGAGAGGTGGGCGTACTGCGAGTATCGGCCGTCGGTGTGCCGGATGACGACCTGGTAGCCGTAGGCGCCGGCCCAGCCGGCGGAGACGATCTGGCCGGGTCCGACGGACTTGACGGTGGTACCGGTGGCCACGGGGAAGTCGACGCCGGTGTGGTAGCCGCTGGACCAGGAGGATCCCGAGACGCGGTAGGCCGTGCCGAGGGCGGCGTCGACGGGAGCGGAGAACCCGCTCGTGGCAGGCTTCTGCTGCGCTGAGGCGGGCTGGGTCTCGGGCTTCCCGGCGGGTTTTTCCGCCGGTTTCGCGGCGGGCTTCCCGGCCGGTTTCGGGGTCACCTTCTCCACGGGCTTCGGCGCGGGCCGCTCGGCCGGCTTCTCCGCGGCCGGCTCCCCCGGCTTGACCGGCTCGGCGGTCCGCGGCGGCTTCTCCGGGTTCTGCGCGGGCGGGGACGGCGGGGCGGTGGTGACCCGCATCGTGAGGCGCTGGCCGGGGAAGATCAGGTTCGGGTTGTCTCCGACGACGGCCCGGTTGGTCTCGTAGAGCGCCTGCCATCCACCCTCGACGTGCTGCTCGGTGGCTATCGCGGAGAGCGAGTCGCCCGGCGCGACGACGTACGGGTTCGGCAGGACCGAGGTCCCGGTCGGGCGGGGCGTGCTCCCCTGCACCGGAGTGGTCCGCACCTCCTGGGTCCGGGGCTGCGAACGCGCCTCGGGCTGCGCGGGGACCTGCGCGGCGAGGACTGGCGACGGACCGCCGCGGGTGAGCCCCGCGCCCTTGCCGCAGTGGGGCCATGCCCCGGGCCCCTGCCCCTTGAGGACCTTCTCGGCGACCGCGATCTGCTGCTCCTTGGTGGCCAGGTCCGCACGCGGGGCGTACGTGGCGCCGCCGAAGGCCCGCCAGGTGCTCTGGCTGAACTGGAGTCCGCCGTAATAGCCGTTGCCGGTGTTGATGCGCCAGTTGTTCGTCGACTCGCAGGCGGCGACCTTGTTCCAGGTGTCCACGGAGGCGGCGTCGGCGACTCCGGCGCCCATGAGCGGGAGCGCGATACCGGCGCCCCCGGCGGTGACGGCCAACGAGGCCCGGTTGATGCTGCTCGGCTGATACCGGCGGTGCCGGCCCCGTACGCCCATGGGAGCCCCCCTCGAAGACATCAGGAATCGCACAACGTAACGTCGGGATCATTGCATGACAAGGGAGCAACGGGGCGCTCTTCAGCGGAACTTGACAAGGACTCGACGGGCCGCGGCGCCGCACGGCCGACAGCGGGGTAGCGTCGGGCACAGCCCGCACACCGAAGCACGCAGGAGCGCACAGATGAGCACCAGCACGGCCCGGATCGGCGTCACCGGCCTCGCAGTCATGGGCAGCAACCTCGCCCGCAACTTCGCCCGCAACGGATTCACCGTGGCCGTCCACAACCGCACCACCGCCAGGACGACGGCGCTGGTGGAGGAGTTCGGCCACGAGGGCGCGTTCGTGGCCGCCGAGTCGGCCAAGGAGTTCGTCGACGCGCTGGAGCGCCCCCGCCGCATCGTCATCATGGTGAAGGCCGGGGAGCCGACCGACGCCGTGATCCGCGAGTTCGCCCCTCTCCTGGAGGAGGGCGACGTCATCATCGACGGCGGGAACGCGCACTTCGAGGACACCCGGCGGCGCGAGCGGGAACTGCGGGAGCGGGGCATCCACTTCGTGGGCGTGGGCATCTCGGGAGGCGAGGAGGGTGCGCTGCTCGGGCCGAGCATCATGCCGGGCGGCTCGAAGGAGTCGTACGCGTCCCTCGGCCCGCTGCTGGAGAAGATCGCGGCGAAGGCCGCCGACGGCACGCCGTGCACCTCGCACGTGGGGCCCGACGGCGCCGGACACTTCGTCAAGATGGTGCACAACGGCATCGAATACGCCGACATGCAGCTCATCGCCGAGGCCTACCACCTGCTGCGCGAGGTCGCCGGGTTCACCCCCGCGAAGATCGCGGAGACCTTCCGGGACTGGAACCGGGGCCGTCTGGACTCGTACCTGATCGAGATCACGGCGGAGGTGCTCGCCCACACCGACGCCGCGACCGGGCAGGCGTTCATCGACGTCGTGGCCGACGCCGCCGAGCAGAAGGGCACCGGCCGCTGGACCGTGCAGATCGCCCTGGACCTGGGGGTGCCGGTGTCAGGAATCGCCGAGGCCGTGTTCGCCCGCGCCGTCTCGGGCCACGCGGACCTGCGGACGGCCGCCCGCGGACTCGCGGGGCCGACCGCGGCGGCGCTGTCGCCGGAGGCGGCGGAGGCCTTCGCCGCGCAGGTGGAGGAGGCGCTGTACGCGTCGAAGATCGTCTCGTACACGCAGGGGTTCCACCAGATCCGGGCCGGCAGCGAGGAGTACGGCTGGAACGTGGACCTGGGCGCGGTCGCCTCCCTGTGGCGCGGCGGCTGCATCATCCGGGCGGCGTTCCTCGACCGGATCCGCGCGGCCTTCGACGCCAGGCCGGACCTGCCGAGCCTGCTGGCGGACGAGCGCTTCGCCGAGGAGATCGGGGCGGCGCAGGAGGGCTGGCGTTCCGTGGTGTCGGCGGCGGTGGGCGCGGGCATCCCGGTGCCGGCCTTCGCGGCCTCACTGGCGTACTACGACGCGCTGCGCGCGGAGCGGCTCCCGGCGGCCCTCACCCAGGGCCAGCGGGACTTCTTCGGGGCGCACACCTACCGGCGGACCGACCGCGAGGGCTCGTTCCACACCCTCTGGAGCGGCGACCGCTCCGAGGTCCGCACGGACTGAACGCCGCCTGAGGACTGTCCGCAAAGTAGCGTCGGCCGCCCGGAGGGCGTGCACCCCAGACCCCGCCGCGCCGTCCTTCGGGCGGCCGACGCTACTTCGACACTCCCTAGCTCCAGGGCCCGGGCTGGGGCACCGGCGCGGGCCCCGGCGGCGGGGGCACCGGGTCGGGCTCCGGGACGGGGCCGGGCACGGGCGGCACGGGGCGCGGGATCGGCTCGGGCTCCGGGAACGGGGTGGGCGCCGGCTGCGGATCGGGCTCGGGGGCCGGCGGCTGCGTCGCTTCGAGTTTTCGCACCATGTACGGCACTTTCCCGCGATTGCGTCCCGTACGCCCCGGGACTCCCTACGCTTCGGCCCGGGACTCCCTACGCTTCGGCCGTCAGGGCGAGCGCGGCCGCCAGACCCGGCGCGGGACTGGACAGCACGGGGGTGGCGGTCGTGGCCAGCGTGGCGGCGCCCGCCATGGAGACCTGCGCGAGGACGATGACGTCCGCACCGGTGACCGCGTCGGCGGCCTCGGCCACCTGGGAGAGGTAGCGGGCGGTGTCCCCCGCCTCGAAGCTCTCCCAGGCGCCGGGGACGAGGTGCGTGACGACCGACACCGCCCGCCCGCCCGCCTCCTCCGCGAGCAGCTCCACGGTCGGTGACAGCGTGGATGCGAGGGCGGCGAGGACGGCGATGCGCGGGCCGGTGCGAACGGCCGCGCCCGCCATCGGCCGGTCCACGCGCAGCACCGGGGCGCCGAGGGCCGGGGCGAGCGCCTCGGCGGTCGCCCCGATCGTGGAGCAGGTGACCAGCACGGGGCCCGGCCCGGCCGCGCCGAGCAGCTCCCGCAGGGCGGGGGCCACGGCGCGCGGCCCGTCCGCGCGGGCCCGGTCCAGCAGCCGCGGCACCACCAGGTGCCGCAGGACGGCGCCCGGGTGGTGCCGCTCGCGCAGCGCGTCGAAGACGGGGACGTGCACGGGCGAGGTGTGCAGCAGGGTCAGGCCGGGGACCGTCACCACCGGTCGGAGTCGGCGGCCAGCTGCGCCTTCGCCGCCGCCACGACCTCGGTCGGCGCGTCGGGCGCCTCGTCGGGGTGTTTGGCGGCCCAGCTCGCCGCGTACGGGCAGAGCGGGACCACGGGCACGCCCTCGGTCTCGGCGAGTCCGTAGAAGGTCCTCACCAGCCCTCCGGCGATGCCCCGGCCCTCGTGGCCCGGCTCGACGACCGTGTGTACCGCCACCAGGGCGTGGGGCGGCCGGTCGAGCACGAAGTAGGCGATGAACCCGACGGCCTGCCCGTCCTCGACGGCGAGCAGCCGCCCGGCCTCCCGCTCGTCCCGGAACTCGATCGGCGTGTCCGGGCTCTGCGACATGGTCCCCGGCTCCTTCTCAGACGGCCACGGCGTGGGGGCTGCGCCGCTGGTCCGTGCCCGGTACCGGTGCGGAGGCGTCGGAGCCCAGTTCGACGATCCGGTTGTCCGCGTCCACGTGCACGACGCGCGGCTTCAGCGTCCGGGCCTCGGCGTCCTCGACCTGTGCGTAGCTGATGAGGATGACGAGGTCGCCGGGGTGCACGAGGTGTGCGGCGGCGCCGTTGATCCCGATCACGCCGGATCCGCGCTCGCCCTCGATCACGTAGGTCTCCAGCCGCGCACCGTTGGTGATGTCCACGATGTGGACGAGCTCCCCGGGGAGCAGGTCGGCGGCGTCCAGCAGGTCGGCGTCAACGGTCACGGACCCGACATAGTGCAGGTCGGCCTGGGTGACGGTGGCCCGGTGGATCTTGGACTTGATCATGGTGCGCAGCATTGTGAACTCCTAGAAGACGGCTCCCTGCCAGCTTTCTGCAGGTCAAGGGCGTTCTTCACTGTACATCGGCACGCGTCAGATCGAAGATATTAGGAACATCGACCCCCTCTGGCAGGAAGGCCCCTGCCTGCACCTTCGCGCGAACCAGGCTGTCGTGACGCCGCCGACCAGGCGTCCAATCGGTCAGCCACTTTGGAACGCTTGGGGACTGATGCTGATCAGATGCTGACTTAGCTGATGGCCCATCAGGAGCATGGAAGGGCACAGGACGACCCGCTCCTCCTGGGACCACGTCAGACTTCCCCACTGATCAAGTAACCGGTCGTCGCGAGGCAGGTTGCACCCTCCACATCCGGGCCAGTTGCCGTGCTGCCGCAATTCCTCGTACACGCCCAGAACGTCCGTGCACCGCTTCGCCCGGCCGGGAAGCCGGCGCGCCACAGCGGGTGGTGCACGCCTACCGCGGGGGCGGTCACGTTCGAGTCCTCTCGCCCAGCGACACACTGCTGCCGACGCTAGGAACCCTGAGACCGGACTGCGGTGGAAATATCGCTCGCTTCCCCTGAACGAAGGAGGGGAAGTTGCCGCCGCATTGTCTACACGTCATCCGGTGGATCACGGTGATCACGGGCATGACGACGCCGGTAGAACCCTCAGCATGCGAGGGCGTCGTGATCGGCCTCCTCCGCAGAGAGGTGCGCGGCCGCCGCCACGGTGCACACTACGCACATCTGAGAGACCGCCGACCAAAGGCTCTTTGTGGGCAGGCTCAGGGATCGCGCGCCCTCGACATGATGGGTCATCGAAACACGTGGAGGGAAAACAGGTGGAAGTTTGCGCACGTCAGCGAAGCGCGGGCGTGGTGTCCGAATAGAGAAAGTGTGCGTTAGGTGCGCTGCATGCGGTATGGGCGACCTCTCGACGCACGACGTCATCCGCCCGCAAGCGCGCCCATGCAACACCCGGGCTACGGTTGCTCGGAATGGACTCAAGTGGATGCCAGTGTGCTTTCAGTGGCTTGTCCAGGAAAGGCGCGTATGCCGTGTGTTCAGCGGGTGGTGCGCTCATTCATGCTGTCCTGCATCGGCCCAGCCGTCGACGAGACCCAGAATCGTTCCCAGTGTGCGGAGGTGGAAGTACTCGCGTCCCCGAACGGGTTTCTCGCTGGCGTCTCGCATGGCGGCTATACAGGCGTTCTCCAGCTTGCGTGCCTCGGGATTTCCTTCGATCAGACGAACGATCTAGTCAAGCCCGTCACGCTCGTGGTGAGACAGGCGTAGACGCGGGTTTCCGGAAGTGATGCCGAACTTAACGATCTCGTTTACGTCATCCGTGACGACGTAGAAGACGTCCCAAGCCTTACCTGCGCAGGTGCGGCATATGCCTCCCCCTGCGCGCACGTTACTCGGTGTGGGCGTTCCCGTATTTCCCTTGGCGCACCGCACCTGATGCGGCGCCTGAGTGCCGAGCCACTTAGAGGTCATTTTCGTCCGACCTTTCATCCCAGAATCGGGTGTTCTGTGGTCTTCTTCGGGTCGCGCCAGGAGATGGTGTTCTCGCTGGTGAGGCGGCGGGCCATGAGGTCGGTCATGGCGATGTGGATCACGGCTTCGGAGCGTGTGGGCAAGGTTTCGTAGTCGCGGGCCAGGCGTCGGTGGAGCATGAGCCAGCCGTAGGTGCGCTCGACCGCCCACCGTTTGGGTATGGGGGCGAATCCCCTGGTCCCGGGCTTGCGGGCGGTGATCTCCATGTCGATGCCGAGGGTGGCAGCATGCTCGACGAGGTGCTGACGGTAACCGCCGTCGACCCATACCTTGCGGATGCCGGGGTGGTCGGCGGCGACCTGGTCGAGCAGCGTGGTGCCGGCAACGGAGTCTTGCACGCTTGCCGCGGTAGGCCGAGTGTGTCGGTGACGATGTTCCGCTTCCTGCCCACGATCTTCTTCCCCGCGTCGACGCCCTGGCCGGCAGCGGGGACGCTGGTGGAGGTTTTGACGCTCTGGGCGTCGATCACACAGGCCGTTGGTTCTGCGTCTCTGCCTTCCTTCTCTCGCAGACGCTGCCGGAGTAGGCCGTTGAGCTGGGCGAACACGCCCTCGTCGGCCCATTTGGCGAAGTACCCGTAGACGGTGTTCCAGTGCGGAAAGTCGTGGGGGAGGTAGCCCCACTGGACTCTGGTGCGGTCGACATACAAGATCGCGTCCATGATGTCGCGCAGGTCGTGTTCGGGCGGCCGGCCGAAGTCCAGAGCCCGGCCGCGGCGCTCGAAGCGCCAGGCTGCAAGGACCGGCTCGATCAACTCCCAGCGGGCATCGGACAGATCACTCGGATACGGACGTCGCTTCGCCATACTTTGGGCGTACCGCGTCGGACCGAGTGCGCCCAGGCGCACACCCGCGACGGTGGAAGCACACGACCTCGGAGACCGGTCATCCTGGGATGAGACAGGAGTACGTGGCCTTTCGCCCCATCGGCAACCCCACCCGCCCCGCAAACGTCGACCGCCCCCGCAACCTCACCTGCACCGCAACCCGACACTCCGAGAATCCGTTGATAAGCGGGCAATCCAGGTGAAAACGACCTCTCAGAACCTGTTTGTGATCTCCGAGCTGGTCTAGAGCTGGAAGTCGGAGAGGCGGGCGTGAAATCATCTGATCATGCCTGGCCATTGGACCGGATTGGTCTTTCTGAGCGTCTTGTCCATCGCTGCGGCGGTCACCTCCGCCCGTGCCGCGTGGCGATGTGCATGGCGTGAAGCAGCCTGCTGGGCCACGGCCGCAGCAGGCGTTGGCTATCTTGCGGCCCAGAACGCGGGCATTGCCGGGCAGGGCCTGCCGGGCTGGCTCCTGATGGGTGCGTTCCTGCTGCAGAGGCTGCTGTTGTGGCGGGCAGACCGGATGGCCAGCGTGTAGAACCTGTTTCCGAGGCTGGGCTCTAGCGTGCGTAGGCTTCGGCTATGAATTCGGATGCCGTAAAGAAGTTGCTCGCTGACGTGTGTAGGACGTTGGCTCGTGCCGGCTTCGATGTGGCATCGGCTGGTGATGAGGACGGGACCGGGCTGCGGGTGCGGCGGGAGACGGACTCCGTGATGGTGGGCTGGGTGACGGGCAGTGAGCTGGATCCTGCGGGCCGCCACGATGCCGATTTTGAGGGCATCCGCGCTGCTCTGAGGTCCGCGCTGTTGGCGATCCTCACGCAGGCCGGCCATGCCGTGCAGATCGACCGTGACAGTGGTGAGGTGCGGGTCAGACTGATTCCGTGATCTTCGGCGGGGGCAGGCGATCCAGGCTGGTGGTGCCGCGGGTGAGACGTCGGGTCATCAGGGTGATCGCGGCCCAGGTGATCTGGGTTTCGGAGCGCTGGATGAGCCGTTCATATTCACGGCATGGCGGCGGGCGTGCATCATCCGGGCGATGCTGCGTTCGACGACCCAGCCCGATGACGTCCGGGTGCACGTCGAGGCGGAGCCCGACGGCCGGCTGATGAGGTCCATCTCTGGTGATGCGGTGGCCGCCTTCCGGGCCGAGTTGCCGTAGCACGTGACGGGGTGACCGGCGCTGCCGCGGCCGACTGCCACGGTGCGACGCGGGGCCCACGCACGGTGTTATCCGGCCTGGTCGAGGCGGGTGGCGCCGTCGTTGCCCTGGTGAGAGGCGGTTCGTCATGAACATCGTGGTCTTCGGCGCGGGCGGTCGGGCAGGGCGGCTGGCTGTCACCGAGGCGCACTGGCGCGGCCACCACGTCACCGCCGTGGTGCGCGACCCCGCACGCCACAGCAACTTGGCCGGCGTGGAGGTCTTGGCCGGCGACGTCATGGACACCGTGAGTATCGAGCGAGCGGCCGCCGGGCATGACGCCGCCATCAGTACCGCCGTGGACCTTTCCGTGCCACCGCACGAGTTCTTCACTGCGTCATCCGGCGCTCTTAAGTTCACCCCGCACGACTTCCGGCGGATCTTCATCACCGAACTCGTCAACAGTGGCCTGCCGATCCACATCGGCGCGGCCCTGCTCGGGCACCTGAATGTCCAGACCACTCGTGGCTACGTCGCGGTGTTCGACGAAGACGTCATCCGCCACTGCCAGGAGCACCTCGAACACCGGCGCCAGATCCGTCCCACCGACGAGTACCGGGACACCACCTCGGACGAGTGGACCGAGTTCGAGGAGCACTTCGACCGCCAGAGGGTCGAGCTCGGGTCCTGCGGGCGGCCCTACGGCACCCCTGCCAGCACGAGCACGCCTGCGTCCGCTGTCCGATGTTGCACGTCAACCCCAAGATGCTGCCCCGTCTCGCAGAGCTGGAAGCCGACCTCCTCGACCGTCGAGCACGCGCAGAGGCCGAGGGATGTCCGTCTTCCGGCTTTGCGTGCGCAGGGGTGGGCAGGCCGCGATCGTTTCAGGATCTGAGCTGGATGAGGGCGGCATCGACCGTGGAGGCCACGGAGAGGGCCTGGTCAGCGCCCGTGATGTCCAGCAGCCGCTGAAGGGATGCTCCAACGTGAGCGAGCACGAGACCGCCGGCGGGGCCGGTGCCCTTGTGTAGATTGCAGGAAGCAGTTCAGGCCGCTGGAGTCGCCGAAGGCCAGGCCGGGGCAGTCGAACACGATCCGCTGCCGGTCATGAGCGTGCATGGCGGCATTCACCGCCTCCATGAGCAGCGGGACGGTGGTGAGATCGAGGTCTCCGCTCAGCCGCAGAATGGGGATGCCCTCGTCGGTGGCGGGCGGGGCAGTGAAGCGCGGTTCGTTGATCTCCGGCACCTGGTCTGTCCCAGCGTTCGTCGGGTTCTCCATCGCTCGAACAGTACAGAGACGGTGCTCGTCGCCACTACGCCCGACGCTGAAGCCTGCGGAACGGTAGCCGGTCTCAAGCGATCAAGTTGATGGCGATGGCTTCGCCCTCCGTCGGGGCGGCATTCTGGCGGCCGTTCCATGGGCTCGGCGTCGGACCGGGTGCGCCGGGGTGTTTCGGTACAGTTCCGGGGGGGCCGGCTGTCCGGTCGGCGCCTTGGGGGGATGAGCGAGACGAGGAACATGCCGGAACAAGCGAGCCCGCCTGCGATAACACCGAACGGGCCTTTGGACCCGTCGGCTGAGGCGGCGCGGATGACGGCAGTGCGCCGTTACGACATTCTCGACACCCCGCCAGACGGCGCCTATGACCGGGTCGCAGCTCTGGCCGCGCGCCTGTTCAAGGTGCCGGTGGCGACGGTGACCATCGTGGACGAGGACCGGATCTGGTTCAAGGCCACGTACGGCCTGGAAGGCGTCACCGAGATCGGACGTGACCCGGGCCTGTGCGCCTCAGCGGTGCTGACCGATGACACCACCGTCATCCCCGACACCCTGCTCGACCCGGTCGCCTGCTCCAACCCGCTGGTCGCCGGCCCGATGGGGGTGCGGTTCTACGCCGCCGCTCCGATCATCACCGCCGACGGGTACCGGCTGGGCACGGTCAACGTCCTCGACACCCGCCCCCGCGAGATCAGCGAGGCGGATTCGGCCACGCTCGCGGACCTGGCCGCAGTGGTGCGCGATCAGCTGGAGCTGCGGCTGTCGGCGCTGCACGTGGTGCGCGCCGAGCAGGAGCGCCGCAAGGTCGAGGAGGAGAAGCGCCAGGCGGAGGAAGAAGCCCGGCAGCGCGCGGAGCGGGACAAGGCGGCCATCGCCGCGTTCGCCTCCACCCTGCAGCGCACCCTGGTGCCTCCCGCCCTGCCCGCGGTACCGGGCCTGGAGCTGGCCTGCCACTACAAGACCGCCTCCCCGCAGGAAGTGGGCGGCGACTTCTACGACGTCTTCCCTGTCAGCGGGGGCCGGTGGGCGTTCTTCCTGGGCGATGTGTGCGGCAAGGGCGCCGAAGCCGCCTCGGTCACCTCACTGACCCGCTACACGCTGCGGGCCGCAGCCCTCGTTGACGCGGACCCCACGGCCGCGCTGAAGGCCCTGAACACCGCGCTGCTGCTGGACGCGGCGGTCGGTACCCGTTTCTGCACCGCCATCTTCGGTCTGCTCGATCCGGCCCGGGACGGCGGTTTCACGGTCACGCTGGCCACCGGCGGCCACCCGCCCGCCTACCACCTCAGCCCCACCGAGGAGGGCGGTGTGCGGGTCGAGGCGGTCCGCGCCAAGGGCGGCATGCTGGTCGGCGCGATCGCCGAAGCCACCTTCGCCTCACGCACCCTGCACCTGGCACCCGGCCAGGGACTGCTGCTCTACACCGACGGACTGACCGAGGCCCGCACCGCCGATGGCCACATGCTCGACGATACCGGTCTGACAGGCTTCCTGGCCCAGCGCCGGGGGCCCGTCAGTGCCGGCGCCCTGATCGACGACACCGTAGCGCTGCTGGCCACACTTCCCGACACCGAACGCGACGACGTGGCGCTGCTGGCTCTGTCCGTTCCCACCGCGGATGCTGCTCCTGTGGGCATCACCGCCACCGCTCACAGCGCCGCCGCCCCGACCGCCGACGCCTCCGTCGGGCAGGAGAACCGACGCCCATGACCGACGCATTCCACATCGACGTCTCCCACACCGACGGCGCCCTGGCCGTGATCGCACTGTCCGGCGAATTCGACATCGCCGCCGCACCCGCCGTGCGGGCCCGCGCCCTGGAACTCATAGCGGCCGGGCACCCCGACCTGGTCGCCGACCTGTCAGGCGTCACCTTCTGCGACTCCTCAGGGCTGGGAGCCCTCGTAGGGATTTGGCGCTGCGCCAAGGACGCTGACGGCTCCCTCACCCTGGCGGCCATCCCCGACCGGCTGGGCCGCCTGCTCAGCGTCACCGGGATGGACACCTTCCTGCCCACCCATCCCAGCGCCGAGGCCGCGCTCGCCGCCCGCCAGGGTAACCGCACCACCGCCTGAGCACCCTTAGCGCAGGAGGCGGTCGCGGGCTCACCTGGCACAGCACAGCCCCGCAGCGAGGCGCGCGGAATCACGGCTAAGCGTGCGTCACGACCGATGTATTGGTCGCGACGCGCGCCTCCGCGTCCGTCATGTCGCTCGGATACCGACGCTCTCGCAGGCGATTGTCGGCAGCGTTTCCGAACCGGTGAGCCAGACAGTCACACTCCCGAGTACCCGCGGTGGACTGCACGGGCATCGGCACGCAAGACTGCGACACTGGGGCCTCCTGATGCTCGGTGATTCGGCACCAGCGAGCTGTTCAGGAGGCCTCCTCGCATGCGCCGAGCACCCGCTGACCACCCAATCGAGACGGCCGTTCGAGCACCAAGCCCCCAGAGCATTGCGACAAAAGCTACTTACGCGTCGGGGTGCTCCGGCAGGGCGAGCCAGTCCGACCAGGAGATCTCTCGGCCGAGGAAGCGCGGCTGCTCGAACGGCCAGTCGGCGGCGATCCACTGCGGCACCAGCTCGTCGAGGGCCTGCTCGACTTTGCTGTCCACCAGCTCGTCCACCACCCACCAGGAGATCTCGCCGTCCGCGCCGGCCCTCTCCGGTGGGTCGATGTAGACGCAGCCGAGCAGAGCTGTCTCCGCCGCGTCGAACAGCGCGTAGTTGAAAGACTGGTGTGCGGCGATCTCCTTCTCGTGCCGCAACAGGTCGGCCTGGTCTGCCTCGTAGGTCATGGTGGCCGCGGGCCAGCCCCAGGCTGGGCCGAAGATGGTCCACAGCCGCTCGCGCGAACCCATCACAGCCGGATAGTCGAGCGGGGTGTCCGTCTCCCGGATCGGCCGCAGGTGATGACCACTGCCCGGCAGCGGTACCAGGACGGGATGAACGAAGTTATCGGGGAGCCAGCTCATAGCGCCCGACCGTAGCAGCGCGCGGCCGTCCGCTCCCCCTGCATTTTCCCCGTATACCGCCAGGCCCTGCTCTCATGCCGGGCAGTGCCCGCGATCACCCGATGAGACTCCCGTTCGATCGACAGACTCCATGATCGGTATGGCAACGGCTTCTCAGGCACTGAGCCTTTTCCATCCTCACTCTGAGCTGGTCAGATGCAGGGTGAGGACGGCCTGGACGAGGCTGGTGATCCGGGTGTCTGCCTGCGGCGCTCCGCTCCCTGGAGGACCCGCTTGTGCTTCGGCGGCTTCCGGGGGCCCGCCCGTGTGGGAGCTGAGGTCGCCGGCCAGCAGCCTGGTGAGAGCACTGGGGTAGGCGTTTCGGCGCACTCGAGCAGGTGCAGGAGGACTGCGAGTTCGCACGGGCGGAGATGCAGGTGGGTCAGGGCGCCTGCCGCGCCGGAGACCAGTGCCCGGCGCATACGACTCTCGTAGGCTCGTCTGTGCAGTTCCGCGAATCGGATCCGGGGTCTTCGAACTGACCGGGCTGGGCGGGGAGATAGGCGGCTGTTCGCTTCCGCCGGTGCGCGACTCCGGGTGACGGTCGAAGGCCCTGTGCCATCCCCCGTCGCGTGCTGCTCAGGCTGGCACTCTTCCGGGTGACTGACGTACAGATCCGCTGACGGCTGGTCAGTCGCGGCGGTACACCGGGTGGCACGAGAGATCATCACGTCGATCCGGAGGTCCACGTGCATTTTCAGCGATCCGCTGTACGGCGAACCATCGCGGTGGCCATCACGTTAGGGCTGGCACTCCTGGCGCCCGCGCCTGCCACGGCTGGCCCGAAGCCGCCGCCGCAGCAGAAGGAATACGCCTACGTCACCAGCCTCGACGGCCACGTGTACCCGATCGACACGAGTACCAACAAGGTCCAGGTGCTCGGGACCACCGCCGTCGGCGGCGGCCCCGACCAGGTGGCGATCACCCCCGACAACACCCGTGTCTACGTGACCAACGCCTTCAGGTACGTGTCGGCGGTCAACATCGCCAAGCAGAGCGTCACGGACATCCCGTACGACAAGGACGAACTCTCTCCCGACAGCCTCTACGGGGAAGCGATGGCCCCGGACGGCAAGCACGTCTACGTGGCCGTCCAGAACCCCTTCGACGGGGACAAGGTGTCGGTGATCGACACCGCCACCAACCAAGCCTCCGCCACCATCAAGGTCAGCAGGCCCGACCAGGTGGCGATCGATCCTGGCGGCAAGCGCCTCTACGTGGCCGACAGCAAGGGCAGCCTGTCCGTGATCAACACTGCCGACAACCAGCTCATCGCCACCATCCGCCTCAACGAAGCGGCCAACGGCATGGCGATCAGCCCGGACGGCAAGCGCCTCTACGCGACCGGTAACAGCGGCAACGTCTCGGTCATCAACCTTGCGAAGCAGAAGATCGTCCGCACCATCCCCGGTGCCGGCACGGGCGGGCTGGCGATCAGCCCCAACGGCAAGCGGGCCTACGTGGTCGGCGTCGACAACAAGATCATTCAGGGCAAGGTGTCCGTGATCAACCTGAAGACCAACAAGGTCACCAAGACCATCCCGATCGGCGACATCCCGCCGTCCACCGGGTCGGGCAGGTACTTCCGTCCGTCGGAGGTGGGCCTCACCCCCGACGGAAAGAGCGCTTATGTGGTCGGCTCCTACGGCAAGGGGACACCCCAGGGAACCGTGTTCGCGATCAACACCGCAACCAACGCCGTGACCCCCATCACCGTCGGCGCCGGCGACACCATGGGGGTGGCCGTCGGTCGACTGTGACGGCGACAACGGCGCTCGGCCGATCCAGGCGCCACGCGCTTCCTGCCGACGAAATCCGAACATGACGCCTTTGCCTCCAACGGCACCCAATGAGCCTTTTCCAACCTGCTGGGTGGGCTGGGCAGTTGGGCTGACAGTCGGGTGAAGCCCCTGGTAGATGAGTTTTCGACCAAGAGAACCGTCTCCACCAGGGGCTTCATGTGCTTGTCTACCCGTCCGGCATTGACGTGTCCACCTCGATCCTGCGCCTGCTGTCCGAGCAGCTGCGCGCTCGGCGCCACGAGCGCGGGACCCGATGGCGGCGCCTGACCGCTGGACGCCAGGCGCTGCTCGCCCTCGCCCATCTGCGGCGCGGGCACACCTACGCCCAGCTCGCGGCCGGGTTCGGAGTCGGCACCACCACCGCCTACCGGTACGTGGTCGAGGCCGTCGAGCTGCTGGCTGCGCTCGCCCCCACCCTGGCCGAGGCGGTCCGCGCCGCGGCGAGGAAGGCGTACGTCATCCTCGACGGCACCTTGCTGCCGATCGACCGGATCTCCGCCGACCGGCCCTTCTACGGCGGCAAGCACAAGAAGCACGGCATGAACGTCCAAGCCCTCACCGATCCGTTCGGCCGCCTGCTGTGGGCCTCGGCCGCGCTGCCCGGCGCTATCCACGACATCAAGGCCGCCCGCACCCACGGGATCATCGACGCCCTGGCCAAGGCCCACCTGGCCTGCTGGGCTGACAAGGGCTACCAGGGCGCCGGCGGCACCGTACGGGTGCCCTTCCGAGGCAAGCACCGCAACCTCTCCACCGGACAGCAAGCCGTCAACATCGCCCATGCCCGCCTCCGCGCCCTCGGCGAGCAGGCCATGGCCACCCTCAATGCCTGGCGCCTCCTGCGGAAACTCCACTGCAGCACCACCCGCATCGTCCAGGCCCTCCTCGCGCTTCACCTTGCGCCAGCCTGAGGTTGGAAAAGGCTCACTGCAGAACCGGGGCTTGGTCACGGTCTCCCGGAAGGCCGGGCAGTGGAGCGTCGCCCTGACGAGTGCAGGCCAGCAACACCTGGTGCACGGCACGTACCCTCCCTGCGCGTCACGCACGCGGAAGCCCCAGGCCGCCGCTCTACGACCCCAGGCCACCTGAGCGCAGGAAACCCCGGCCGTCGGACGGAAGCCAAGCCCTCCATCACAGCCTCTCGTGACATTCACGGAGCAGTTGCTGCAAAAGCTCGCGAAGGCAGGCGGCAGGATCGTCAATAGCGGCAGCGGCCCGGACTCGGAGAAGTGGCCGTCCCGCGTCGCCGCGGCGCGTCCGGAAAGGTCCCGGAGACGAAGGAACTGTACGGGGGTTGGTGCCATGGCGGGTACGAGATCAAGCTCGTCGACATCCCCGCCTGGCGCCTCGCCTCCTCGAACCCGTCCCCGTTCCCTCCCGGCTCACGCGGCCGCACACCGTGGTCCGGGCCATGCACGAACAACAGCCACTGGGCCTCACGGGCCCGTCCAAGGACGTGCCCTCCGGCTCGTCCAGGCACTGATCACCGCAGCCGTGCCCGCCTGGTGAACCGTCCCACCCGGGGCGGTAGGCCCCGGGCGTGCCCGCGCCCGCTTGGGCACATCGGACGACTGCAGTACCGATCCTCGGATCCGCAGCACCGCCGAACCGAGGGCCGGGGCCGCGCGCAGGCGGCCTCGCTGCGCAAGGCTCGCACCGATACCGTCGCCCTGCGGATCAAGCACTGGACGTACGGCACCAACCCGCGTCGAGCTGAGACGGAGGCGGTCTCCTCGGCCGAGCTCCAGCCGATGGACTTCGTCGTGGTCGAGGCCGGGGAGCTGATCCCGGCCGACGGTGAGGTCGTGGGGACGGCGCGGCAATGGTCGACGAGTCGGCCGTCACCGGCGAATCCGCTCCTGTGCTGCGCGAGTCGGGCGGCGACAAGTCCGGCGTCACGGGCGGCACCACGGTCCTGTCCGACTCGATCGTCGTCCGGGTCTCCTCCCGCCCCGGCAACAGCTCCCTTGACCGCATGATCGCTCTGGTCGAGGGCGCGTCCCGGCAGAAGACCCCGAACGAGGTCGCCCTCAACATCCTGCTCGCCGCCCTCACCATCGTCTTCATCTTGGTGGTCATCAGCCTCCAGCCGATGGCCAGTTACGCGAAGGCCGCCCAGTCCACCACCGTCCTTGTCGCCCTGCTCGTCACCCTCGTCCCGACGACCATCGGGGCACTGCTCTCCGCGATCGGCATCGCCGGCATGGACCGTCTCGTCCAGCGCAACGTCCTGGCCATGTCAGGGCGGGCCGTCGAGGCCGCCGGCGACGTCAACACCCTGCTCCTGGACAAGACCGGCACCATCACCCTCGTCAACCGCGAAGCCGCCGAGTTCATCCGGCTGCCCGGCCAGGACCTGGGCAGGCTCGCGGACGCCGCCCGACTCTCCTCCCTCGCCGACGAAACCCCCGAGGGCCGCTCCGTCGTCGCCCTCCCCCGGACCTACGGGCTCCAAGACCCTGCCGAAGGTGAGCTGAGCAACCCGCGCTTCGTGGAGTTCAGCGCGAAGACCCGCATGAGCGGGGTCAACCTGAGCTGGCCGAACGGCGCCGGTGTCGCCATCCGCAAGGGCGCCGCCGCCCAGGTCTCCGACTGGGTGGTCATGCGCGTCGGGACCGTGCCGACGGAGGCGGCCGCATGGTCGGCGGCCGTCTCCGCCTCCGGCGGCACTCCCCTGCTGGTGGCCGTCCACGACTGGGACGGCCCGCGAGTCCTCGGCATCGTCCACCTCAAGGACGTCGTCAAGGACGGCATCCGCGAACGCTTCGCCGAACTGCGCCGCATGGGAATCCGTACAGTCATGGTCACCGGCGACAACCCGCTCACCGCCAAGGCCATCGCCGCCGAGGCCGGCGTGGACGAGTACCTGGCCGAGGCCACCCCCGACAAACTCGCCCTCATCAAGCGGGAGCAGGCCGGCGGCAAACTAGGTCGCGATGACGGGTGACGGCACCAACGACGCCCCCGCCCTCGCGCAGGCCGACGTGGGCGTGGCCATGAACACCGGCACCTCGGCCGCCAAGGAGGCCGGGAACATGATCGACCTAGACTCCAACCCCAAAAAGCTCATCGAGATCGTCGAGATCGGCAAGCAGCTTCTCATCACCCGGGCGCGCTCACCACCTTTTCCATCACCAATGACGTCGCGAAGTACTTCGCGATCATCCCCGCTATGTTCACGGCCGCCTACCCCGGCCTGGAAGCGCTGAACATCATGGGCCTGCACAGCCCCCAGTCCGCGATCACCTCGGCCATCATCTTCAATGCCCTGATCATCGTCGCTCTGATCCCGCTGGCCCTGCGCGGCGTCCGCTACAAGCCCGCCTCTGCCCACGACCTGCTCCGTCGCAACCTCGCCGTCTACGGCCTCGGCGGTCTGGTCCTGCCCTTCGTCGGCATCAAACTCATCGACCTGGTGGTCTCGGCCGTACCCGGCATCGGATAGCTCAGCCGCCGACGTGGATGCCGGGGCGGAGGTCGGGGTCGGGTTCGTGGCTGCGGATGATCTCGCGGGTGACGGGGGCGGTGTCGCCGCGGCCGAGGAGGAAGTAGCGGAACATGTGGAGCAGGGGGCTGCCTTCGGCCCAGGCGAAGTAGCAGTGCGGCTTGACCCCGGTGGAGTCGCGCAGGGCGAGGAGGACCGCCGCGATGGCGTTCGGGGCGGCCGGGGCCTCGGCGCGCAGGATGCGGTGGGGGCCGACTTGGACGCCCTGGACGGTGAGGGTGTCGCTGAAGTCGGAGGGGTCGACCACGTCGATTTCCAGGAAGATGACGTCGGCGCGGCCGGGGACCGGATTGGTGCCGCGCTGTTCGTGTTCCTTGTCCGCGTACTCGGCTTCGTCGCCGGCCTGGCGGCGGTTGGCGATGATGTTGATGGCGTTGTCGTGGGCGAGGGTGTCGTCGATGAACCGGCGGGCGGCCTCGTCGAAGACGATGCGGTCGGCGCGCAGTTCGGTGGTGCGCGAGACGCGTGAGATCAGTGAGACGGTGATGATGCCGAGAATGAACATGCCGGAAATGGCGATGCCGTCGGGCTTGTCGATGATGTTCGCGATCAGGGCGTAGAGCAGGATCGCGGTGAGGAAGACGAAGCCGACGGCCGCGGCGCGCTGACGGCGACGGGCGACGGAAACGGTTACGGCGAAGGCGCCGGAGACCATCATGGCCAGGATCCCGGTGGCGTAGGCGCCGGCCTGCTTGTCGACGTCGGCGTCGAAAGCGATGGTGATCACGATGCACACCGCGGTGTAGACGATCACGACCGGGCGGACCGCCCGCCCCCATTCGGGGGCCATGCCGTAGCCGGGCAGGTAGCGAGGCACGATGTTGACCAGCCCGGCCATCGCGGAGGCGCCGGCGAACCACAGGATGAGGATGGTGCTGATGTCGTAGACCGTGCCGAACGCCTCACCGACGTGCTCATGGGCCAGCCAGGCCAGAGCGCGGCCGTTGGCCGCGCCGCCGGGCTCGAACTGCTCGTGGGGGATGAGGACGGTGGTGACGAAGCTCGCTGCCAGCAGGTAGACGCTCATGATGAGCGCTGCGGCGGTGAGCAGTCGGCGGGTGTTGCGGATGCGGGAGCGCAGGCGCTCTTCGGCGTCCGCGCCCTCCGCGGCGACCAGCGGCATCATGCTCACCCCGGTCTCGAACCCGGACAGGCCCAGCACCAGCAGCGGGAACGCGAGCAAGGCCGGCCCGAGGAGGTCGCCGAACCCCCCGCCACCCTCTGCGAGGGCATCGGTCCACGCCGATACGGCTTCCGGGGTGCTGAACACGTCGCTCAGGGCGACGGCGATGACAACGGCGTTCAGCCCGAGGAACACGGCCACCAGCGGGATGGCCACCTTGACGGCTTCACTGAATCCGAGGAGGAAAACCCCGCCGAGGACCAGCAGCAGGGCCACGGTGAGGGTGACCTCGTGACCGTGCAGGACCTCGGGGAAGAAGGGGTTCTCCACCACGTGGACGGAGGCGTCCGCGGTGGACAGGGTGATGGTGATAATCCACGAGGTGGCGACGAAGCCGAGCAAGACCAGCACGAACAGCTTGCCCCACCAGAACGGCAGCAGGTCCTCCAGCATCGCCACCGACCCGGCCCCGTGCGGACTCTCCTTCGCCACGCGCCGGTACATCGGCAGCATGCCCAGCAGGGTCAACGCCACGATCAGCAGGGTCGCCAGGGGTGAAACGGCACCGGCGGCCAGCGCGGCGATCGCTGGCACGTACGCGAGGCTGGAGAAGTAATCGACGCCGGTCAGGCACATCACCTTCCACCACGCGTGCGGCTCGGCATGCCCCTCACCCGCGGCAGGCCCGACCGGCTGCACCTGGTGGTGCAACAGCCACCGCGCGAAAGGGCCGCTCGGCTCCGCCCGGAGCGCCGGACTCTCCACGACCTCGGGCACGAGCGGTTCGTCCGCGTCCCTCATGTTCCCCCGTCCGCCTTTCCTGAATCGATACCGAGGTTCACCGGTCGGATCCGGCAACACCGCACGATCGCTGAGTATGCGTCCTGAGCCGAGCCGGCCGGTCCAGGACGACCCGCCCTGCCGTTCCTCCTCGCCGCATCCGCGGCCGACAAACCGGACGGCGGGCAGGCGAATCGTCGACGCGTCGGGAGCGAGGCGGATCAGGAACGGCCTGGGCGGGTCACCGGCAAGCCCGCTCTCAAAGCCGACTCCGCCGCCGGGCGGACCGGACCACGGAGCCGGACAAGCCGCCCCATCGAGCTCGCTCCAATCCTTCAGGGCCGGTAGACCAACTGAATGCCGATGGCGAAGATCATTGCCCAGGTTCCGATCCCGATGAGCCACATTGACTCCCAGACCGCTCCGGCCGTGATCAGAACGGCAGCGGCCACTGCCAGAGTGCGCATATTCAGGCGCGGACCGCGATCGGGGTCCCTGGACGAGGTCATGCTTACCCCTGCAGACTCGAACGTGCTCGGGCGAGGGTCCGGCCGGGCCCTGCCTCATCCTCACGCGCTGACGCGGACGGATACCGCCCGAATCGCCTGGCCCCGGCCAACGGCCCGCGGCTTCGGCCAGCCCCTGAAGCCACGGCGGTCCATTGCGGCGCAGGGCCAGACAGACGAGGGTGCACATGATGATGATCACGCTCAGGACGACCGGATGGCGATAGTGCCAGGTGAGCTCGGACATGTGGTCCCAGTCCATCCGTACACGCCGACAATCATGGCGGGCGGCGATGAGGGCGGCCCATGCTCTGATGCGGCGCCTGTCGGCGTCGTGCTGGACGCCAAGCTGAGCGATGCTCACGCCGAGCATTCCCGTGCAGGCTCGTCGAACCCAGTGATCATGTCGTTGCGCGTCGGTGGTGATCGGCGATGTCACACAGGCAAGCGGTGACGTTCTACGGAATCTCCGCCACGCTTCCGGAGCGCAGACGCTGCAGCAAGCCGGTCAACGGCCCGACGACGTGCCTCCACAGGTCGATGGTCGATCACGTGGTCGGGCAACGGCGTGCAGGATGGCGGCGGGCCCGAGGCCCGACTGGTTCGGGTCGCACTCCGCCCCTCGGCGCACCCCGTCCATCGGCGCCTACGTAGGACTGGCGGTGTCGGCCGTCATTGGCCACCTACGCGTTCTCCGCGAGCAAGGACGGACGGCGCCGCCAGGTCCGACCTGGTCCTGGCCGCCAAGGCGCACTCCTCCCGCGAGATTCGAGACCACCCCCGCAAACGCGGCGTTCGCGCCGTGATCCCGGAAGGGGCCGACCAGCAGAGGGAGGCATGCATGCGGGCGCTTCGGCGTCCGGTCCGGGCGCCACGGCTGGATCCGCGCCCACCGCGCATCAGCCAGCGGCACGACCGACTGGTCCGAACGAAAACTCCCCCAGAGGCAAGGCCTCCCTTCCTCCTGCTCAACGGCAGCCGTCTGATATTGCGGGGGCCCTCCTAAGAGGACGCCCAGGCGACCGCGAAGCGCTGTCACGTGAACGGCGCGGTCGACCGCCGCCGCACCCCGCAGCCGATCCCGCAAGGAATTTACTTGCCCTTTACCATCAGCTTCCGGATACTGTCCGTTACCAAAAGCAGTCCGGACCGCAAGGTCCGCCGAGAGTGAATGGAGCAGCAGCCCGCAATGGGTGAACCTCCCAGTCCATGCCGTGCTACGCCTTGCCCGCATATCTTTCAGCCGGGAGCGGGGGTGGCACGGTGATCGAAGTCCTGCTGCTGCTTCTCGCTCTGGCGCTGACGCTGGCGTGTGCGGTGTTCGTCGCCGCCGAGTTCTCGCTCACCACCGTCGAGCGCAGTGAGCTCGAGCGTGCCACTGCCGCCGGTGAGCGTGGCGCCGAAGGCGCCCTGAAGGCCGCCAAGCGGCTCACCTTCCAGCTGTCCGGTGCCCAGCTCGGCATCACGGTGACCTCGCTGGTGATCGGCATGCTCGCCGAGCCGTCCGTCTCTGCGCTCCTGCGCGGCCCGCTGGAGGCCGCCGGCCTGCCCGCCGGTGCGGTGTCGACCACCGCGACCCTGCTGGGCGTCGCCATCTCCACGGTCGTACTGATGGTCGTGGGTGAGCTCGTACCGAAGAACTGGGCGATCTCCCGACCGCTGGCCGTCGCAAAGGTGGTCGCCGGCCCCCAGCGTGCCTTCACGGCTACCTTCGGGCCGTTGATCCGGCACCTGAACAGCACGGCGAACCGTCTCGTGCGCCGCTTCGGCCTGGAGCCCGCCGAGGAGCTGGCCTCAGCCCGCACCCCCGAGGAGCTGGTGGCCCTGGCCCGCCACTCCGCCCGCGAAGGCGCGATCGAGGCCGACTCGGCCGAGCTGTTCGTGCGAACCCTGCACCTGGCGGAGCTGACCGCGGAGAACGTCATGACGCCAAGGGTCGATGTCCAGGCCCTGGAGCTCCACGCCACCGCCGCCGATGCCGCGAACCTGACCCTGGCGACCGGCCTGTCCCGCTTCCCCGTCTACCGGGACACCCTGGACGAGGTCGTCGGAACCATCCACATCCGCGACGTCCTGGACCTCGACGAGGACAAGCGCCTGCTGGTCTCGGTGGCGGACCTGATGACCTCCGCACTGCTGGTGCCGCACTCGCTTCCCGTCGACACCCTGCTGGGCCGGCTGCGCAAGGCCCGCACCATGGCCGTGGTCATCGACGAGTACGGCGGCACCGCGGGCGTGGCCACCGTCGAGGACATCGTCGAAGAGGTCGTCGGCGAGGTCCGCGACGAGCACGACCCGATAGAGGTCCCCGACCTCATCGAAGGACCCGACTCCAACGGCCGCAAGGTGTGGGAAGCGGACGGAAGCGTCCGCCTCGATCAGCTGGAAGAGATCGGATTCGACGCGCCCGAGGGCCCATACGAGACGCTCGCCGGCCTCGTCGCCACCCGCCTGGAACGCATCCCTGTGGAAGGGGACACCGTCCTGGTGGACGGCTGGGAGCTGGTCGTGCTCGACATAGAGCACCACCGCGCCGACCGCGTCCTGATCACCGCACCGGCCACCGACGAAGACACCGTCTCCGGGGAGGAGGCCCGATGACCGCCATCCAGTTGCTGATCGGGGCCTTCACCCTGATCACCAACGCCTTCTTCGTCGCCGCGGAGTTCGCGCTGATCTCCGTACGCCGCAGCCAGATCGAGCCCGCCGCCGACAGGGGCGACCGGCGAGCGAAGACCACCCTGTGGGCCCTGGAACACCTCTCGGCGATGATGGCGACCGCCCAGCTGGGCATCACTGTCTCCTCCCTGGTGCTGGGCGCCGTCGCCGAGCCGGCCATCGCGCACCTCCTCGAACCTCCCTTCCACGCGGTGGGCGTTCCCGCGGCGCTGATCCACCCGATCGCGTTCGTCATCGCCCTCACACTTGCCACCTACCTGCACATGCTGGTCGGCGAGATGGTGCCGAAGAACATCGCACTCGCCGCCCCCGCCCCGACCGCGCTGCTGCTCGGACCGCCGCTGGTCGCCCTCACCCGGGCACTGCGCCCGTTCGTGTTCGGCATCAACGCTTTCGCCAACACCCTGCTGCGCCTGCTGAAGGTCGAGCCGAAGGACGAGGTCGGCTCCGTCTTCACCGACGACGAACTCGCCCGGCTCGTGAAGGACTCCAGCGCCGCCGGCTTCCTCGCGCCCGAGGGCAGTGAACGGCTCAAGGATGCGCTCCAGCTGGGTACGCGCCCCGTGGGTGAGGTGATGGTTCCCCTCGGCCAGATGGCGACCGTCGGACACGACATCACCCCCCGGAGCCTGGAGCGCGTAGCCGCGGACCGCGGCTTCTCCCGCCTTCCCGTCACCGGACCCGGCCAGGAGATCCTCGGCTACCTCCACATCAAGGACGCCCTGGCCGCCCCGGACCGCACGACGCCGTTCCCGCGCGCCGCGATGCGCCCCGTCATCAAGGTCACCCGCGACACCCCGCTGGATGACACCATGACCGCCATGCGCGCAGCCGGCACCCACCTCGCCGCCGTCACCCACGCCGACTCCACCGTCATCGGCTTCGTCACCATGGAAGACCTCCTCGAGGAACTCGTGGGCACCGACCACGACGCCCAGGACTGACCCAGCCCCACAGAGATGGCCGGCACCCGATCGGGGTGCCGGCCATCGGCGTATCCGGCTACGCCCGTGCGGCGGCTGTCGGCGCGACCTTCCCAGCCCACAGCTGACCACTGTGATCTAGACCGTTGGCCTGATCGCAAGCGGTGACCAGCAGGTGCTGGTCACCGCTTGCGCGTTCAGCCCCGCGAACACCAGGCAGCGCTCGCCCTGCGCAAGGTGGCACCGGCCCTGGAGTGCGGTCAGCTCTCAGCGGACGACACCACACTCGCGGCGCCCAAAGGCACATTGGAGCAGTGGAGTTGGACTGTCAGTCGGGTCTGGTATGCATGGAGCTATGACGAGCCTCAGATCATGTGCGGAATATTCTGAGGCATAAAACCGTGTACCCTCTGGGGAGTTGAACTCGCCAGGGCTGGAGGTGGGCACGTGCGCGACCAGCAGAGCTTGGTTGCGGATCCCGGGATGCTCACATTGGCCCGTGATTCACGCGGCTGGACACAGTCCGAACTCGCCGACGAGATGACACGTCTTGATGGCGGCCGCATCACCCAGGGGTACGTCAGCCGAGCTGAAGCCGGCCGCATCCCCGTCAGGGACGGGCGCGTGCAGTTGTTCGCCGACGCCCTTCGCTACACCGCCGACACCCTGTGCCGCGCCACGGATACGGCCGGGACAAGCGTCGGACTGGTACACCACCGCAAGCGGGCCTCCCTGGGGGCACCCGCCCTGCGTCGGATCCATGCGACGTTGACGCTCACCCGGCTCCAGGTCGACAGCTTGGCCCGGGCAGCGGACCTCCATCGCAACGACCGGTTTCGGCGCGTCGAAGTCAACGACTTCGACACTCCCGCGGATGCGGCGGAGACGATGCGTGAGGAGTGGAACGTCCCCGCAGGCCCCATCGAGGACATGGTCGCCCTGCTCGAAGATGCCGGCGCTCTTGTCGTAGTCCGGGATCTCTGCACCACCGAGCTCGACGCCGTGAGCCAATGGCCCCCCGGCGGGCATCCGCTGATCATCCTCAACTCACATGCTCCCGGAGATCGTGCACGCTTCAGCCTGGCCCATGAGCTGGGTCACCTGGTGATGCACGGCGAGCCGGGTGAGGGACGCGTGCAGGAAGACCAGGCCAACCGGTTCGCCGCCGAGTTCCTCATGCCCCACGACGCAGTCTTGCCCGAGCTGAAGCCAGGCATTGACGTGTCCCGCCTGCTGGATCTCAAGGCACGGTGGGGGGTGTCGATGGCAGCCCTCATCAGGCGAGCCATGGACCTGGGAGTCATCAGCGAATGGCAATACCGCACGCTCATCCTCGAGTTGTCCGCCCTCGGCTACCGCACCAACGAGCCGACCACCATCCGGCGCGAAACCCCGCGCCGTCTCGCTCAAGCCGTCACCCGGCTTGAGGAGCAGCTCCACCTCAGTCCGACCGAGACCGCCCACCTGGCGGGCCTGGGTCGCGAGGAGTTCCACGAGATCTACTTGTGCGCTTCTTCTCCGTCCGGACACAAGGACGTGCCGGACTCTTCTGCGAGGTGATTCATGAGCAACACCCCCTCCCCGAGGCGGCAACCGCCCGCCCTGAAGACGCTCGACCACACCGTTGCCGCCGTGCCTCTTCTCCAAGGGCGGGTGCTGCTCCACGAAAACGCCGTCAATCTTCCGCGGCCGCGGCCCGCGCTCGATGACGACTTCAGCGGCGTCGTGATGACCGGAGCCAAAGCCGACGAGCGGGCCTTCCACCTTCGCAGCACGGCCGGCTACGAAGGTACTCTGCTGATCGACAGCGCCCCCTACACCACCTACGTCGCGACCGCGGACGAGCCGTTCAAGGTGCCCACCGACGAGCTGTTCGCCTCAGTGGACACCGTCCTGGCCTTCCAGAAGGCACGCGGAGCGAGCGCAGCACTTACCCCGACCGGCTACATTCCGCCCGCGGACTCCAAGACGCTCAAGGCAGTGATACGCGAGGCCAACAAGATCGAACGCGCCGACACCGTCGTGACACTCCCCATCGACGTCACCTGGCTGAACCGCGAGAACATCGGTCAACTCATCGCGGTCTGCACGAAGATCCGCCACCCGAAGGCACTCGTCCTCTTCCGCCAGTTCGATCCGATGGAGCAGACGAAGGACATCCCCGCCAATCTGCGCCGCCTGCTGGCCGAGGTCGAGCACATGGCGCTCCTGCGGACCGACCTCGCTGCGCTTGACGCGATCGCGCATGGCGCCTTCTGCGCCGGCATCGGCGTGCAAAGTTCACTCCGCCACGCGATCCCGCCCGGAGAGAAAGCCCAGGTCGGCAAGGCCGGCCCCACCTACCCGAACGTGCTGATGCCGGAGCTCATGTGCTTCAAGGGCGCCGAGTCCCTCGCCAGGCTGTACGGCAACGTGGATCCCGCAACCTGCTCCTGCGAGGAGTGCGACGGACGCGGTCTCGATCGCTTCTTCCTGCCTGACGGCGAAACCCGGCGCGAGGCCGACAATCACACCGTCCTCACGTGGAGCGACTGGGTCGCCGAAATGGCCGGCTACCAGCCAGGCACTCCGCGCAAGTCGTGGTGGCGCGACAAATGTGCGGCCGCGATCGACCGCTACGCGCTGGAGAACCAGCGTATCGGCCTGGGCGCCAGCCCCAGGTCCGGATTCCAGGCGCCCTCGCCGCTCAAAGCATGGGCGACACTCCCCGTCGGCCCGTAGCAAGCCGCGGACTGGGCGCTCAGGGGAGCTGGCGGTGGACGTCTTCCAGGAACTTCCAGCCAGCGACGGTATGCCGTCTACGCACGAAGGGACGCGGCAGCACCACCACTTCCACCGAGTCCCCCTGAAGCGTGAGCAGGCCGATGCCGAAGAAGTCCGCGCGCAGCACAGCATCAACCTTGCGCCGCAAGGGACCCTCCACCACCACCGTGCGAGAACAGAACGGAGTAAATCGCTCCGCCTTCTCCATCGCAGCCTCCCAACTTCGACCGGGCACGAACGCCATGTCGATATGGACAGGCTGCGCCGCTCGACGGGTGACCGACCCGTCCCTGCGGACCGCCGCGCCCCTCGGCAGGGACTTCACCACCCGCCGCTCCCTCTCACTCAAGGAGCCGACCGGAACCGGCTCCCCCAAGGGAAGCGACATGAGGAGATCCAGCACGTCAGGTCGCGTCAGCGGCGGCATCCCTTCAGCTGCCCGCCGCTCCCGCTCACACGCGTCATACCGATAGGCCACAACAGCTTCGGTCCCGAAGGCCTCGACGAGCGCGAGCTTCGCCTCGCGGGGCACGAGGTCGCAGGGAGCCAGCGCACCTGCGACGACATCCATCTGCTCTCGCGCCGCGACCGACATGAACCAACCCGCTCTCGTTTCGAACTGACACCCTCGTCTGCGGTGCGTCTGCACACCCCTGCTTACCCTCAGGCATCCATCACCGGAAGCACGAGCGGCTCACGTTCACACGATCCACTCGCCAGTCCCCTCCTGGCCGCAGCCAGCGGGACCGACACGCCTAACCAGCCTTCCCCTGCCCGAGACACGGGAACGCCTCAGGACGGATGCCTAGGCTGGTACGGGCACTCGTACGCCCGGCGGCCACCTCCTCGGATGATCGCGAAACGGCCAGCAGCCGTCACAGGCCGACCAGCAAGCGTCCACGGCGGCCACCAACGAACGACTGCGAGCCTAGCCACCACAAGCGGCCATGCCTACATCTGTCCGAATCTTCATCGCTACCGGAGCCCAGCATCTCGAAGCGCAAGAACGAGCATGGCGCCGTGCCGCGGGCCTGGCCTAGTACGTCGACGCTCTCCGCCTCCACGCACAAGACCTTGGCGCCCGGACCGAAGAAGGACGGAGCCGAGACATGGATCGCTTGGGCCACCGATCACATGGAGCGCCTGAACCCGCTCAACGGGACGCCCCGCCTGCCCGGACCTCGCGCCAGCGACCCGTAGCCGTTCCTGCACGGATGGAAGCCCTACCGCCCCGGCTGCTAATCAGCGAACCCCCGCAAATTGTCACGGAGCGTGTTCGGGGCAAGGAGTTAGATCGCGGGTCTGACACCGACCGGCTCAGCCGCCCTCTACCGGGAAGGACCCCTCCCGCAGCAAGGTCACGCTCTGCTGGGAGGGGACCCACCCATTGACTGACGACTTGTCAAGCTTCGCTGACGGCGTGCGTCAGACGTGCGTCACGAGCGTCAAACGTGCGTCAAGATATCGCCCACAACGCGCACAGCGCCCATAACGCACACTGCCCGAACCTGCAGGTCAGAGGCCCTTTCCAACGGGCTCAAGGATCGCGACACACTCCACATGATGGGTCATCGCAAAACACGTGGAACAAAAACATGTGAAAGGAAACCGCAGGTCAGAGTGCCACATGACGCAAATCGGGCACACGACTGCTGTGCCTTACGTGCGGAGGGAGCGCTATGTGCGGTCTCCGACGCACCGCCGGACCTTCCCCGCCTCGGCATGTGAAGGTCATCGGTCGAGTTCTCGCAGGTCAAGGGGCATCCGCCAGAGGTTTCGGCGGTGTGCCAGGTCGTGCTCGGCCTGGAGAGGGGAAGGCGGAACGGTCAGGACGGGGCAGAGGGCGTGCGCGAGGCAGTACCGGGCCACGGACGGCCTGATCAGACGGCTCAGCGCCGTACGTGATCCAGTGCCTACTACGAGGAGGTCATCGGGGTCGTTGGTCGTGTCCACCAGGGCCAGCCCCGGGGTCGCCCGGACCGTCCGGCCCGCGAGCCTGGCAGGCGGTTTCCCGGCGCCGAACGCGATGTCGAGAATCTCGCGGAGTCTTTCCCCTGCGGCGGCACTGCAGTGGGCCAGGGCGGAGACGTTGCAGGAATTGCGGCTGCCGAGTTCACCGCCCGGGGCCTGCCAGGCCAGTACGGCCCACAGTTCCGCGTCACGCACCCGTGCTTCGGCCGCGGCCCGGTGCAGGGCCGCGAGACTGCCCAGAGTGCCGCTGACACCGACTACGACCTTCGGCACGGTTTCCCTCCCTCTGCGCTGTTTCACATCTCCAGACAAGAGCAGGGATGAGGGCTGAGGCAGACTTTCTGACGGGCCCCTGACGCGGGCGACCATGGCCCTGATGGGTCCCTGACGCGCCCTCGGTCCCGCCCGTGGCCGGCGGCCGTTAGCGATCCGTATGAACCCGATCGGTTGCCGTCAAGGTCTCGTCAGAGACCGGCCACGGAGGTGCGGAAGCGGGGATAGCTTCGGAGGCGTGCCCCGAATCGCCTCCCCGTGAGCGGGGCGCCACCTGCCGTTTCGTGGTTCCCCAGGAGGGCCCCATGTGCTTGTTCCAGTACGACGACGATCCCGAGCCCGAGGAACCGGGCCCGGCCGGACCCCTGTACGTCCCGGTCCGGCCGGGAACGGCGGAGGTGGTGGTACGTCACTTCCGCACCCCGCTGGGCGCACGCACCGCGGTGGGTTTCACCGATCCGGACCGGCTGGCCGCCGTGTTCGGCGCGGAGCAGCCGTGGATCCGGCTCTCCGAGGCCGCGCTCCGGTCGATGGCCCAGCCGCTCGGGGTCTGCCTGCTGACCATCGACCCCACCTTCACCGCGCCCGCAGTCACCGGGGCCACAGCCGCCGACCACGCGCCGGAAACCGCTCCGGCCCCGGCCGCCCGCGGCGCTGCTCCGGCCCGTACCGCCTGAGGGAGAGGACCAATCGATGACCACAGCAATCGCCTCCGAGGTGGGGTCGCGTACGGAGGACCTGTCTGTCTGGCCAGCCTCCACGGCCTGGCTCGCGGAGGGTGACCTCGCGGTCGGCGGGGTGCCCCTCCGGGACATCGCCGAGCGGTTCGAGACCCCCGCGTATGTCCTGGACGAGGGTGAGGTGCGCGAGCGCTGTCGCACCTACTGCGACGCCTTCCCCGACGCCGAAGTCCTGTACGCGGCCAAGGCGTTTCTGTCCCGCGCGATGGTGCGCTGGGTACAGGAGGAGGGGCTGGGGCTGGATGTGTGCTCGGCCGGGGAGCTGGAGCTGGCCGTAACGGCCGGCTTCCCGCCCGAGCGGATCGTCCTGCACGGCAACGCGAAGTCGCCCCGGGACCTAGAGACCGCGCTACGGCTCGGTGTGGGACGGATCGTGATCGACAGTCCGTCCGAGATCGCCCGCATCGCAGCCGCGGTCGGCCGGGGTGCTCGCCAGAAGGTCATGGTGCGGGTGGTGCCGGGCGTGTCGGCCGGGGGGCACGACAAGATCCGTACGGGTACGGACGACCAGAAGTTCGGTCTGTCCCTCACCGACGGGGGCGCGCAGCACGCGATCAGCAGGATTCTGGGCCAGCCCGAGCTCGAACTGACCGGCCTGCACTGCCACATCGGTTCCCAGATCACCGAGGTGAAGCCCTACCTGGTGGCCTTGCGCCGCATGGTCGGACTGATGGCTCGCGTCCGTGACGCGCACGGCGTCGTACTGCCCGAGCTGGACATGGGCGGCGGCCACGGCATCGCCTACCGGTCGGGCGATCCTGCCCTTGACCTCACGACGTTGGCCCGTCGGCTGCGCGCCGAGCTCATAGAGGGCTGCGCCGCCGCCCGGCTGACCGTCCCCCTGCTCCTCGTTGAGCCCGGACGCGCCGTGGTCGGGCCGGCCGGCGTAGCGCTGTACCGGGTCCTTGCTGTCAAGCACCACGGCGAGAAGGTGTTCGTCGCCGTCGACGGCGGGATGAGCGACAACCCCCGCCCCGCCCTCTACGGGGCGCGGTACGCGCCCCGTCTCGTAGGGCGACACTCCACTGCCGCGCCCTGCCGGACGACGATCGTCGGCCGGCATTGCGAGGCGGGCGACATCCTGGCCTCCGACGTGGAAGTGCCGGGCGACATTCACCCCGGTGACCTGGTCGCCGTTCCCGTGGCGGGTGCCTACCAGCAGTCCATGGCGTCCGGGTACAACATGGTCGGGCGGCCCCCGGTCATCGCGGTCCACAAGGGATCGGCCCGGGTACTGGTCCGGCGGGAGACGCTGGAGGACTTCCGGAGCCGGGACATCGGCAGCTAGGGCCGGTAGACGAGTTCGATCAGCATGGCGGTGATGACCGCCCAGACGCCGATGCCGAGCAGCCACAGAGCTTCGAGGACGGCGCCGGCGGCGATCACGGTCACGCCAGCCGCGCCGACGGCAAGGATCGCCCGGCGAATGCCACGGTCAGGAAGCCAGTCGATGCTCATCCTGTGAGAATCGCGCCGGACCCTCGCTATGGCGAGGGTCCGGCGCGATTCCTGTCGGCATCTTGACGTCGGACCTCGACCGCGGACGTCAGCCGGCGTGGACGTGGGGGCGGCGGGCCCGGTCCGGTTCGGCTTCCCGGATGACCTCGCGGGTGACGGGGGCGACCTCGCCCTGTCCGAAGAGGAAGAACCGGAGGAAGTTGGCCATCGGGTTGCCCTCGGTCCACTCGAAGTAGATGTGCGGGCGCTGCCCGGTCTCGTCGCGGACGTGCAGCAAGAGGGCGGCGAGGGCGTTGGGGACGCTGGAGCTCTCCAGGCTGAGGACGCGGTAGCGGTCGTGGAGCACCTCGCCGCGTACCCGCATGCCGGATTCGAACTCGGACGCGTCGAGGACCGTGACCTCGACGAACATGACGTCGTCGCCGGGCGGGATGTCGTTGTCCGCGCGGATCTGCTCGACCTTCTCGCGGTACTCGGTCCTGTCCCGGTTGTCGGGCTCGTTCGCGATGAAGCGGATGGTGCGGTTGGCGGTGTCTCGGATGAACCGCTTGGCCATGTCGTCCAGTTCCACGTCGGTGACGCGGAGCTCGAAGACGCGGGCGAGGCGGGAGAGGAGCGAGAGCGCCATGATGCCGGCGATGAAGCAGGCGCCGATCTTCACGCCGTCGGGGCGTTCCACCACGTTGACGGCGGTGGTGTAGATGAAGACGGCGGAGATGATGCCGAAGCCGATCGTCCAGCCGCGCTCCCCCGCCCGGCGGGCGGCGATGGTCACGGCGACCGCGGCCGACGTGATCAGGACGAGGACACCGGTGGCGTAGGCGCCTCCCTGCGCGTCCACGTCGGCGTCGAAGATCCACGTCACCAGGAAGGCCACCAGGGTGAAGACGGTCACCATCGGGCGCAGGGCGCGGGCCCAGTGCGGGGCCATGCCGTAGCGGGGCAGGTAGCGCGGCATCAGGTTGAGCAGGCCGGCCATGGCGGAGGAGCCGGCGAACCACAGGATGAGGATCGTGGAGATGTCGTACACCGTGCCGAAGGCGGAGCCCAGGTACTCGTGGGCGAGGTAGGCGAGGGCACGGCCGTTGGCCTCGCCACCTGGCTTGAACTGGGCGGCCGGGATCAGCAGCGTCGTGATGAAGCTGGAGCAGATCAGGAAGACGCTCATGATGATGGCCGCGGTCGTCAGGAGCTTCTTGGCGCCGCGGATCCGGCCCGCCGGCTTCTCGACGGTGTCCTCGGGGTCGCCCTTGACGTGCGGCATGACCGCCACGCCCGTTTCGAAGCCGGACAGACCGAGCGCGAGCTTCGGGAACACGATAAGGGCGATGGCGATCACCATGAAGGGGTTGCCGTGCTCGGTGGTCAGCGCGGTCGTCCAGTCGGTGACGACGTGCGGTTCGGTGATCACCTGCCACAGCCCGACGGCCACCACGACGACATTGAGGCCGAGGTAGGTGGCCACGAGGACCACGGCGTCGCCGATGGCCTCGCTGAATCCCTTGAGGAACACGGCCCCGAGCAGCGCGATCATGATCAGGGTGATCAGTACTTCGTGGCCGTGAAGGGTACTCGTGAGGTGCGGGTTCTCCACCAAGTGCGCGGTCGCGTCGGCGGCCGAGAGTGTGATGGTGATCAGGAAGTCGGTCGCCGCGAACCCGAGGAGGGTCAGGACGAACAGCTTCCCCTTCCAGAACGTCAGCAGCCGCTCCAGCATGGCGATGGAGCCCTCGCCGTTCGGGCTCTCCTCGGCCACCCGCCCGTAGACCGGCAACGCACCGAAGAGGGTGAGAAGCACGAGCACGATGGTCGCCAGCGGCGACAGCAGCCCGGCCGCGAGCGCCGCGATGCCGGGCTGGTAGCCGAGGGTGGAGAAGTAGTCGAGACCCGTCAGGCACATGACCCGCCACCACGGCCAGCCGTGGGGCTGGGCCGCCGCCTCCATGGCGGCGGGCGAACTGTTCTCGGCGGTCAAGCCTTCCAGCAGCCACGCGCGCAGGCGCGACGTGCGAGCAGGGGTGGCCATCGTGGGGGGCCTGTCGTACGGCAAAGAATCAGCCATCGACATCGACGGCTGAGTCAGCGTACGCAGCGAGATCCCTTTTGCACGTGAGTGCGCCAATACTGACGCGTCCTTAACGCGGACGAACCCGCGGAGTACCGATCGGACGATCAGCCGAGGCCGGGGACCGTGGACACCAGCAGGTCGATGAGCTTGATGCCGACGAAGGGCAGGATCAGACCGCCGAGACCGTAGACGCCGAGGTTGCGGCGCAGGAGGTCGTGCGCAGAGGCCGGCTTGTAGCGGACGCCGCGCAGGGCGAGCGGGATCAGGGCGACGATGATCAGAGCGTTGAAGATGATCGCCGAGGTGATCGCAGAGGTCGGGCTGCTCAGGCCCATGATGTTGAGGGCCTCCAGGCCTGGGTAGGCCGCGGTGAACATGGCCGGGATGATCGCGAAGTACTTCGCGACGTCGTTGGTGATCGAGAAGGTCGTCAAGGCGCCCCGGGTGATGAGGAGCTGCTTGCCGATCTCGACGATCTCGATGAGCTTGGTGGGGTTGGAGTCCAGGTCCACCATGTTCCCGGCCTCCTTGGCGGCCGAGGTGCCGGTGTTCATCGCCACACCCACGTCCGCCTGCGCGAGCGCCGGGGCGTCGTTCGTCCCGTCACCGGTCATCGCGACCAGCTTGCCGCCCGCCTGCTCCCGCTTGATGAGGGCCATCTTGTCCTCGGGCGTGGCCTCGGCAAGGTACTCGTCCACGCCCGCCTCTTCGGCGATGGCGCGGGCCGTCAGCTCGTTGTCGCCGGTGACCATGACCGTACGGATCCCCATGGCGCGCAGCTCCGCGAACCGCTCCCGGATGCCGTCCTTGACGACGTCCTTGAGGTGGATGATGCCGAGTACGCGCGGCCCGTCCCAGTCGTGGACCGCGACCAGCAGCGGGGTGCCGCCGGACTCGGACACGGCGGCCGACCACGCGGCTGCCTCCGCCGGTACGGTCCCTCCGCGCGCCACCACCCAGTCGCAGACCTGTGTCACCGCGCCCTTGCGGATGGCGCACCCGGCGCCGTTGTCCCAGCTCAGGTTGACGCCACTCATCCGGGTGCGGGCGCTGAACTCGGTGAAGTGGGGGTTGCTGAGGTCCTCGGCGGCGGCCGGCTGGAGCCCGTACCGCTGGGCGAGGGCCACCACGGAGCGGCCTTCGGGGGTTTCGTCGGCGAGGGAGGACAGCTGGGCGGCGTCGGCGAGCTTGGTGTGGTCGGACCCGGGGAGCGGGATGAAGGCCGCGGCCTCGCGGTTGCCGTGGGTGATGGTGCCGGTCTTGTCGAGGAGGAGGGTGTTCACGTCGCCCGCGGCCTCGACGGCGCGGCCGCTCAGCGCGATGACGTTGCGCTGGACGAGGCGGTCCATGCCGGCGATGCCGATGGCCGAGAGCAGGGCGCCGATGGTGGTGGGGATGAGGGTGACGAGGAGGGCGACGAGCACCGTCGTCGACTGGGCGGCGCCCGCGTAGGCGGCCATCGGCTGGATGCTGACCACGATCAGGATGAAGACCACGGTCAGGGCGGCCAGCAGGATGTTCAGCGCGATCTCGTTCGGGGTCTTCTGCCGGGACGCGCCCTCGACCAGCGCGATCATGCGGTCGATGAAACTGTTCCCGGGGCGCGCGCTGACCCGTACGACGATCGAGTCGGACAGGACCGTTGTACCGCCGGTAACTCCGGACCGGTCGCCACCCGCCTCCCGCAGGACCGGAGCCGACTCGCCGGTGACGGCGGACTCGTCCACCATCGCCGCCCCGTCGACGACATCGCCGTCAGCCGGGATCGGCTCGCCGGCCTCGACGAGCACGAAGTCGAAGGGCTGGAGCTCGGCCGGGGTCACCACCTCGGTCTCGGCGCGGTGCAGGTTCGCGCCGTACGTCCAGTGGTTCAGGCGCAGCGCGACCGTGTCCGTGCGTGCCTTGCGCAGCGACTCGGCCTGGGCGCGGCCGCGGCCTTCGGCGACGGCTTCGGCGAGGTTGGCGAAGAGGACCGTGAGCCAGAGCCAGACGCTGATCACCCAGGTGAAGACGGAGGGGTGGATCAGCGCGGAGAGCGTGGTGAGGACCGATCCGATGGCGACTACGAACAGCACCGGCTTCTTGACCAGTTCGCGGGGGTGGAGCTTGGCGACGGCTTCCCGGGCCGAGGTGGTGAGGAGTTCGGGCTCCAGCACGTTCACCTGGCCGGAGCGTTTCCGGGACGGCCGGTTGACCGGAGTCCGCGGAGGTGTGCCGAGGGGAACGTGCTGCGCGGCGGCGGGAGGCATGGGGCGACCTTCTGATGGGAGCAACGGGGTGTGGGAGAGGGGGTGTCGCCGCCGGGGACTGTCTCGCATGGACCCCCTCGGCCGTCATGTGAGTGATCGAGGTCCCCGGCGGCGCAACAGGCGGGAAACTACTGCCCGATCGTGGTCGACTCCCCATGTGAGCCGAGGAATTGCCGCCTTCTTGACGGCGGTGTACGGGATGCGTGAGGCGGCCGTCAAGGGCGCGTCAACGCAGGTCAGCGCGCTTCCTCGGTGATGCGGAAGCGCAGTCGGCAGATGACGGCGTCGGTGTCGCGGCGCACGGCGTGTGCGACGACGGAGCCGCGCTGGTTCTGGAGCATCCGCTGCCACAGGTGGGCGGGTTCGGTCTCCGGGATCAGGACGGTCACCTGAGCATCCGGGTGTGTTCGCGCCAGCTCGCGCACGTAGGCCGACACGGGTCGGCCGAGCGAGCGGCTCTGCGAGGTGATCTCGGTCAGCTCGACTCCGGGCTTCCACAACTCCCAGTCCCGGCGCAGCGCTTCGGCTGGCTGCCGGTCCTCCGGAGCGGAGTGCGTGATGGTCACGGCGACGACCTCGTCGCCGAGGGAGCGGGCGGCGGTGAGCGCCTGGCAGGTGAGCCGGGAGAGCCCGGAGACGGGTACGACGACTAGGGAGCGGGAGCTGTGGGGCGCCTGCGGGATGCGGCCGAGTTCCAGGCGTTCGCCGATCTGCGCGTAGGCCCGGCGGACGCGTCCGAAGCCGAGGACGAGCAGCGGCAGGGCGAGGACGATCAGCCAGGCACCTTCGGTGAACTTGGTGGCGGTGACCACGACTGCGGAGACACCGGTCAGCAGCGCGCCGAAGCCGTTGAGGACGGCCTTCGCCTGCCAGCCCTTGGGGCGCTCGCCATACCAGTGCCGGACCATGCCGACCTGGCAGATGGTGAAGCCGACGAAGACACCGACGGCGAAGAGCGGGACGAGGGTGTTGGTGTCGCCGCCGGAGAACACCAGCAGTGCGGCGGACACGAGCGCCAGCCACACCACACCGTGGCGGTGCACCTGGCGGTCCGCCTTGAGGGCGAAGACGTGCGGCAGGTAGTTGTCGCGCGCGAGCAGGCTCATGAGCACCGGGAGACCTCCGAAGGAGGTGTTCGCGGCCAGGGCCAGCAGCACCATGGTCGCGAACTGGACCACGTAGAAGGCCGCGTTGTGCCCGAACGAGGCGTCCGCGAGCTGGGCGAGGACGGTGACGCCCTCGACCGGCTGGAGGTGGAAACGGCCGATCAGGACCGACAGCCCGATCAGCATGACGCCGAGGAGGGCACCGAGGGCGACCTCGGTGCGCTGGGCGCGCCGGGCGGCCGGGGCGCGGAAGGACGGCACCGCGTTGGCGACCGCCTCGACGCCGGTCAGTGCGGAACAGCCGGCGGCGAAGGCCTTCAGCAGCAGGAGCGCGCCGACCGCGGTGGCACCCTCGCCCAGGGCGGAGGCGTGCCCGGCGGCCGAGGCGGTGCTCAGCGGACCGTCGCGGAAGAGGCCGACCGCGACCATGGTCAGGATCGACCCGACGAACACGGCCGTCGGGACGAGGAAGGCCTTGGCGGAGTCGACGACCCCGCGCAGGTTCGCCGCCGTGACCAGGACCAGGACCCCGAGGCAGATCCATACCCGCTCGCCGTACAGCTCCGGGAAGGCTGAGGTCAGCGCGGCGACACCGGCGGTGACGGAGACGGCCACGTTCAGGACGTAGTCGAGGATAAGCGAGGCCGCGGCCACCAGGCTCGTACGGCGGCCCAGGTGCTTCTTGGCGACGGCGTACGAGCCGCCGCCGTCCGGGAATGCCGCGATGACCTGCCGGTACGAGGCCACCAGCACGGCCAGCAGCGCCGCGATCGCCAGGGTGACGGGGAGGGTGAACCCGAGGCCGTAGGCCCCGGCCGCCGCCAGGACCAGCACGATCGACTCAGGGCCGTATGCGACGGAGGCCATCGCGTCGAGCGACAGCGCGGCCAGGCCCTGGAGGGCGGTCAGCCGGTGCCGGTCCCCTGCTGCGGGCGCCGTGACGCCGGTATCAGGAGGTTCCTCCGTGCTCGGCGCCTGTCCTGGCGTGGCCGGCTTTCCCATGTGTATAGCCATCTTCGCTGGTTCCTCCGTTGGACAAAGTGAGGACAGCGTCCGGATGCCGTGGCCGGATGACCAGGGTGCTTGGCGCGATCCATACGCCCACCGGCTCACTCTTCACGCGCTCCTGACGCCGGGGCCCGAATGTCGTATGGGGTGCGTCAAGACCTCGCCAGGGTGCGTGGCTGCCCGCGCCCCCAGGGGCACGCTGAAGGTGGGCGACGCAGCCCGAGCGCACACATCGAAGGAGAAGCAGCGGATGGACGCGGAAAACGTGGTCGGGCTCATCGTCGCCCTCGCCCTGCTCGGCTACCTCGTGGCCGCTCTGATCAGGCCCGAGAAGTTCTGATCCGAGGCTCTGCCCTCCGGACAGGAGGCATCACATGTCCGGGTACCGACTCCACGCCCCCGCTGCCCTGCTCGCGGGGCTCGTGGCCCCCTTCCTCGTGGCGCTCGCGCTCGTGCCGTTCCGCACGGAGTTCTCTGCGACGAACGAGGCTCTGATCATGGTCGTCGTGGTGGTCGCGGTCGCCGCGCTCGAAACCCGGGCGGCCGGGGCGCTGGCGGCGCTCTCGGCGGCCGCCTGGTTCGACTTCTTCCTCACCAGGCCGTACGGGCAGTTCGCCATCGGCAACGGTGAGGAGATCCAGACGGCCGTCCTCCTGCTCGTCGTCGGGCTGATCGTCTCGCAGCTGGCCGTCCGCGTGCGCCGGCTCCGGACCGTCGTGGTTGCCGACACCGCTCACCTGACCAGTCTCCGGGGATGTGCCCGGCTGGCCGAGGACGGCGGCTCGCCGGAAGAGGTGGTCGAGTACGTGCGGCGGGAGCTCGTCGGCCTGCTGGGGCTTCGCGGCTGTCGCTTCCAGTACGGCAGTCTCATCGGGCACTTCCCCCGCCTTGAGCACGACGGCGGCCTGTGGCTGCGCCGCGGCAACCGGGTCACCGAGTACGCCGAGTGGCCGGACCGGGAAACGGAGCTGCGGGTCTTCGGCGGCGGCCACTACTACGGCTGCTTCCTCCTCGACCCGCTCCCCGGACGCCCCCTGCCGCCCGAAGAGGTCCGTCTGGTGGCCGTCGCCCTGGCCGCGCAGGCGGGCGCCGCTCTGGACACGGCCGGCCTCTCCCACCAGCGCTGAGCGGCAGTTCGCGGCCTCTCGCGTTAGGACGACATCAAGAGTTCCCCGACGTGCGTATGGAGCCCGTCAAGGCGTCTTAACGCCGGGATGAAGAGACGGTTATCTCGTCATCGGCCGTCTGGCCGATTCATTACTTCCCTCTTCATCCAGGAGCTCACGATGGCCGATCTGGCCTTCGTCGTCACCACGGTCGCGGTCTTCGCACTGGTGGCCCTCATCGCCCGGGGGGTGACCAGGCTGTGACGGTCGAGAACATCGTCGGCCTGCTGGTCGCCGCCTCCCTGCTCGGTTACCTCGTCCTCGCCCTCGTGCACCCGGAGAGGTTCTGAGCAGATGAGTCCCCAAACCGCCGGCGTGCTCCAGCTCCTCGCGCTGATGGCCGCACTCGCCCTCGTCTACCGCCCGCTGGGCGACTACATGGCGCGGGTCTACTCCTCCGAGAAGCACTACCGCCCGGAGAAGTGGATCTACAAGGCCATCGGCGCCAACCCGGCCGCCGAGATGCGCTGGCCCGCCTACCTGCGCGCCGTCCTGGCCTTCTCGGCCGTGAGCGTCCTGTTCCTCTACCTGATGCAGCGCGCCCAGGGCGTACTGCCGGGCTCGCTCGGCTTCGTGTCGATCGACCCGGACCAGGCCTTCAACACGGCCGCGTCCTTCGTGGCCAACACGAACTGGCAGTCGTACTACGGCGAGCAGGCCATGGGCCACGTCGTTCAGACCGGCGGCCTCGCGGTGCAGAACTTCGTCTCCGCCGCCGTCGGCATGGCCGTCGCCGTCGCCCTCGTACGCGGCTTCGCACGCTCCCGCACCGGTGAACTCGGCAACTTCTGGGCCGACCTCGTCCGCGGCACCATCCGCGTTCTTCTTCCCATCTCCGTGATCGGCGCGATCATCCTGGTCGCCTGCGGCGCCGTCCAGAACTTCGCCGGCATCCACGAGGTCGGCCAGTTCATGGGCGGCAGCCAGCAGTGGAACGGCGGCGCCGTCGCCTCGCAGGAGGTCATCAAGGAGCTGGGCACGAACGGCGGCGGCTACTTCAACGCCAACTCCGCCCACCCCTTCGAGAACCCCACCCCCTTCTCCAATCTCTTCGAGATCTTCCTGATCCTGCTGATCCCCTTCGCCCTCACCCGCACCTTCGGGCGCATGGTCGGCAACCTCCGCCAGGGCTACGCGATCCTCGCCACCATGGGCATAATCTGGATCGCCTTCACCGGGCTGATGATGTGGACCGAGTTCGCCCACCACGGCCCGGCGTTCGAGGTCTCCGGCGGGGCGATGGAGGGCAAGGAGACCCGCTTCGGCATCGGCGGTTCGTCGATCTTCGCCGTCGCGACCACCCTCACCTCCACGGGCGCGGTCAACTCCTTCCACTCCTCCTACACCGGGCTCGGCGGCGGCATCGCGATGCTGGGCATGCAGCTCGGCGAGATCGCGCCCGGCGGCGTCGGCTCCGGCCTCTACGGCATGCTGATCATGGCGCTCATCGCCGTGTTCATCGCCGGCCTCATGGTCGGCCGCACCCCCGAGTACCTCGGCAAGAAGATCGGCACCCGCGAGATCAAGCTCGCCGCCTGCTACATCCTCATCACCCCCGCCCTCGTCCTCGGCTTCACGGCCGCCGCTATGGCGCTGGACACCCCGGCGAACTCGATGACGAACACCGGTGCGCACGGGTTCTCCGAGATCCTCTACGCGTACACCTCCGGCGCCAACAACAACGGCTCCGCCTTCGCCGGCCTCAACGCCGACACGCAGTGGTTCAACAGCACCATCGGGATCGCGATGCTGCTGGGCCGCTTCCTGCCCATGGTCTTCGTCCTCGCGCTGGCCGGCTCGCTGGCCGAGCAGAAGCCGGTCCCCGAGACGGCGGGCACCCTGCGCACCGACAAGCCGCTCTACGCGGGCCTGCTCGTCGGCACGATCCTCATCATCACCGGTCTGACCTACTTCCCGGCCCTCGCGCTGGGACCGCTCGCCGAAGGGCTCGCCTCATGAGCACCGCCACTCCCACAAGGGCTCCGCACCAGGACGTGCCCACCGGCCACAAGCCGGGCGGCGGGCGCGTGGGCGGGGGCCTGTTCGACCCCCAGCAGTTGCTGAAGTCCTTCCCGGACGCCGTGCGCAAGCTCGACCCCCGCGTCATGATCAAGTCGCCGGTCATGTTCGTGGTCCTGGTCGGCTCGGTGGTCACCACCGTGCTGGCGCTGAAGGATCCGGGCGACTGGTTCGGCTGGGCGATCACGGCGTGGCTGTGGCTGACCACGATCTTCGCGAACCTCGCGGAGGCCGTGGCCGAGGGCCGGGGCAAGGCGCAGGCGGACACCCTGCGCAAGGCCAAGACCGACTCCGTCGCGCGACGCCTGAAGCAGGACGGACGGGGCGAGGAGCAGGTCCCGGGTGCGGAGCTGCGCATCGGCGACCTGGTGGTCTGCGAGGCCGGGGACGTCATCCCCGGCGACGGTGACGTCGTCGAGGGCGTCGCGTCCGTCGACGAGTCCGCCATCACCGGCGAGTCCGCGCCGGTGATCCGCGAGTCCGGCGGCGACCGCTCGGCCGTCACCGGCGGTACGAAGGTGCTGTCCGACCGGATCGTCATCAAGATCACGACGAAGCCCGGCGAGACCTTCATCGACCGGATGATCGCCCTTGTGGAGGGCGCGGCCCGGCAGAAGACGCCGAACGAGATCGCGCTGAACATCCTGCTCGCGTCCCTCACGATCGTCTTCCTGCTCGCGGTCGTGACCCTGCAGCCGTTCGCGATCTACGCGGGCGCCGAGCAGTCGATGATCGTGCTGACGGCCCTGCTGGTCTGTCTGATCCCGACCACGATCGGCGCGCTGCTCTCCGCCATCGGCATCGCAGGCATGGACCGGCTCGTCCAGCGCAACGTCCTCGCGATGAGCGGTCGTGCGGTGGAAGCCGCCGGCGACGTCTCGACCCTGCTGCTCGACAAGACCGGCACCATCACCCTCGGCAACCGCCAGGCCTCTGATTTCGTCCCGGTCAAGGGCACCACGGAGGCCGAACTGGCCGACGCCGCCCAGTTGTCGTCCCTCGCGGACGAGACCCCCGAGGGCCGCTCCATCGTCGTCCTCGCGAAGGAGAAGTACGGGCTGCGCGAACGCCACCAGGGCGAGCTGTCGCACGCCGAGTGGATCGCCTTCACCGCCCAGACCCGCATGTCGGGGGTCGACGTGGACGGCAAGCAGACCCGCAAGGGCGCTGCCGGCTCGGTGATCACCTGGGTGCGGGAGCAGGGCGGCCAGGTCTCCGACGACGCCGACACCCTCGCCAACCGGATCTCGGAAGCCGGTGGGACCCCGCTCCTGGTCGCCGTCAAGGACGATAAGGGTGCCCGTGTCCTGGGTGTCATCCACCTCAAGGACGTCGTGAAGGAAGGCATGCGCGAGCGGTTCGACGAGCTGCGCCGCATGGGCATCAAGACGATCATGATCACGGGCGACAACCCGCTGACCGCCAGGGCCATCGCCGAAGAAGCGGGCGTGGACGACTTCCTCGCGGAAGCCACCCCCGAGGACAAGATGGCCCTCATCAAGCGGGAGCAGGCGGGCGGCAAGCTCGTCGCGATGACCGGCGACGGTACGAACGACGCCCCGGCGCTGGCCCAGGCCGACGTGGGCGTGGCCATGAACACGGGCACCTCGGCCGCCAAGGAGGCCGGGAACATGGTGGACCTGGACTCCAACCCCACCAAGCTCATCGAAATCGTCGAGATCGGCAAGCAGCTCCTCATCACCCGCGGGGCCCTGACCACGTTCTCCATCGCCAACGACGTCGCGAAGTACTTCGCGATCATCCCGGCCATGTTCGCCGTGGTCTACCCGGGCCTGGACAAGCTCAACATCATGGGCCTGGCCTCCCCCGAGTCGGCCATCCTCTCCGCCGTCATCTTCAACGCGCTGATCATCATCGCCCTCGTACCGCTCGCCCTCAAGGGCGTCCAGTACCGGCCCACCAGCGCCGACAAGATGCTCCGCCGCAACATCGGGATCTACGGACTCGGCGGCCTCGTCGCCCCGTTCATCGGCATCAAGCTCATCGACCTGCTCATCTCCCTCATCCCCGGAATCGGCTGATCTGCGATGAACAACTCTGTAGGAAACGCAGCACGGTTGCTCGGGGCAGGCCTGCGCGCCCTGCTCGTTCTGACCGTGATCTGCGGCGTCATCTATCCCCTCGCCGTCACCGGGATCGCCCAGGCTCTGTTCAACGACAAGGCCAACGGCTCCGAGATCAAGGACAAGAGCGGCCAGGTCGTCGGCTCTTCCCTCATCGGGCAGACGTACAACCTCCCGAAGAACGATCCGAATGACGCCGAGGAGGCGGCCCGGCCGGACCTGAAGTGGTTCCAGCCGCGCCCCTCCAACGGTCTGGGCAGCAACAGCGTCAACACCCAGTACGCGCTGATCCTCTCCGGCGCCACCAACCGGTCCGCCGACAACGGCGCGGTGAACGGGGTCTGCACCAAGAACGCGGAGGAGGGCACCCTCTGCGCCCAGGTCCTCGCCGCCAAGGAAGCCGTCATCGCGGACAACTCCACGGCCGGCCACCAGGTCAAGCCGGAAGACGTCCCCGCCGACGCCGTCACCTCCTCCGGCTCCGGCCTCGACCCGAACATCTCCCCCGAGTACGCCAAGCTCCAGGTCCACCGGGTCGCCGAGCAGAACAAACTCGACGTCAAGCAGGTCGACAAGCTCGTCGCCGACCACACCCAGGGCCGCACCCTCGGCTTCATGGGCGAACCGCGCGTCAACGTCCTCGAACTCAACATCGCCCTGAAGGCGCTCTCCAAGAGCTGATGTTCCACAACGCACGCACCGGGAGCCTGCGGGGCGCACCGCTCCCCCCGGCCTCGGCCGGGGCGGGCAACGCCCCGTCGGCTCCTGCCGTGCCCGTACCGAAGGAAAGGCTGCACACCGATGACCCGGGTGCTGGTGGTGGAGGACGATCCCCAGCTCGTCCGCGCGCTGAGGATCAACCTCCAGGCGCGGAAGTTCGAGGTCGAGGAGGCCGGCGACGGCAGCGCGGCCCTGCGGCTCGCGGCGGCGCGCAAGCCGGACGTCATCGTGCTGGACCTCGGCCTGCCCGACATGGACGGCATCGACGTCATCAAGGGCGTCCGCGGCTGGAGCAAGGTCCCCATCCTGGTCCTCTCCGCACGCCACACCTCCGAGGACAAGATCCGGGCCCTGGACGCCGGCGCCGACGACTACGTGACGAAACCGTTCAGCATGGACGAGCTCCTGGCCCGCCTGCGCGCGGCCACCCGCAGACAGGAGGCGCCCGCGACCTCGCAGGCCGACGAGGTCTCCGTCGTCACGACCGACGAGTTCACCATCGACCTGGTCGCGAAGAAGGTGCGGCGGGGCGAGCGCAGCGTACGGCTCACCCCGACCGAATGGCACCTGCTGGAGATCCTGATCACCCACCCCGGTCGTCTGATCACGCAGAGCAGGCTGCTGCTGGAGGTGTGGGGGCCGACGTACGGGGAGAACACCAACTACCTCCGCGTCTACATGGCCCAGCTCCGGCGCAAACTGGAAGCGGACCCCTCCCACCCCCGTTATCTGATCACCGAACCCGGTATGGGATACCGCTTCGAACCCTGATCGCCCCCACTCCCCAGCAAGAAGAAGAGACGGAACATGGGACGCGGCAAGCTCCGCATCTACCTCGGCGCGGCGCCGGGCGTCGGCAAGACGTACGCCATGCTGTCCGAGGCGCATCGCCGGATCGAGCGGGGCACCGACTGCGTCGTCGGCTTCGTCGAACACCACTCCAGGCCCCGCACCGAGGTGATGCTGCACGGCCTGGAACTCATCGAGCGGCGCGAGATCGAGTACCGGGGCTCCACCTTCACCGAGATGGACGTGGACGCGATCCTGTCCCGGCGCCCCGCAGTGGCGCTGGTGGACGAGCTGGCGCACACCAACGTCCCCGGCTCCCGCAACGCCAAGCGGTGGCAGGACGTGGAGGAGCTCCTCCAGGCAGGCATCGACGTCGTGTCCACCGTCAACATCCAGCACCTGGAGTCGCTGGGCGACGTCGTCGAGACGATCACCGGGGTGCGACAGCGCGAGACCGTCCCGGACGAGGTGGCCCGCCGCGCCGACCAGATCGAGCTGGTCGACATGTCCCCGCAGGCGCTGCGCCGCCGCATGGCCCACGGCAACGTCTACAAGCCCGACAAGGTCGACGCGGCCCTCTCCAACTATTTCCGCCCAGGCAACCTGACCGCCCTGCGCGAGCTCGCGCTGCTCTGGGTCGCCGACCGCGTGGACGAGTACCTGCAGGAGTACCGGGGCGAGCACGACATCCGCTCCACCTGGCAGGCCCGCGAACGCATCGTCGTCGGGCTGACCGGCGGACCGGAGGGCCGTACCCTCATCCGCCGCGCGGCCCGCTTGGCCGAGAAGGGCGCGGGCGGCGAGGTCCTCGCCGTCTACATCGCCGCCAGCGACGGCCTCACCTCCGCCTCCCCCAAGGAACTCGCCGTCCAGCGGACCCTGGTCGAGGACCTCGGCGGCACCTTCCACCACGTCATAGGCGACAGCATCCCCGACGCGCTCCTGGAGTTCGCCCGCGGCTGCAACGCCACCCAGATCGTGCTCGGCGTCAGCCGCCGACGGTCGTGGCAGTCCGTCTTCAGCCCCGGCGTCAGCGCCACGGTCGCCCGCGAATCGGGCCCCGACCTCGACGTCCACATCGTCACCCACGACGAGGCCGCCAAGGGCCGCCGGAGCCTGCCCGTCGCGCGCGGCGCGCGCCTCGGCCGGTCCCGCATCATCTGGGGCTGGCTCACCGGCATCGCCGGCCCCGCCCTGCTCACCGTGCTGCTCAACCTGGCCGTGCCCGACCTGGGCCTTGCCAACGACATGCTGCTCTTCCTGACTTGCACGGTGGCGGCGGCCCTGCTCGGCGGGCTGCTGCCCGCACTGGCCTCGGCGGCGTTCGGCTCGCTCCTGCTGAACTACTTCTTCACCCCGCCGCTGCACGAGTTCACCATCTCCGATCCGAAGAACATCGTCGCCATCGCGATCTTCGTCGGTGTGGCGGTGTCCGTCGCCTCGGTGGTCGACCTGGCCGCCCGGCGCACCCACCAGGCCGCCCGCCTGCGCGCCGAATCCGAGATCCTCTCCTTCCTCGCCGGCAGCGTTCTGCGCGGCGAGAACTCCCTCCACGCCCTCCTGGAGCGGCTGCGCGAGACCTTCGCCATGCAGTCGGTCGCCCTCCTGGAGCGCACCAGCGAAGTCGACCCCTGGACCACGGCGGCTTCCGTCGGCACCAGCCCGGTCGGACGTCCGGAGGACGCGGACGTGGACCTGCCCATCGGCGACAACATGGCTCTCGCTCTCACCGGCCGGGTGCTGCCCGCCGAGGACCGCCGTGTCCTCGGGGCGTTCGCCGCTCAGGCGGCCGTGGTCCTCGACCGCCAGCGCCTCGTCGACGAGGCCGAGAAGTCACGGGCGCTCGCCGAGGGCAACCGCATTCGCACCGCCCTTCTGGCAGCCGTCAGCCACGACCTGCGGACCCCACTCGCCGGTATCAAGGCCTCCGTCACCTCCCTGCGCTCGGCCGACGTCGAATGGTCCGAGGAAGACCGGGCCGAGCTCCTCGAAGGCATCGAGGACGGTGCCGACCGCCTCGCCGCCCTGATCGGGAACCTGCTCGACATGTCCCGCCTCAACACCGGCACCGTGGCCCCGCTGATCCGCGAGACCGACCTCGACGAGGTCGTCCCGATGGCGCTGGGCGGCGTACCGGAGGACAGCGTCGACCTGGACATCCCCGAGACGCTTCCGATGGTCGCCGTCGACCGGGGTCTGCTGGAACGGGCCGTGGCCAACATCGTCGAGAACGCCGTCAAGTACAGCCCCGACGGCCAGGCCGTCCACGTCTCCGCCAGCGCCCTCGGCAACCGTGTCGAACTGCGGGTCGTCGACCGCGGGCCCGGGGTCCCGGACGAGGCCAAGGACCGGATCTTCGAGCCCTTCCAGCGCCACGGCGACGCCCCACGGGGCGCCGGCGTCGGCCTGGGCCTCGCCGTCGCCCGGGGTTTCACGGAGGCCATCGGCGGCACCCTCACAGCCGAGGACACCCCCGGCGGCGGCCTCACCATGGTCATCACCCTCCCCATGGCAGGCAGCGCTCTCCCGGTCAGCGCGGAACTCCCGACCTCGGCGGTCACCTGACCCCGTACGGATCCTCCGTACAGGCACACACCTCACGCAAGCCGTCCGGCCCCGGTATCCCCACACCGGAGAGCCGGACGGCTCCTGTGGTGTGCGACAGCTGACCGGCACGCGGTCGCACCGGCCCTTACCCCCACGGTGGGACCGTGCTCTTCGTCGGCGGTGTTCAGGTCACCGCCCACGCCGCATGCCGCATGCCGCCGGCCCGTCGTCCAGCTCCGTCGCACGACCAGTCTGCGCCGGGTGGAAGACCTGGGCAGCACCCCTTGACGTGTTCCTTGCGCTCAGAATTCGCTCTTTGACGCCGGCCTGACGGCGGGCATCAGAAGGTCGTCAAAGAGCGTCCACAGACTTGCCCGCCACACCTCCGATGCGGTGGGATCGAGTCATGAACAGCGGTCCGCGCCACGACGATCGGCCACCTCCTCGGGTGCAGCCGACGGCGCCCGCTGTCCGCCCGGCCTTCTGACTTCGGCCGCGCGTCCTGCGCGTACCAGCCTCCGGCGTCCTGACGGACTCCGGCCATCGGGGCTCCGTTCGCGTCCCCACCTTCACCGCATGGCCTGAGCCCGCCCACGCCCCTGCATGACGTCGGGGCGCAGGGCGCGTCAGCCATGCCCGTTTCCAGGAATCCCACATGACTGCATCCCTGTCCGGGCGTACCGTCCTCGTCACCGGCGCCACCGCCGGCATCGGCTACGAGACCGCTCGCCTGCTCGCCCGGCGCGGCGCCGTCGTCCTGCTCCACGGCCGTACCGCCGAAGAGGCCCGGGCCGCGACCGATCGCCTCGTCGCCACCGACGGCATCGACAGCGGCCTGCTGCGGCCGCTGACCGCCGACTTCGTCCGCCTCGAGGAGGTCGAGAACCTGGCGCACGCCGTCGTCCGCGAGTACCCGCGTCTCGACGTACTCGTCAACAACGCGGCCATCGCCGCACCCGAGCGCCACACGCTCACGGCCGACGGCAACGAGGTCGCCTTCCAGGTCAACTTCCTCGCTCACTGCCTCCACCAACCTCCTGGAGCCCGCCCTCACGAGCGATCCGGGCGGCCGCGTCGTCAACGTGTCCTCCTCGCTCCACCGCACTGGCGCCATCCAGTGGAACGACCCCCAGCGGGTGCGGCGTTACTCCCGGCTCGCCGCCTACGCGCAGTCTCAGCTGGCCCTGACGGTCTTCGCCGCCGACCCCCGCGTCACCGCCGTCTCCGTAAACCCCGGTGTGTGCGCGACCGGTCTCCTTCCCCTCTACGGACACGAGGGTGCGCCGGCCGCCGAGGGCGCCCAGCACGTCGTGCGGCTCTGCGACCCGGCGATCGAAATCGTCAACGGCGCCTACTACGACCGCTCCGAGCGCGTCGCCCCGGCGCCGGCCGCCACCGAGGACCGCACCGTCAAGCGCCTCAACAAGCTCGCCGACCTCCTCGTCGGCCACACCGCCTGAAGGAGTACACCCTCATGTCCAAGCGCTCCCGCAAGAAGAAGGCCCGTCGGCGCAAGGGAGCCAACCGCGGCTCCAAGCCCGGTCAGCGCTGAGCCTCCGTCCTCTGCGCGGGGCGGCCCTCCCTGTGAGGGCCGCCCCGCTTCCATGCTCCGGTACCGCTCACACCTCGAAGCGGTACCCCATACCGGGAGCGGTGATCAGGTGACGCGGGTGCGCCGGGTCCGCCTCCAGCTTCCGCCGCAGGTGCGCCATGTACACCCGCAGGTAGTTGGTCTGTGTTCCGTAAGAAGAGCCCCACACCTCCTGGAGCAGGCTCTGCTGGCTGACCAACCGGCCCCGGTTACGGATCAGGACCTCCAGCAGCTGCCATTCGGTCGGGGTGAGCCTGACGTGATTCCCTCTACGCCTGGCCTTCCTGGCGAGCAGGTCGACGGTGAACTCCTCGGTTTCGACCACCGCTTCGTCCGCGGCGGTCGCGCCGTGGTCGGGCGTACGGCGAACCACGGCCGCCAGCCGGGCGAGCAGTTCGTCCATGCTGAAGGGCTTGGTGATGTAGTCGTCGGCGCCGGCGTCGAGGGCCTGGATCTTGTCGCTCGATCCGTGGCGGGCGGAGACGACCAGGACGGGTACCTGCGACCAGCCCCGCAGGTTCTTGATCACCTGGATCCCGTCCATGTCGGGCAGCCCGAGGTCCAGCAGGACCGCGTCCGGTCGGCAGGCGGCCACGGCGTCCAGGGCCTCACCCCCGTCCTGCGCGGACTCCACCTCGTACTTGCGTGCCTTCAGGTTCATGACCAGCAACCGAGCGAGCTGCGGTTCGTCATCGACCACCAGCACCCGGGTCATCGGCGTGCCGCCTTCCTGTCGTCCGTCCTACGGAGATGGGACGGCTCACTCGAGCAAACAACCGTTTCCTCCCGTGCCGGCGGGCGTTGACGACGTTCATACGCCCACGGGCGTGACCTTGACGGCTTCCCTACGGGAGCAGCTCCAGCCCTTGTCAGAGCTGCGTCAAGGACGGTCCGACCTCCTTGAGTGCGGGCGCGCCACCCCGTTGTATGGGCGAGGTGAACAGCGGTCTGCGCCATGACGACCGGCCACCTCATACGGTGCGCCCGGCCCCGCGCGCTGTTCACCCGACGGTGCGCTGACGCGCCTTCCGATCCGCGGCCGCCCGCCCCGCCCGTACGGCGGGCGGCCGCTCCCGCCCCGTGCCCACCGCCGTCCCGGCGGGCACGGGGCCCACCCGTTCGCAGGCGTCGGTCCCCTGCTTCCCTCCGCCCGGACGTCCCGGGCACAGCCTGGAGAGGCCCCATGTTCGAAATCGCACCGCAGCAGCTGCCGACCCTGAGCCGCTGGTTCCCCGCCGGCTCACCCGGTCCCGGCACGCTCGCCGAACACGTGCTGGCCACCGGCCACGGTCAGTGGTGGACCGACCACCCCGACCGGCCCCGCGTGCTCGCCGTCAGCTGCTCGGACCACGTCCTGCTGCGCGGCGAGCCGAGCCTCCTCGCGCCGGATGCGCTGGCGCGGTTCGCCGGCCGGTACGTCGAAGCTCCCGCGCGGTTCGGGCCGTACCTCGCCTCCGCTTTCGACCGGGTCGTGCCCTGCGAGCGGATGCTGTACGTCCACCAGGTGCCGGTGCCCCTCCCCCGGGCGCCGCGCGGCGTGACGGTGCGGCGCCTGACCCGCGAGGACGCCCCGGCACTGGCAGCGCTCCACCCCGAGAACGCCTGGATACACACCAGCTGGGGCGGCCCGGGCGGACTTGCCGCTTCCGGGTACGGCTGGGCCGCGTTCGCCCAGGGGGCGGTCCTCTCCGTCGCCTGCAGCTACTTCCGCGGCGGGGCGTACGAGGACATAGCGGTGGTCACCGTGCCCGACCGGCGCCGTGAACGCCTCGCACTGGCCTGCGTCTCGGGTCTGACCGCCGATGTCCAGGCACGCGGACGTACCGCGAGCTGGTCCTGCTCGCGCGACAACCGGCCCAGCCGGCTGCTGGCCTGGACGGCCGGCTTCCGCCTGACCCGGGAGTACGTGCACCACGTCACCGGACGCGCACGCGTCACGGTACGAGCGGGCAACGCGACGGCGGTACTCACGTGAGCCGCATACGAACCCTCATCATCAAAATGCCGTAGCCGCCGCGTCAGCGGTGCGTCAGAACCCGGTCCATGGCCCGGAACCGCCCTACCGTCGCCCCATGGGACGACGATTCACGCGGTCCACGACCGGCACACAGACCGCCGTCGCGGAGCCTCCAGGACCCCTCGCGCACGACATCGACTGGGCCCACGAGCGGCGCACCGCCATCGGCGTGACCAGCCTGCTGTACACGGCGCTGCTCGCCATGGACACGGGCTTCGGCACGCTCGACATGACGCGGGGCGCCCTCTGGACCAGTCTGGCGGCCCTCGTCTTCGTGATCCTGCTGCCGTCCCGGGTCTCGACGGCCCCCGGCGAACTGAGCGCCTGCGGCCTGCTGACGGGGCACAAGGTCCGTACCGACAGCCTCGTCTCGATCAGGTGGTCCGACGGCGTGGCCCAGCGCATGATCCTGCGCGACACGGAGGGCAACGTGGTCGAGATCGACCCGACCGTCCTGGTCCGCAATCCCGCCATGTGGCGCCGCTTCGACGAGGACACCCGCACCTCGATCCGGCGGGGCACCCTGCTGTGCGGCGCCACGGCCCTGCGCCAGCTGGCGGCGCGCATCGACCGTGAAACCGCCCGCACCGTGTTCAAGGTCTCGGGCCTGCAGTGACCCCAGCACGCCCGCTCCTCCACCGCAGACACGGGCCTCGGTGGTCGAAGACGACGCAGGTCCCGCCGAAGAGGCTCCGGGCGTCTCGCGCTCCCGCTACGGGTAATGAAGGGGCCGGCGCGGGGTATTGAAGGGTAAATGACAGAGTGGGCCGGACCATTGACGGAAGGCCAACCACCCATGAGCCAGGACGACATCTCGCCGGCAGCCGAACCGCATGTGCCGACCTCCGAGGAGCGAGCGGCCCGGGACCGGGTACGCCAGCGGGCGACGGGTATGACACACCACCAGACCGCCGAGGCACTCAAGGCCGCCGAGCAGACCTCAGGCAAGCCGGAAACGGACACAGGGGTCCGCGCCGAAGTCGCGGAATGGCAGCGCATCACCGACCTGCTCTACGACCACGGCGGCCCCTACACGCCGGATACCGACGCCTACGTCCAGGGCCAGCTCACCGCCCGGAGTAACCAACAGGCCTCCCGTTGAGGCTCACCGGCCCCCTCCCGCCACTCACCGCTCCCGCTAGTACTGCAACGGTACTTGCTGTGATGGTTTGTTGGCTTCTGGTGGTGTGTGACCGCGTCGTTTGTAGTGGCTGACACGTGCCTGGAACTGTC